>NZ_JBEPEI010000022.1:90021-131524 GCF_040300765.1 Streptosporangium sp. NPDC000239 | reverse complement strand
GCGTCCTGGAACAACGGTGGCACGCTGTCCACTGCGGTTTATCTCTCTGATGGTTCGCGGTTTCCGGGGTGGAGTCAGTGGAGTAACAGCGATGGCGGTTGGATCGACGCGCCCAGTCAGAAGTGGGTTGCCGGTGACTTCAACGGTGACAGGAAGGCCGATATCGCGGCTATCTGGAACGATGGTGGCACGAATACGATCACGGTGAGTCAGTCGACTGGTTCGAGTTTTACGCGTAGGCATTGGGCGACGCATGCGGGTGGTTGGGCCGACTCCACGGCGTGGCTGGCGGGGGACTTCAACAACGACGGCAAGGCCGACCTCGCCGCGTCCTGGAACAGCGGTAGCTAGTGCGGTGACCGGAAACGTTCACCGGATCGGGTGATCACGCAGCGTGTGGCAGAGGGCGTCCGCCGAGGCGGACGCCCTTTTCGCTGCGGCCCCGGGCGCGTTCGCGGCGCTGGTCGGTCAGCCCGCGCACCCCGAGGGGTTCTGCCACCAGGACTCCCTGCGCCGAGCCGGATCTGATCACTCATGTCCAATCCGCCCAGGCCCTAGCGTCCCTCCAGGGCGTCCTCGACCGAGTCGGCCAGCTCGAAGAACGTCAGCAGTCCCGTGACGGCCAGCATGTGGCGCAGGGTACGGTTCGCACCGGCCAGGACGAGCCGGGTCTTCGCCTCCCTGCTGCGCTGGAGCACCCACAACAGCTCGGCCAGCCCGGTCGAGTCGCAGAAGGTGAGCCCGCTGAGATCGATGACGAGACAGGGGGCGGGGGAGGTGCCCCAGAGCTCGGCGAGCTGCCGCCGGAACACCGGCGCGTAGTCGTAGTCGAGATCGCCGACCGCGCGGACCACCACGGCGTCCCCGTGGGAGCCCGACGATACGGACAGTGCGCTCGTGCTCTCCGGTGACATCGGAACTCCTCTTAGGCCCGCTGCTCACAGGCGGACGTTCCCCCTGTCCTACCAGGTATTCGGAACCACCGCCTCCACGGACCCCGCCCAAGCCCGGACTTCCCGGGATCGGCGGTCCCTGGACGACGAGTCCACTGGTCGACCGTACGGCGGGGCCCGAGCATGGGGGCATGACGACAACGCTGATCACCGGAGCGAACAAGGGACTCGGCCTGGAGACCGCACGCCGGCTCGTCGCGGCAGGTCACACCGTCTACATCGGCAGCCGGGACGCAGGACGAGGACGCCGGGCCGCGGAGGAACTGGGCGCGCGGACGGTTCTCATCGACGTCACCGACGAGGCGTCCGTCACGGCCGCGGCGAAGGTCGTCGAGGCCGAGGGCGGGCTGGACGTACTGGTCAACAACGCCGGTGTCGAAGGGCGGTTGCCGGACGGCGGCGTGGTCGGTACCGCGGACACCACCGGCGACATGACACGGACGGTGTTCGAGACGAACGTCTTCGGCGTGGTGCGGGTCACTCACGCGTTCCTGCCGTCGCTGCGGCGTTCGTCCGCCCCGGTCGTGGTCAACGTCAGCAGCGGCCTGGCCTCGCTGAGCGGCGTCGCCACCCCGGGCACACCGCTGTACGCCTACCCGGGACTCGCCTACCCGGCCTCGAAGGCCGCGGTCAACATGATCACTGTGCAGTTCGCGAAGGCGTTCCCCTGGATGCGGGTCAACGCGGTCGAACCGGGCTACACCGCGACCGACCTGAACGGGCGCACCGGCCACCAGACCGTCGAGGAGGGGGCCGAGATCATCGTCCGCATGGCCCAGGTGGGCCCCGAGGGACCGACCGGCGGCTACTTCGACATCGACGGCCCCCTGCCCTGGTGACGCCGCCCTGGTGACGCTGCCCTGGTGACGCGCGCCCGGCGTCACGTCCGGCAGGGCCGGTGACCGGGGTCTCGGGGATGCCCCGGTCACCGGCCCGCCGTAAGCCGCCGCCACGGCAGGAGCCGCCGTGATGACGGGAGCCGCTGCCACGACGGGGGCGCTGTCGCGGCGGTGAGAGCGAACAGAGCGAGTCCACGGGAAGGCGTCATCGCTTTTCCTTTCGTCCCCCGGAATGTCTTCGTCACCGGAATGGACGTGTCAGGAAAACGAAAAGTTGCGTTGCGGGTGAACGACACGCCATCGAGAAACCGAAACGGTGGATTTGTTCCGGTGCTTTTCCGGTGTCCTTCCGGCGTTCTTTCGGGGCCGCAGAAGGTTCTCCCGGACCGGTGGGACGCTTTCCCGGCCCGGGAAACAAACAGGGAGCGGTCAGCGCAGGGTGTGGGCCCGTTCGAGGACCTCGGCCGGGGCCTTGGCCACAGAACCGGTGTCGAAGGGCGGCTGCGGGTCGTACTCGGTGTAGAGCTGGATCGCCTGGGCGGTCACCTCGTCGGAGAGCAGGGCGGCCAGCCGTACGGCCATGTCGATGCCGGAGGAGACCCCGGCTGAGGTGATCACCCGGCCCTGCCTGACCACCCGTTCGGAGGTGTAGGTCGCGCCGTACGACTCCAGGGCGGCGGTCGCGGCCCAGTGGGTGGTGGCGGTCAGGCCGTCGAGCAGGCCCGCCGCGCCGAGCACCAGGGCGCCGGTGCAGACGGAGGTGGTGAAGCGGGTCCCGGCGTGGATCCGGCGCACCCAGTCGAGGAAGGCGGCGTCGGCCACCATGGCCTGGAAGCTTCCCCCGCCCGGAACCAGCAGGACGTCGCAGCGCTCGACCTCGGCGTATCCGGTCGGGACGTGCACCGGGAGGGATCCCAGCACGTCCCGCACCAGCCCGGGTTCCGCCGTGACGAACCGCACGGTCGCGCCGGGCACGTAAGCGAGGATTTCATACGGTCCAATCGCGTCGAGCGGCTCGAAGCCGTCGAAAAGCGGGATCACGATGTCCATGCGCCGCAGCATAGCCATCACCCGCTCGGGGATTTCCCCGGGGCCGGGTGGCGCAGCCGTAAAAAATCGTTTTTTCGCGGTACGGCGGGAAAGGGAGCGCGGGCCGGGCCGGAATCCAAGCGCGGTATGACAGGGCCGGAGTGTCAACTTTCGTTAGCGGAAACGTCCACTTTCTCGGGCAGACCGGGTGGGACGGCGTCCCTAGCGTGGGGCGGCATGATCACACGATGGATGTCCGGCGCCACGGTCGCGCTGACGATCGCCACGGCGCTCCCGGCCTCGACGGCACTTCCCACGGCGGCCTCGGCGGGGCTTCCTGCGGTGGGCTCGGCGGGGCTTCCTGCGGTGGGCTCGGCGGCGCTTTCGGAGACGCTCCCGACGGCGGCCTCGGTGCGTGGGGCCGCTCTTGAATGGCGGTCCTGCCCCGGTGAGAAGAGCGAACTGGAGTGCGCCGACCTCGCGGTCCCCCTCGACTGGGACGAACCCGACGGACGCAAGATCACACTACGGCTCGGTCGCCTGCCCGCGACCGGCACCGCCGAAGGTTCGGTCCTCATCGCGTACGGCGGGCCAGGCGGCCCCGGCATCGCCACGACCCAGGCCCATGCGGAGATCTGGGCGAACCTGCGCACCCGCATGAACGTCGTCACCTGGGACACCCGGGGGTACGGCGAGCAGTTCGGCGGCCGGAGCGACGGCCTGCCGTGCGTCTGGACCCGCGTTCCCTACCCGGAGTTCCCGGCCGACGACGCCGACTTCGGCAGGCTCTCCGACACCAACCGTGGATACGCCCAGGCCTGCCGCCACGGCGACCCGGAGTTCTTCGCCCACATGAGCTCGGCCGACCACGCCCGTGACATGGAGGCGATCAGGCAGGCCCTCGGCGAGGAGGGACTCAACTTCTACGGCGCCTCCTACGCCGGCCTGTACGCCCAGGCCTACGCCCGCCTTTTCCCCGCCCGGGTACGCACGATGGTGCTCGACGGCACCGTGAACCACAGTGAAGCCGACTGGCTGAAGGAGGTCGGTGAGTCCGCCCGCGACAACCAGGCGGCGATGCGGCGCTTCTTCGACTGGTGTGACGGCGAGGACACCTGCCCCCTGGGTGACGCGGCCCGCGACTGGCGCAGACTGCTCGCGAAGGCGGAACACGCGCCGATCGCGGCCCGCCGGGTCGAGGCGTCCTACGACGCCCAGGACCTGCGGAGCTTCGCGCTCGGCCTCGCCAGGGCGGGGGAGGAGCAGTGGCCCGCCCTCGGCAGGGCCGTCCAGGACGCCCTCAGGGGTGACGCCTCGGGCTTCGCCCCGCTGCGGGGCGCCCGCTATCCGGACCTCACGACCCCCGTCACCGAATGCCTCGACTGGCCACGCTTCCGCGACCGCGCGGAGACGGCGGCGGCGCTGACCAGGCTACGCCGGATCGCACCGGACACCGGGGCTGCCTTCACCCTGGCGGCGGGGGCGCTGGCCTGCGTCGGCTGGCCGGTGGAAACGACCAACCCGCCGAAGCCCCTGCCGAGTGGCCTGCCGCCGCTGCTGGGCGCGGGCGCGTGGGTGGAGTCCGCCATGACCGCCCGGGTCGTACGGCAGGTGCCGGGCAGCGTCACCATCCGCCACGAGGGACCGGGACACACGCTCTACCCCTTCAACGCCTGCGCCCGCGACCACATCGACCGTTACCTCACAGACCGCAGGACGCCCCCGCGGAACACGGTCTGCTGACCTCCTTTCACGGTCCGTTCGCCGGAACCGGGGAGGCACGGAAGGCGAGCACCGCCGCCACGAGCAGCAACACCCCGCACACAGCCTGCTCCACGACCATCCAGGCCGGCAGCGCCAGGAACAGCACGACCCCGCCCAGGGCGACGAGGATCACGACGAGCACGATCCGCAGGCGCAGGAGCGCCCGGCCACCCCCCTGCTGGGCGCGACGGGCGAACACGAAGGTGAGGACCGACGTCGCCGCCACGATGACACCGCGCACCCACGCCTGCGGTGTGACGAGGGACGGGGCCACGGAGGACAGGACGGCGATCGCCGCGACGGTCAGCACGCTCAACACGGCGTAGGCGACGACCAGGAACTTGGCCGTGCGCAGCGGGGAGACAGGCATGGTCATTCCTCCGAATCGGCGGTGGGAGCGGCTGGAACCGGCCTGACAGACCGCAGGAAGAGCGCGACGATCTCGCTGATGTAGTGATCGAGGTCCAACTCGGGACGCGCGAGGAAGTAGAACGCCGCCCCGTCGATGACGGTGCGGATCGACAGGGCGGTGACCTCGGCGTCGAACACGGTGAACTCGCCACTGGCCTGGCCGGACTCCAGCAGCCGCCGAAGCGGGGCGGCGGCGTCCTCGACCTGGACGACCTGGACGGCGCCGGAGTTCTCGATGATCCGCTGGGTCGCTCCGGCGTGCGCGGGATTGAGCGTGATGAAGCGCAGGTTGGTCTCGATGTAGGTGCGGAGCTTCTCGGTCGGGGTCTTCGCGGCCCGCAGCCGCTCCGCCATGAACGCCGCTCCGTCCTCGAACAGCGTCGTGACGACCGCCTGGTAGAGCTCCTCCTTCGAGGCGAAGTGATACAGCGCGGTGCCCTTGCTGGTCCCCGCCTCCCGCGCGATCCGCTCCAACGAGGCGGCCGGGTAACCGTCCTGGCTGATCACCCGGACGGCGGCGGCGATCAGATCCTCCCGCCGAGCCCGCCGCGTACGAGAAGGACTCCCCGATTCTTTCGACCTCATGGTCCAAAGTTAGACCGAACGGTCGAAAAAACCAACAGGACCGGGAAGGAGATCCGAGACGTACTGTCGGCGGAAGCGGTACGGCCCCACCGGTTCCTTCGAGCTAGAGGACGGCCAGCTGGCCGTACAGGACCTCCTCCGACAGGGAGCCGCCGTTGAGCGCGGGCTTGCCGTCGAAGCGGAACACCGGAACGGCAGTGACGTCACGAGCCCAGAGCACGGGGACCGTCTCGTTCCATCGCACACCGAGTTCCGCCGCCAGTGCGCGCAGGACGCCGAGGTCGCCGATGTGGGCTCCGTCCACGAAGTGGGCCTGGAACAGCCGCGCGGTCACGACCTCGGCCAGGCCCTGGTCGGCGGCCATGGCGATCAGGTGGTGGGCGTGGCGGGTGTCGGCCGTCACCGCCTTGGCGAAGGCCAGCGGGACGCCCTCGGCCGCGGCCAGGGCGTTGACCCGGGCCACCCCGCTCTCACCGAATCGGTCCAGGCTCTGGTCGAGCTTGGACCGGCCGCCCACGGCCCCCGGCTCCACCTGCCAGGAACGGATCGTCAGATCGACGTGCCCGCCCTCCGCGCGGAAGCGGGCGGCAGCTCGTCGGTACCGGGTGAAGGCCAGATAGGACCAGATGCAGATGACGTCGAGGGTGATGTCCACACGTGCCGTGTTCTTCATGGTGTTCAGCCTTGTCGCTGCCCTGACCTGCGACAACGACGGCTTTCGCAACGATCGCTAACCTGTGGGTTATGGAACGGCGTGACATCGAGATCTTCCTGACCCTGGCCGAGGAACTGCACTTCGCCCGTACGGCCGAGCGGCTGGGCGTCAGCGGTGCCCGGGTGAGTCAGACGATCAAGCAGCTGGAGCGCCGGTTCGGCGTCGCGCTGTTCCAGCGGACCAGCCGTCAGGTGGCGCTCACACCGGTCGGCAACGCGCTGCGAGAGGACGTGCAGGCCGGATACCAACGCATTCAGGAGGGCATCGCCAAGGCGGTCGCCGCCGGGCGTGGCTTCACCGGCACCCTGCGGGTGGGCTTCTCCAGCCCCCTGGTCGGAGAGGCCATCATGGCCGCCGGGGAGGCGTTCCGCGCCCGCCATCCGGACTGCGAGGTGCGCATCCGCGAGGTGCACCTGTCGGAGGCGTTCCGCGCGCTGCGAGACGACGAACTCGACCTGCAGATCACCGAGCTGCCCGTCCAGGAGAACGACCTGTCCAGCGGGCCCGCGCTGCTGCACGACCCCCGCATGCTGGCCGTCTCCGCCAGGCACCCCTTCGCCCGCCGCGACAGCGTCACCGTGGAGGACCTCGCCAGGGACACCGTGCTCGTGCCCGCCGACGCCCCCGCCTACCTGCTGGACACGCTCATCCCGCCGCAGACCCCCGGCGGGCGTCCGATCCAGCGCGAGAAGGTGCTGACCTCACGGCAGGAACTGCTGACGCTGGTCAGCGGCGGCGCGGGAATGGCCGTCGTGGGCGGCCAGGCCACGCGGTACCACGCCCGGCCGGACATCGTCTACGTGCCCATCGCCGACATGCCGCCGATCGAGTACGGGCCCGTCTGGCCGGTCGGCGGCCAGACCAGCAGGGTGCGGTCCTTCCTCGCACTCCTCCTGGCCGAACTCGATCGCCAATCGTTTCTCCTGACCGGGCTCGATCGATAACCCAGGGGTTAGCGACCGTTTCGGATCTCGTCGTTGTCGCAGGTCGGCGCGGTGCCAAGGATGGAGTCATGACAACGACGAAGCAGAACCCCATCCCCGAGGAGTACAGGGGCGGCGTCCCCTACCTCAACGTGCACGACGCCAAGGCGGCGATCGCCTTCTACAAGGAAGCCTTCGACGCCGACGTGCGCATCGAGATCCCCCGCCAGGGCGGCAAGGTCGCCCACGCCGAGTTCCGGATC
Source organism: Streptosporangium sp. NPDC000239 (assembly GCF_040300765.1). NCBI lineage: Bacteria > Bacillati > Actinomycetota > Actinomycetes > Streptosporangiales > Streptosporangiaceae > Streptosporangium > Streptosporangium sp. NPDC000239. The sequence continues at coordinate 124,042 of NZ_JBEPEI010000022.1, read as the reverse complement.
GGCGACGCGGTCTTCATGCTGCGTGACGAGTACCCCGAATACCGCTTCCGCAGCCCGAAGACGATCGGCGGCACCCCGATCAACCTGATGGTCTTCGTGACGGACGTCGAGACGTTCGCCGAACGGGCCGTCGCCGCGGGCGCACGCGTCATCCGGCCGGTGGAGATGCAGTTCCACGGCGACCTGCAGGTCGAACTGGAGGATCCCTTCGGCCACTCCTGGTTCTTCACCAGCCGGGTCGCGCACATGGACGAGACGGAGTTGAAGGAGACCGCGTCAGCGGTGAACCTCTGAACGGGCCGAGTACGGCGCGCGACAGGGGGTGGGACCGAGAAGGCCATAGCGCAGCGACGGCAGCCGACGTGGACCATCCCCGCGTGCGCGGGGAGCACAACAGGCCACCACGGGCGCCACCGGCCGGGTTGGGACCATCCCCGCGTGCGCGGGGATTCGGCCAGCAGTGTCAAGGAGATCAGGGCCATCCCCGCATGCGCGGGGAGCACGTGGAGCGGGCCGGCGGCGCGGATCCGGAGGTGGGACCATTTCTGCGCGGGGATGGTTCCAAGGCGCGCGGGCGGTCCGCCGACAGGTGATCGTGCTCCCCGCGTGCGGGGAAGGGCTCAGGGACATCGGCGGTGAGGTGTCATGTCGGGCTGGGGAGTTCGGTGGTTATGGTCAGGCCGCCTTCCTCTCTGGGGCGGGCGGTCACGGTGCCGTCGTGGGCGTCGGCGATGGCGCGGACGATGGACAGGCCGAGACCGCTGCCGCGTTCGGAGCGTAGCCGGTCACCGTGCAGCCTGCGGAAGGGCTCGAAGATCGTCTCGATCTCGTACGGCGGGACCGGCAGGCCCGTGTTCGCCACGACCAGTTCGGCCACGTCCTGACGCTGGCGGGTGGTCACCCACACCTCGCCGCCCTCGTGGTTGTGCCGGATGGCGTTCTCGACGAGGTTCTGCACGAGCCGTTCCAGCAGCACCGGGTCTCCCGCGGTCGGCACGGAGTCCAGCAGCCGGTGCACGGTCACCGAGCGTTCCCCCGCCTCGGCTCCCGCCTGGTCGAGGACGTGCTCGACCACGTCCGACAGGTCGAAGGGACGCCGGTCGAGTACGGACTGCTCACCCTCGGCGAGGGCGAGGAGACCGTCGATCAGCCGTTCGTGTCGGGTGTTGACCAGCAGCAGGGACTCACCGAGTCGTTTGAGGTCGTCGGTCGCGTCGGGTCGTCTGACGGCCACGTCGACCAGTGTCCTGTTGATGGTCAGCGGGGTGCGCAGTTCGTGTGAGGCGTTGGCGACGAAGCGGCGCTGGCCGTCGAAGGCGCGGGCGAGACGGGTGAGCATGGTGTCGAAGACGTCGGCCAGTTCGGCGACCTCGTCGCGTGGCCCGGTGTAGGCGATGCGTTCGGTCAGGTTGTGGCTCTGGGCGACCCGTCTGGCGGTCTCGGTCACCTGCTGGACCGGGCGCAGAGCCCAGCCGCCCACCCACCAGCCGTACCAGACGGCTATCGCGCTGGAGACGACGAGTCCGGCGCCTCCCACGGTGAGGAGGGTGCTCAGCGTGTCGCGCTGGTAGATACGCCGGACCTGTTCGGTCCGTCTGACGGCCACCTGGTACTCGCGGTTGTTCGCGTCGTAGGGCCCTTCGGCCATCGTGATGTACTTGGGTTTGCCCAGGCCGTCACGGGGTTCCAGGCTGTTGCGCACCAGGAGGTAGACCCCGGTGAGCAGCAGGGTGCCGATGACGAGGAACACCGCGCCGCAGGCCACCGCGAGCCGCATTCTGGCGGTCGGCTTCATGGGACGCGGTACCCGACGCCGGGGACGGTCTCGATGACGGGTGGGTCGCCGAGTTTGCGGCGCAGCTTCATCATCGTGGTCCGCACGGTGTTGGTGAACGGGTCGATGTGCTCGTCCCACACCTTCTCCAGCAGGTCCTCGGACGAGACGACCGCCCCGTCGGCCCGCAGCAGTTCGGCGAGCACACCGAACTCCTTGCGGGCCAGCGGCACGTAACGGCCCTCGCGGTAGACCTGCCGGTGGGCGCGGTCGAGCCGTACGCCGGCGCGTTCGAGCATCGGCGGGTCGGCGGGCCTGGCGCGGCGACCGAGGGCGTGCACCCGGGCGAGCAGTTCCTCGAAGGCGAACGGTTTGGGCAGGTAGTCGTCGGCGCCGAGGGAGAGTCCGGCCACCCGGGAGCGGACGTCGGCCGCCGCGGTCAGCATCAGGATCCTGACCAGGGCACCCGAGTCGACCACGGTCCTGCAGACGTCGTCGCCGTGCACTCCGGGCAGGTCGCGGTCCAGGATCAGCACGTCGTAGTCGTGGACGCCGAGCCGTTCGAGGGCGGATTCGCCGTCGTAGGCGATGTCGACGGCCAGTGCCTCCGCGCGCAGGCCCTCGGCGATCGAGTCCGCGAGCATGCGCTCGTCCTCGGCGATCAGAACGCGCAACGATCCTCCCCTGAATCCCCGGCGCGCACGGAGCACATGCTCCGTGAGGTTCGCGGGAACGCGCACCTCGTCCGGTCGAATCCCCCGGCGGGTACGGAACGCGCGCCCGGACAGCATCCCGGAACACGCATAACGCCGCCATAACCAAATTTGGTGACGTTCAGGTTATCGATCACCGGGTCTACTCCACCACCGACGCGGAAGCCGTCCCGCGCGGGAACAGGAGAGTGATCGATGCCGAACCCACGGTCCGCACCCCCGGAGTTCCAGTCCGGATATTCCCCACCTTCGGATACCGAATCACCAGATTCGCCAGTTCAACTGGACACGCCGGTGGACGCTCCACGGGTCAAGCGGCGGAGAGAACACGGACACAGCCCGCCCGCTCCGCCGGAACCACCGTCCGGGCCGCTCCGGAGCCGGCGCATCCGGCTCCCGGGCGGGCCGTACGGCCCGGCGTTGCGGCGGCACCGGCTGTTCGTGCTGGTCCTCGTGGGCGCGGGGGCGCTACGAGGGCTGGTCATGCTCGGCTACCGGCCCGCCCAGCTCTACTGGTACGACTCGTTCACCTATCTCGACACGGCCATGCACATGAGGCCGTCCGCGCAGTTCCATCCGGCCGGGTACCCCTTCCTGCTGTGGCTGCTGCGGCCCTTCCACAGCGTGGTGGTGATCGCGGGCGTCCAGCACGTCATGGGGCTGGGCATCGCGCTGATGGTCTACGCGACGCTGCGGCGCCGGTCGCTGCCCGGCTGGGGGGCGACCCTGGCCACGCTGCCGGTCCTGTTCGACCCCGGGTTCCTACGGCTTGAGCACGCCGTCCTCTCCGACACCCAGTTGATCTTTCTGGTGGTGGCCGCGCTCACGGTTCTGCTGTGGCGGCGGGTGCCGACGGTCCCGGCGGCCGCCTGCGCGGGCCTGTTGGCGGCGTTCGCCGGGCTGACCAGGACCGTCGCGGTGCCGTTGCTCGGCCTGCTGTTGCTCCACCTTCTCGTACGGCGGGCGGGATGGCGTCCCGTGGTGGCGCTGGCGCTGGCCGGGGTCGTGCCGCTGACGGCCTACGCGGGCTGGTACGCCGCCAACCACGGCAGGTTCGCGCTCAGCGGTTCGGACGGGGTGGCGTTGTGGGCGCGCACCATGACCTTCGCCGACTGTTCGGTCATCAGGCCTCCGGCGAGGGAGGCCGTGCTGTGCCCGAACGGCACGGTCGTCGACGCGGCCTCCGAGTACGTCTGGGCGGCGGACGCCTCCCTCAACCGGCTGCCCGGGGACCGGTTCTCCCACAACGACCTGGCCCGGTCGTTCGCGTTGCGCGCCATCGCCGCCCAGCCGTTCGACTATCTCCGCGACGTCGCCGCGGACACCTCGCTCGCCTTCGCCTGGGCTCCGGTCGCCCATCCGAAGCGGGTCGGTTCGGCCCTCTCCTTTCCCCGGGGGAGCTGGCCACTGCCCGACTTCCCGCTGATCGACAAGGTTCGCCAGGAGTACGACCCGGGCATCCGGGGGCTGTCCTCCGTCGAGCCGTACGCGGGGTTGCTGGCGGCCTACTCCTATCCGTCCTTCCTGCACGGTCCGTTGCTGGGGGCGGTTCTGCTACTGGGCGGACTCGGGATGCTGCGGCGGCGCCGTACGGCCCTGCTGCCGTGGGTGGTGACGCTGTTCCTGCTGGTGGCGCCGGTCGCGGCGCTCGACTTCGACAACCGCTACGTCCTGCCCGCCTTCCCGGTCGCCTGCGTGGCCGCCGCCCTGGCCCTCCGTCCGGGCAGGGACGCCTCGGGGAAGAGGGTCCTGGGGAAAGGCTTTCCGGGAAGGGGACGGTCACTTCGTGTGCAGGAGTGAGCGGAGTTCCGCGGTGTCGATGATGTGGGCCACCCTCGGGAAGACACCGGTCATCAGGGCCCGGTGAACCTGTGGGTCCGGGTCGGCGACGCAGTCGGAGAGGACGTGGAGCCGGTAGTCGCGGTCGGCGGCGTCGGTGACGGTGGACAGCACGACGCCGCCGGTGGTGACGCCCGCGATGACCAGGGTGGTGACTCCGCGATCCCGTAGCCGCCGGTCCAGGTCCGTCGTGGACAGCGCGCCGAAGCGGGTCTTGCGGACGACGATGTCGCCGGGCTCGGGAGCGAGCCGGGGGTGGATGTCCGTCGCGGCGTCCGCGTGGTGCATGAGGCGTTGCCATCCGAGGAAGGAGAAGGGTTTGTTGGTCGGCGGGATCGCCGCCCAGTCGGCCTCGGTGAACCCGACCCGCACGTAGGCGACGGCGGCGCCGTACGCCCGCATGTCGGCGATGGCGTCGGCCGTCCGTGACAGCGGTGACTGGGGGTCGGGGAGCGCGTCCAGGATTCCCCGCTGGTAGTCCATGACGAGCAGCGCGGTGGTCCTGGGGTCCAGCGTCGGGGTCGTGTCGGTCATCTTCTCTCCTGGGCGGGGGCTTCGACGGGCGTTTCGGTGGACGCTTGGGCGGGGGCTTCGGGGGGCGATCCGGCGGGGCCTTCGACGGGCGTTCGGGTGGGGGCTGCGGCAGGTGTTTCTGTGGGCGTTTCGGTGAGCGACGGGAGCGGTTCGGTGCGGGGTGCCGCGGGGCGTCGGGGAAGGAACAGGGGGGTCACCAGCAGGAGCGCGCCGGCCAGGCCGATGGCCGTGCGCGGGCCGAGCAGGCTGCCGAGTACGCCCCAGATCGCCGTCAGGAGCGCCGTCGAGGCCTTGGTCGTCACCGCCCAGGCGGACAGCGTGCGGGTGATCCGGTCGTTCGCGGTGCGTTCGAGGCGGTAGGTGGCGTAGACGGGGTTGAAGACCCCGCAGCAGAGGATGAGCCCGAGTTCGACGCCCATCACCAGCAGCAGTCCTCCGGTGCCCGGCCCGAGGAGGACGAGCCCGATGGGCCAGAGCGCGCGTAGTGTCCCGGCCACCACCAGGACGCGGTGCTGCCCGAACCGGGTGACGAGCGGCCGGGCCAGTCGCGAGCCGACCAGCCCGCCGATCGCGGGTACGGCGAAGGCGAGGCCGTACTGCCACGGCGTGAACCCGAGCGGGCCGAGCATCAGGACGGCCAGCAGCGCGTCTGCGGCCATCACCAGGCCGTTGAACAGGGCGGTGTTGAGGAACAACGGCCGCAGCGCCGGGTCGGCGAGGATGTACCGCCAGCCGTCGAGCAGGTCCCCGGCCCGTGAGACCTCCCGGCGTCCGGGCCGTGGCTCCCGACCGTCCGTCGTACGGTCACCCGAAGCGGAGGGGCGGTCGTCTGGGGTGTCGAGGCGACGGTTCATGGTGGAGGAACGACTGCTCAGGAAGGACAGGCGGTTGTTCGGGGAGGACGGGTGACGGCTCGGGGTGGAGAGGCGGATGCCCAGGGCTGAGAGGAGGTAGCTGATCGCGTCGGCCAGTACCGTCGCCACCGGGCCGAGGAGGCCGATCGCGGCACCGCCGAGAGGGGGGCCGACGATCGTGGTCGTCCAGGTCGTGGACTCGAACCGGGCGTTTGCGACGAGCAGGTCCTCGGCGGGCAGCAGCGTCTTCAGGTAGGCACCGGAGGCGGCGCGGAAGGTGATGTCGGCCGCCGCGACGACGACCGAGACCAGCAGGAGCTGGACGAAGGTGAGCACGCCGAGCACGAACGCGGCAGGGATCGTCAGCAGCGCCGCGAACCGCGCCAGGTCCATCCCGATCAGCACCGGCCGTTTGCGGCGGAACTCGACCCACGGGCCGAGCGGCACCGCCACGGCCGCGCCGACCGCCGCCCCCACGGAGGACAGCGCCGCGACCTCGGCGGGTCCGGCGTGCAACACCTGGACGGCGATCAGCGGGAACGCGCCGAAGGCGAGCCAGGTGCCGAGCGCGCTGGTGCCGTACGCCCCCCAGAGCCATCCGAACGACCGTCCCAGCCGGTGTCTGCCTCTCAAGGCCATCCGAACCGCCGCCCATCTCTGGTGGTCGCCGTCGCACAACCGTTCGGCGATCGGGAGTATCAAAGCGAGAGTCACACCCTGCGATCAAACAACCGGAAGGCCACCCGGCCACAACCGATGGTTGTGTCACTAGGGTGTCGGCATGGACCTAGAAGCCGTCCGGACCTTTGTCGCCGCCGCGGAGGCGGGGCAGTTCCAGGAGGCCGCGGCAGAGCTCGCGGTCACCCAGCAGGCCGTCTCCAAGCGCGTCGCCACGCTGGAGCGCGACCTCGGCGTTCGGCTGTTCACCCGCACGCCGCGCGGCGCCGAGCTCACCATCGACGGGCAGGCGTTCCTGCCCCACGCGCGGGAGCTGCTCAGGGTCGCCGAGCGTGCGGTCGCGTCCGTGCGTCCCGGCGGCCGTCCGCTGCGCGTCGACGTGATCGCCTCACGGGGTGCGACGTCGGGCCTGATGCGCGGCTTCCACCAGGCTCATCCCGAGATCGAACTCGACGTGGTGATGCTGTTCGACATCGAGCAGGCCGTCGCGGCGATCAGGTCCGGCGTGATCGACGCGTCCTTCCGCGCCGTCGCCATGCCCGGCCGACCCCTTCCCGAGGACGTCGAGTCCGTCCGGGTGCTCGACGAGCCGCTCCAGCTTCTCACCGGCCCCGCCCACGCGCTGGCGGGCGCCCGTTCGGTGACCGTGGCCCAGCTCGTCGGGCACCGGATCTGGATGCCCGGCATCGTCCCCGGCACCGAGTGGGGCGCCTACTACGACGACCTCGTCGCCGAGTTCGGCCTCACCATCGAGGCGACCGGCCCGAACTTCGGCTCCGACGTGCTCATCGACACCGTCGCCGACACCCCGGCCCTGGCCACCTTCATGAGCGAGCGGACCCGCCTCGTCTGGCCCGCCGACCACGGTCTTCGCCGCATCCCGGTGACCGATCCCACGCCCGTCTACCCGCACTCGCTCCTGTGGCGCCGTGACAACCCCCACCCCGCGCTGGCGACCCTCCGCGCGTATCTCGCCGCCACGGCGGCCGGTCACGACGCCGCCGGAACCTGGGTGCCGGACTGGACGATCCGGCGCTGAACCACACGCGGAATCGGCCAGGCACAATGAGGGAATGTCACGTCGCACCCAGCTTCGCCCCTCCGCCACCTCGTGTCCCTGCGGGGCGGCCGTGCCGTACCGCGACCACTGTGGTCCGCTGCACCGGGGGGAGGCGGCGGCGAGCACGGCGGAGGCGCTGATGCGCTCCCGGTTCAGCGCCTTCAGCGTGGGGGACGCCGGTTACCTGCTGCGCACCTGGCACCCGAGCACCCGTCCCGGGCATCTCGACCTCGGCGGCGGGACGCGCTGGGTGCGCCTGGAGATCCTGGAGACCACCGGCGGCAGCGCCGTGCACACCGAGGGGACGGTGCGCTTCCGCGCCCACTACCTGGAGCGGGGCGTGCCGGGGGAGATGGAGGAGAACAGCCGGTTCGTCAGGCACGGCGGCGCCTGGGTCTACCTCGGAGCGCTCTGAGGGGTCACTCCTCGTTGAGGCGGGCCAGCAGGGCCTGTTTGGCGTAGGTGAACTCGTCCTCGGTGAGCACGCCGGAACGGCGCAGTTCGCCGAGTTCGCCCAGGCGGCGCAGGATGGCGTCGTGGTTCTCCAGCTCGGCCACCCGGCGCACCAGCTTCTCCCGCTCGTCCTTCGGGTCGAGGGCCGGCGTGGGCGCGACGGCCGTACGGCGTGGCAGCCGGGCGAGCACGGCGGCGGCGACCAGGACGGTCGAGCCGCCGTAGCGCTGCACCCCCCACGAGATGCAGTTGGGGTCCTCCTCCGGGGACTTCCCCGAGGGGACGCCGCTGAGGTGGAAGCGGAGTCGTCCGTAGCCGATGCCCGACTGCGGGGCCCATTCGACGCCGGTCACCTCTCGCAGCGGGAACATCCGGGACCCGGCGGACTGCTTGGCGGTCTTGGCGAAGCCGGTCCAGTCGAGCCAGACGGTGTGGCCGTCGAAGTTCACCGTGCCGTCGCCCGCGGTCGCGGAGATCGGTACGGCGGGCCCGGGCAGCAGGAACCCCTCGGGAAGCGCCTCCGGGGTCCGTCCGACCTCCAGGTAGGCGCGCACCTCGTCGGCGAAGTAGCCCGCGGCCCCGGTGCGGTCCTTGGGGATCGACAGCCGGTAGGGGTCGGCGGGGTCGGTGAGCCGTCCGGCGGCGACGTCGGTGAGCGGGTCGGTGCCCGGCCGCAGCCGGAGCTGCAGGTTGCCGCCCTTGCGTGCGGGCTCGAAGGAGACGCTGCTGATCGCGGCGAGCGGTATGGTCAGCTCGCCGACGAGTTTGCGCAGCTCATGGATGTTCTTGTCGCCACCCGGGACGATCCTCAGGGTCTCGCCGTCGAATGTCCACGACCCGTCCGGGACGAAGATCTCCGCCATGCGGCCAGCCTAGTGCCCTGCGGATGGCCACCCGAAATCGATCACTTTTATTGGTTTGCCGCATATTGGGCTGGTCGGGTAGGAAACTCGCATGCTAAGGGGAAGCAAGGTAGGGCTCAGGGCTCGGCACGAGGACGACATTCCGGTCCTGGAGGCCGAACTCCACGGGGATGTGGTCACCACCTCGCGGGCCATGGGCCATCCGTGGCGGCCGATCACGCCCGGTTCGAAGGACTCACAGTTCGTGGTGGACGACACCAACCAGCAGAACGTCCATTTCTCCGTGGTGGAGCTGGACGGCGGCGCGCTGGTCGGCACCGCGGTGCTGTGGGGCATCGACACCCACAACCGGTCCGCGCACGTCGGGCTCGGGCTGCTGCCGTCCTCCCGGGGCAGGGGCTACGCCACCGACGTGGTCGCGGTGCTGTGTCACTACGGGTTCGTCGTGCGCGGCCTGCAACGGCTGCAGGTCGAGACGCTGGCGGACAACGCCGCGATGCTGCGCTCGGCCGAGCGTAACGGCTTCGTCCGTGAGGGCGTGCTGCGCTCCTCGGCCTGGGTGATGGGCGAGTTCCTGGACCAGGTTCTGCTCGGTCTCCTGGCCCAGGAGTGGAAGCCGGAGCCCTAGGACCTGCGAAGCTGCGGTCCGGAGAAACGGATCATGTTGCCGGAGGGGTCGCGGAAGGCACAGTCGCGGACGCCGTACGGCTGGTCGATGGGCTCCTGGAGCACCTCGACCCCGGACACGCGGATCTTCTCGAAGGTGGCGTCGACGTCGTCGGCCTTGAAGAAGACGCCGTTCAGCACCCCCTTGGCCAGCAGGGCTTCGAGCTGCTCGCGGTCGGTCGGGTAGACCGTGCCGACCTGGTTCAGGACGATCTCGACGTCGGGCTGGGAGGGGGTGGTGAGGGTGAGCCAGCGGTACCCCTCGATCACGACGTCGGACTTGACCTCCAGGCCGAGAACGTCCCGGTAGAAGGCGAGGGCCTCGTCCTGGTCGCGGACTTCGAGAAAGACGTGGGAGAGCATGAGTGCCATGGGGGAAACCGTACTCAGGCGTCCTCAACGGGGGCTTCTCGGATTCTGCTCGGCCGGGTGATGATCCTGGCGTAGCAGCCGGGCATGGCGGCGTTCCCGCTGTGGTCGCGTGCCCGGTAGGCGCTGGGGCTCTCGCCGACCAGTTCGGTGAAGCGCGAGCTGAACGAGCCGAGGGAGGTACAGCCGACCTCGACGCAGACCTCGGTCACCGACAGGTCGCCCCGGCGCAGCAGCGCCTTGGCCCGCTCGATGCGGCGCGTCATGAGGTAGTTGTACGGCGTCTCGCCGTAGGCGGCCTTGAAGCTGCGGGAGAAGTGGCCGGGCGACATGAACGCGGCGCGGGCGAGCGCGGGAACGTCGAGAGGGCGGGCGTACTCACGGTCCATGAGGTCACGGGCCCGGCGCAGGTGGGCGAGGTCCTCGGGTGTCACCCGGCCAGCATGCCACGACACGGGCCGCCCCACCCGGGGAGGGCGGGGCGACCGGGGCTCAGCGTTTGACGCCGATGCCGCCGTACATCGAGACCTCGTCGTCCCTGAGGGAGCGCGCCTCGTCGTCGGGGTGCCAGTGGTGCACGGGGACGAGGCCGGGGGGCACGATGTCCAGGCCCTCGAAGAAGAGGTCGACCTCGGCCCTGGTGCGGGTCTTGGAGGCGATGCCGCGGTCGTTGAAGGCCTTGACCGCCGACGTGACGCGCTCGGGGGCGGCGTCGATCGCGATGGTCGACAGGGCCAGGGCGCTGCCGGACGGCAGGGGCCGCATGAGCTGCCTGACGATCTCGTGCGCCTCGTTCTCGTCGGGGATGAAGTGCAGGATGGCGATCAGGCAGAGGGCGACGGGCTTGCTCAGGTCGAGGGTGTCCTGGGTCTCGGCCGCGTTGAGGATGCCCTGCGGGTCGTGGATGTCGGCATCGATGTAGGTGGTCCTGCCGGTCGGGGTGCCGACGAGCAGGGCGCGGGCGTGCTGCAGCACGATGGGGTCGTTGTCGATGTAGACGATCCGGGCGTCGGGGTTGACCTGCTGCACGACCTCGTGGAGGTTCGGCGAGGTCGGCAACCCGGTGCCGATGTCCAGGAACTGGGTGATGCCCAGGTCCGAGGCGAGGTGGCGGGCGACGCGGATCATGAAGTTCCGGTTCGCCCGTACGGATGTCCGCAGGTAGGGCGACAGGGCCATGACCTCCTCGGCGACCTTGCGGTCGGCCGCGAAGTTGTCCTTGCCCCCCAGCATGTAGTCGTAGACCCGGGCGGAGTGCGGCTGGTTGGTGCGCAGGTCGACAGGCTTCGCGCTGTCAGGCGTGAGTCTGGACCAGTCCAAGTTTCCCGACAAGGATGATCCTCCGGTCTTTGGCTCGACATCGAGTCATATAGCTATAGAGCCTGTCGATCATATGCCGACTTCACGCAAAGGGGGCGGAGAGGAGATTGCGGGATGAGAACATTTCATGCCTGTAGGGAAGGGTTCATCTCGCCCGCCATCCCCGGCGGGGACGGGGCTCCGGCTTGTCGCAGATCAGTTCGAATACTCCGCCGGGGGCGGATCTCCGGTAAATCCGGGGGCGTCGGAATTCACCTGACGGGCGAATGCCGGACGGAAATCAATTCGCCTTTCCAGGGCTCGGCGGCACACGGCCCTCCTGGATGGAATATGGCTGTTTGACCATGGGTTGGGACGACTGTGACCACGACATGGGTGGCGGCCTTCAGGTCCGCGGTGATCGACCCCTCGCAGCTCTCGTTCAACCAGCCGCTCTCCTTCACGGGCATGACCCTGCGGCAGATCCTCCACCTCGACGGCGGGGGAACCACCCTGCGCGTACGGCTCAGCAACCGGTACGGCACCGACCCGCTCAGCGTCGCCGCCGCCCGCGTCGCCGTACGGCCCGCCGGTGGGCGGGGCGGGGAGATCGACCCCGAGACCGACACCGGGCTCCGCTTCGACGGGCGGGACGGCACGACGGTCCCGGCGGGCGGCGAGGTCGTGAGCGACCCGGTCGAGCTGGCGGTCGAGGCGGGAACCGACCTGGTGCTGAGCCTGTACCTCCCCGAGAAGACGGGCCTGGCCACCTTCTCCCACCAGCCCGCCGAGACCGGGTACGTGGTCGAGGGCGACGCCGTCTCGGCGACGACGCTTCCCGGCGCGCGGGAGGTCGGCGCGCGTTTCTACGTCACCGGGGTCGACGTGCTCGCCCCCGAGGGCACCACGGTCGCCGTCGCCTTCGGTGACTCCTGGTTCGAGGGGGTCGGCACGACCACGGGGGCCAACCGGCGCTCCCCGAACCTGCTGAACCGGCGGCTGGAACGGGGCTGGGTGGTCAACCAGGGCATCGCGGGCAACCGCCTGCTGGCCGACGGGATCGGCGAACACGCCTTGGCCCGCTTCGAGCGCGACGTGCTCCAAGTGCCGGGTGTGAGCCACGTGCTGGTCAACTTCGGCATCAACGACCTGGGTCTGCCCGGCATGTGGGGGCAGCCGCCCGTGACGGCCGGGGAACTCGTCGCCGGGTTCACCGAACTGGCCCGCAGGAGCCACGAGGCGGGCCTGCGGATCCTCGTGGCGACCATCGGCCCGTTCGCCGACTCGACCTACCCCGGGCTGGACTCGCCCGAGGTGCGGGAGATCCGGCGGACGGTCAACGAGTGGATCCGCGGCACGGACGTCTTCGACGGGGTGTTCGACGTGGCGGAGGCCGTGCAGGATCCGGAGCGGCCCGACCACCTGCGTGCCGAGTTCGACAGCGGCGACCACACGCACCTCAACGACGCGGGCGCCCAGGCGATGGCCGAGACCGTGGACCTCGGCCTGCTCAAGCTCTAGCCTCAGGCCGCCTCCCGGCCCCTCCGGCACGACCTGTCACGATGTGATCCGGTGGCGCGCACCGGTACGGCCCGTCGCCGCTACCCTTGCCGACGGGAAGACATGGGCCGTGGCGCTCTGGCCGGGAGGTGCGATGGGTGACGCGGTGGACGCGTTGCTGGCCCAGTGGGAGCGGGAACGGCCGACCCTTGACGTGTGGCCGATGGGGATCGTCGGCCGGATTTCGCGCCTTTCCCGGCTGTTCGAGCGCGAGCTGAAGGAGTTCTTCGCCGCACACGGGCTTGAGCACTGGGAGTTCGACGTGCTGGCCACGCTGCGCAGGGCGGGCCCGCCGTACGAGTTGACGGCGGTGGCGTTGCTGCGGGCGGCGATGGTCACCTCGGGGGCGATCACCAACAGGATCGACAGGCTTGAGGCCAGGGGCCTGGTCGAGCGGGTCAGGGACGTCAGGGACCGCCGCCTGGTGCCCGTACGGCTCACGCCCAGGGGATGGGAGATCGTCGAGGAACTGGTCGGGCTGCACGTGGCCAACGAGGCACGGCTGCTGGCCGCACTGGACCTCGACGATCGTGAACGGCTCGCCGGGACGCTCCGCGTGCTGCTGGAGTCCCTGGGGGACGTCTCGGTCGAGTGAGACGGCGAAGCGGGTGCGGCCGATCCGGGCCGTGACGCGGGACGGCCCCCGGTCGGGTGACCGGGGGCCGTCAGGAGTCTCGCCGGGGGCGTGCCCGTCGTCAGCCGCTGACGCGACCGTCGGCGGCCACGGCGGCCAGGGACTTCTTCTGGGGGGCGGCCGCGGCCGGAGCCCCGGAACCGGGCAGGTTCCTGCTGAAGCCGTACACCACGGCGGCGGTGGCGATCGCGCCGGTGTTCAGCGCGAGGGCCTTGTCGCTGATGTTGGCGATGGTGTCACAGGCCTGGTGGTAGCACCCGTCGTACGGCTGGCCCGCGACGCCGCCGAACAGCGCGGCCTCCTCGGCCGTCTTGATGCCCTCGGCGCCGGTGAACAGGCCACCGGAGGGGATGCCGACCTCGATGAACGGTCCGTAGTCGGAGCGGCCGTCGAAGTCGGTGCCGTTGTGGGGCTGGCGCAGGGTGTCGAAGTACTTCTCGAAGAGCTTCTCGATCTCGGCGGAACCGGCGGGACCGGCGGGCGAGCCCGTCTGGTCGGAGTCGTCACCGTCGTAGATCTTCAGCGCGTAGTTGGGGGAGGCGACCATGTCGAAGTTGAGGTACAGCTTGACCTTCGCGCGCTGGTCGGCGGGCAGGTTGTCGACGTAGTACTGGGAGCCGAGCAGGCCGAGCTCCTCCGCGCTCCACCAGGCGAAGCGGAGCCTGTTGGTCGTGGGGATCCTGCCGAGCGCCTCGGCGACGGTGAGGTCGGCCGCGCTGCCCGAGCCGTTGTCGTTGATACCGGGGCCGTCGACGACCGAGTCGAGGTGCGAGCCGATCATGACGACCTTGTTCGGGTCGCCCCAGCGCGAGTCGGCGATCACGTTGTGGGTGAGGCGGTTCTCGCTGGTGGTGTCGGTCTTGATGTGCACGACCGTGCCGGCGGGGGAGGCCAGGTCCTCGCCGACGGCGAAGCTCGCCCCCAGCACGGGGATGGTCACACCGGGGCCGGCGAGCCGTCCCAGAACGGTGTTGGTACGGCCGGGCTGACCCTCGTTGAAGATGATGACCGCCGAGGCGCCCGCGGCCAGGGCGTTGCGCGCCTTGACCTCGAAGTCGCAGGTGCCGCGCTGGACCAGCGCGACGTTGCCCCTGGTGAACCCGGCGAAGTCCGACGCCTCACAGCCCGAGGTCGAACTGGGGGCCGGGGACGGCGGCAGCGTCAGGTCCACGGCCTGCACGGTCCCGGTGACGTCACCGGAGGCGGAGTAGGTCATGGTCGAGAAGTCACCGAGGGTGGAGCTGCCCGGCTCGGTCGGGGTGTACGTCCTGGGGTCGGGGGAGATCTGGGCCAGTGTCGCGGCCGAGTTCTCCGTGAAGTAGCCGAACTCGAACGGTTGGAGCGTGACACGCCAACCGGCCTTGCGCAGCTTCGCCGCGACGTACTCGGCGGAGGCGTCGTGCCCCTTCGTCCCCGCGGCGCGGGTCCCGTTGTTGGCGTTCGCGATGTTCTGCAGCGCCCGCAGGTGGTTCTTGACCAGGGGCGCCGTCACAGATTTGACCAGCTGACTCTGTACGGCGCTCACCCCGGGATCGGCCTGGGCCGGTGGGACCAATGCGAGAGGCAGGCCGAAAGCCGAAGCCACGGCGACGAGCCGGATCGCGTTTCTGCGCAGATTTGTGCGCATCTGGACTCCTCCACTGCTCAGAATTACGGAGAAATCTCCTGACGTGTCACCGGTGAGAATCGCGACGTGACACTGAATGGAAACCTAACCGTCTGACGGCATTTGGGAAAGAGTCTTTTTTTCTGAAAGGCGAACGCGGCTTTTCCCCGCAGGTCCGAAGGTCCGTCAGTCGTCGTGGAAGTCGCCGGGGTTGCAGTAGTCGACCTGGTTCGTCGTGGTGAACGGACCATTGATGATCTTCCTGACGAACCGCCCGGTCTCCAGGATCTCCTCGGCGGAGGCCTCGTAGGTGAACTCCTGCCCCGCCTGCAGCCGCCGGTCGCCGACCAGGATCGGCTTGTTCGCCCGGTAGATCGGCGCCCACGGGCAGCAGTAGTAGTGCTGGCTCAGCACCGAGACGTCGCCGCGCTCGATCCCGTCGTTGATGTCCTCCTGGAAACGCAACGTCTGGGCCGGGTTGGGGTCGTGCCGCCACAGCTCGGTGATCGACTCGCGGGCGCGCGCGTCCTTCGTCCACCGGTTCAGCGTCTTGGGGTCGGTCAGGCACCACGGGTCGAAGCCGGGCTGGCCGGGACGCGGCAGCTTCCTGCGCTGCTGCTGCGGGGGCGCGGGCGCGGTCGGGGCCGTGGGGGTGCCGCTCTGGCCGTACGTCCTGAGCAGGGTGGGCATCGCCACCAGTTGTCCCAGGTGGTGGTAGGTCTCCAGGGCGCCGCGCAGCCGTTCCTCGATCAGCTCGTGCAGCTGCGTGTCCGCGTTGGGGGAGTACATGTTGATCGCGTAGTCCGCGGCGGTCGCGGCCCGCGCGGCGACCTGCCGCAGCCGGTCGCGGTCGGCGAGCCGTTCGTCGGGGACGCCCGCCTGTTCGAGCAGGCCGAGCGCCAGCTCCGCGTGCTCCTTGATCGCGGCGGCGGCGGCGATCATCGCCTCCAGGTGGGCGCGCGGGCAGGGCTGGACCTCGACCCAGCCGGGCAGGTCGGCGGGCAGCTCACGCGGGTCGGCGATCTTGAATCCGGGGTTGGCCGCGGCCTGGCGGGCCAGCGAGAGCCATCCCTCGACCTGGCCGAAGAAGGCCCACACCTGCTCGGCG
The DNA here is from genome assembly GCF_040300765.1 of Streptosporangium sp. NPDC000239. Taxonomy (NCBI): domain Bacteria; kingdom Bacillati; phylum Actinomycetota; class Actinomycetes; order Streptosporangiales; family Streptosporangiaceae; genus Streptosporangium; species Streptosporangium sp. NPDC000239. The sequence continues at coordinate 108,032 of NZ_JBEPEI010000022.1, read as the reverse complement.
GTGACCTGTGGCAGGTAGCCGACCGTCTTGGCGTCGGCGCGGTAGTCCGCCTCGATCATCTTGTCGCCGAGCGTCTGCAGCACGAACGCGTTCCACGAGTACAGCTGCTGCGCGGCGACCGCCTCGGAGGCGCTCCACGGGTCGACTCCCTCGACCGCCATGCCCCTGCGCAGGACCTCGACCTCGTCGAGTACCTGGTAGACGCCTATCCCCGCCTTCTGCAACGCCTCCAGGGTGGTCGCGGGCACCTCACCCTTGAATCCCGCGATGACACGTGTCAGCAACCCCGGCTTTTCGGGCATTTGTCTCCTATCGTCTCTCCCCGCGATAACAGACGCGTGAACGGTGGGAAAGGTTCCTGTCTGGAGAGAAATAGGACGAGATTTCGGTCATTTCATTCTATTACTGCACTTCGTGGGAATTCCGGCAGTCCGGTATTCGTGGTTTCGGCGTCCCCGGGTCACACGGCGGCCCGGGCGTGCACCCGGGCGAGGAAGGGCAGCAGGGAGCCGGCGAGCACCTCGGGGAACTCGGCGTGCGGGTAGTGGCCCGCCCCCTCGACCAGCGTGAGCGGGGCGTTCATCCTGGCCGCCTGGAGTTCGGCGACGGCCACGGGGTCGGCGAAGTCGGGGTCGGCGGTGCCCATGACGACCAGCGCCGGGCAGGTGACCCGGTCAAGCCAGGCCTCGCTCATCGGGGGCGCGGAGACGTAGGCGCGGGTCGCGTTCCTGCGGGTGCGCAGGGCGGCGACCGACCGGGCGCGGTAGTCGGCGAGGTCGGCGGGCGGCGCGCTGGGGTAGGCGGACCTGAGGTAGGCGCCCCAGACCGAGGGGAAGGCCACGACGACCTTGCCGACCAGCGCCAGCAGCGCCCTCTTGACCGGCCCCGTCGGCAGGTTGGGGACGAAGCTCGCGATCGGCACCACCCCGGCGACCAGGGCGGGAGCCTCGGCGGCGGCGCACATGATGGACCCTGCGGAGTAGGAGTTGCCGACCAGTACGGCGGGCCCGGCGTCCAGGTGCCCGACCAGGGCGGCGATGTCGCGGCCCTGGGCCTCGTAGGAGTAATCGGCCCACTCGGCCGAGGACTCCCCGCAGCCGCGGATGTCCATGGTCGCCACGCGGTATCCGGCCCGCACGAGCAGCGGGCGCAGGAACCGGTAGGACTCACGGCTGTCGAGCATGCCGGGGATCATGACCACCAGCGGGCCGTCACCCTCGACGTCGTAGGCGATCCGGCCATCGTCGACCTGCAGGAACCGGGTTTCCATGTCTCCTCCGTGAGCACTCGTTGTTTTCGAGAGCGGCGCTCTCGATGGGTCAATCGTGCCCCCTTGCGGAATGGAAGTCAAGAGCAGTGCTCTCTTTTCGTTTTGGTGATCTCGTCAAGGGTCGGCCGATGCTCTGGTTGGATGTCTACGCATGGACGTCACGGAGTTGCTCGCGACCCAGCGGGACGTGGAGGGGCTGGACCTCTCGGAGATGGCGCTGACCGACGTGCTGGCGGCCGAGCCGTACAGGTTCGTCAACTGTGACCTGCGGCGGGCCGACCTGAGCGAGGCCGTCCTCGTGGGGTGTGTGTTCGACCGGTGCGCGCTCGACGGCGCCGACTTCCGGGGCGCCGACCTCGACGGCGCCAGGTTCGACGGCGGGGGAGGGGCCGACCTCAGGTTCCTCAACGCGGAGCTGACCGACGCGGTCTTCGTCAACGCCGACCTGTCGAGTGCCCGGTTCGGCAACGCCCTGCTGACCGACGTGAGCTTCACCGGCTGCCGGATGATCGGCGCGACCCTCACCGGGACCCGGGGGACCCCGTTCACCCTCTCGCGCTCCAACCTCACCCTGGCCGACGTGTCCGGCTGCTCCTTCAGGAAGCAGGAGATCGAGGGCGTACGGTTCGACGAGGCCAACCTGTCCGGCTGCGACTTCACCGACGCCGTCCTCACCGACTGCCGGATCATCAGGGCACGGCTGGTGAACACCACGTTCACCAGGACCGACCTGCGGGGAACCGACCTCGGTCAGCCCGACGACCGCGACCTGCGCTCCCTCGCCGGGGCCGTCATCACCTCGGGGCAGGCGGCGGCCATCCTCACCGACCGGGGGCTGACGGTCCTGTGACCCTAGGCCTTCGAGGCCTGGGCGCGCAGGCGGGCGGCCTGCTCCTCAAGCAGGCGCGCCTGCTCCTCAAGCGAGGCGGCCGGGACGGGCCGGGGCTCGTCGTCCGCGTGCGGCCTGGCGGTCTCCGCCTTGAACATGCGCAGCGACCGGCCGACGGACCTGGCCATGTCGGGCAGCTTCCTCGATCCGAAGAGGACCACCAGGACGAGGGCGATGATGAGGATCTCGCCGGTTCCCAGACCAGCCATGACACATCCTTACTGGAAACGGGTGCTTCGCCTTCGATCGTACGCACGCCCCCGAGTGCTCTCACGGCAGGAGGGCGTAGCCGTACAGCGACCCGGCGGGACCGGACCCGTGCGGGCGCAGCCGCCGGGCGGACAGCCCCGGATACGAGCCCTTGCGTACGGCGCCGCCGATGAGGACCACCGTGCCGTGGTCGGGGGAGCCCACGAGGAGATCGTCGGGGGAGCCGTCCGCCCGCCTGACCGGGGCCAGGGAGGCGCCGAAACCGTCGCGTCCACGCGGGATGAGGACGTTGTGGTGCCTGGTCAGCCCACCGGAGCGGGTCCCCGCCAGGACCTGGACCGCGCTCTCGCCGGGAACGCCGATCGCCAGGTCGTCGTCCCCGTCCCCGTTGAAGTCACCGGCCGCGAGCGCGGTGCCGAACCGGTCGGCGTAGCGGGCCCTGCCCACGACGCCCCGGGTGTTCTGGGTCCACATCTCGCTGCCGAGCGCGCTCAGCCCCCGGCGTGAGCCGTACAGCACGTGGACCGCGCCCGCGCCGTAGTCCAGGGCACGAACGTTCGCGTCGAGATCCTCGCCCGGCACACCGATCGCCAGGTCGTCGCGGCCGTCGGCGTCGAAGTCCCCGACGGCGAGGGCGGCGCCGAAGTGGTCCCACTTCTCCGCCGAGCCCTTCACGTTCGGGCTCTCCTGGGTGTAGGCCCCCGCCTGCCGCGCGGCCAGGTCCAGGATCGTCACCGAACCGGCCCCCGAACGCTGCCCGCCGTCCCCCGGCGCGCCGACCGCCACCTCGTCACGGCCGTCGCCGTCGAAGTCACCGGCCGCCACCGTCGCCCCGAACTCGTCGGTGCTCAGCGCGTCCTGGGCGATCCACGGGGTCTCCTTGGTGAGCGTGTACGGCCGGTGCCCCTTGACGCCGTAGACGCCGATCCCGCCCCCGACGCCGAGTCCGGGGACCCCGATGACCAGTTCGTCGGCCCTGTCGCCGTCGAACTGCCCGACCGCGAGCGCGGCGCCGAACCGGTCACCCGTCGCGCGCCGCCCGAACCCCGTGACGTCCAGCGCCTTCCCCGGGCGCAGTCCCCGAGGCGAGCCGTGGAACAGGTACACCACCCCGTCACCGTCCTCCCCCGGCCTCCTGGCGTCGAGGAACTCCTCCGACGCCCCCACGGCGAGATCGGCGCACCCGTCCCCGTCGAAGTCACCGGCCGCGACGGCCGAGCCGAACGAGTCACCGGTCTCCGCGGCGCCGGGCGCGCCCCGGCTCCCCTGGGCCAGCCGTTCGGTCCTGCCGGTGCCGTACCTGACGGTCACCTCACCGGCGCGGAAAACCCCGCCGACCGTGGCGTACGGCGCGGCGACCACGGTGTCGGGACGGCCGTCGGCGTCGAAGTCGGAGGCGACCCCGGAGCACTCCCCGGCGGCGCCCGTGACGGCGTCCGTGGAAGGGCTCGTGACGGCGTTGGCGGGAGGGCTCGTGACGGCGCCGGCGGGGGAGAGGAGGGAGGTGAGCAGAGCGGAGGCGAGGAGGGCGCTCATAGGTCGAACGGTCCCCGGCCAGGACCACGAGCGCGTGAAATCCGCGTGTCCGGCTCACGTAGGGAACATGCCGACCTGGGAAAACGGGACGCGCCCTCCCGGTGTCAGGTACCCGGTTCCAGCACGAAGACGGGGATCACCCGGTCTGTCTTCTCCTGGTAATCCGCCCTTCCCGGAATACCTCATGCTTCCAAGCTTCCATCAGGGCAAACAGCCGCTGTTGGGCACCCGCCCTCGACCACGCCCGCATTTCCAGATCAGTACGGCGAAGCAACGACCGAATTCCAGTTGGGGCGGAAAACATGAGCGACCGCCCCTCCCGCAGGTCGGCTCCGAAATCGGTCCATGATCAGCGGCACATAATCGAAAGCCGAAACAGGCTCTGTGACACACATCACAATGAAGGATTCATCTCCGCCGACTGCCGTGCCACACCCTCGAAACCGCAAGTGACCAGCATCAACGGACCGGCACGGATTCCCTTTTATTCCGCAATGTCGCGCTGTGTCACAGGAGGCATACTTTCCACCTGTTGACCTTCAACGTCAACTGAATCACGATCCACGGTGATCGTCCTTTATTCGCTTCCTGATGTGCGAGGCCCTTTTTCCGGGGTCCGCTTCAGCATGCCCATGAAAGGAGCGAGATGCGCGTTCGGCATAAACAGGTATGGCCGACGGCACTGGTCACGGGAATCGCGATGGTGCTTCTGATATCCGGAACGGGGGTGCCGGACGGCCTGGTGCAACAGGCCGCTGCCGCCGTACCGGATCCCGCGCCCTCCGTCGAGGGACGCGCCGTGCCAAAACCGAAGGCCGGCAAGGGCGCGGAGGCGACCACACCGGTGGCCAAGCCGAAACCGCCGACATGGCCCAGACCAGGCAGCGCCGAGGTCGAGGTGAGGACCGCCCTGACCAAGGCCGGTGAGTTACCGGTCCGCGTGGGGACGGGTTCTGGCAAGGGCGTCGGCAAGGTGAAGGTCCAGACGCTGGCCCCTGACGTGGTCCGCAAACTGGGCGGTGTGGGAGTGGCGGCCCGGATCGAACGGGCCGATGGGAGCACCGCGCCGGGCAAGGTGCGGGTGGAGCTCTCCTATGAGGGGTTCAGAGACGGGTTCGGTGGCAATTTCGCCTCCCGGCTCCAGGTCCTGCGGCTGCCCGCCTGTGTGCTCCAGACGCCGCGTTCGCGCGCTTGTGTGGTACGCCCCCAGGTGGTCAAGGCCAGGAACGACCTGAAGGCGGGGGTGCTGGTCGCCGAGGTGGAGGTCGGCACGACCTCGCCCGCCAAGACTCCGGCGGCGCCGAAGGGCGACAGGAAGGCCGTCGCGAAGGCGGCCTCCGACGCGACGGCGGCCCAGCGGCTGGCCGAGGGGTCGGTGTATCTGCTGGCGGGCGGAATGACCGGTCCGGACGGCAACTTCGGCGCCACCGACCTGAAGCCTTCGGGCACCTGGCAGGCGGGTACCTCGGGCGGGTCGTTCAGCTACGACTACCCGCTGCCCGAAGCCCCTTCCCCCGCCGGTGACGGCCCGGACCTGTCGTTGCAGTACGACGCCTCCTCCCTTGACGGGCAGGGCGACTGGACCAACAACCAGTCCAGTGTGGTCGGTGCGGGCTGGGAGCTGAACGCGGGCTTCATCGAGCGCAGGTTCCACCGGTGCGTCGTGGACAACCTGTACGACGAGGAGTCGAATCTGGTCTGGACGGCCTACGAGATCGGCAGCTACGGCAAGGCGTTGTGCTGGGAGTCTCCGGACGAGAACGACGGCGACTCCTCGACCAACGACAGGACACAGTCGGAGCTGGTGCTGAACGTCGGCGGCCGATCGGCGCAGATCGTCAAGGACCGGGTCTCCGGACTGTGGAAGACGGTGCCGGACTTCGGTTGGAAGATCGAGCAGTTGCCCGGCGGGGCCGACAGCCAGGAGTACTGGAAGATCACCTCCGACACGGGTGAGGTGTCGCGGTTCGGCTACCGCAAGGACGCCCAGTGGCAGGTGCCCTACGTCGGCAACGACCCCGGTGAGCCGTGCTACGACCGCTACTACAACGACGCGGTACCGCCGACCTGTACCGGGGTGTGGCGCTGGAACCTCGACCAGGAGATCGACACCGACGAGAACGTCATCGACTACACCTACAACCGGGAGACGAACTACTTCTGCCTGCCCAGCTGTGCCCACGAGCTCTACCGGGTGCTGCCCTACGACCGGGGCGGGGCGCTGGCCAAGGTGGAGTGGGGGCACAACACCCAGGTGGCCGGCAGTGTGCCGACCGCCCGTACCGTGTTCACCACGGCGGACCGGGGCAGCCCCGACGTGCCGACAGACCTCAAATGCGACACCGCGACCGGGTGCGCCAACGACGCGATCGCGTTCTACACGACGCGCAAACTGGCCTCGGTGCTGAGCGAGTCGCTCAACGCGGCCGGGAGCGGCTGGGACTCGGTGGCCCGGCTGGACCTGAACCACACGTGGGTCTACACGCGCACCGACTTCGGCTCGCCGTACGACCCGGTGTTGTGGCTGGACACCGTGCAGCACACGGGTCTGGCCGGAGGAAGCCAGACGTTGCCCGCGACCGACTTCGACGCCACGCTGCTGGCCGGGAAGATGTCCTACGACGACATGTCGGACTGGACGAACCTGTTGTCGTGGCGGATGGTGCCCCGGATCGGGGCGATCGCCAACGGCATGGGCGGTCGCGTCGAGGTCGCCTACGGGCAGGCCGATCCGTGTTCCGGCGGCAAGGGCCGTGACGGCACCAACTACTTCAACGACCACGTCGGCGACTGCTACAAGATCGACAAGAGCATCGTCGGCAACGAGTACTGGACGGTCTACTACAAGCAGCTGGTGACCAAGGTCACCGAGAAGGACACCGTCGCCGCCTCCCCCGACATGGTCAACAGCTACGAGTACCTGGGGACGCCGGGCTGGGCCTCACCGGTGGAGTACGCCCAGCCGGACCTGTCACCGCCGGCGACCGACTGGCGCGGCTACGCCACCGTGCGCACCACCCAGGGAACCGGTACGAGCCCGGACGACTTCACCGTCACTTCCGCGACCTTCCTGCGCGGCCTGGGCGGGACGGTGACGAACTTCGAGGACACCACGGTCACCGACGTCAAGGCACTGCAGGGCAACGTGCTGCAGGAACAGACCTGGAAGCTGACCTCGCTGAGCCCCCGAACCTTCGCCGAGGACTCCTCGACCCGCTACGAGTACTCGGTCGTCGCGGCCGGGACGGGCCCCGGGATATACGACCCGGTCAAGGTGCTGACCACCCGGAAGCGCAGCCGGGAGGCCGTGAGCGGCGGAGGGTGGCGCTACACCGACGAGAAGACCGCCTACAACGCCGACGGCCTGCCGAACAAGATCAACGACTACGGCCAGGACGGCGTCGCGAGCGACAACACCTGCGTCTCGGTCAGCTACGCCCGCAACACCGACCCCGGCCAGTGGATGATCGACTACCCCTCGGTGACGGAGAAGCGATCCGGCGACGACTGTACGGCGGGCACCCTGATCGGCAGGGCGGTCACGTTGTACGACGGCGGCTCCGACCCCGCCACCAACAAGCCCAGCGACGGCAACGTCACCGAGACCCGCTCGTACGTCAACGCGACCACCCCCTCGGTGGCGAAGGCGACCTACGACGAGTACGGCCGCACACTGACCACCGTCGACCCGCGTAACAAGACCACCACGACCTCCTACAGCCCGGCCGTCGGGTGGCCGCACACCGGCGTCACCGTCACCAACCCGCTGGGACACACCGCGACCAGCAAGTTCTCCCACCTGCACGGCCAGCCGCTGTCGGTCACCGACGCCAACAACAAGAAGGCGGAGACCGACTACGACGCGTTCGGCCGCGCCACCATGCTGTGGGGCCCCGCGCAGCCACGCAGCGGCGGCACCCCGACCGCGACCGTCGCCTACGAACTCACCGGTACGGCACCGAGCAAGACGACCGTCAAGAGGTTGCTGTCGGGCACCGGCTCGGGCGCCAAGTGGCTGACCACGCACACCTTCGAGGATGGCCTCGGCCGTACCCGTGAGGCCCAGGGCACCTCCCCGGCCGGAGGGCGAGTGGTGACGGTCAGCATCTACGACCCGCGTGGCCTGGCCTCGGCGGTCTCCGACCCGGTGCACAACGCCTCGGCGGCCGGGTCCGGTCTGCTGAATCCGGCGTTGACCGACCTGCCGCAGTGGTCGAAGACCGTCTACGACGCCTTCGAGCGGCCGGTCGCCGACATCGACTACCACCTGTCCACCGAGCTACGCCGTACCACCACGAACTATCCCGGGGCCGACCGGATCGAGACGATTCCGCCGGTCGGTGCCAAGACCGTCAGCCTTCAGGACGTCTTCGACCGCACCGTCAAGGTCGAGGAGTGGGTGGACGCCACCGTCCACAACGACACCTCCTACGTCTACGACCTGAACGGCAACCTCACTTCGATCACCGACGCCAAGGGCAAGGTGCGGACCTTCACCTTCGACTGGCTGGGACGGCGCACCGCCGCCGTCGACCCGGACTCGGGAAGCTCCTCCTCCGGCTACGACCTCGCGGGCAACCTGACCTGGAACATCGACGGCAAGAACCAGAAGATCTCCTACACCTACGACGACCTGAGCCGCCGCACGGCGCAGTGGGCCGGGGAGGTGAGCACCGGCACCAAGCTCGCCGAGTGGACCTACGACACTCTGGCCAAGGGCCTGCCGGTCGCCTCGACCCGCTACACCGGAGGCCAGGCCTACACCCAGGCGGCCACCGGCTACGACGCCGACTACCGCCCCACCGGCTCCAAGGTCACCATCCCGGCCTCCGAGGGCGCGCTGGCCGGAGACTACGTCTCCACCTTCGCCTACGACGCCGCAGGCGACCTGATCGAACAGAACGTGCCCGCGGCCGGTGGCCTGGCCGCCGAGAAGCTCACCTTCGGCTACACCGACCTGGGACTGCCCAAGTCGCTCACCTCCGACTACGGCGGTGGCTTCACCTATGTCAAGGACACCACCTACACCGCCGTCGGCCGCCTGAACGAGCGTCTGCACGGCGCCGGAGGCCAGGTCAAGCGGGCCCTGACCTGGGACGGGACGACCGGTCTGCTCAAGCGGGTCTCCACGATCGCCAAGGCCGACACCGCCACCCCGGTCACCGCGCAGGACGACGAGTTCTTCTACGACACCGCCGGTGAGATCACCCGCGTCCTGGACGCCGCATCAGCGATCCCGGGCGGCACCGCCGGGCAGTCGGAGTGCTACACCTACGACTCCCGCCGCCGCCTGAGCGTCGCATGGACCACCACCGGCGCCTCCTGCACCTCGGCCGCCGACGGCCTGGGCGTCGACCCCTACGACCAGACCTACGCCTACGACACCGTCGGCAACATCACCACGCTGACCGACAACGGCCAGACCGCCACCTACACCTACCCCACCGGGACGGTCAGGCCGAACGCGGTCACCTCCATCACCCGCCCCGGCGGCACCGACACCTACACCTACGACAACGCCGGGCAGCTGACCGCCCGCACCGTCGCCGGGAAGTCGGGCACCTTCGACTGGGACGAACTCGGCCAGCTCACCAAGGCCGTCGTGGACGGCGCCCAGACCTCCATGGTCTACGACGCCTCAGGGGAACGCCTGATCCGCCGCGACCCCGACGGCAGCAGCACCCTCTATCTCGGAGGCGCCGAACTCAAACTGGCCGGCGGAGCGGTCGCCGGCAAGCGCTACTACACCGCCGCCGACGGCTCAACCGTCGCCCTGCGCACCTCGACCGGCGTCATCTGGATGCTGTCCGGCCTGCACGGCAGCAACCAGATCGCCGTCAACGACACCACCGGCCAGATCAGCCGGGAACGCTACCTGCCCTTCGGCAAGCGCCGCGGCACCGACGACCTGCCCTTCACCGACCGCGGATTCCTCGGCAAGGTCGAGGACGAGTCCACCGGCCTGTCCTACCTGTCGGCCCGCTACTACGACCCGTCCATCGCCAAGTTCATCTCCACCGACCCACTGCTGGACCTGCGCAATCCACAGTTCGCCAACCCCTACAGCTACGCGGGCAACAACCCCATCGGCTTGTCCGACCCCGACGGCCGCGCCTCCTGCCGCCCCGGCGACTGCCCCACCAAGAGCGCCATGAACTGGACGAGGGCCCACGCCGAGAAGAACAAGAAGAAGAAGGCAAAAGCCCTGAAGGCCGCCCACAAGAGCGACCAGGCCGAAGCAAAGATCACTCAGAAGCACGACAGGGAATACAAGAAGTCCGTAGCGAAAGCAAAAAAGATAAGCAAGTCGAAGAAACCGGCAGCTTCCTGCATCGGGTTCAGCTGCCCGAACGGCTCACCTCCCATAACCGCTACCTTCCTGGGGGAGCCGTCCCTGTACGAAACTCTCCTCGCTCGAGAGAAGGAATATTTCGGCCTCTTCTTCGACGACTACATCAACTGTTACAACGGAGACGCGGGTGCCTGCGCATGGGGATTTGTCGGAGCGCTCCCGATCGGCAGGCTCGGACGAATCGCCGGGAAGTTTTTCAGGAAGGGCGAGAAAGCCGTAGAACTCGGCACAAAGGCCGGAAAATCCTGCCGGCAAAGCTTCATACCGGGAACCAAGGTCCTGATGGCCGACGGCACCAAAAAGCCCATCGAAGACATCAGGGTCGGAGACAAGGTCCTCGCCACCGATCCCGAGACCGGCAAAACTGAGGCCAAGCCCGTAACCGCCCTTATCAGTGGCAAGGGTGAGAAACAACTCGTAACAATCACAACCAGCACCGACGGCGGCAAGTCTTCATCCCTGACCTCCACTGCGATACACCCGTTCTGGGTCCAGTACGGCCCCGGCTGGGTGAACGCCGACCACCTCGCCTCGGGCATGTGGCTGCGCACTTCCACCACTGCCCATACCCGGGTAACCGCAATCAAGCACTGGACCGCCCAACAGCGCGTCCACAACCTCACCATCGCCGACATCCACACGTACTATGTGCTGGCGGGGGATACGCCGGTCCTGGTTCACAACGCTGGACCCTGCGGGCTTGACCCGAATGCAGCATCGTCGTCTGGAATGCTGCCAGATCGCGGCGGATACTCAGTCGCAGGACGCGCACTTCAGAAACATGCAGGGAGGGATGGAAATCCAAATGGGTGGCCCACACCTACTGGACGACAGAACTCTGAAGCATGGAATAAGACTGGCCAAGATATGCTCGACGAGTTCCTTACCAATCCTGGCACTACATCGGTCAACACACGTGGGCGCGTGGGTGGCCAGTGGCAGGATGTGATAGACATGCGCCTTCCCGACGGTCGCGGGGCCAGGTTCACCCTCTCAGGCAGCTTCGTGACGTTCTTGGACTAGGAGAAGAGAGTGCCTCACGAGACATTCGAGGGCAGACTTATAGAGGTCATTGACTTTTTCGATACAAAAATCGAGGAACGCGTAATAGAATTCCGCGATCCAACCCTATGGAAGCACGGGTCCTTCCTCGCCATCTCCCTTCGCGAAGGGAGGGAGTGGCGAGACGCCATGGTAAGCATCGACCCCCAAGTTGGCGATATTCCTGTTCGCCTAATACTCTGGACAGTCAAGATCGCAAAAGAAATAGTTCTTTAGATGTGAATTTGAACACCCCTGGACCCTGATAGGGCTCCAGGGGTCGTTTGACGATTACAATTTAGGAGGCTTATTCATAAGGGGTTTTGTCGTTGTTCTTGATCATGGGGCTGCGCGGGGGCGGTGGTCCGAGTTCCTCTGGATTTGAGTAAAGGATTGATCAGGCGACGAAAAGGCAACGGTTCCTGCCGTGGAATCTCGGGGTGTCAAACAACGAGAGACGGAGGAACCGTTGGACTTCCCGCATATTACCGACCTGAGTCACGCGTAACTGATTGAGCTGCGGAGATTGGTGCGGGAACAGGTCGGTGACGTCGTCAAGCCGGGTGGGAGGGCGGCATGACGTCGGGTATCGCGCGGCAGAGCTGCGAGGCCGTACAGCGGGTCCACTCCGGCTGGCTGGTGTTCCACAAATCGGGGACCGGTCTGTGGAGCGCCTACCGGAGCGTTCTGTTCGGCAGGCCGGGTCCCGGGGACGTGCTGCTGGTGCGGGCCGGGTCGGCCGAGGAGTTGGACCGAAAGCTGGCCGCCCAGGTGTCTCCGGCGGTGCCGTCGAGCATCCGGGCCATGGCCGTCGCCCGCGCCCCCCAGGCCAGGACCGTCCGGCTCCCGGGCCGTTCAGGCCGTTGTCTCAAGCCGGTCTACGGCGTTGCGCAGGTTGCTGCGCTCCTGAAGCCGGTACGGCGGGCGGTGGAAATTCATCCCACCCGCTGCCCGCCGTACTCAAGCGTGCGGCTCAGGTAGGAGGGACCCGGGCCGCACACCTCCGCAGGACGGCTCCCACACACGCCCGGGACATGGCAGGGCGTGTTGGGGAAGGGGGAGTCGTCTGGCGCACCGGCCTCATTCGTGGGGCCGGTCCTCCTCCAGGGTGCCCGGCCGTCGTGCTCCCCGGCGGTGTCCGTGACGGCGTTGGCGGGGGAGAGGAGGGAGGTGAGCAGAGCGGAGGCGAGGAGGGCGCTCATAGGTCGAACGGTCCCCGGCCAGGACCACGAGCGCGTGAAATCCGCGTGTCCGGCTCACGTAGGGAACATGCCGACCTGGGAAAACGGGACACGCCCTCCCGGCGTCACGTACCCGGTTCCAGCACGAAGACGGGGATCACCCGGTCTGTCTTCTCCTGGTACTCCGCGTATGCCGGGTACGCGGCGACCGCGCGCTCCCACCACTCGGCCCGCTCGTCCCCGGTGACCTCACGGGCCGTCATGTCCTGGCGTACGGCGCCGTCCCGGAGTTCCACGCGCGGGTCGGACCTGACGTTGAAGTACCAGTCCGGGTGACGCGGGAAGCCGCCCTTGGAGGCCACGGCCGCGTACCGCCCCTCGTGCTCCACGCGCATCAGCGGGATCTTACGAAGCTTGCCGCTCCGCGCGCCGCGCGTCGTGAGGATGACGACGGGCAGCCCCGTGTCCCAGAGCGTCGTCCCCCGCGTGCCGTCCGAACTCTCGTACAGCTCGACCTGTTCGCGTATCCACTGAGCCGGACTCGGCCCGTACTCGCCCTCAAGAGGCATGATGGCCACCCTGTCGTCGCCTACGGATGATGCCGCGCGGTCCAACTGTCGCATCGCGGGCGGCCCGTTTCGAGTACCCCGCCCCGCGACGTCACCGCCCCGGCCGAGGCGGGGCGGCGGGTTCGAGCCCTCTGCCGATCCGGGCGCGCAGGGAGTGCAGGGCCTGCCGGAGCTCGGCCGGTTCGATGTCCGTGATGTCGGCGTCGAAGGTGAGGAGCAGCCCCGCCAGCCCCGGCCATGACCACGCGCCGAGGGTGAGCCGGCACGTGTTCTCGGTGTCGTACTCGACCGTCGATCCACCGGGGGCGAACCTGGCGACGGTCGAGGCGGGCAGGGCGAGGACGGCCGAGCCACGGCACTGCCATTCGGCGGCGGCGTCCCCACGGTCGTGCGCGGTCATGACGAAGGCGACGGGATCGCCGTGCGGGATGTCACGCCGGACGAAGGGGGTGTGCGTGGGCGTGTGCGGCGTGAAGCGGTCCACGCGCATCGCGCGCCATCGGTCGGCGTCCGGGTCGAAGGCGACCAGGTACCAGCGCGCGGCCCAGACCACGAGGTCGTGCGGCTCCAGCGTGAGCGTGACGGGTTCGCCGTCGCCGGTGTAGTCCACGCGGACGAGGTGCCGCCGGTTGATCGCGCTGCCGACGGCGCGGACGATCTCGGCGTCGATCGGTGGCGCGGGGAACTCCCAGTAGTTGCGGGCCGAGGAGACGGTGAACGCCTCCGCGTGCAGGCGGCTGCGCGTGGGCATCGCCTGGTGCAGCGTGGCGAGGGCACGGGCCGCGTTCTCGCGGATGCCGGACAGGACCGTCGGCACGGTCTGGAGCGCGACGGCCACGGCGACGGCCTGGTCCTCGTCGAAGACGACCGGCGGCAGGCGGGTGGCGTGGCCGAGCCGGTACCCGCCACCCGCTCCACGGACGGCCTCGATCTCGTACCCGAGGTCCCGGAGCGTGTCGATGTCGCGCCGTACGGTTCTCACCGACGCCCCGAGCCGGGCGGCGAGCTCCTCGGCGCTCAGGGTCGCGCCGATCCCGAAGATCGACAGCAGCTTGAGCGCCCGCGCGGAGGTGGTGGCCATGATTCCTCGATTCTCCCCCGATAGCGGCCACTCGATGGCAACTACGCCGACGACGGTGGTCGACATGACCCATTCCCCGAGCCCCCGAAAGGGCATTCGCACCATCGGGGCCGTTCCGGCACCCGTCTCCGGCGCCGCGCTGTTGGTGGTGCTCTTCGGTTCCTTCATGGACCTTCTCGACGCGACGATCGTCACCGTCGCGGCCCCGGCGATCGCCGAGGACCTGGGTGCCGGCGACGCCCAGATCCAGTGGACGATCGCCGCCTACGCCCTCGCCTTGGGCGCGGGCCTGATCACCGGTGGACGGCTCGGTGACCGTTACGGCCGCAGGCGGCTGTTCATGATCGGACTGGCCGGGTTCATGGTCACCTCGGCGCTGTGCGCGCTGGCCGCCGATCCGGGGACGCTCATCGGCATGCGCGCCGGGCAGGGACTGACCGCCGGGATCATGGTCCCGCAGGTGTTCGGGATCATCCGGGCGTCGTTCGCCCCGGCTGAGCGTGCCAAGGCGTTCGGCGCCTACGGGGCGGTCCAGGGCCTCGCCTCGGTCGCCGGCCCGCTGCTGGGCGGGCTGCTCGTCGACGCCGACCTGTTCGGCCTGGGCTGGCGCACGATCTTCTGGATCAACGTGCCCGTCTCGATCCTGGCGCTCGTCGTCGGCGCGAAGGTCCTGCCGGAGTCCCGCTCCGCCTCGACCGCCCGGCTGGACCTCCCCGGCGCGCTCCTGGCGGCCACGGGCATCCTTCTCCTGCTGCTGCCGATCGTCCAGACCGAGGCATGGGGATGGACCTGGGTCAGCTACGCCCTCCTGGCGGCCGGAACCATCGTGCTCGCGATCTTCCTCGTCCACGAGCGCCGCCTCACCGGACGCGGGGACGAACCCGTCTTCGACCCGGCTCTGCTGCGAATCCGCGCCTTCACGGTCGGTCTGGCCGCTTCGGTGCTCTTCTTCGGCGGCATCGGGTCGTACTTCCTCACCCTCTCGGTCTACCTCCAGAACGGAACCGGCCGAACCGCGTGGGAGACCGGCCTGGTGATCCTTCCGTACGCGCTCGGCTCGATCGTCACCTCCGGCCTCGGCGTCGCCCTCGCCGCCAGGGCGGGCAGAACGCTCCTGGTCACCGGCTCGCTCACCGTCGCGGCCTCCCAGCTCGTCCTGTGGTCCTTCGTCAGGGACGGCGACGATCCCGGGTACTGGCTGCTCGCCCTCGCACTCCTCATCGGTGGCCTCGGGCTCGGTCTCGCCGCGCCCATTCTCGTCAACGTCGTCCTCGCGGGCGTCCCCGGCCGCGACGCGGGCGCGGCGGGCGGGGTGCTGTCCACCGTCAACCAGATCGGCGGCGCCGTCGGCATCGCCGTACTCGGCACGGTCTTCTTCACCTCCGTCACCGGTTCGGCCACCGGAGCACCGGGGCTGCCCGAGTACGGCCACGCGCTTGGCGTCGTCCTGATCGTCTCCGCCGCGCTCTACCTGGTCACGGCACTCGTGATGCTCGCCCTCCCGAAAACCACGGTCGAGCACGCCGAGTAGGAACCCCACGCCATCCACGGCGGGGGACGGTCGGGTCAGCCGCAGCAGCCGCCGCCCTGGGAGGCTCCGGCGGTCGCGCTCACGGTGGCGAGGGGAAGCGGGGTGGGCAGCAGGCCGCCGCTGATCCCGGTGGCCAGGCCGACCCGCTGTTCCTGGGCCTCGGCCAGGCCGGAGGAGCACACGCCGGTCTCGGGCAGGTCGAGTTGGACGTCCCGGGCGGCCTGCCAGTCGCCGGCCAGCGCCGCGACCACCGAGCGGGCCTGCTCGTAGCCGGTGGCCAGCAGGAAGGTCGGGGCACGGCCGTAGCTCTTGACCCCCACGGCGTAGTAGCCGTCCTCCGGGTGGGCCAGCTCGTCGGCGCCGTGCGGCGGCACCGTGCCGCAGGAGTGCGCGTTCGGGTCGATCAGCGGCGCGAGGGCCCGGGTGGAGCCCAGGACCGGGTCCAGGTCGAGGCGCAGCTCACCGGCGATGGTGTGGTCGGGGCGGTAACCGGTCGCGCTGACGATCCGGTCCACCGTGACGCTCCGTTCGTGGCCGGACGGGTCACGGCTGATCACCCGCACCCGCTCGCCGTCGCGTTCGACGGCGTGGGTGAAGAAGCCGGTCACCAGGCGGATGCGGCCGCTTTCGACGTGGGCGTGCAGGCGGGTGCCGAGCGCTCCCCGCGCGGGCAGCGCGTCCGCCTCGCCGCCGCCGTACGCGCGGGTGGCGTCGCCCGCGCGGATGGCCCAGGTGATCGGGGTGTCGGCCAGCTGGGCGAGGGCGAGCAGCGTGGTGGCGGCCGAGTGACCGGCGCCGACGACCAGGACGTGCCTACCGGCGTAGCGGTCGTGGTCGGCGCCGAGCACGTCGGGCAGCGCGTGGTCGACCAGGTCGGCCGCGTCGGCCTCGCCGTACGCGGGCAGGCCGGACGCGCCGAGCACGTTCGGGGTGACGTAGGTGCCGGAGGCGTCGACGACGGCGCGGGCGTGCAGTTCACCGCCGTCGGCCAGCCGGATGAGGAACGGCGCGGCCTCACGGCCGGCGGTGCGGACCCGGTCGTAGCCGAGCCTGCTGATCGCCGTCACCTTCGCGCCGGTGCGAACCCGGTCACCGAACAGCTCGGCCAGCGGCGCCAGGTAGTCCTCGATCAGCTCAGCCCCGGTCGGCAGCCACTCCGGGTCGGGGGCGCTCCAGCCGCTGGCCTCCAGCAGACGGCGCGCGGCCGAATCGATGTCGTACTTCCACGGGCTGAACACCCGGACGTGACCCCACCGGGCCACCGACGCGCCCACCCGCTCGCCCGCCTCCAGCACCACGAAGTCGAGGCCCCGCTCGGCTAGATGAGCCGCCGCGGCCAGCCCGACCGGCCCCGCACCGATGACCACGACGGGCAGGTCATCGAGCCGTACGGCCTGGCGACCGGCCTCCAACTCGACGGTGGTGGGACCGCAGCATCCACTCATGGTGCCTCTCCTCATCGTTCACACGGGCCGTACCGGTCCGCGCTGCTTCGAAGCCTGTCTAAGTAGCCTCGTCGACAGGATGCCCGAACACTTAGAGGCATGTCAAATTAGAGGTGTGTCTAATCAGGAGATGTGTGAAGGTGGTGCCACTCAACCCCGGGCGCGCAGATTGCGGGTGAGCGCGGCGATGGCCAGGAAGGCGGCAGCTGACCTGAGCGAACGCGTGTGCTTGATCGCTTGCGGCGGGCCGGTGATCACTGCCGCTACGTTCCGAGCAACCACTCCATGACAGCTAGGGACTGCTCCAGTGCGGCCTGGTACAACGCGGGCCGGACCTTGGCCAGGTCCCGGCGAATCGCGACAGCTTCTTCGATGGCGGTCAGGCCTTCCGCACGCCGCTCCAGATCTCCCAGGCGGACCGACAGGTTGTTCAGGCTCGTGGCGAGGTCGGGTAGGTGGGCGTCGGGGTGTGTCCGGGCCAGCTTCCGGCGGATGGCGGTGGCTTCTTCGATGGCGGCCAGGCTCTCCGCACGCCGCTCCAGACCCCCCAGATCAACCGACAGGTTGTTCAGGCTCGTGGCGAGGTTGGGCAGGTGGGCGTCGGGGTGTGTCCGGGCCAGTTCCCGGCGGATGGCGGTGGCTTCTTCGATGGCGGTCAGGCCCTCTTCCCGTCGTCCTAGACCCCCCAGATCAACCGACAGGTTGTTCAGGCTCGTGGCGAGGTCGGGTAGGTAGGCGTCGGGGTGTGTCCGGGCCAGTTCCCGGCGGATGGCGGTGGCTTCTTCGATGGCGGTCAGGCCTTCCTCGTGCCGTCCGAGATCTCCCAGCCGGATCGACAGGTTGTTCAGGCTCGTGGCGAGGTTGGGCAGGTAGGCGTCGGGGTGTGTCCGGGCCAGTTCCCGGCGG
>NZ_JBEPEI010000022.1:0-89923 GCF_040300765.1 Streptosporangium sp. NPDC000239 | reverse complement strand
AGTTCCCGGCGGATGGCGGTGGCTTCTTCGATGGCGGTCAGGCCTTCCTCGCGTCGTCCGAGATCTCCCAGCCGGATCGACAGGTTGTTCAGGCTCATGGCGAGGTCGGGCAGGTGGGCGTCCGGGTGTGTCCGGGCCAGCTTCCGGTAGATATCGGTGGCTTCTTCGATGGCGGCCAAGCCCTCTTCCCGTCGTCCGAGATCCCCCAGCCGGATCGACAGGCTGTTCGAGCTTAACGCGAGGTTGGGCAGGTCCTGGTGGTCGCGGTGCCAGGTGGTCAGGCGGGTGGTGAGGTCGACGGCCCATCCGGCCAGTACCTGGCTGTACTGCGGCAGGTGGTCATGCCAGGCCTGCACGGTGGTGTGCGGCAGGTCGGGAACGTTCAGCATCTGCTGCAGGGCGTCCAGCAACGGGGCTGGGCGTTCGGCCTGGGGAGCGACCTCGATCGCCGCCGGTACCAGCACCGCAGCCTGGCGTGCGCACAACGCGGTCAACGCCGCGTCCAGGCTGCCGGCGAAGACGCGGTGGCCGGCCGCCCGGGTGTAGATGGTCAGCAACTGCACTGCCTGGGCCGTATCGGCTCCGATGGTCAGTCGGTCGGCAAGGCCGGGCCGGGCGGGCAGGTGGCGGCCGATGAAACGCTCGGCCACCAGGTCCGGCTGCAGCGTCCCCCAGGGCTGGTGAGGGTCGGTCGGCGGGTAGAGGGCGGCCAGCCAGTCGCGTACCCGCTCACGGCGTTCGGCAGTCGACTGCTCGGCCAGCGCGGGGAGGCGGGCCAGCAGCGCCAGGGCCTGGGAGTGGTCGGCGGCGCCCAGCGCGGTGGCCGCGGCCAGGGCATCGGTCAGGACCTGAGGCAGCACCAGCCCATCGCGGGTACGGTCATACAGACCGAAGACGACCGCGGCGGACCTCCAGTAGCGCTCCTCGTGTTCCAGTAGCCGGTCCTCCACCCCGGCCGCCTCCGCCCAACCCGCCTCGTGGCCGCCGTCCACAGCCGTTGCGCCGGTGGCGGCGTCCAGCAGATCGGCCAGCGCGCTCATGTGCAGGGTCAGCGCGTTCCCCCGCTGCGCCGTGCCCAGCGCGGCCGGCAGGGGCAGGGCAGCGGCCAGGGCGCTCCACGACTCCCCGGCCCCGGCGAGGGTCGGCGCCTGTTGCAGGGCGTGGGCGAAGGCGAGCGCGGCTTGGCGGTAGGCGTGTCCGCGCTCTGCCGGGTCCTGCTCCAGAGCCTGCAGGTCGATGAGGGGAGCGTGCTCCAGCAGGGCCCCGTTGGTGTGGGAGGCGCGTTTGAGGCTGTGCCACCACGAGCCGGCGGTGCGGGCCACCAGCAGTACCTTCAACGGGCAGAGGCTCTCCAGGCGGGTGGCGGCCTCCAGCAGGGCGGTGACCTGATCGGTGCGTGATTCGGCGTAGTCGACGACCACCAGCAGCCCGGCGGCGGTGTCGGCGATCACGGCCAGATCGGCAGGGGAGGCGTTCGGGCGCAGCCACAGCGTGCCCCACCCGGAGGCGGCCAGTTGCCCGGCCAGGTGGGTGGCCAGGCGAGTCTTGCCCTGCCCGCCCACACCGTGCAACAGAAGCGCCCCGAACCCCGGCAGATCGGCCCAGGCGTTCAGTCGCGCCAGGACGTCCTGGCGGCCGTGGAAGGGCACGATCTGGCGGCGCGCCCGCAGCAGGCCCGCCGGTGAGACCCCGATCCCGCCGGGCACGACGACTGCGGCGGGGTCGGCCGCTTCGGCCAGGTGCTGGAACTCGATCGGCTCCAGCACCACCCCTTCCCTTTCCTCGATCGCGCTGTGCTCGCCCAGCACGGCGCGGAAGGCCGGGTCGTGGTGCAGCACGTAGGCCGGCACCGCCTCCAGATGGCCGTGGCCGCGCCCTGCCGGATCGGCGGTGATGACCCCGGCCAGCAGGTCCCCGCAGAACAGCGCCGCCCCCGACATGCCCGCCCACGGCGAGGATCCGTCCATCGGCGCTTCGGGGGCGGTGCCGGTCACGGCCATGACGTAGCGGTCGCCCACATAGCGGTCGCCGGGGTTGAGGGTCCCGGAGGGCTGCAGCAAATCAGCCGGACGACCTTCGCGCTGCACCAGGGCGGGCAGCCCCCAGCTCTCGCACGGGATGCCGGGCCGGTAGGTGAGGGTGCGGCCCCAGCGCACCGCCCGGCCCGACGGCGGTCTCCAGGCTGGGTCGTCGATGACGACCAGGGCGGCGTCGTCGCACCCACCTGGTGTGCCCGACCACACCACGCGCCCACGGTAGGTCTGCGGATGTCCGGGATGGAACACCTCCACCGGCGAGCCGGTCGGGCCGGTCACATGGGCGGAGGTCAGCACCAGTCGCGGCCCGACCACATACCCCGACCCCCGCCCGGACGCGGCCACCGAGGTGGTGGTGATGACGGCGACCACCCGCTGACGCTGCACCCGCGCTCCCTTCCGCAGAAGGCCCCGGCATCGGCGCCGAGGCCCTGGACTGGTCGAACAGCAGGCCGGACAGTCAGCGGCCCAGGTGCCCGCCGACCTCGCCCGGCCCGGCGATCTGCCCGGAGGTGTCGGTGATCAGCAGGTCACCGCCGTCGCGGTGCTTGGGCGTGAGTGTGACGCGAACGGTGTGGGTCCGTGCCCGACTCACCCCCGCTTCGGCATCGGCGGAGACGACCCAGGCCTTGAACCCGGCCTTGGCCTTGGCGTCGGCCTTCAACTCCACGGCGAACTCCAGCTCGATCGGCCCCACCGCGAACGCGATGTGGCTGCCCGCTCCGGTGACCGCCGCCTCCAGCAACTCGTCACGCAGCCCTTCGACCGCCTTGGACAGCTCGATCTCCACCCGCCCACCCCTTCCGCCACGGCCCCTCACCGTAAGACAGACGCTCCGCCCGCCGCCCGGGTTTCCCCGCCATTTCAGGCGATTACGGATCGGCAGGGTCTCGCGGGGGAACGGGTGATCAGGCGTCGAAGGCGCCGGTGTTCACGCGGCCGATGAATGAGCGCCACTGGGCGGGGGTGAAGGCCAGGGCGGGGCCGGAGGGGTCTTTGCTGTCGCGGACGGCGATTAGGCCGGGGAGGTTGGTAGCCACCTCCACACAGTCGTTGTTGCCGCCGCTGAGGCTGGACTTGCGGAACTCGGCGTTGGTCAGGTCGGGGGTCATGGAGTTCCTCGCTTTTGGGTGAGCGGGTCCTGACCTTCACTGTGTGAGCTGTCCCTGACATGCACAAGGCCCCAGCGTCGTACGGTGCCGGGGCCTTGAAGGGAGATCAGGCGTCGAAGGCGCCGGTGTTCACGCGGCCGACGAACGAACGCCACTGGGTGGGGGTGAAGGCCAGGGCCGGGCCGGAAGGGTCCTTGCTGTCACGGACGGCCACCAGGCCGGGGAGGTTGGTGGCGACCTCAACGCAGTTGTCGTCGCCGCCGCTGAGGCTGGACTTGCGGAATCGGGCATCTGCCAGACGGGGGTCAGTCATAGTCACTCCTCACCGCGGCGATAAGGTCCGCGGACTGTTCGGGGGACAGCGCCATCGCAGTGAGGCGCTCGAACGTCAGCATAAGACGATTCACCGAGGCGGCAGCTTCGAGGAACAAGTCCCCACCCGGTGAGCCGGTGTAGCCGACGCTGGGGTCCTCCGGGTCGAAGCTGAGCACCGAGAAGGAGCCTTGCATGCCGAGGTGTAGTCCTGCCACGGCAGGCATCACCTGGATCGTGACGTTGGGCCGGTTCATGATCTGGAGAAGCTCGTCGAGCTGGGCGGCCATGAGTTCTGCGGGGTCGGCTTGGCGGCGGATGGCGCCTTCGTCGATCAGCGCGTGGAACGTCGGGGCGCTCGCACCCAACAGGGTGATCTTCCGTGTCATGCGGGCGGTGACGCGACGCTCCAGATCGTCCTTCTCCAGCGCTGGCCGAACATCCTGGATGATGGCGCGAGCATACCCCTCGCTCTGGAGAAGCCCGGGGATCAGTAGTGGCTCCCACGTGCGGATGGCCGTGGCTTCTGCTTCTAACACCACGTAGCTTCCGGCCAGGACGTCGGAGTACGCCGTCCACCAGCCACGCTGGCCCGCATCCTTGCAGAGCTGGACAAGCCCGGCTTTTGTCGTGGAATCGGTGCCGTACAAATCGCATATAGCCGCGACGTCCGTTGTGCTCGGCATGGTTCGGGCGTTCTCCAGCCGATTGAGTTTCTGTCTGCTCCACCCGAGCTGTTTCGCTGCGGTCTCCGGCAAAAGCCCCGTCTCTTCGCGGAGTTTTCGCAGCTCGCGGCCTAGTCTGCGGTGTCTCACCGTAGGGGACTTGAGAACCATGGCGCCAAGTGTGGTGTGCCCTTGAGAAAAAATCCAGTGAGCAGCACTTGCTTGCGTGCGCTGCTCACGTCATTATTACCTCGTGAGATCCACCACAGTGAGTGAGGTCATCATGACAGAAACGCACGGATCGCCCCTCGCTAACCGTGCATCAGGGGCGGCAGGCGTTCTCCCCTGACGGAGGAAAGTCGGCCGTCAGGGGAGACAAGCACACCTCAGTCGCTCTTCCGGCCGGGGTAGCTGACGAAGGTTCCGATCTGGGGGACCGTGTAGACCAACCCCTGATCGCGAAGGTAGGCCACCACCTTGCGGGCCGTGGTCCTGGCGATGCCGAACTCCTGCACCATCTGCGCTTCTGATGGGACCAGGTGTCGAGGCTGGTACTCCCCGCTGTGGATCCTGCTCTCCAGGATCTCGACCACCTGGATCCAGATCGGGCGATCGGGCTCGTAGTCATGCACGGGACGAACGTAGAGATGTATCTACGCGCCATCTCATGTGACTACGGCTACTGACGGATCTACATGAGTAGATACGAGTACAGACAAGAATCCGAACCTACAAGCGATTAAAAACATCCGAAGCGTAAAAAACGGACCTGCCCGGCGTTGCGCCGCCGGAACAGGTCCTTGATCAGGAAGGTGTCTCCTGACGTGAGTAAGAGTAGTGCTCCGGCTCCCGGCCGGAACACGTGCGACTGTTTCGCCGGTGCCGTACCTCTGCCCATGGGGTGTGCCCGGTGTGGGCATTCCCCCTACGCCCACGGCTGTTCCGCCCAGGACGGGCATGAGTACGTGCAGCCGTCCGGGGTGTTGATGGACGCCCGGCTGCAGGCTCGGCGTGCGTACGGCCCGCAGGTTCTTCCGGCGCCTCGGCCTCCGGTGGAGGTCGCGCCGGGGGAGGTGGTTCCGCTGGTGCCCGGTCAGCGTCGTCCCGATCCTGATCCCGAACCGGGGGCGCCCGCGATGGTTCCGGCCGCGAACGCCGTACCGGATGGTCCTGCGGAGGCGGCCGACGAGACGCCGGTGTCCCCGGACGATCCCGTCGCCGTTCCGGAGCGGGTTCCGAACGTGGACGAGTCGGCCGTCGCTCCGGAGCGGGGGCCGGGGGCCGCGTCCGTCGCGCCTGCCCGGCCGTCGCCGCCGCGACGAATCCGGCATCCCGCCCCCGGCGTTCCCCGGGCGGGGATCTCCTGGGCGAGGGTGCGCCAGCCCGGCCACTCCGGCGGTGTACGGCCCGCGAGCGGCAGGCCGTACCGGGGCGGAGACCGATGTCCCGTTTCCCGCGCTCGTGTTCGGGTTCCGGCTGTTTCTTGTCCCGCAGGGCAGGCCCGTCTGGCGAGCACCCCGCCCAGGCACGCCTCTGATCGGATCACGGAGGTCCAGATCGTGCAGCACACCCCCGACCGTCCGGTGATCCCGGGCTGGCGGTTGCTCATCAGCAGCGCGGGCCGGTTCTGGGCCTTCCGCGACCGGCCCTTCCCCCGCCTCGCCGTACGGGCCGGGGCGGAGTCGGCCGTGGACGCCGACACCTTCGAGGAGGTCCAGGCCGTCATCGCCGCGCAGGAGGAGAAGGCCCGCACCGTTGTTGAGGGGGTGCCCTCGTGACCGGACGGCACCGCGACGGCCAGCCGTACGAGCCGGTGTACCGGAGGGTGTGGGACGGCCCGGCGAAGGCGGAGGCCGAGCGGATCGACCAGGCGTGGGCCGACTGGACCATCCTCTACAGCCTGGGACGGCGCAGCTTCTACGCGGTCGCAGCCTGGGGCGGTTCTCGGCCGGTCATCGTCGAGGACCCAACCGGCGACGGGTTGGAGGAGCGGATGCGGGAGGCCGAGATGATCCGGGCGATGAGGCCTGCTCCGGCGCCGGTCCGGCGCAGGAGGGGTGGGGCCGGTCGTCCGTCTTCCGGGGTACGGAACGAGGAGCCCGGTGGGGAGACGGTGTCCGCCGGAGGACGTTCGCCGGACGGGAGGGCCGCGTGATGCCGACGGCCCGGGTGCCTCGTCAAAGGGCCGAGTTCTCCGATCGAGCCTGTGACACCGTGCAACAGGCTCATCCCGGCTGGCTGGTCTTCCACAGCTCGCGGTCCGGCCTGTGGAGCGCCTACCGGAGCGCCCTGCCCGGCAGGCCGTACGCCGGGGACGCGCTGTTGGTGCGGGCGGAGTCGGCCGAGGAGCTGGACCGCAAGCTGGCCGCCCAGAAGTCTCCGGCGGTGCCGCCGAGCATCCGGGCCGTCGCCGTCGCCCGTGCCCTCCAGAGCGCTCGGGCCAGGCAGTCCGCCCGGATCTCCCGGGCCGTTCAGGCCGTTGGGTCAGGCCGGTCCACGGCATTGCGCGGGTTGCTGCGCTCCTGAAGCCGGTACGGCGGGCGGAGGAACCGCATCCGTCGTACCCCATGAACGTGCGGCTCAGGTAGGAGGGACCTGGGCCGCACACCCTCGCAAGACGGCTCCCACACACGCCGAGCGTGTTGGGGAAGGGGGGAGCCGTCTGGCGCACCGGCCCCATCCGTGGGGCCGGTCCTCCTCCAGGGTGCCCGGCCGCATGCTCCCCGGCTCGGGGCCGGGCACCCGCCCCGCGAAAAGGGTCGAAGCCCTGACCTCACGGCCCGAACGACGTGTGTTCCCTGCCCGCCTCCGAACCGGGACGACCATGACCGACGACGAACGGCGCCTGATCGACCTGCTCATCAGCACCCACCCCGCCTGGCGGTACGAGGAACACGACCTGCCCGGCCTGCCCCGGTGGTGGGCCGTCCGCTACCACCCCCTGCGGCCCGACCAGCGCAGAGCCGGAGCCAGGGACGTGCTCGGCCGTACCACCCTGCACCGGCTGGCCAGAGCGCTGGCACGCCACGACCAGATCCTGCACACCCTCCGCTACTGAGACCCCCAGGAGTTCCCCATGGCCGCCCTCAAGGCCGTCGCCCCCGACGGCACCTTCACCACCGGACCGGACACCGTCGAACGACTCCTCACCCCCGGCGAGGTCGCTCGGATCTTCGGCGTGGACCCCAAGACCGTCAACCGCTGGGCCCTGACCGGCCGCATCCCCTCGGTGCGAACTCCCAGCGGCCAACGCCGCTACCGCCAGAGCGACATCGGCGCCCTGCTGAACGGGTAGGCCCGCCGTACCACCAGGTCACATTGAGGCTCCGCGACCCCGACGACCGTGGTGTGGGGGATCCGGGCATCGTGGAGCAGCCGAGCACGCCGAGTGGAGGACCCGTCCACGCACGGCTGACCGGTCGGCGAGTCCGTTTTGTGGCGCTGCCCGAGCACCGTCCCAAGCCCAATGTGGGCAGGCCGTGACGACCCGGCGGACTTCCTCGACACGGAGATCGGGGAGACAATGGGGCCGCGCAGATCTCGTCCAGAGAAAGCGGCTCCGATGGACTTTCGCGACGACGTGGACCTCGACGCCTCCCAGGTCGAGGACGTCGGCGGCGGTGGCGGCGGGTTCCCCGGCGGGGGGCTCATGGTCGGCGGCGGTGTCGTCGGTGTGATCGTGCTGGTGGTGGCGGCGCTGTTCTTCGGGATCGACCCGGCGGCGCTGCTCGGCGGCGGTGACGGTGGTGCCGGTGGCGACGGAGGGGCCCGGCGCCCCGCGACCTCCGGCTCCGACCTGGGCGCCGAGTGCCGCAAGGGCAGCGACGCCGACCAGTCGGACAGGTGCCGGGTGGTCGGCGTGGTCAACAGCGTGCAGGCCTACTGGCGTGAGGCGTTCACCGAACGCGGCAAGGGCGCCTACCGCAACGCCAGGACCATCCTGTTCACCGGGGGAGTGAACACCGGATGCGGCCAGGCCAGTTCGGCGGTCGGCCCGTTCTACTGCCCGGCCGACAGCCGCGTCTATCTCGACCTGGGCTTCTTCGGCGACCTTGAGAGCCGTTTCGGCGCCAGGGGAGGTCCGTTCGCCCAGGCGTATGTGATCGCCCACGAGTACGGTCACCACGTGCAGAACCTGATCGGCACCTCCCGGCGGGTCGGCGATGACCGCAGGGGGGCCGAGAGCGCCTCGGTCAGGCTGGAGCTCCAGGCGGACTGTTATGCGGGGGTGTGGGCCAAGCACGCCGTCGAGACCGGCTTCTACACCGGCCCGTTCACCGCCGCCGACATCCAGGAGGCGCTGGACGCCGCGGCGGCCGTCGGCGACGACAGGATCCAGCGGCGCACCCAGGGCAGGGTCGATCCCGAGGGCTGGACACACGGCAGCGCCGAACAACGGATGAAGTGGTTCACCACCGGCTACCGAACGGGAGCCCCCGCCGACTGCGACACCTTCTCCGGCGCCCTCTGAGACCCGTCACTTCACCGGTCGCAGGGCGTCGGCGGCGGCTCTGACGAACGCGCGAACGAGCGGAGTCTCGTCCGAGGTACGCCAGACGAAGGCCCACCGGGAGCGGGGGGCGTCCCGGATGGGGACGAAGGCCAGGCTGGGCCATGGGTAGAAGTCGACCGCCTCGGCGGTGACCCCGGCGGTGGCCTGGCCCGAGGAGACGACACTGAGTGCCTCCTGCCAGGTGGTGACCTTGGGGCCGCGGCGGACGGGGCGGCCGGAAGGGGTGTGCCAAGGGTTGAAGACCTCCTCCATGTAGCGGGGGATCGACTGGCCCTCGACCACGACGCAGTCGCCGAGATCCTCAAGACAGATGCTGTCCCGTCCCGCGTAGGGATGGTCGGCGGAGACCATCAGCATCACCTCGGAGGTGTGCGAGACCGGTCCGACGGTCAGCTCGGGCTCGCGCATCGGCAGCCACAGGTAGGCCACGTCCAACTCGCCCGACTTGATCAGGTCCAGGGGGGAGGCCGGCTGGATCTCGCGGTGCTGGAGGCGGGCGTCCGGGTGGCGGGCCAGGAACAGGTCGAGAACGTTCTTGATCCGCAGGGAGTACGGGCCGGTGGTGCCGAGGGTCAGTGTTCCCGCGGTGCCGTCGGCGGCGGCCTGAGCGGCCGCGATCCCCTGCTCGATCTGCCGGTGGCCGCTCTTGAGCGCCTGGTACAGCTGCTCGCCGAGCGGGGACAGGCGCACGACTCGGGTGGTGCGGTCGAACAGGGGCGCGCCGATGCGCCGTTCCTGCTTTTTGATCGTCTGGCTGACGCGGGCCGGGCTGATGCCCAGCCGCTCGGCCGTACGGCTGAAGTGCAGCTCCTCGGCCGCCACCAGAAAGATCTCGATCTCTCGCATCTCCACGGGCGGCCTCCGGATTATTTAGTTCAGGGTTAAAAGACGTTATCGGATCCGTCGTTGATGCGACGCTGACGGGTCGGGGAGGCTGGGGTGCGGAAAGGCTTGGAGGTTCGGTGCCCGTCGGCTATCTGTTCCCTGTGACGCTCGTCGCGGTCGGCACGCTGTTCGCGCTGCGGCCGGTGCCGTTCTCACGTCCGCTCGGCCGGGTGAGTTACTACTTCGGCCTGGCCGCCAACGAACTGCCGTTCGCGGCCTTCTTCTGGCTCCTGCTGCTCCCGACGGCGTTGGCGTTCGCCGAAGGCGACATCGACTCGGCAGGCGGGTGGGCGGTCGTCGCCCTGGCCGCCGTGACCACGCTCGGGCTCGCGGTCGTCGCCCGTCGCGCGCTCGGGGAACGGGCACGGGTGGAACACGCCCTGGACCAGGGGCTGGGCATCGGATGGCGTGCCGCCCTTGATGCCGACCTCGCCGAAGGGCTGCGGCGCCGTCCCCCGCTGGCGCGTGTCCTGTTCCTGCCCGTCTTCCGGCGCCGCCTGGACGTCCGGCGCGTGGCCGACCTCTCGTACGGCGACGCCGGTCGGCGCAACCTGCTCGACGTCTACCACCACCGCTCGCGCCCGCAGGGCGCACCCGTCATGATCCACCTGCACGGCGGCACCTACTCCGGCGGACGCAAGAACAGCCAGTCGCTTCCCCTGCTCCACCACCTGGCCGGTCAGGGATGGGTGTGCGTCAGCGCCACCTACCGGCTGCGGCCCCGGGCCCAGCACCCGGATCACCTGATCGACCTCAAGAAGGTCATCGCGTGGGTGCGCGAGCACGGCCACGAGTACGGCGCCGACCCGTCGACGCTGTTCGTCGCGGGCAGTTCGGCGGGCGGGCACATGGCGGCGCTGGCCGCGCTCACCCAGAACGACCCCGTCTTCCAGCCGGGCTTCGAGGACGCCGACACCTCCGTGTCCGGCGCCGTCTACCTGAACGGCTGGTACGGAACCTACTTCGGCCAGGGGCCCGAGTCCTCGCCGCTGGCCCACATCACCGCCGACGCGCCGCCGTTCCTCGTGGCCCACGGTGATCTTGACCCGATCGTGCCCGTCGCCGAGGCCCGGCACTTCGCCGGCCGCCTGCGCGAGACCTCGGCCGCCCCCGTCGTCTACGTCGAGTTGCGCGGCGGGAACCACGCCTTCGACCTGTACCACTCGTTCCGCTTCGAGGCGGTCGTCGACGCCGTCGAGGCCTTCACCGCCCTGGTGAGATCGCGGGAGAGGGCATCCCGGCCCTGAACCTCGTCGCGGAGGGTGACATGTGGTCCCGTGGCCCGACGCCCGTGTGACGGGGGTCGGATAGCCAAGAGTGTCCTGGCGACTACATCGCGTAGCGCGGTGGGCCGGGGACGATGCGCACAGCGTCCGATCTCCCGAAGGAGGAAGCACGTGGACAACGACACGCGCTACGACAGGCCCGTACTCGTCGAGGTGGGCGCCTTCGCCGACCTCACCCTGGGCGAGAGCGAGGGGATCTACCCGGATGGCGGCCTACCGCCGTTCCATCTCTTCAACGGCGTTTGAGTGTCGCGCGGAGGGCCCTGCCCGCAGGGCCCTCCGTCCCTTGAACCCGGCTCCGTGAGGAGTGCCCGGCGCGCCCGGACCTGCGCGGCGGGCGCGCCGGGGTAGGGGTCAGATGTGGAGCTGGGTGCAGACCGACTTGACCTCGGTGTAGGCGTCGAGGACCTGGTGACCCATCTCGCGGCCCCAGCCCGACTGCTTGTAGCCGCCGAACGGCAGGGCGGCGTCGAAGACGTTGTAGCAGTTGATCCAGACCGTGCCCGCGCGGATCCGCCCCGCCAGGGCGTGCGCCTTGGAGATGTCACGGGTCCAGATGCCCGCCCCGAGCCCGTAGACGGTGTCGTTGGCCTGGGCGGCGATCTCGTCCAGGTCGGAGAAGGGCGAGGCGACCACGACGGGGCCGAAGATCTCCTCACGGACGAGCCGCATCTCCGGCCGCACGTCGGTGATCACGGTCGGCTGGACGAAGTAGCCCTGGTCGCCGTGCCGGTCGCCGCCGGTCACGGTCCTGGCGCCCTCCTGGCGGCCCGAGTCCAGGTAGCCGGTCACCCGGCGCAGCTGCTCGTCGGAGACCAGCGGCCCCATCTGTGTGTCCGCGTCGAGGCCGGGGCCGAGCCTGATGCCGCGGGCGATCTCGGCGACCCCCTCCACGACCTCGTCGAACCGGCTGCGGTGCACGAAGAGCCGGGACCCGGCGATGCAGCACTGGCCGTGGTTGAAGAAGATCGCGTTCGCCGCGCCCTGGACGGCGAGGGCGGGGTCGGCGTCGTCGAAGACGACGTTGGGGCTCTTGCCGCCGAGTTCCAGGGTGACCTTCTTCAGGTTGCCCGCCGCGGCGTGGACGATCAGCCTGCCGACCTCGGTCGAGCCGGTGAAGGCGACCTTGTCCACGCCGTCGTGGGCGGCCAGC
The DNA here is from genome assembly GCF_040300765.1 of Streptosporangium sp. NPDC000239. Lineage (NCBI taxonomy): Bacteria > Bacillati > Actinomycetota > Actinomycetes > Streptosporangiales > Streptosporangiaceae > Streptosporangium > Streptosporangium sp. NPDC000239. Next base: position 77,961 of record NZ_JBEPEI010000022.1, on the reverse strand, counting down.
GCCGCGCCCGCGGTCTCGCCGTACCCGGGCAGGACGTTGACCACGCCGTCCGGCACCCCCGCCTCGGCGATCAGCTCGGCCAGCCGCAGGGCCGAGAGCGGGGTCTGCTCGGCGGGCTTGAGGATCACCACGTTCCCGGTGGCCAGGGCGGGGCCGAGCTTCCAGGCGGCCATCAGCAGCGGGAAGTTCCACGGGATGATCTGGGCGACCACACCGACCGGCTCGCGCAGGGTGTAGGCGTGGAAGGTCGAACCCGGCACCGAAAGGGCGATCGTGTTTCCCTCGATCTTGGTGGCCCAGCCCGCCATGTAGTGGAACAGGTCGGCGGCCAGCGGGACGTCCGCGACCCGCGCGACGGACAGGGGCTTGCCGTTGTCCAGGGATTCGAGCTGGGCCAGTTCCTCGGCGTGCTCCAGGATCAGGTCGCCGATCCGCCAGATGATCCGTCCCCGCTCTGAGGCGGTCATCCTGGACCACGGGCCGTGCTCGAAGGCCCTGCGGGCCGCGCGTACCGCCCGGTCGACGTCCTCGGCGTCGGCCTCGGCGACGTGCGCGAGGGTCTGGCCGGTCGCGGGGTCGGGGGTGGCGAAGGTCCTGCCGGACGCGGCGTCGACCCATTGGCCGTCGATGAACAGTTGGTGGGGGCTGGTGATGAAGTCCTCGACGCTCTTGTCCAGGGCCACCGTCATTGGCGTTGGCTCCCTTCCTGTTCGAAGGCGCTCCGCCGGGCCGTGCGTCCGCCCGTGCCGATGAGCGTCCCGGTCCTTGGGAGGGCGGCCCGTTGGACGAGTAGCCTTCATGACACTATGCGTGAGGAAAGCGCACAAGGTGTGATTTGGGTGGCCTGAGGGTCACCGTGGATGAACGGCCAGGGCGAGAGCGTCGGCGATACGAGGGGCCAGGGCCGCGGCCTGGGCACGGATCTCCGCGATGGCCGTCGTCTCGTAGAGGGTTCCGCGCAGCGTCGGCCCCAGCGTGAAGATCCGGTCGCTCGGCCGGCCCGTCGCGTCGAGGACGGCGCCGCGGGGATCGGCGTCGATCCCGAGCCGCAGCGCGTCCTGCCGTACCACGCCGTCGGCGACCAGGCGGGACAGGAAGGGATCACCGGCGACGCCGCTTCCCGGGCCGGTCGCGTTGACCAGCCAGCCGACGTCGAGCCGCCTGACGGCGCCGTCGGCGATCACCCGGGCGCTGATCCCCTCGGGGCCGGTCGTGGCCCGGACCAGCCGGCCACGGAGCACACGCAGCCTGCCGTTCGCCCGCAACTCGCCGATCCTGGCGGCCGTCGCGGGAGGGATGCGGTGCCGGTGGACCTCCCAGTGGCGCGCGACCAGGTCGAGGAAGCGCCGCCGGTCGTCCGGGCTCAGGTTCGCCCACAACCGCTGGGTCCGCGGGCGCAGGCCGTCGACCACCGCGGGCCAGTCACCCCCGTTGTCCCGTACGGCCAGCCGTACGGCGCGCAGCAGGGCGGCCAGGCCGAGTGGTCCCTCGGGGATCGCGGCCTGGACCGGGGGCGGCACGGGGCAGGGATGGGGCAGGGGCAGCAGGGCGTGCCGCGACAGCGCGTGCACCACCGTGCCCGGGTGCGCGGAGGTCACCGTGAGCGCCACGTCCACCATGGTCAGCCCGGTCCCCACCACGAGGACCGGCGCGCCGTCACGGATCCTGGCCAGGGCGCCGGGGGCCCACGGGTCGGCGACGTAGCGGCGGCTGCCCGCGTCCACGACCCTCGGCCAGGGGGCCTGGGGGCGGTTGCCCAGCGCGAGCACGGCGGCGTCGGCACCGATCCGGCCGCCTCCGGAGAGCTGGACCCGCACGTCGGGGCCCTCGTCGGGGCACTGCAGGAGGGCGGTCGCCGTGGCGGTCACCCGGCGCACCACCCGGACGGGCCGGTCCTCGGCGGCGGCCAGCAGGTCACGCAGGTAGCGCCCGTAGGCCTGCCGGGGCAGATAGCCGGAGCCGTCGACGTCGAGCCCGTTGTCCCGGGCCCAGCGCAGCAGGTGCCCCGGGTCGTCGTCCAGCCCGCTCATCCTGTCGGTCGCGGCGTTGAGCAGGTGCCGGGGGTCGGTGGTCGAGTAGGCCTGGCCCTGCGCGTGCCTGCCGTACTGGTCGATCAACATGATCTCCAGTGGCATGGCACGCGCCCGCGCCAGGCGGAGGAGATGGACCGCGGCCAAGGTGCCGCTCGCGCCACCACCCACGATGACGACAGATGGAGATCCTGACACGGCGTCCATCATACCCACTATCCTGGTAGGATATATGGGATGTATTGCGTGGGCCCCTGGTAGGCGGGGGTTCTGCCGCCATCGACCCCCGCCCTGTCAGGTGGTTCTCAGCCGGCCGCCATGGAGGGGTAACTCGGTTCGGGGCTGCGGCTGTAGCGCTGGCGGTGGGCACGGGGTGACAGGCCCCGCCGTTTGGCGAACTGCTCGCGGAAGACCGCGACGGAGTTGTATCCGACGAGCCGGGCGATCTCCTCGATCCGCAGTTCGGTGGTTTCGAGGAGCTCCTCGGCGCGGCTGAGCCGCTGGGCCAGCAGCCAGGAGTGCGGCGTCGTGCCCATGGCGGCCCGGAACTTGCGGGCGAAGGTGCGCGGGCTCATCAGGGCCTGGGCGGCCAGGTCGTTGACGAGCAGGGGTCTGTCCAGGTTGTTGCGGGCCCAGTGGATGACCCCGGCGAACAGCGCGTCCTCGTCGCCGGGCACCGAGCGGGTGATGACCTGGGCCTGGTCGCCGTCCCGGTGCGGCGCGGCGACCAACGCGCGGGCGACGACGTTGGCCACGGCGGCGCCGTGTTCGCGGCGTAGCAGGTGCAGGCACATGTCGATGCCCGCGATGATCCCGGCGCCGGTGATCACCAGCCCCTCGTCGATGTAGAGGGTGTCGGCGGTCACGGTGACGTTGGGATAGACCTGGGCGAAGTCATCCAGGAGGTGCCAGTGGGTGCTCGCGCGCAGTCCGTCGAGCAACCCGGTCGCGGCCAGCAGGTGGGTGCCGGTGCAGAAGGCGGCGATGATCGCGCCGCGCCGGTTGGCCGCGCGCAGTCCGGCGACCAACTCGGGGGTGGGTTCGGGGCGGGTGTCGTACCCCGGCATCAGAATGATCAATTCGGCCTTGTCGAGGCGTTCGATACCGTGCTCGACGTGCATCGACAGGCCCAGGTCGGTGCGGAGCGGACCGGGCCGCTCGGCGCACACCGTGAAGTCGAACGACGGAAGCCCGGCTTCGAGGCGGTCGGCGAAGATCGCGCCTATCCCCCCGATGTCGAACGTGCTCACGCCATCCGTGGCGAAGACAACCACCGATCGGAAAGCGGACATCCGGTCAGCCGACCGACAGTGTGACGGTGGACAGTTCTACAACCGTCTGACTATTTCTCATGGAACAAGTGAACCCTAGAAACCACGGTTTGGAACGTCACTTCGATTAATGTTCATGGATTTCGCCTCCGGTGGTGGTCCGGGTGTGACCTGAGGGACGGAAGTGACGCCGGAGCGCGGACCGTGGGCGGTGCGGTACGGAGAGTGGTCGATCCGGTAAGGCGGAAATCCCCTTTCTCGGCGGGTGACCGAAAGGCGCGGCGGACACCTGGAATTTGGGATGGACGGAGAGACTTCACACGGGCATCCGGAAACCGCGGCGGGGAATCGCGGTTCCTGGCAGGGAAACGCATGTCCTCTCCGGGCCACGAAGAGTTCATCCCGCCTTCGGCGGGCGTCGTCCTCGTCGCGCGATCCCGCGGTGATCCTGGCGGTGTCCGCCCCTTTGTGGTCTGTGAGGAGGCCCCGTGAACGCCCCCCGTCGTATCCGGTCCGTTCCGCTCGCCGTCACGCTCGCCGTGATGACGTTCCTGACCGGCCTGGTCGCCGTCACCCCCGCCGACGCCGCCGTCTACTCGACCTGCACCGTCTCCCGGTGCTCCGACGCCCGCTCGGCCGCCTCGATCTGGGCGGCCAAGGGATACCCGACGAGCAGCGGGTGGTACTCCTGGCCCGACGGCCGGTACAACTACACCGGCGGTCAGTTCTACAACCGTGAGGGGCAGCTGCCCTCGGGCGCCACCTACTACGAGTACGACGTGTACTCCCGGGCCAGGGGCGCGGCGCGTGACGCCTACCGCATCGTCGTCAACCGCTCCACCGGCGTCGTCTGGTTCTCCCCCAACCACTACACCGACTTCTACCGGCTCTGACCCCACCGGTACGGCAGTGTGGCCGTCACCTCGCCGTCGTTGTGCCTGTCGTGCACCCTCCAAATCGTGAGAAAGTCCCCCTGTCGGGGAGGGTCGGCTCCCGCACCGGCCCCTCCGTGACGTCACTTCGCCACGCCCTGACGGGGGGCCTTATGAAGCGTTGGGTGGCCGTCGTCGGTCTGCTGTTCTGCATTCCGATTGTGGAAGGCGACCCCGACCTCACGTTACAGAGCATTCGCCAGTCGCCGGTTCCGGAACCCCTGCTTCTCACAATTGGATACACCGGCATACCCTTCTTTCTTTTCATGCTGGTCATAGGCCCTCGAACCAGAGGGCCGCACAGAAGGGCCATCAAAGAGAACCGCCGGATCCTGGCCAGCGCACACAAGATCGGTGACAGTGCCGGAGTCGCTTACGCGCTCCGAAACCTGGGAATCATCCACACCGATATCAAGGATCTGTCGATCGGTTTCGACTACGCCACCAAGAGCTTCACCCTTCATCGGCAGCTGGGAGTTGACGTCACTCCCGACCTGCATCTTCTGGCTCGTCAACGTGAGCTGATGGGTGATTCCAAATTCCTCAAGAAGATTCATGAGGCGCTTGACGAGGCGACCTCAGACGACCTCGTTCGGCTACTCGGAGAATCCGAAACCCGCGAATACCCGCAGGAGCCCCCGAACGGGGTGTGACATTCCCGTCGTGCGATGGTCGTCCATGCCGTTCTGGCTCACCCGGAGACCGGCGCGGCGGAATCATCCGCCCGGTCGTCGGCGTCTTCGGCGCCTCGATTTCCTCAAAATCGCCGGTTCCGACCGTCGCGCGCTGGGAGGTTCTCCGCCGCGCACATCGGGACCTCCCTGACCGGATGACCGGGGAGGTCCCCGATGGCGGTTCCCCGGTGACGGGGCCGACACTGGGCGCACACGTGACCCGGTCCGTGTGCGCCCCGCCACGACCGGGGCGCTCGTACCCCCCGGAGCGAGCCCCATGGCGATGCGCGACGCCACCCCCCAGAACGCCTCCCTTCAGAACGACGCCGCCCCTCAGAATGCCTCCCAGGGCGGTACGGCCTCCCGAAGCGGCGGCCCCTCCTGTCGGAACGGCATGGTCCCTCAGAGCGGCACGACCTTCCAGAACGGCGCGGCCTCGCGAAGCGACGGCCTTTCCCCTCGGGACGGTGCCACCTCCCGAAGCGACGGCCCCTCCCGGGGAGGGCGGGTTCGCAGGCGGGTCCTGCTGGCCGCCGTACCGCTGCTCGCCGCCGGGGCCGCCGGGCTGTTGCTGCGTGGGAACCCGCCCCGAGGGGCCGTGGTCTCCGAGGCCGTCGACCGTACGGTTCCACCGGGCTCGACGCTGACGCCGTGGGGACGGGTGCCCGCCGGGGTCACGATCGGGTCCGGGGTCGCGGTGACCGGAACGGGTGAGGTGTTGCTGCTGCACCGGGGCGGCGGGGCGTTCGCGGCGGACCGGATGATGGACGTCGATCCGGTCGTCGTCCTCGACGCGGGCACCGGGGAGGTCACGCGATCCTGGGGAGCGGGGATGTTCGCCTCCCCGCACGGCGTCTCGGTCGACGGGAAGGGCCGGGTGTGGGTCACGGACGTGACGACCAACCACGTCACGGTGTTCACCGGGGACGGGCGGCTCGAACGGACGATCGGGCACGACTACGGCTTCGGCCTCGACACCTGCCTGGCCGTACGGAACACGCTGACGAACCTGCGCTGCACCGGGGACCCCTACATCTTCGCCAGGCCGACCGACGTGGTGGCCGGAGGGAACGGGCGGGCCTTCGTCTCCGACGGCTACCGCAACTCCAGGGTGGGGGTGTTCGACGCCGCCGGGCGGTTCGCCGGGGCGTGGGGCGAGCTGGGAGATCGTGACGGCGCCTTCTCCATCCCGCACGGGATCGCGCTGCGGGGCAACGGTGACGTCGTGGTCGCCGACCGGCGCAACGCGCGGGTGCAGGTCTTCTCCGCCGACGGCCGGCACCTGGCCACCCACTCCTCGGCCGCGATCGGCAGGCCGTACGACGTGGCGGTCGGTCCCGGTGACGTGCTGTACGTGCTCGACGGGGGTGACGCCCTGGACGAGGAGGGCGGGCGGCACCGCGGCTACGTCGTCGCCCTCGCCGGGGACGGGTCGGTGACGCGGCGCTGGGCGCTGGCGGACCAGGACGCCGACCCCCACCAGCTCGCGGTCGGCCCGGCGGGCGAGATCTACGTCGCCGCCCTCAACGGCCCGCCGCTGTGGCGCTGGGCTCCCCGCTGAACGCCCAGACCGGTTGAACCTTCGCGTAGCCGCCCCAGGCGGCTGGGCCCTGGCACAGTCGTCCCAGGCCGGTTGAATCTTCGCGCGGCCGTTCCGGACCGGCTGGATCCCGGCACGGTCGTCGCAGGAAGCGCGACCGTCACAGCAGCCGCAGGCGCAGCCAGGTGACCAGGCGGGTCTGGGGGTCGGACAGGTCGAGGCCGTCGGCGGCGAGTTTGCGGACGCGGTAGCGGAGCGTGTTGGGGTGCACGCCAAGCCGCCGGGCGGCGGCCCGGACGTCCCCGTGGCTCTCGATCCAGGCCAACGCCGACTCGGCCGTCTCCGACAGCGCTCCCGAAGACAGCGCCCCTGAAGACAGCGCTCCCGAAGACCGTGCTCCCGAAAGGGCCCCCGACGACGGTGCTCCTGAGGACGGTGCCCCTGAGGACAGGGTTCCCGAGGAGGGCGTCCCGGTGGGCAGGGCGGGGTCCGCCTCGTGCAGGAGCAGGCCGGGATGGTCCTCCAGGAGCGCGCGCAGCTCGATGAGCGTCGCCGCCGCGCGAACCTCGTCGATCGTGCCGACCGCCGAACCCGGGCCGCCGGCCGGGCCTGATCCGGCCGCCGAACCCGGGCCGCCGGCCGTACCCGATCCGGCCGTCGCACCCGGGTCGGCGGCCGAGGCGCGTAGGGCGGCGAGTGCGAGGTCGGCCTCGCGGCGGGAACGCGGCAGCGCCTCAGCCGGGACCCGCCCGCCGATCGCGGCGACCAGCCGCCCGCGCCTGCCGAGCTGCCGAACCAGGTCGGCGGCGATCTCCCTGAGCGCCGTCAGGTCCGGCGTCGGGACCAGGCAGTAGACGGTCTCGGCGCGCAGCACGCAGGCCGCCGAACGCCGGTAGGCGTCGAAGTAGGTGGCGACCCCGTCGAGCAGGTGTTCCCCGGGCGGGTCGTCGGCGCCGAGGGAGAGCCCGGCCACGGCCAGCACCGCGATCCCCGCGTCCGGGTCGAGACTGAGGCGACGGCAGGCGGTCCGCGGGTTGGTGCCGTCCAGGGCCTGTCCGACCAGTTCGCCGTGGCGTTCCCGGTCGGCCGTCCTGGCCGTGCGCGCCCGCAGCAGGTGCGCCGCCGCCAGCCGGGCGAACTCCTCGACCAGGACGAGCCTGTCGTCGGGAAGCTGGTCACGGCCTTCGAGGACCCACAGCATGCCGAGGGGTTCCTGGCCGCCGCGAATGCCCGCCCCGACCCGCCAGATCGTGTGGTCGGCGGTGTCGTAGGGCGCGTTGGTGAGGAAACGCAGCGCGCGGCCGGTGGTCAGCAGCAGCCGCCTGGTCTCCCGTGGGGCGTTGCGCTCGGGCACGACCCGGTTCAGGATGACGTCGCGTTGCAGGTCGTCGTTGACCTGGCCGGGCACGGCCGAGTAGGCCAGCAGCCGCCACTGGGTGTCCACGATCCCCACCGGCCGGTCGAGGGTCTCGGCGATCAGGTTGACCAGCGTGTTCAGGTCGCCGACCGGGACGCTGCCCAGGTCGCCGCCCGGCGCCGCGACCAGGTTCTCGCCGAGCAGGACGGTCTCCTCGACCAGCGTGTGCAGGTGGCTCCAGGACATGGCCGACTCCAGCGCGACCAGCGCGACCCCCGCCTGGGCGGCGGCCTCGGCCAGCGGCGCGGCGTCCCGCGCGTCGGCCCGCAGTACGGCGGCCGTGGCCCCGCCGAGTCCGCGCAGTGTCGCGGCGGCCTCGGGGGACCCGGCGGTCAGCCCGACCAGCAGCACCATCGACCCGGGGCGGGGCGGTACGGAACTCAGCGGATCGTGGATCGCGGGCCCGGAGACCGGGACCTCGACCCCGCGCGGGGCGCCGACGACCGTCACGTAGCGGGTCCCGATCCGCTCGACCACCTGGGCGAGTGACGGTTCGAGGTACTCGACCTGGTTCATCCGTGCAGTATCGGCCAACACCCGGGGTGATTCCTCGTCCGATCGGCCAAGGAATTCCGGACATTCTTCACCCATGGTTAACGCATGGACAATTCCTGGGGCTCAGTGCGGGTTCTCCGGGACGCGTACGGCACGCCGCTGATCGACGCCTCCACCGAGCCCGCCGCCTACTTCGGGCTCGGGTACGCGCAGGCGCGGGACGACCTGCACGGCGTGCTCAGGCAGTACCTCCTCGTCCGCGGCGAACTCGGCGAGCCGGAGCGCGACGCCGTGCACCGGCGCTGGCAGGTGCTCGAAGAGGCGAGGCGGGGACTTGAGTCCATGCCCGGTGACCTGCGGACCTGCTACGAGGCGTTCGTGGCCGGGATCGGGGCGTGGATGGAGGAGCACCCCGAGCGGGTCCCCGACTGGGCCCCGCCGCTTGAGGCCGCCCTGCCCATCGGCGTCAACCGGATGGTGATGCTGTTCTGGATCATCACCGACGGCGTCGAGGCGCTGCGCGCCGCCGGGGCGCTCTCGAACGAACCGGCCTCGGAGAAGGACGTCGGCTACGCCCCGCTCGGCTCGAACGCCTGGGTGGTACGGCCCTGGCGGACCGCGACCGGTGAGACGTTCGTGGTCAGCGACCCGCACCTGCCCTTCGGTGGCGCGTTCGCCATGCACGAGGCCGTCGTCAGGGCCGGTGACCTGCACTACGCGGGCTTCTGCTTCCTGGGGGCCATGCTGCCGCCGCTGGCCCACAACCGGACCTGCGCCTGGGGGCTGACCACCGGGGGTCCGAGGGTCTCCGACGCCTACCGGATCGCCGTCCAGGGCGACCGCTACCTCCACGACGGGGAGCCCAGGGAGGTCCTGCGGCACGAGGGCCACGAGTACGTCGTGCACAACGGCGTGGTCGCGCCCGTCCTGGCCAGGGACGCCGAGGCGGTCTACGTGGTGTGCACGCCGTACATGGGGCTGGCGGGGGAGACGGAGCGGCAGTTCGCGGCCATGGTGCGGGCCCGCGACGTGGGGGAACTGAGCGCGGCGCTCGACGCGTGCGCCTTCCCGCCGCAGAACGTGCTGGCCGCCGACGCCTCGGGCGACTGCCTCTACCAGCGCACCGGGCGGGTGCCGCTCAGGCCCCCGGGGCAGGGCGGGGGAGTGCTCGACGGCAACACCTCGGCCACCGCCTGGCTCGGCGTCAGGCCCGCCGCCGACCTGGTGCGGATCGTCAACCCGGCCTCCGGCTACCTGCAGAACTGCAACACGGCCCCCGACACCGTCACCCCCGACCCGGCCCTGGCGCCGGAGCGCTGGCACCCGGACGTCTTCAACGACGAGCCGGGCCGCGACACCAGCCGGGGCAGGCGCCTGGCCGAACTGCTGCCCAGGGCCTTCTCCGTGAGCCTGGAGGAGGTGACCGCGTGGGCGCTCGACGACCGGTGGCCGGACACCGGGGTCTGGCAGGCCAGGCTCCGCGAGGCCGTCGCCGCCGAGTTCGGCCGGGTCGGCGCCTGGCCCGCCGGGCACCGGAGGCTGCTGCACCGGCTGCTCGCCTTCGACGGCCACGCCGCCCCGGACTCGGCGGACGCCACGGCCTGGGTCGCCTGGCGGGAACGGATCTCCGACGACGAGGACCTCCTCGGCGCCGTCGAACGGGCCGCCTCCCGGACGTACGAGGTCTACGGGGAGGGGCACCGGCTGCCGACCGGGGCGCCGGGCCGGGGCGGGGCGCTCGGGCTCGACGTCTCCCTGCGCTCGACCTACTACGCGGGCGGTACGGCCTTCGCCGGCGGTCCCTGCCTGCGGATCGTCGCCCTGGGCGGGGACGGCATGCGCTCCTGGAGCGTCGCGATGCCCGGCCAGGCCGCGCTGTACAGCCGGGGTGAGGTCAAGCCGATCGTCTTCGACCCGTCATGAGGTCCGCATGAGGCTCTATCCCGTCTTCGCCGTCGGCATGCTGGCGATCACCGACGCGTTCGTGAACCAGGCCCTCAGCGTGCTCGCCCCGGACATCACGAGTTCGTTCGGCGTCTCGACCGGCACCCTCACCTCCCTGCTCGCGATCCAGCTGCTGGCCGTCGGGGTGGCGCCGTTCCTGATGTCGGCCGTGGCCAGGGGCCGCCCGATCCGCGCCCTGGTCTCCATCGTCACCGGCCTCGTCTGGAGCGGGTCGACCTTCGCGATCTCCTTCGCCGGGGACATCTGGACGCTGGGCGCGTTGCTGCTGGTCAGCGGGCTGGCCAACGGCAGCCAGATCGCGCTGCACTCCCCGCTGCTGGCCGACGTCTACCCGCCCGCCGTCCGGGGGAGGGTCCTGGCCCTGTACGGCGCCGCGATGCCCGCCGGAGCGATCCTGAGCCCGTTGACGGTCTCCGCGCTGTCCGGCTGGTTCGGCCTGGACTGGCGGGCGGTCTACGCGGTGCTCGGCGTGCTGTCGATGCTCGGCTGCCTGTCGGCGCTGCGGCTGCGGGACCCGGGGATCGGGCGGCGCGAGGAGGTGACGCCGGACGGGAGCCCGCTGCGCTCGCCGACGCTGCGCAGGGTCTTCGCCGCCTTCGTCGCCTACGGCATGCTCCTGGTCCCGGCGGCGACGTTCCTGTCGGTCCACCTCAAGGAACGCTGGGGCATGGAGACCGACGTGCGGGGTCTGTTCACGGCGATCTCCTCGGCCGGGGCCGTCGTCGCACTGGTCTCCTTCGGGAGGCGGCTCGACGCGATCTTCCAGGCCGACCCCGGGAGGGTGCCGGTCGTCGCCGCCCGGATCGTCGCCTGCTCCGCGCTGGCCTTCGCGGCGGGCGCGGCGGCCCCGGTCCTGCCCCTGACGCTGCTGGCCTTCTTCACCGGCCTGGTCCTGACGCCGATGATCGTCCCGATGGTCACGTTGATCATGATCGCGGTCACCGGTCCGGCCAGGCGCAGCTACATGGCCAGCCTGTTCGGGGTGGGCCTGGCGATCGGCGGCCTGGCCGGGGCCGCGCTGCTGAACACCGTGGAGAAGACGTACGGCACGGCGGGGGCGGTCGCCTCGATCGCCCTGCCCGGCCTGCTCGCCGGGGTCCTCATCGCCTCGACGGCCCGTACCATCCGTGCTGAGCTGGTTCCCGTCCGGGAGGAGAACGTCAATGTCTAGTGTCTTCGGAGAGCAGGGGTACGCGACCCTGCCGGACGGACGGCGGCTGCACCACGTCAGTCAGGGGCAGGGGCGGCCCGTCGTCGTCCTCGAATCGGGGCTCGGCGCCTCCCGGGTCGAGTGGGGGCTGGTCATGCCTCTGGTCGCCGAACGCACCAGGGTCGTCGCCTACGACCGGGCCGGGTTCGGCCGCAGCGACCGCGACGCGCACCGCCGTGACCTGGACCGCATGGTCGAGGACCTGGGGCACCTGCTGGACGCCCTGGGCGAGGAGCGCTACATCCTGGCCGGGCACAGTCTGGGCGGCCCGATCATCCGTTCCTACGCCGCCGCCAACCCCGGGCGGGTCGCCGGGCTCGTGCTCGTCGACCAGGCCGTCGAGGACCTCGACTTCTACTACTGGCGAAGCGTGCGGGCCATGACCATGGCCATGCAGTCCGTCGTGATCGGCCTGGCGCGCCTCGGCGTCAAGGTCGTCCCGGCGGAGCTGCGCCGCATCCTCGCGCTGTTCCCCCGGGAGATGCGGCAGGAGGCGCTGGCCGAGATGACCAGCGTGGCCGAACTGCGCACCACCCGCGCCGAGTACGCCGCGCTCGCCGAAGGCCTCGCCCGCCTGCGCGACTCGGGGGCGGCGCTGCCGCCGGTCCCGGTCACGGCGATCAGCGGCGCGCTCTCCCCGAGCAAGGTGGAGAGGCGTTTCCGCCCCGCGCTGGTCGCCGCCCACAGGAAACTCGTCGAGGACCGGCCCCTGGGCCGTCACGTCCTGGCCGAACGCTCCGGCCACATGGTCCCCCAGGACGAGCCCGGCCTGGTCGCCGAGGAGATCCTCAAACTGGTCGGCTGACCCCTCGGGAGATCAGCCGATCTGTTCGGCCAGGGCGACGATGATGCCCGACGGGCCACGGAGGTAGCAGAGCAGGTAGCTGTCCTCGAAGCGCGTCACCTCGCCGACGAGTTCGGCGCCGTGGGCGCGCAGCCGGTCGAGGGTGTCGTTGATGTCCGTGACGGCGAACATGACACGGTGCGTCCCCAGCGTGTTCACCGGCGCCCTCTCCGGCTCCGGGCGGATCCCCGCCGGGGTGTGGTATTTCGCCAGCTCAAGTCTGCCGTGGCCGCCGGGGACGCGCATCATCGCGATCTCGGACCGCATGCCGTCGTCGAGCCCGACGACACGGGCCGCCCAGGCCCCCTCGATCAACATCCTGCCCTCAAGCTCCATGCCGAGCTCGGTGAAGAACGCGATGGCGGCGTCGAGGTCCTCGACGACGATGCCGACGTTGTCCATCCGTTCGATCACGGTGGTCCTCCTTCGTCGCGGCTGTCGTGTCCCGGGGCGGAACCGACACCACGATCCTGGCACCCGGCGACCGGTCACCCGGCCGGCAGCAGGACCCCCGCCGTCAGCGGGGCCACGACCTTGACGGACTCCAGGGCGATGTAGGCGTGGTGGGCGTGCGAACGAGGGCGTCAACCCCGGCCGGCACCATGCCGAGCCAGACATACGTCACCGCAGTCGCGACCGCGTGACCCGTCGCGAACGCCCCCGCACCGGTTTCTCCCGAAACCAGGTCAGTCGGGAGAGGGGAAAATCCCCTGGGCAGGGCCCGTTTTTCCGGAAAACGCGACGCCGGGACCGGGCCAAACCCCTTTCACGGAAGGTGGAATAAACGCGGCCCCCATTTGGCCCCCAAATCAACCCGCGATATGGCCGGGGGGCCCGAACTGGGTTAGTAGTGGAATCGCACCGGGGGCATTCACCAAGGGCACATTCATCAGGCAAGGAGGAGAACGGGTGCATCGAATCGTCTCGATGTTGCTCGCCATGCTCGCCGCGACGATGACGGTGAACGAGTCAGCGCTCGCGCGGACGGAGACCGGCGACCCCGGACAACCAGGGCAGGGAGATCCCGTCCCGGCCGACACGCTGCGTCTGCTGTGGGCCGCCTCCCACGGCGGGCAGGACCTGGCGCGCGAGCTGGCCGGGAGCGGGCCGAAGCTGGGGGTGTTCACCCGGCAGGAGGACCTGTGGTGCTGGGACGTCACCCCCGACTCGGCGGGAGAGTGGCTGGCCGGGGTGATCGGCTCAGGCGGCACCGCGCTGGGCGAGGCCCGGCTTGAGGCGCTGGAGACGCTGGTCAGGCCGTACACGGCGATCACCAGGGCGGCGGACCCGGCCGCCGACGTACGGCTCACCCCCCGGGAGCACGACGTGCTGCGTCTGCTCTGCGCGGGCCTGAGCGCCGTGGCCATCGCCCGCAGGCTGGGGTTGTCGCCGCGCACGGTGACCAAGCACCAGGAGCGGCTCTACCGCAAGCTCGGGGTGTGCGACCGGGTCAACGCCGTGCTGCTCGCCCAGCGCCTCGGCATCGTCGCCTCCTTCGAACGCGGGGCGGGCAGGTGACCGCACGGGTCACACACCGGCCAGCCGCCGCCTGCACCGCTTCCGTACGGGTTCCAGCTCGGCCACGTCGGCACCGGGCAGTCCGAGCGCGGTCTCGACGTCCCGCAGCGCCAGGTCGGCGCTGCCCGCCGCCTCGTGCGCCAGGCCACGGTTGAGCAGCACGTCGGGGTCGGGGCCGAGCAGGTCGAGCACCCGGGTCAGGTCCTCGACGGAGGAGGCGGGACGGCCCAGCTCGAAGGACGCGACCGCCCGGTTGACCAGCGCCGCCGCGTATCCGGGGTCGCCGTCGAGCGCGGCGTCCAGCCACCGGGCGGCCTGCTCGGCGTCGCCGTACTCCAGGGCGATCGTGCCCCGCATGCACAGCAGCTCCGGGTCGGCGGGCCGCAGTTCGAGGCCCGCGACGACGTCGGCCTCGGCCGCCTCGAAGTCCCCGAGGCCGAGGAGCAGCTCGGCGCGCCGCATCCGGGTGGCCACGTCGTCCGGCTCCATCTCCAGCACGTAGCCGAAGTCGGCCAGCGCGCCGTCGGCGTCCCCCGCCTCGGCGCGGGCGGTGCCCCGGTTGTAGAACAGCTCGGGGAAGGGCGGGGCCATGGCGACCGCCCGGTCGTAGTCGGCGAGCGCCGCGTCGAGGTCTCCCCGCCTGCGTGAGATCTTGGCCCGTTCGCACAGGTAGTCGGTGTAGTACGGGTCCATCTCGATCAGCACGGTGAAGTCGGCGTAGGCCTCGTCCGTCCGGCCGAGCGCGGCCAGCAGCCGGGTCCTGTTGTAGAGCAGCTGCGAGCGGTGCACCACCCACTCGTCGGGTTCCAGCATGGCGTCGAGCCGTTCGATGCCCACCCGGATGAGTTCGAGGCCGTGCTCCAGGTTGCCCCGGTGCATCTCGATGAGCGCGAGGGCGTTGTCGTTGAACACCTGGCGCAGGGTGCGCTCCCTGGCGTCGGGGAGCAGGGCGGCGATGGCCACCGCGTTGTTCTGCCAGGCCAGCGCCGTCTCGTGGTCGCGGGGCGAGAAGAACCGGGTGTACAGCATGGCGATGCCGTAGCTGGAGATCATGTGCGCGTTCGGGTCGGTGTACCGCCTGCGCAGGTCCATGTAGAGGTCGAACGACTCGTCGAGGCGGTGCAGCGGCACCAGCGCGTTGGCCGCCAGCGCCGTGAACCGGCGGAAGTCGTCGGCGTTGGCGACCGGGTCGGTCACCGCCCTGCCGCGCAGCCCCATGTCCAGGGTCATCGCGGAGAAGCCGATCTCCGCGCTGATCCGCAGCCCCTCGGTGAGGGCCTCCCGGCCCAGTCCGCCGGGGTCGGCGCCGCGCTCGCGGTGGTACGGGAGCGCGCCCATCCTGGTCCCCAGGTCCGCGTCCGGGGTCAGTTCCTCGGCGCGCAGGTCGTGCAGCCGCCGGACGAACTCCGGGTCGGCCGTCTCGTAGGCGGCGATCTCGGCTGGGTCGTCGCTGATGCCGTCCGCCATGACGTACGCCCTGACCAGCTCCTCGACCGACCGCCCGTCGGGGGAGGGCTCGCCGGGCACGGCCTGGACGGTCTCCGTGTGGCGGGCCAGCGCCCCTTCGAGCTCCCCGGTCAGGGAGGCCACGGGAACGGTGGAGACGACGACCCGCAGCCTGCCGGGGTCGGACCTGCGCAGCAGCAGCGCGATGAGCTCCTGGGTGGACGGCTCGGCGGCGTGCGCGTCCTCGAACACCAGGAGCGGCGCCGGGTCGCCCGCCTCGGCGAGCCGCCGCGCGTGCTCGTTGAGGAACGTCACGATGCCCTGGTTCATGCACCGGATCATCTGGGAGCCGTAGAAGCGGGTGCGCTCCTCGAACGGCCCCTTGAACGCGAGCTGCTGCGGCGCCTCCCCGACCAGCTCCGCCAACTCGGGGACGCCGTAGAGCAGCTCGACCCGGTGCCGGTCGACCAGTTCGGGCCAGCGGGCGTACGCCTCGGGCAGCACGGCCCGCAGCAGCGTGTCGACGCCCGTGTAGGGACCGCGCAACCGCTGGTGGCACACGGCGACGACGGCGCGCCCGCCGTCCGGCTCCTCGGTGGCCCGGCGCAGCCGGTCGGTACGGCGGTCGCCGACGATCCTCAGGTGGGCAGGCATCTCTAGTTCACTCCCTTGGTGGTTGCCGGCTCGGCGACCGCCCGTGGCCGGTCCTGGCGGGCTTGCCTGCGCTTGCGCCGGGCGAGGTAGGCCGGTGTGACGAACCAGTTCACGAGGATGAGCAGCCCCAGCGCCCCGTCCCAGAAGGCCGGGGTCGCCACGCCGCCCTCCATGCTCCGCAGCGCGGTCTGGACGTACTGCACCGCCACGGGCAGCGACCCGAACACGGTGATGAGCAGCATGGCCAGGACGCCGAGGCTGATGAAGGGGCCGTACCACCGGCCGACCCTGCGGTCGTACTCGGTCCACTGCTCCTCGTCCACGAGCCGTTCCGGGCGCCGCAGCAGCCGCCAGATCCGGTTGCGCAGCAGCGCCGTACTGGCGTTGTGCAGGTCGTGGCAGTTGAGCGCGGTCGCGAACACGTAGTAGAGGTCGGTGCGCAGGTAGAGCTGGAACTGCCAGGCGAAGCGCATCAGGACCGTGAAGGCCAGCGCGAGACAGACCCGCCCGGTCAGTGAGAAGGCGCCGTCGGCGGTCCTGGTGAGGTGCGCGGCCAGACCGAGCAGGCTGAAGACGACGACGTCGCACACCATCCCCACCAGGAACGGCAGGTAGCGTTTCCCGCGTTCGACGCTGAGCAGGCCGTTCATCTGCGTCTCGAAGACGATGTACAGATAGCGGTTGCTGACGCTGAGCCTGCTGCGCAGCCCGAGCCGCCGCCCGGCGAGCATGTGGAAGGCCTCGTGCAGGAAGACCAGCGGCAACTGCCCGAAGATGATCCCGAACTGGACGACGAGCAGCGAGTCGGTGAAGAAGATGTGGTGGGGGCTGGGCAGGATGCCGGTGTCACGCAGGGCGGTGAACAGCCACACGCAGAACACGGCGCCGTAGAGCACCCACGCGAGGGGGGAGAACGCGGCCTCCCCCAGCCTGCGGAACGGCAGCCGCCTGTCCGGGTCCGGTGCGGTCACGTTCCCGTCGGGGGTACTGCCTGAGTCACCGCCGGAGCGGACGAACCCCAGCTCGTGCAGTGTCTCAAGGAACTCGTCGATGTCGACCTGCTCGCCGTAGGTGGCCTCGTACCACCGCGCGGCGTGTTCCGGCGGCATGCCCCGGGTCATCTCCCTGAGCAGGGCGGCGCCGTCGCTGGGCAGCACCGCGTACGAGTCCGCGTCCACCCTGCCGACCACCACGTCGTCCCCCTCGGAGACGAAGCTCAGCTCGTGGAAAGCGATCCTGACGTCGTCCACGCCCTTCAAACCCTTCCGCCGTCGTTCCGGTCCCTGAGAGGCCGGATGGCTGTGCGCACGGATCGGTGCGCACAGCCTCGTTCCGTTACCCGGCGGCTACTAGTTGGCCTGGGGGTAAGGGCAGGAGCACGTGGCGCTGGTCAGACGGACGTCGCCGGCGCGACGGACAGTGATCTTCTTCATCTTCGTGGTCGGCTTCATGTCTCCTCCTCCAAGAGAACGTCCCGGGGCCGGAGCCACGGGCGTCACCGGTTTTTTCGGCGACACGACAAAGGATGCATGGCAGAAACAGCTGTCGATATCAGGAGAAATGCGTATACGTAGGAATTCTTTTCGCAGGTAGATTCGCAATGCGCCACGGGGGCGGCGAGAGGCGAGCCGCCCGGGGATATGCGGGAAACCGCGGTCCGTGTCTTCCCGCACGGACCGCGGTTTTCTTCCCGAGAGGCCTCACCGGTGGCGGATAGCGACCACGGAGATCCAGAGCATCGCCGTGATCGCGCCGACGGCCAGCGTCAGGGAGCCGGCCGTACCGCCGGTCATGGCCCACAGGTCACCGGCCAGCAGGGCGGTGCCCGCGACGCGGGAGGCGACGGCGAGCCCGCGCTCCCCGGTACGGCCGAAGCGGTGGCCCAGGACGTAGCAGGCGGCGATCAGGGTGCCGAAGGCGAGCGTGCCCGCCGCCATGTGGCCGTAGGCGTGCCAGCTCAGCGCCTGCGGCATGCCGTACGGCGTGCCGGCCGGGAAGCCGTCGCCCGGGTCCATGACGAGGAGACCGGCGGCGACCATGCCGACGCCGTAGGCCAGGACCAGGCGCGGCGCCCACCGCCCGCCGGGGCCGCCCTCAAGGGCCCGGCGCAGACCGCTCGCCCCGGCGACGGTCAGGAGCCCGGCGAGGACGAAGTTGGCGATCTGCAGCCAGCCGAGGGAGCCGTTGCTCAGCGCGCTCAGCGGGTGACGGAGCAGGTCGAAGCCCTCGCGGGTCGCGGCCTGGGCCAGGGAGACGGCCGCCCACAGCGGAGCGGCGACGGCCAGGCAGGTCAGCGAGGTGCGAGAGATGCGGGAGGTGACGGGAGCGGTGGTGGAGGTGGTGCGGGGGAGCTGGACGGCGGTCATGTCGTTGGCCTTTCTGCGCCGGGTTCTTCGCTGACACGTCGAACGAGCGATGTGACAGGGAACGGTGGCGTTCCCTGTCACATCGCTCGATCGACGTAGGGGCGGAGAATGGAACAGCACACCGAGGAAGAGGAACCACCATGCGCTACCTGATGACCACCAAGCCCTCCGAGACCGCCCCCGACGAGCGGCTGTACGCCGAGATGGCGGCCTTCGTCGAGGAACTGACGGCGGCCGGCGTCCTGCTGGCCACCGGCGGCCTGGAGCCCGCGGGCGTACGGCTGGTCTCCTCCGGTGGGGAGATCACCGTGACGGACGGCCCGTTCGCGGAGGCCAAGGAGGCCGTGGCCGGGTTCGCCCTGGTCGAGGTGCGCTCCAAGGAGGAGGCGGTCGAGCTGGCCCGCCGTTTCCGCAGGATCGTCGGCGACGGCGAGAGCGTCATCCAGCAGGTCTTCTCCTGACCTTCACCCGACCAGGGCCTCCCCGTCACCGCGGGGAGGCCCTGGTCGTGTCCGGCCCCCGGATCAAGGACGTGCGGGCCGTACGGAACCGGTTCGGCGGAGCGAAGACTCTCCCGACGAGCCGGTCACCACGACACCGTGGTCCGGCATTGTCCCTGCTGAGGCGCATTCCGGGCATATGCGGATTGGATGCGGGTGATTTATCGCGTTATCAATGTGGATATGACCCCCGTTGTCACCGAGCGCCACCCCACGCGCTTCCGAGAGGCCGAACAGCGCGGCCGGGACATCTCCCGTCCGATGCTCCGGCTCACCCGCGTCGGCGCCGAGGTCGACGAGTCGTTCATGGAACGGCTCCGCGCCGCCCTGCTGGAGCGTGACGAACTCGGAGCCGACCTGGCCGGGGCGATGCGCCTTCCCCCCGGCGACCCCGGCCGTGTCACGCACCGCCAGGTGGCCGCCGCCCTCCGCGACGCGCCCCACCGGGCGGACGACCTGCCCCCCGCGCTCAGGCGGTTCATGGACGAACTCGTCGAGGTGCCCGAATGGGTCGACTGGGATCGAGTCGAGCGGGGAGCCGTGGCCTTCCGCTACCTCGGCCGCAACGCGAACGACGTGCTTCTGGACCTGTCACTGATCGGGGGCTACCGTTTCGGCGGACCGGCCGACCTCCTCGTCCTCACCGAGGGACTCGGCGGCGACAACACGCTCAGGCGCCTCGCCGAGACCCAGAAGTGGACGCACGAGGTCACCCGGCCCGGCGGCATGCGACCCGGCGCCGAAGGGTGGCGGCTGACCGTCCACGTGCGCGCGATGCACGCCCTGGTCAACTCACGGTTCGAGCCGCGGTGGGACAGCGGGCGCTGGGGGCTGCCGGTCAACCAGGCCGACCAGGCGGGAACGCTGGGCCTGTTCGACGCCGCCGTGATCCTGGGCTGCCTCGCGCTGGGGGTGCCCCTCAGCCGCAGGCAACGCGACGACCTCATGCACCTGTGGCGCTACGTCGGATGGCTGATGGGCGTCGCCCCCGACTTCCTCACGGACGAGGAGGACGTGCGGCACCGGATGAACTACCACATCCTGCTGTCCGCGGGGGGACAGTCCCAGGCGGGCAGGGACCTGGCCCGCGTGACCGTCGACGCCCAGCGCATGCGCGCCTTCGGACACGGGAACGCCCTGGTCGAGCGCATGCACCAGCGCTACGAGCGGGCCCGCGCCCTGAGCATGCTCACCGCGTTCGTCGGTCTGTCCGGCATGCGTGACCTCGGACTTCCGGCCCGCCTGCCGTGGGCGCCCGTCCTCGCGATCGTGGGCAACACCTTCCGTTACCGCGTGCTCGGCGCCCTTCCCGGCGGACGCCGCCGCGTCGAGGAGTGGGGCGCCCGCGCCCAGGAACGCGTCCTCGCCTCCACCTTCCGCGACCAACCGGCCCAGGTGGGCGGGCTGCCCGAGGCGCACGGCGACCAGCGCGCGTAGCGGCCTACCTTCCCCGCACGGCCAGGGCCGGGCGGGCACGGAACCCGAGTACGGCGACCGCCGCCAGGGCGAGCGGGACCAGCAGGTACCACCCGCAGAACGCCGTCGCCACCCCCGAGGAGATCGTCGCCGTGACGGCGACCGCCCGCCTGCCCCCGGTGAGCGTCGGGATCGCCGCGGCGGTGCCCGCCGTCGTCACCGCGGCCAGGCACGCGGACGTGGCCCGCATCAACGGGTCCACTCCCAGCCCGGAGACCAGCGCCACCACCGCGACCCCGACCGTCAACGTCGCCAGCAGCCCCAGGCTCCGCCGTACCCCACCGGCCGGGTCGGCGAAACGGCGGGGCAGGGCGCCCTCGGCGGCCAGGGCGGCTCCGAGCCGGGCGGCCCCCGCGATGTAGGTGTTGACCGCCCCGAACGTCAGCAGCAGCGTGACCACACCGGTCACCGGCCGCGCCACGGGTCCGACGCCCATCTCCAGCAGGACGGTCAGCGGCACCGGGCTCCGTGTCGCGCCCGTGCCCGTCGCCACGAACGCGACCCCCAGGTACAGCACCGCGATCACGGCCAGCGTCGCCCCGGTCGCCCGGATGAGCCCGCGCCGCCGGTCGGCGAACTCACCGGACAGGTGGCTGGCCACCTCCCAGCCGACGAACGCGAACAGCAGCACCCCGGCCGCGTCGGCCACCCCGGCCAGGCCGTACGGGGCGAAAGGGGTGAAATGGGCGGTCGTCATCGAGGGGGCGGCCGCCGCGACGGCGACCACCAGCAGCCCGACGAGCGTCAGCACCATGACCAGCTGTAGCCGTCCCGAGACCCGCAGCCCCGCAGCGTTGGCCGCCAGCGCCCCCGCGAGCAGTGCTCCCGCGACCACGCCCGCGAGGCCGGAGGCGCCCGTTCCGGTGACGTCGAGGCTCGCCGCCACGTACTGGCCGCCGATGAGCGCCCCGGCCAGCGTGCCCATGGGCACCGCGCCGTAGAACCACCAGCCGACCATCGCGGAAACCCGTGGTCCGAACACCGGCCTCACGAAGGCCGAGACCCCGCCGCCCCCCGGGTTGCGGGTGCCCAGTGCCGCGAACGTGGCCGCGACCGGCACGCTCAACGCCAGCAACCCGACCCACGCCAGCACCGAGGCGGGGCCCGCCGAGACGGCCGCGAGGTGGGGGAGCACCAGCATCCCCGGCCCGAGAACCGCCCCGACCAGCAACGCCGTTCCCTGCCAGGCGCCCAGCTTGTGTCCTGTCATACCGCCAGAAGCTAGTCACATGAACGGTTGATCGGCGCTGTCACCGAACGTTCGGCCGGAAAACCCGTGATGATCCACGCATGGACGAACTTGATTCGGAGATAGTGCGCCTGCTCCAAACGAATGCGCGGCAGTCGAACAGGGAACTGGCCAGACAGCTCGGCGTCGCCCCCTCGACCTGTCTGGAACGGGTCCGCGCCCTCACCCGCCGGGGCGTCATCCGCGGCTATCACGCCGACATCGACCCGGCGGCGCTCAACCGGACCACCCAGGCGATGATCTCCGTCAGGGTGCGGCCGCTGAGCCGGGAGGTCATCGACACCTTCCAGCGCGCGGCGGCGGCGCTGCCCGAGGTGCTCAGCGTCTTCGTCGTGGCGGGGGACGAGGACTTCCTGCTCCACGTCGCCGTGCAGGACCTGGAGCACCTGCACGCCTTCCTGCTGGACCGCCTCAGCAAACGCCGGGAGATCGTCGGCTTCAAGACCTCGGTGATCTTCCAGCAGGTCCACACCCCGCCGACCCGTCTCGAATGACCCGGGTCAGCGGGCGCTCCACTTGACCTCGTAGGGCTGGAGGGTGACCTTCCTGCCGTCCACGGTCGCGTCGACCTTCTCCTCGGTGGTGTTGACCATCACCAGTTGCCGGGGCTGGGCCAGCACCCGGACCGCGGGGTCGGAGGAGGTGACGTCCTGGAGCTTGGCGTCGGCGGGGAACCACCTGGCGAAGTCGTTCACCAGATTGCCGGTCGGCAGCAGGGCGCCGGTCTTCGGGTCCCACATGCAGCCGTCGCAGGGGTCGCTCTTGGCCTGCGGGTTCCAGTACAGCGCGGTCGCCGCGCCGCTCCTGGCGAACTCGATCATCGAGGCCGCCTGTACGGCCAGCCGCTTGGGCAGGGGCCACGAGGTGCCGTCCTCGGGGACGAAGTACCACTCCGACCACCAGATCGGCATGTCCCCGGTCTTCTTCCGCAGCCAGGAGGTGACCGCGCTGAACTTGCCCAGCGCGCCGAAGGCGTCGGGCAGCATCTCGTGGGCGTCGGTCAGCGAGGCGCCGTCCACCACGACGAAGTCGGCGCCCTTCTTGTTCTTGTACCAGTAGTCGAAGGCGTCCAGGACGTTCTGGTTGACGACCCCCCACGGCCCTCGCAGCTCGGAGTCGCCCTCACGGTTGGTGTCGAAGCCGATGTACGGCCCGCCGATGTTGGCGTCGGGCCTGACCTTCTTCACCGCGTCGTAGACCTTGTTGTACAGCTCGGTGTAGCCCTTGTAGTCGGCGGGCTTGGAGTGGTCCTTCCAGAACCCCTTGAGCTCGTTCCAGACCATGAAGTACTTGACGTCGCGGTACCTCGCGGCGACGGCCGCGCTCAGTTCGGCGAAGTCGTCGAAGTGCTCGGGGTAGGGGGCGTCCTCCAGGTGCTCCTTCCAGGCGGACTCCTCCGTCGGTCCCTGGGGGCCGCCCTTCATCCAGTCGGGCGCGCAGCAGAGCGTGATGACGGGGGTGCCGCCGGACTGCCGCATGAGGTTCATCCGGCTGTCGAGGTCCTCCCAGTAGTAGTCCCCGGGGTGGGGCTCGGGGTTGAGCGCGCCGAAGCCCATGATGTGCTGGTTCTGCAGGAGCGGAGTCGGGGCGAGCGCCCGGCTCACGTCCCGTTCGAACCGTTCGGTGATGTTGTTGGCGCTGACCCCGGTGTGGGTGAAGCCCCAGCGGGGCCATCCGGGGTCGACCGACGGAGGCTTGGCGATCTTGACGGGTGAGGCCTCGGGAGCGGCGCTGAACCGCTGCGCGTCGGGGGTCGCCGGGCCCTCCTCCCCGCCGGTCGAGCAGGCCGCCGCGACCAGCGTCACAGCGACGATCGCGGCGGCCGAGGCGATCGCCCGGCCGCGGAGACGCCACGTCGATCCCGCGTTACCCGATGACACCTTGGTCTCCATCCGACACTCACTGTTCGCTTTGTCCAGAGCGTTCCATGGTCGTGGGTTAAGCGGAGAAAGCGGGAGATGGTTCACAGGCAAGCGTTATGCCGGTCCCGGTGATCGCCGCCGTGCCGTACGGCCTGACCTGGGGTTGGACCTCATGGATAACGTGAGGAGTGAGGAAAGTCACCGCACGCCGTCTTGGTGCACGAAACCCTTAGAAGAACCTGACGGAGGCGGGAGCAGCGTACGTGCCCCCGGCGGGGAGGGGCGAACCGCCCTGCTCGCCGACGACGGCGACCACCCGGCCGCGACCGGGCACCGGCTGACCGCCCACGAGGCGCTCTCGGCGATCTCCCGCCGACCGGCGTCAGGGGGCCCAGACGTAGGGGGTGGTCGTGGTGACGGCGTGGAAGCCGAGCCGGGCCAGGATCGGCCTGCTGTCGTCGGAGGCGTCGACCTGGAGATAACGCACCCCGCGTGAGGCCGCCCTGCGCGCCCGCTCGGCGACCAGCGCCCGGTAGATGCCCCTGCCGCGCCAGGAGGCCAGCGTCGAACCGCCCCAGAGCGAGGCGAACTCCGTACCCGGCCGGTAGACCAGCCACGCCGCGGAGACCACCCGCCCGTCGGCCTCGGCGACCAGCACGGTCATGTCGTCCGGCGCGGTGGTCAGCCGCGCCGAGAGGTCGTCGATCAGCCACCCCATGTCGGTGTCCCACACCTCGGACTCCATCGCGGCGATACGCCGCAGGTCGGCCAGGTCGTGGACCTCCCGCAGGACGACCCCGGCGGGCAGGACCGGCTCGGCCGCCGTCTCGGACACCAGGCCGATCATGACCGTCTCGGTCTCCTCGGCGTGGAAACCGGCCTTCACCAGCCGTTCCACGATGTCCTCGGGGTGGTCGTGCCCCCGGGTCTTCCACTCGACCGCCTCACCGCGCGCCGCGAAGTAGTCGCGCTGCCTGGCGATCAGTGTGTCCAGAGCCGCGCCCTCGATCCCCAGGTCACGGGGCCCGGTCACCAGCCCCCGGTGCTCGCCGACGACCCGCAGCACCGGACCGTCCTGCTCGTGGGAGACACCGGAAGGGGGTCTGAGAGGGACACCGCGCATCTGCTGGTCATAGACGTTCAAAAGGTCGCGGATCATACCCCGAGCGTACCGGTGAGGGGCGGAGCACACGCGGGGCCCGGGAAATCGCTCTCAGGAGACGGACACGGGCGGGAGGGAACCCGGCGTGGCTTTGCGTGACGTTGCCCCCGAACCCCGGGCGCATCGGGCAGAGTAGGAGGGGGGCCGCGATCGAGGGAGAGAACATCGTGGTTCTGTCTGGCGGGGGTGGTCTCTGGTGGAGACGCGCCCGGTTTCCCGCCGTCGCTCTGTGGATCCTGATGACGTTGCTGAACGTCTACGAGTTCCTGATGACCTTCTGAGCGCCGCCGCCTCACGGGGCGGCGCTCAGAACTCCGGGAACCGCGACGGGGCGCCCGGTCGTTGACGCGACGTCAGGTTGACCGCCTCCACCCCCCGGTCGGAGGCAGCTCACAGGAGTGTGCGCACCATGGCAGTGACCGGCATCATCTCCGCAATCGTCGTCGGTCTTGTGATCGGCGTCCTCGGACGACTCGTCGTTCCCGGCCGTCAGAACATCCCGGTCTGGCTCACCGTCGTGATCGGCGTCATCGCCGCGCTGATCGGCACGGCGATCGCGACCGTGCTCGGCGTGGCCAGCACCCGCGGGGTCGACTGGATCGAGCTCATCATCCAGATCGCCCTGGCCGCGGTCGGCGTCGCCTTCGCCGCAGGCCAGTACGGCAGGCGCCGGTCGTAGCCGCCCCTTCCACGAGAACAGACGTGGCCCCCGCCCGTGTCAGGGCGGGGGCCACATCACGTCTCGCCACCTGGACCCGAGGCCGTACGGCCGGACACATCCGAGGCCGACCGGCTGAGGCGGTCCAAGGCCGTATGGCAGGGCACATCCGAACCCGGACGAGGTCGTTCGAGGCCGTACCGCCCGTCCAGGCCGGGCGGCGGTCCTACCAGTCGCCTTCGCCCTCGTCGTCGCCCTCGAAGATCTCCTCGACGACCTCGCCCGCGACGAAACCACCGACCAGACCGGCCGCTCCGGCCGCCGCGACCGTGCCCCAGCCGGGACCCCCACCGTGGTGGCCGCCGTGGTGACCACCATGATGGCCGCCGTGGTACTCGTCGTGGTGCCCGCCGTACCCGCCGTGGGCGTAGGGGTCGTGATGGCCGGAGAAGCCACCGTGACCGCCGTGGGACAGGGCGGCGAGCCAGTTGTTGATCTCACCGGCCCAGTCGCGGTGCGGCGCCCCGTGGTGGTCGCTCTGCCAGTGGGCGAAGGAGTCTCCGCCGTGGCTGTGGCCGCCCGAACGCTTGTCGGCCTCCAGGATGAGGTCGAACCCGCCGGGGTTGGTGACGAAGGTCAGCTCGACCTCGTTGATCCGCCCCGAGTAGGCGGGCGGCGGATAGAACTCGATCTCCTGGTAGAACGGCAGCTGCTGGTGGACGCCACGGATGTGGCCCGTCTCCAGGTCGGCGCTCTTGAAGTGGAACCCGAGCTGGGAGAAGGCCCGCAGCACCGCCTCCTGGGAGGCCAGCGGCTCGATCGCCAGCGGGTCCATGTCGCCCTTGTCGACGGCGGCGGCGATGGACAGCTCGGTGCGCACCCCCAGGGCCATGCCGTGCAGGTGCTGCCCGCCGATCTCCGAGAGCGGAGACTCCCACGGGACGGTGATCTGGAAGGGGATCACCCTGTCCTGACCGGTGCGCAGGGAGAACGGCCCGGAGACCGAGACGTTGTGGAACTCCACCAGCCCCACGTACTCCCCGTCGCCGTGCTCGGACTCGGTCCTGGCGACCAGGCCGAGCGAGACGTACTCGATCTCGGCGTCGAAGTCACCACCCTTGATGCGCACCTCGCCGTGCAGCGTCCCGCCCGGCTGTACACGCGGGGTGGCCAGAACCGTGTCCACCGAGGGACCTCCGACACCGAAGGCTCCCAGCATCCGTTTGAAGATCACGGCTTCCTCTCCTGCTACCGATGCCTGTGAGATGTGATCATTCGGCCAAACGGCCGCGTCACCACCGGAGTTCCCGGAGACCGGATCAGGCCACCTCAGCCCGCCGCGCCCCGGAGCGGGGTCGGGCGGTTTCCGACGAGGACGGCGCGGTGGTCCTCGGGGTCGTGGCCGGTCGGGGATCTCTGACGAAGGCGGTGCGGTGGTCCTCAGGGCCGTGGCCGGTACGGCGAGCCGGTCGGGCGGTTTCCGACGACGGTTGCGCGGGCGGCGTCTCCTCGCGTTGGGTCCGGGTGCCTTCGCGGGTAGGAACCGTCTCACGTCGGCACGGCGATGGGGAGTTCGGGGATGAACGGCGTCGTGGGGGCGCGGAGCCGTACGCGGGGACGGTCGTGAGGGGCGGGTTGCGGTGGGTCTCCGACCTGCTGTTCGTTCCCGGGGCGAACCGGCACGGAGTGCTGCCCGCCCTGCTGGTCGTGCTGACCGTCACGACCGGACTCGTGGACGCGCTCAGTTTCCTCGGGCTGAGCCGGGTCTTCGTCGCCAACATGACCGGCAACGTGGCCTTCCTCGGTTTCGCCCTGGCCGGTGACCCACAGCTGTCGGTCTGGGCGCCGCCCCTGGCCGTGGCGGTCTTCACCGCAGGGGCCTGGAGCACCGGACGCCTGGCCCGGTGGATGCCGCGGGCGCGGCGGGAGTTCACGGTCCTCACGGCCGTGCACGCCCTCCTGGTCGCGGTGACCCTCGTGGTCGCCCTGCTGGCGGGCCACCGTACGGCCGGCGTCCGGGCGGCGCTGATCGCCCTGCTGGGGTACGGCATGGGCCTGCAGAACGCCGCGGCACGTCGTCTCGCGGTGCCCGACCTGGTCACCATCACCGTCCTGACCAGCACCCTCACCCTCCTGGCCGCCGACCCACCGGAACGGGCCGGGCTACGCCGTTCGGTTTCGATCACCGCCCTGTTCACCGGCGCCCTGACCGGCGCGGTCCTCTTCCTGAACCTCGGCCCGGTCCCGGTCCTGGCCGTCGCCCTGGTCCTCCTCACCGCCGTGACCCTGGCCTCCCGCCCCCGGTAGACCGGCCGTCGGACGTTTCCGGGTACGGGCCGCTCAGCCGTACGGGTTCAGGCGTGGTTGGGGTCGTCGGCCACGCCGACGTGCGCGCCGACGTCGTCGGCGCGGGCCACCCCCAGCACCGCATCAAGCAGTCCGGGGAAGCGCGCGTCCAGGTCGTCGCGGCGCAACTCGACGAAGCAGCGGGTGCCCTCCTGGCGGGTCCGGGTGAGGCCGGCGTCGCGCAGTACGCGTAGGTGATGGCTGAGCGTCGACTTGGCCACGGGCGCGCGCAGTTCTCCCCAGCCCCGTTCGCGCCCGTCGGCCAGCACCCGCACCAGGCCGACGCGGATCGGGTCGCTGAGAGCGCCCATCACCGCCACGAGGCTCATTTCCTCAAGTCCGGGATGTCGCGCTTGTCTCACAGTCACCATGCTAACTTGTTCGATGTTTCACGAACGACGAACAATGGGGGGATTGTGGGGAACGACCGGCCACACGCGGATCTCAGGGCACACCTCAACGCGGACTTCACCGGCAGGGCGGTCATCGTCACCGGCGCGGGCTCCGGCATCGGCCGCGCCACCGCCCGGGCGTTCGCCCAGGCCGGTGCCAACGTGCTCGGCGTCGCCCGCCGCGGTCAGTCACTGGAGGAGACCGCCGCCGGTCATCCGGGGATCGCCGTGCACGTCGCCGACCTGCGCGACCCGCACGCGCCCCAGAAGGTCGTCGACGCCTCCGTCAGCCTGTGGGGCAGGGTGGACGTCCTGGTCAACAACGCCGGAGCCACCATGGTGACGCCCCTGGGCGAGGTCACCGCCGAAGGCATCACGGACCTGTTCGCCCTCAACGTCACCGCGCCCAGCCTGCTCGCCGGGGCCGCCCTGCCGTACCTGCGTGAGGGGCGCGGCACGATCGTCAACGTCTCCAGCACCTACGGCCACCGGCCCCTGCCCGGGGCCGCCCACTACGCCGCCTCCAAGGCGGCCCTCGAACAGCTCACCCGCAGCTGGGCCCTGGAACTGGCCGGGGACGGCATCCGCGTCAACGCCCTGGCCCCCGGCCCCACGGAAAGCCAGGCCCTGGCCGCCGCCGGCCTGCCCGAGACCGTCGTCGAGCAGATCAAGCAGGACGAGGCCGCTCGCATCCCGCTCGGTCGTCGCGGCGAACCCGGAGAGGTCGCCACCTGGATCCTGCGTCTGGCCGATCCCGCCACGACCTGGCTGACCGGCCAGGTCCTCACCGTCGACGGCGGCCTGGACCTCATCTAGTGCTCTGACCGGGAAGGTTCGCCGGGGTGGGCGTCCGGGCGGTTGGATGCACGGTGATGTCCGCGCCGACTGCTGGGGGCGTGGTGGCAGAACCTGTCCATGTACGCAGACTGACCGACCAGGAGAGTCAGAAGCTGCAGCAGATCGTGCGCCGCGGCAGCACCAGTTCGGTGCGCTACCGGCGCGCGATGATGCTGCTGGCGTCGGCCGGCGGGAATCGGGTGCCGGTGATCGCGAAACTGGTGCAGGCCGATGAGGACAGGGTGCGGGATGTGATCCACCGGTTCAACGAGATCGGGCTGGCCTGCTTGGACCCTCGGTGGGCGGGAGGCCGTCCCCGCCTGTTGAGCCCTGACGATGAGGACTTTGTCGTACAGACGGCCACCACCCGCCCGACCAAGCTCGGCCAGCCCTTCACCCGCTGGTCCATCCGCAAACTCGTCGCCTACCTGCGGAGAGTGCACGGCCGTGTCATCCGGATCGGCCGCGAGGCGTTACGGTGCTTGCTCGCCCGCCGCGGCGTCACCTTCCAGCGGACCAAGACATGGAAGGAGCCGCCCGATCCGGAGCGCGACATCAAGCTGGACCGCATCGAGGAGGTGCTGGAGCGCTTCCCGGACCGGGTCTTCGCATTCGACGAGTTCGGACCGCTCGGCATCCGGCCCACCTCAGGGTCGTGCTGGGCCGAGCAAGGCCGGCCCGAGCGGCGCCCCGCGACCTACCACCGCACCCACGGGGTCCACTACTTCCACGGGTGCTATCCGATCGGCGACGACACCCTGTGGGGAGTCAACCGCCGCAAGAAGGGTGCCGCGAACACCTTGGCCGCGCTGAAATCGATCCGGGCCGCCCGGCCCGACGGCGCCCCGGTCTACGTGATCCTGGACAACTTGTCCGCCCACAAAGGCGCCGACATCCGCCGCTGGGCGAAGAAGAGCAAGGTCGAGTTGTGCTTCACCCCGACCTACGCATCCTGGGCCAACCTGATCGAGGCTCACTTCGGACCGCTGCGGCAGTTCACCATCGCCAACTCCAGCCATCCCAACCACACCGTGCAGACCCGGGCGCTGCACGCCTACCTGCGCTGGCGTAACGCCAATGCCCGCCACCGCGACGTCCTGGCCGCCGAACGACGTGAACGCGCCCGCATCCGAAGTGAAAAGGGCATCCGCTGGGGCGGACGCGCCCTCGCCGCCGCGGCCTGAAGACTCCGACGCCCCTCACTGGGTCAGAGGACTATCCGGCGTAGGGGTTGCCGCCGAGCCAGGTGGTGCCGTCGATCAGTTCGCGTGCCGCGTCCAAGTGACCGCTGTGGCAGGCGACCTCGGTGAGCACATGGATGAGGATGCGGCGTACGTCGGGCAGCCGCCAGGCCGGCCAGATGTCCACGGGCCACACGGCGGGCTCCTGCTCCAGGTTGGCGGCGGCGAGCACGACGTCTGCGCGTGCGATGGCCGCCCGGTAGTCGGCGAAGACCTCCTCGGCGCTCATCCCCTCGGGCACGTGCCAGTGCGCCTCAGCGCCTGCCGCGAGCTGTCCGGCCACATCCGGCTCGCCCGCGATCACTCCGGGGAACCAGAAGCGTTCGACATCCACGGTGAGGTGGCGCAGCAACGCCAGGCAGCTCCAGCCGCTGGGCAACACCGACCGCCGCAGATCCTCCTCCGAGAGCCCTTCAAGGATCCCGAGGACGTGCGCGCGCTGGCGGTCCAGGGCGCCCTTGAGCGCGTCGAGTTCAGCGTTCACCGAACGGCGCCCTGCGCCGGGATCTTGCTGAGCCGGAACGCCGCCCACCACGGCCTCGCCAGTCGTACTTGTCATCCGCGCGCCTCCGCCAACCGCAGAACATGGTTTGACTCCGGCTTGGACGCTACACCGGGGGTACGACAACCCCTGGCCGATCGGCGCCACGTCGTTCTGCACCCGCCCACCCGGCAAACCTTCCCGGTCACGGCACTAGGAACTGTTCGGGGTCTGAGGGATCTCAGTCACGTGATCGAGCCTCGAATCCCCTGACCGAACGGCGTCGGAGCTATGGAGTGACGGGTTCGACCTTGAGGGGTGGGATCAGAGCGGCGCATGCCGTGGAACCGGGGTCGCCGGTGCGGACGAACCGGGAGACAAGGCCCGTGACGCAGCCGCTGCGTTCGAAGTCCACCAGATGGCCGAGGTTGGGCAGCACGATCTGGCGGGTGCGGGTGAATGATCGGGCGACCTGCGCCGCCTGCGTGGCGGGTGTGTTGGCGTCCAGATCGCCGGAGAGCAGCAGCACCGGTACGTCCGGCGTGGTGCCCGACGGCCTGTACGGGCGTACGCCCTTCACCTTCGGCCACTGCAGGCAGAAGTCACCGAAGCCGTAGCGGGCCGAACCGGTCGCCTCGGGGCTGAAGGGCCCGGTCCGGCCGGGTGCCGTGCGCGCCAGCGCTCTGCCGTACTGCCGTGCGCGTTGCGCCAACGGTGCGTTGGGCCGCCACAGCACGGGGAAGTCGTTGCAGCCCATGGCGGAGGCCGTCGATTCGTTGATGTCGCCGCCACGCCCGGGCCACAGGCGCTGGGCCAAGGCGGTGAGCCGTCCGTAGTCACCGCGTACGGCATCGTGCAGCATGGCGGGAAAGCGGCCCATCACCCCGATGGTGGCGGGGTTTCCGCGGTTGCTGCTGGCGGCGTTCTGCAGGGCCAGGCCGGCCAGCATGCCCTCGGTGAAGGTCACCGTACGGCTGGCACCGCCACCGGGGTCGGGCACGACGAGCGTGACCGGACGCGCGCGGAGGCGGGTGGCGAACGTCCGCAGATCGGCGACGGCGGTGTCGGCGTCGCACGCTCCGGCGCTGCGTTCGCAGACGGCGCGCAGCATGCCGGGGAAGGCGCGGGCGCCCGGTCCCTGGAGCGGGTCGGCGTCGACCGGTAGGACTCCGGACAGAACGATGGACGCGACGCGGCTGGGGTGGCGGCGGGCGTAGACCTGCATGAGGTAGGTGCCGTAGGACTGCCCGATGAGATGGAGGCGTTCGACGCCGATGCGTGCGCGGACGGCGTCGATGTCGTCACTGACGGCGGTGGCGGTGTAGCCGCGGCTTCGAGGGCCGAGTACGGCACCGCAGCGTGCGACGGCGCTTTGGACCGCGGCCCGTCCGGCCAGGGTGTCGAGGGTGAGGCCGCAGTTCAGGGCGCCGGAGGCGTTCGTGCCCCGCGGATCGACCAGGAGGAGGTCGTGGTCGGTGAGAAGCGGTTCGAGCAGGGCGGTGTAGAAGCCGGTGAGGGGGATGGGCGCGTTACCGGGCCCGCCGGGGTTGACGGCGATGGTGCCGGCGGCCGGGGCCGAGACGGCGGACCGGCGGATGAGGGCGTAGGCGACGTCGACGGTACCGAGCGCCGGGTCGGCTTGGACGAGCGGGCGGCTGACGGTGTCGCATTCGACCTGGTGACCGGGGACCGTGGGACACCAGGTCGGAGCGGTCGAGGCGGCGTGGGCGGGGAGTCCGGGAAGCATGGCCAGCCCTGCGATGGCAGTGGCAAGCCAGCGGTGTGCGTGCAACATGGTCCTGACGCTAGAAGTCCCGATCGTGGCGTGGCATGGGACCAACGGATGAACTTCTCCCCCGCCGCGCGGCGGATGGCGATGGCCCCCGGTTCGGAGGTGATACCAGCACCACCCTCAAGTGGGAACGCAGCACCATCGTTCGCCGGAGCCGCGAGTTCCTACCTTTGAGGCATGAAGAAGATCCTCGGAGTCACCACCTTGCTGGCCGCCGCCGCGATCGCCGGGGGCGCGGTACTGATCCACAGCAACAGCCGCGAGCCGATCGTGCCCGCTTCGGAGACCACCCGCACCACGTACCGACTGACCGGAGACGAGATGGAGGTCGACTCCAGCGGCCCGGTGACGATCACCGTGGTCACCGGGTCTGCGGGCGAGGTCGTGGTCGACCGCAGGCTGCGCTGGACCGGCCCCAAGCGCCACGCCGAGTCGTGGAGCGAGCACCGCATGGCCATCGACTACGAATGCGGGGGCGGCGACTGCGGCGCCGACTACCGGCTGAGCGTGCCTGGCGGTACCCGGGTCAGGTTCGGCGGCGTGAAGGCCAACTGCCCGCCCGAGATCGCATGCGAGGAGGCCTAGGCCCGACGCCGTTCAGTCAGAGCCGGGACGGCGGTGCCAAGGCCGGACTCCGCCTTCGAGGCTCGATCACGTGGCTGAACCACGACCACATGATCCAAACCCCGAACGGCTCCTGGGCGGTTGGATACGGCTCAGGGGGACAGGGACGCGGTGACGGCCATCGTGGTGTAGGTCATGGTGAAACCGCCTCCGATGTCGTCGATGGCGGCTCCGACGTCCTGAAGGATCTCGGCCAGCCTGTCCGGGGGGAGCCGGGTGAGCACGCCGGTGGTGGGGAGCAGGTCGAGCCAGTCGGCACGGCTGTAGTGGTGCTCCCAGTCGAACCGCAGCTGTTCCGGCTCGCCGAACACGGCCGCCTTCCTGATGCCGTCGGCGAACGTCGTGAACATCGTCCGGTAGACGTCCCTGGCCGGTTTCGGTGACGCGGCGCCGAGCGGCGAGTCGGGCACGGCCTTCCCGAAGGCCGTGGCGAACGCCTCGGCGACAGGGGGCGGCGCGTCGTAGGCGTGGGCGAACACCGCGAGCAGGCCACCGGGGCGCAGCACCCGCGCCGCCTTGGCCGCGCCCACGGCCGGATCGACCCAGTGCCAGGACTGCCCCGCGACGACCGCGTCGAAGGTACGGCCCGCCGCGTCCCAGTCCTCGAAGGTCGCGACCTCGACCTCGACCCCGGTACGGCGGGCGAACTCGGCCATCCGCACGTCCGGCTCGACCCCCAGCACCTCACACCCGGCCGCCAGGAACTGACGGGCCTCTATGCCGGTGCCGCAGCCGACGTCGAGGATGTGGGGGCCGGGGCTGTCGGCGATGATCCGCCGCACCAGGGCGTCGGGGTAGGCGGGCCGGGCACGGTCGTAGCGTTCGGCGTCGACGCCGAACGACTCGGCCATCTGCCTGGCCTTATGGGCTTCGTTCCGCTGGGGCTCCGGTTGCTCTCGCATTAGAGTGGGCATGCGCCCACCATAGTGGGCACATGCCCACTCGACAATCGGGTTACGGTTCGCGGTAAGCGAAGAAGGGTTCGAGGAGAAGGAGGGGCCGGAGATGCCGACCGGGGTGGCCCTTCGGGACGTACGGCAGCAGCTGTTCGACGCCGCCGAGCGAGTCCTGCTCCAGGACGGGGCGAACGGCCTGACCAGCCGGGCCGTCACGACGGAGGCGGGTGTCGCCAAGGGGGTCCTGCACCGGCACTTCGAGGACTTCGACGCCTTCCTCGCCGACCTCGTCCGGGACCGCGTCACCCGGCTTGAGGGTCAGGCCGCGACCCTGCGCGACTCGGCCGGGACCGGAGACGTCGCGGGCAACCTGACCGGGGCGTTGGTCGACCTGTTCGACCCGGTCGCCGTGGGGATCGTCGGGCTCGTCATCTTCCGCGACGAACTACGCGCCCGGCTGCGTCAGGACCGACCGGCTCCCGGCATCCCGGTCCTGACGGACGCCGCGACCATGGTCGCCGGCTACCTCAGGGAGGAGCGCGAGATGGGCCGCATCGCGGTGGACGCCGACGCGGACGCGCTCGCGCTCTCCCTGGTCGGCGCCGGGCACCTGCTGTTCGCCGACCGGGGGAGAACAGCCCCGGGACCCGAGGAGGTCGGCAGGGTCGTGAACGCCGTCCTCGCCGACGTCATACAGAGACGCCTGCTGTGAACCGGCGACCGTTGTTCGCCTGGTTCATGGGCGTCGTCTCCGAACCGGAGATCAGAAGTCGAACTCGCCGTTTTCGGCGCCGTGGATGAAGGCGTCCCAGACGTCGGCGCGTACGACGTAGGGGGTCTGGTCGGGGGGCTTCGGTGTCGCGGATGGCGACGGGCCCTCGGAGAGGAAGGCGACCTCAAGGCGGCCGCCGTCCTCGCCGAGTCGCGGGCGGCGCTGGTAGAGACTCCCCGGTAGGGCCCGGCCGCCTTCCCCCGGGGTCACGGTCCTTTCTGTCACCGTAGGCGTAAAAGCAGTAGCCCTCTCCGACGGCATCCGGGGAGGGCTGCTGTGTTTCGCCGTCCCGGTGAGACCGGTTTCCCCCGGTCACACCGATCATCGGTCGCACGGTCACACCGATCCGGCGGTCGTGCCGGTCATGCGATCACACCGGTCCGGCGGTCCTGAGAGGACGCCGGGGACGCGGTCAAACGGTCACGCGGTCGCGGATACGGCCGGGCGGTAGACGCACACCTGCGCTCCCGTGGTTGCGGTGACCAGGGAGACCAGGTCGAAGGCGCGCAGCGCGCCGTCGCCGGGGAAGATCGTCTTGCCGCCGCCGAGGATCACCGGCATGACGACGAGTCTGAGCTCGTCGGCCAGGCCCTCACCGATGAGGGTGCGCGCCAGTGTGGGGCTGCCCATGACCAGCAGGTCGCCCCCGTCCTGCTCGCGCAGCTTCCTGATGTGGGCCACGGCCTCCTCACCGGGCAGGAGGCTGGTGTTCTCCCAGGTCAGCTCGTCGTCGCGGAGGGTGCGCGAGACCACGTACTTCTGGATGGAGTTCATCCGGTCGGCGAACGGGTCGCCGCCGCGCTCCGGCCAGGCCGCGGCCATCGTCTGCCAGGTGCGACGCCCGAACAGCAACGCCTGTGCCGCGGACAGCCCTTCGTCGAAGAAGCCGCCGACGACCTTGGGGTCGAAGAACGGGTGTGACCAGCCGCCGTGGGTGAAGCCGCCGTCGGTGTCCTCCTCGGGGCCGCCCGGTGCCTGCACGACGCCGTCCAGGCTCATGAACTCGCTGATCACGATGCGCATGGGTCTCGCTCCTTCGATGTGCTCTCGTCCCGCCACAGGCTATTGCCGACGATTTGGACTGTCAAGACAACTCAATTTGTCGGTGGAAAGTGGCCATCGCAACCTAGGTTGTATTCCTAACTAGGTTGCTCTACCGTTTAGGTAGCGAAGCACTTAGCGGAGGTTCCCCCATGTCGTTCACCCCTCTGGCCTTTGGGCTGTCGGCCGTACTGGTCGTCTATCTGGCCGTCGTCAGCCCTCTGACGGGCAAGCACACCTACGACCGGCTGGGCCGTACCCGTGACGAGGACCCCGGCGTCTACCGCAGGATGCTCACGATCTGGAGCGCCGAACTGTGGGCGGTGGCCGCCGTGGCGCTGGTGATCGTCGCGATCGAGCCGAACCTCGACCTGGCGGACATCGGCCTGGTGATCAACAGGCCGCCGGACACCACCCTGGGGATGGTCGTCGGTGC
The DNA here is from genome assembly GCF_040300765.1 of Streptosporangium sp. NPDC000239. NCBI lineage: Bacteria > Bacillati > Actinomycetota > Actinomycetes > Streptosporangiales > Streptosporangiaceae > Streptosporangium > Streptosporangium sp. NPDC000239. The sequence continues at coordinate 41,834 of NZ_JBEPEI010000022.1, read as the reverse complement.
CGTGTTCACCATGACGGTCGTCTCGATCGCCCGCAGGTGGGCGGCGGCCAGGGGGGTCAAGACGTCCAAGGCGGCTCAGGCCGCCCTCCAGCAGAAGGCCGTCAGCCACCTGCTGCCGCGTACGAGGACCGAGCGCTGGTACGCCGCGGGGCTCTCGGTGACCGCGGGCATCACCGAGGAGATCGTCTTCCGGGGGCTGCTCATCGCCGTCGGCACGGAGGCCTTCGGCCTCAGCCGGGAGGTCGCGGCGGGGCTCGCGCTCGCGGTGTTCGTCGCGGGCCACCTCTACCAGGGCTGGCGCGGCATGGTCCCGGTCGCCGTGGCCGGCCTCAGCCTGACCTTCCTCTACTTCAGGACCGGCGACCTGCTCCTGCCGATCCTGGTCCACGCGATGATCGACCTGTTCGCCCTCACGTTCTCCAGGCGGCAGCGGACCGAGTTGGTCAGGGAAGCGGCATAGGTAGGATCGCGACCGTGACGAGCGACCGACGTGCGAGCTGGCTCAAGGGCGTTCTCGACCTGCTGGTCCTGGCCAGCCTGACGTCCGGGGAGAACTACGGCTACGAGATCGCCAAGGACCTGGCCGAGTCGGGCCTGGGGCAGATCAAGGGCGGCACCCTCTACCCGGTGCTCAACCGGCTTGAGGAGGCGGGGCTGGTCACCGCCGAGTTCCGGGTCACCGAGCGCGGGCCGGGACGCCGCTACTACCGGCTCACCGACCAGGGTAGGCGGACGCTCGCCGAGCAGAGCGGTCTCTGGCTGAGTTTCGACGAGTCCGTGCGCGCCGTACTCGGCAGGGGCGGTGCGGAGGAGGTGTCACGATGAACGGTTACTTCGAGCGGCTCACCGCCGCGATGACCGAGGCGGGCATGCCCGCGGACCGGGTCGAGGCGACCGTCACCGACCTGCGGGCCTACCTCGCCGAGAGCGGTGGCGACCCCGAGGAGGAGTTCGGCCCGGCGGACGAGCTGGCCGCCGAACTGACCGGCGCCTCGGCCCCGCCCGTCGAGGGCGCCCAGACCTGGCGCTGGACCGCCGACCTGTTCCACGACGTCAAGATGCTCAACGAGTACGGCGCGCAGGGCTGGGAGGTCGAGAAGGTCGACGTCAAGGGCATGTTCGTCAGTGTCCGCGACCCCGAGCACCCCCAGCAGTGGGAGTACCGCAGGGAGACGCGCCGCTCCGGCGTCGTCGAATCGCTCGCCCCCGACGGCTGGGAGCCGTGCGGGACGTGGGTGTGGTTCGAGTACTTCAAGCGTCCCAGGGCCGCCAGTCTGGGACCGGCCGCCGAGCTGAGCGCCCCGCCACGGGGGCCGGGGCGGGGCTTCTTCCTCAGCCCGAGGTTCTACGCCCTGGTCGGCGTCCTCCTGGTGGCCGAGGTCGTGTTCACGGTGCTCGTGCTGGTCGTCGGAAAGGATGAGATCGGGGAGTTCGACGGCCTCGACACCCTGTTCGGCCTGTTCACCGGTGCGACCCTGGGGGTGGCGGCCGTGGTGGCGGTGCTGTGGCTGTTCAGCAGGTCGCGCGGCGGGGGCCGCGACGAGCGCGACGGCGACGGCGGGAGCCGGCGGGCACCGTAGGAGGGGTCACGCGGCGGGGGCCGGGACCACTGCGCGGACCAGGCGGCAGTTCTCCGGCGGCAGCAGCCTCTCGTTGCTCAGCCAGCTCTCCGGATCGGCGACCTCCCGCTGGCCGACGTGCTCGGCGACCGTCAGGCCGTGCTCCGCGAGCGTGGCGGACAGTTCCTCGGGGGTGAAGAAGCTCAGCCAGGGCTCGCCGCGTTCCGCCGCCGCGGCCATGGCCATCTGGCCGAAGGCGGTCGCGGTCTCGTCGCACAGGGCGGGCGGCAGGGCGTACTCCATGACCAGTTCGCTGCCGGGAGCCAGCCGGGCGACCGCCGTGAGCGTGGTGCCGACGGCCTGGGCGGTGAGGTACATGCTGACGCCGAGCCAGCTGACCAGGGCGGGTTCCGAAGGGTCGAACCCCTGGGCGACGAGCCGCTCGACGAGGTCGTCGGCCTCGAAGTCGGTCTCCACGAAGACCGGCCCGTCCTGCGGGGCGAGGCCCGCCGCCGCGAGCAGGCCGCGCTTCCAGCGCTGGGTGGCGGGGTGGTCGACCTCGAAGACCGTCACCTCGCGGGCCAGCGGTGAACGGTTGGCGAAGGTGTCCAGCCCCGCGCCGAGGATCACGTACTGCCTCAGCCCGAGCCCGGCCAGTTCCGCCAGCCGAAGCTCGGTGTACCGACTACGGGTGGTGACCTGCGCGCGGACACCGGACAGGATGAGGTGCTCTCCGTAGGCGCGGTGGTAGCCGATCAGCTCCTCGGCCCGGTCGCTCAGCAGAGCCTCGGCGAGGGTGTCCTCGAAAATGAAGGGTGCTCGGTCGACCACCAGATGGGCGGCGCGGGCCGCCGCCGCCATGAGCGCGGTCTGGCTGTGCTCGTCGTTCATCGGCTGTTTCCTTTCGCGGTTTCCAAGCCGTTGAACGACGATGCTAGGCGCGTGTCCGGGTGATTGTTTCCATCATATCAGTTGAAAATTAATTTAATGTAACGGCCGGATGATGATACGGGATCACTGTTTTTTATTCGCCGGTCGGTGCCCAGGGGGAGGGTGTCCGTCCGTGCACCGTGCGTGCCGTCCCCGCGGAGGTCTCCCGAGCACGAAAAACGGGGCCGCCCGGTTGGGCGGCCCCGCGGGGGGCTTGCCGTACGGCTGTGACCTCTAGGTGTTCTTCGAGGTCACAGCCATGTTGTCAAGGCTTAGAGGAAGTAGTAGACGTCGACCTTGCCGTCGGAGCGGTTGGAGAAGACGGCTTCGCCCGCCTGCTGGGCAGGGGCCCTGTTGACGAACGCGACCGCCGCCGCAGGGTTCGCCTGGACGATGTGCCGCCAGATCTTCGGAGCCGCTGCGAGAGCTTCCTTGCTGGCGACCTCGGAGTCACTCATTTTGTTCTGCCTTTCTGCCGATAGGCGGTCGTGGAGAGGTGGTGCAGCTCATGTATCGCACGACAGGAAAGGCGGTGTGTATGGCCCCAGGGTATGTATTGCATTTCTTTTCGGCCGGTTCGCTGATTGCCAGAAAGGGCAAAGTGTTTTATGTGCGTCTTTGTGTGGAAATGGCGTGCCGGTCATTTGTTGCCATTGGCGGTATATGCGGCCTCGGTGGGGTGTGACATGGCATTAATACGGAGACAGAAGAATGGCTACCAAGAGTAATCGATTATTAACCCTGGGTCGTGAAATGGCTCGCGGACCGAAAGCCCCGGGGCAACGGCCCCGGGGCGGGGATCTCAGTCCTCGTGGACCGTGATCGTCGAGGTCGGGCAGACGGCGGCGGCCTCACGGACCGCCCTGTGCAGCTCCTCGGCGGGCGCGGGTTCGAGCAGTACGACGATGCCGTCCTCCTCGCGCTGGTCGAAGACCTCGGGCACGGTCAGCACGCACTGACCGGCGCCGCAGCACCTCGTCTGGTCAACGCTCACTCTCAAACTCATGCCGGCTCCTCCTTCACCGTCACGGACGTCGACGCCATGGACGTCGCGTAACAAATGCCGCCACGGTCCTCACCACCGGACCGGCAGCTCGCTCAGCCCGCCGACGGCCAGTCCCTCGACCCGTCGCAGCTCCTCCTGGGGTACGGCCAGCTCCAGGGTGGGCAGCTTGCGCAGCAGTACCTCAAGGACCACCTGGAGTTCGGTACGGGCCAGGGCCTGACCGAGGCAGGAGTGGATCCCGGAGCCGAAGGCCAGGTGCGGGTTGGGGGAGCGGGTCATGTCCATCTCGGCCGCCGCGTCGAAGACGCCCTCGTCCCGGTTGGCCGAGGCCATGCTGCAGATCACGGTGGTGCCCCGGGGCAGGGTCGTGCCGCTGACCTCGATCTCCTCGCGCAGGTAACGCGGCAGGCCGATGCCCGCGTTGGCGTCGAGGCGCAGCGCCTCCTCGACCGCGGTGCGCACCAGCGAGGGGTCGGCCAGCAGCCGCTCCCACCGGCTCCGGTCGCTCAGCAGCATGGCGACCATCTTGCCGATCATGTTGGCGGTGGTCTCGTGCCCGGCGACCAGCAGTCCCATGCCGGTGACCACGATCTGGAGGTCGGACAGGCCGCCCTCCTCGGGAGGGCCGACCGCGATCAGCTCGCTGAGCAGGTCGTCGCCCGGCTCGGCGCGCTTGGCGGTGACGTGCTCCGACATGTACTGGAAGAACTCAAGCTGGGAGGCCTCGGTCTCCGCCTTGGTGTAGCGGGTGAGGTTGAGCAGCGCGTCCGACCAGTGGGAGAAGCGGTCCCGGTCCTCGGCGGGCACGCCGAGCATGTCGCAGATCACGTAGACCGGCAGCGGGAAGCCCAGGGCGGCCCGCAGGTCGCCGGGGGCGCCACCGGCGACCATGTCGTCGACGAGCCGCTCGGCGATCTCGGTCATCTTGGGCCGCAGCGCGATCATCCGTTTGGCGGTGAACCACTTGGCGACCAGGCGGCGCCAGTGCTGGTGGCCCTCGCCCGTGTCGGGGACGATCTTCGTCATCTCCCCGCTGAACACCCCGTCGCCCTCCGCCGAGAGCCGGGCCGCGTCGGGCGCGTCGAGTCGTCGGGTGAAGCGGGGGTCGGCCAGCACCCGCTTGACGTCGTCGTACTTGGTGAGCAGTGTGGCCTGGTCGCCACTGGGCAGCCTCACATGGGCCACGGGACACTGCTCACGCAGCCGCTCCCACTCGGCGGGCGGCTCAAGCGCCGTCTCACCGGGGAACGGGTAGTTCAGAAGCTGCTCGTCGGTAGTCACGCGGGCCTCTCCTCCGAACGGAACGGTCGATGGGGGCGCTCGTCTCGGGCGACGATGCCCGATCTTCCTCCCGTACGCCCCCCGTCATCGAACTTAACCTACATATGGAGGAAAACCTACATGTGTAGGTAGAAGGTAGATTTATCTCGTGACCACGAACAGAGACGGCAGAGCTCCCCTGGGTGATCGGCGGGTGCGCCGTACGCAGAAGGCGTTGCAGGGCGCGCTGATCGAGCTCGTCGAGGAGCGGGACCTGTCCCGCCTCAGCGTCGCCGACGTCGCGGGACGGGCGGGGGTGAGCCGTTCCACCTTCTACGACCACTACCGGGACGTCCACGAGCTGGCCGAGGCCGCCTGCACCGTGATGATCGACGAGCTGATCGGGGCCGTGCCCGGTCCCGGAGCGGTCTCGGCGGACCCGGCGCGGGACGCCCCCCAGAAGCTGCTGGCCTTCTTCACCACGCTGGCCGAGCACGCCGGGCTCTACCGCGCCCTGCTCGGGCCGAGCGGGAGCGCGCGGGTGATCGACCACATCCGCCGCCGTGCCACCGCGGCGGGATACGCCGGGGCACGTCAGGCCAGGGGCAAGGCCACAGTGGGAGCCACGGTGGAGGCCGCAGGGGAGGCCGTACGGCAGGGCGACGGAGACCCGCACGACGTGCCCGCGGCCTTCGCCGCCGGGGCGCTGGTCGGGGTGGCCGCGGACTGGCTGCAGCGCGGCTGCCCGCGCACGCCCGCCGAGATGGCCGACCTGACCTGGCCGCTGTTCACCGCCCTCTACCGCCGGGACTGAGCCCGTCAGGGCTGGGTGAGCAGCCGTGACCGGGTGCGGGCGGGAGCCGTACCGGGCAGGGTGTCCAGGACGTCGGCGAGGGAGACCCCGGCGAGACTGCTCCGCCACGCCTCGTGCGCCTCGGCCATCTTCCTGGCCAGCACGCAGGTGTCCTGGCACTGCTCGGGGGGCAGCGCCCCGCGCCCCTGCATGCGGATCTCCCGGCACTCGTACGGCGAGGCCGCTCCGCCGACCGCCTCGACGATCTGCAGGAGCGTCACCTCGGAGGCGGGCCGCGCGAGCCTGAACCCCCCTCTCGGACCCGTCGTCGCGGCCAGCACCCCCGCCTTGACGAGCAGCTGCAACTGCTTGGCGAGATAGGGCGCGGGCAGGTCGTAGTACTGAGCGAGCTGAGCCGCCGACGCGATCTCCCCCGGGAGGAGCTGCGCCAGTGACGCGGCGCAGTGCAGGACCCATTCGGTGCTCACGGGCAACTTCATGCCATGAGTCTATCTAAGACATTGCGGATCTTTTTAGTCCGAGATACCGTGCAAGTGACACCACGGGAGGAAAGGTCATCATGCGGATCGCAGTCGCCGGTGCCACCGGCAACATCGGAGCCCTCACCGTCGCCGCCCTCGAAGGCCAGGGGCACGAGGTCGTGCGCGTCAGCCGTTCACTCGGCGTCGACCTGACGACCGGAGAGGGGCTCGACGCGGCCCTGACCGGGGTGGACGCCGTGGTCGACGTCACCAACGGGGGCGAAGGAGACCGGGTGGAGGCGATCGCCTACTTCGGCGCCACGACGCGCAACCTGCTGGCGGCCGAGGAACGGGCGGGCGTCCGGCACCACGTGCTGCTGTCGATCGTCGGCATCCACAAGATCGAGGGCAACGCCCACTACGCGGGCAAGCGGGAGCAGGAACGGCTCGTGTCCGAGGGGCCGGTGCCGTGGACGATCGTGCCCGCCACGCAGTTCCACGACTTCGCCGCCATGGTGGCGAGCTGGACGGAGCGGGACGGCGTCGCCACCGTCGCGCCGCTGCTGGTGCAGCCGATCGCGCCCGCCGACGTGGCCGCCGTCCTCGCCGAGGTCGTCACGGGTGAGCCCCGGGGCCGTCACCCCGACGTGGCCGGGCCGTACACGGAGGACCTGGTGGACATGGCCAGGCGCACCAACGAGGTGCTCGGCCGTAAGGTGCGACTGGTGCCGACGTGGAAGGAGCTGTTCGGCGTCGAGATGGCCGGCGAGGTGCTGCTGCCCGGCGAGGGCGCCCGCATCGCGCCGACCACCTTCGAGGAGTGGCTTGAGCGTCTATCGGAGGATCACGGGAAGAGGTAGGCGATGTCGGCCCGGTCGTTGCCCGAGCCGAGGGCGTCCGCCTTGTACCACGCGCGGGAGCGGTTCAGGGTCGTCGCGTCGTCGTAGATCGCCCCGCCCGCGCGGTCGGACTGGTTGTTCTCCAGGGCGCTGGTGATGTCCTGCCAGCCGAAGTCGGCCAGCTGGTGGAGGCCGTACTCGTAGAAGGCGATCATGGCGCCGCCCTCGCGGTCCCACAGGGCGTGCTGGTAAAGGCAGTAGTCGCCGTAGCCGCAGGCGATCCTGGCGTAGGCGGTGCGCGCGGTGGCCTTCACCGGGGTGGGGAAGGTCATGACGGCGCCCTTGTCGCTCCAGACGATCTGGTTGGCGCCCCTGCGCTGCCCGCCGTACCTGGCGATGTGCTTGTCGATCTTGCCGGTCAGGTCGGCGTCGTCGACCGAGGCGAAGTTCGTCTCCTCGGCCCGCGCGGCGGAGACGGAGGTGGTCGGGGAGGGGTCCGGTGTCGGGACGGCGGCACCGGCGGGCGCCTGGACCGTGACGGTGAGCGCGACCGCCGCGGCGGTGAGCGACAAGGCTCCTCTGGCCTTCATGTGTCCCCCTTTTGTCGGTGAGTTTTCCCCAGTGCGATTGTGTGCCGCGTCCAGGAGGAACCGACAGCTGGGAACGCGCCAAAAAGCACGGATTCCCTGCCACCGTCGCGCTCGTCGACGGCCTTCATTGTCAGGAGTGCTTTACCGGAGTCCTTGCAGGGTCGTCAGGGCGACGTTACAATCCGAATCTATTAGGAAAGTTTCCTAATGGAAAAAACGGTGAAGAGGTGTTCACCTGCCCCTTCACGCTTAACGGGTCGCTTCGGCGTCCGCGCTGAACGTGACCCTGTCCCGTTACACATGCCGGCCAGGCAGTGCCGACGTGAAATCTCGGTACGGCCCGCCCGGTGAAAGACGCACTCCGCCCACGGCCGTCCCCACTTTGCGGGACAGCGGTGGGCATGCCAGAACACCCCCCATCCTCTGGAAGTGTGACGTGAGATTTCGTGTCGTCATCCTCGCGCTCTTAGCCGCCGGCATGACGGGTCTGGGCGCCCCCGCGCTGGCCGACGCCGGCGCGGTACAGGCGAGTGTCCAGGCCGTCGCCGCGGCCTGGGCTCCCTACACCTCCTACACGGCGGGCACCGTCGTCACCCACAACGGCGTCGACTACCAGTGCCTTCAGAGCCACACCTCGCTGCCCGGCTGGGAGCCCGACCGGGTTCCGGCCCTGTGGAAGGTCAGCACGGGTGGTCCCAGTGACCCGACGCCCCCCTCGACCCCGGGCAACCTGCGTGTCACCGGCACCTCGTCGAGCACCGTCTCGCTGGCCTGGGACGCCTCGACCGACAACGTCGGCGTGACCGGCTACGAGGTCTACCGGGGCACGACCCTGGTGACCACCGCCACCGGCACCACCTACACCGACTCGAACCTGAGCCCGTCGAGCACCTACACCTACACCGTGCGCGCCCGTGACGCCGCGGGCAACCGCTCGCCGGAGAGCTCCCCGGTCAGCGCGACCACGCAGGGCGACAACGGCGCCCCCGGTCAGCCCGGTACGGCCTCGGCGACCTCGACCGCGACCAGCATCACCCTGACCTGGGGTGCCTCCAGCGGCACCGTGACCGGCTACCGCGTCTACGAGGGCGCCACGCAGAAGGCGCAGGTCACCGGGACCACCGCGACCATCTCGGGCCTCGACGCCTGCCGGGCGTACACCTACACGATCAAGGCCTACAACGCCAACGGCGAGTCGGCGGGCCGCGACGTGACCGCCAGCACCTCCGGCTGCCCCCAGCCGCCCAGGCTGCCCGGCGCCCCGTACCTGTACATGGGCTGGGGCAACCCCCCCAACCCGGGCACGGTGATGGACGCGACCGGCGTCAAGGCCTTCACGATGGCCTTCATCCTGGCCCAGAACGGCTGTAACCCGGCGTGGGACGGCCAGCGTCCGCTGACCGGTGGCTCCGACCAGAACGCGATCAACACGATCAAGTCCAAGGGCGGCAGTGTCGAGATCTCCTTCGGCGGCTGGAGCGGCAACAAGCTCGGCCCGAACTGCTCCACCCCCGAGGCCTTCGCCGGCGCCGTGCAGAAGGTCATCGACGCGCTCGGCCCGGCCGTGGTCGACTTCGACATCGAGAACACCGACGAGTTCGAGAACTACACCGTCCAGGACCGCATCCTCAACGGTCTGAAGATCGTCCGGCAGAAGAACCCGAACGTGAAGATCGTCGTCACCATCCCGACGTTCAAGACGGCCCTGAGCGCGGCGGGCGTCCGGCTGGTCAACCAGGCCAAGGCGCTGGGCGCTCCGATCGACAACTACACGATCATGCCGTTCAACTTCAGCGGCACCGAGATGTACCAGGACACGGTCAACGCCTCCGAGGGGCTGAAGAGCTCGCTGAAGAGCGCGTTCGGCTGGAGCGACTCCGAGGCCTACGCGCACATGGGCATCTCCGGCATGAACGGTAAGTCCGACAACAACGAGACGACCACCCCGGCCCAGTGGACCAAGATCCGTGACTGGGCCATCTCCAAGGGCCTGACCAGGTTCTCCTTCTGGGCGGTCAACCGTGACCGGGTCAACGGCGGCGGCGTTCCGCAGGCCGAGTGGGAGTTCACCAAGATCACCGCGGGCTTCTGACCTTCGGCAATGATCTGACCTGAAGTTCGGAAAGGGGACGGGGCGCCACCCGTCCCCTTTTCTTCTGCTTATTCACGATTTTTCGGGATGTGTCCGGGAGTTCTGCCGGTCGTTTCTCCGAGGCCCCTTTCGGCCGTTCCCCCGAACGTCCCGAATGCCTCCTCGAACGTCCTGGACGTCCCCTGGTTCGCTCCCTGGGACGGGCCTCCGGCGTCCTGAACGCCCTCTCAGCCGACCCCCGGGACGTCCCCGTACGGCTCCCGGATGTCCTGAACGTCCCTCGTGCGCCTGGCGTGTTCCCCGGGACGCCCTTCAGCCGTCTCGGACGTCCTGGGCGTCCCCCGCCCACCCCTGGGACACGTCCCCTGGCGCCCGAACACCCCCTCGTCCGACCCCCGAGACGTTCCTCACGCGGCTCCCGGACGTTCAGGGGACGTCCTGGACGTTTCCCCGGGCGTTCTCCCGGAAGCGGAAGGCGGCGCGGTAGGCGCTGGGGCTGACCCCGGCGCGTTGGGCGAAGCGGGCGCGGAAGGACGCGGGCGAGCCGAAGCCGCAGCGCTCGGCGACCCGCTCGACCGGCAGGTTCGTGCTCTCCAGCAGTTCCCGCGCCCGGTCGACCCGGGCCCGCAGCAGCCACCGCAGCGGCGTCGTCCCCACCTGGTCCTGGAAGCGGCGGTTGAGGTTGCGGACGCTGGTGTTCGCCTGGCGGGCGATGTCGGCGAGCGTCAGCGGCAGGTGCATGTGCTCGCGCGCCCAGCGCAGCGTCGGCCCCAGATCCGCCCCGCCGGGTGCGGGCGACGGGTGGCGGACGAACTGGGCCTGCCCGCCCTCGCGCTCCGGGGCCATCACGACGCCCCTGGCGACGTTCGCGGCGACCGCGGGCCCGTGGTCGTTCAGCACCACGTGCACGCACAGGTCGAGCCCGGCCGCGACACCCGCCGAGGTGAGGATCTGCCCGGTGTCGACGTACAGGGCCTTCGCCTCGACCTCGACCAGCGGGTAGGCGCGGGCCAGCTCCCCGGTCATCCGCCAGTGCGTGGTGGCTCTGCGCCCGTCGAGCAGCCCGGCGGCGGCGAGCACGAACGCGCCGGTGCAGATGGACAGGACACGGGCACCACGCCGCGCCGCCGTACGGAGGACGTCGAGCACCTCGGGCGTCACCTCGGGCGCGTCCCGCGTCAGGCCGGGCACCACGACGGTGTCGGCGGAGGCGGCGTCCGCGAGCGGGTGCCCCGGGCTGAGCCGGAAACACGCGACGCCCACGGCGGTGGCCGTCACCTCACCGGGGCCGCAGACCAGGACCCGGTAGAGCGGCGTCCCGCCGGGCGAGTACGCGCTGGCGAACACCTGGCAGGGCACACCCAGGTCGAACGCCACGACCCCGGGCAGCGCCAGCACGGCGACGGTGTGCACAGGGGTGGACACCGCCTCGGACGCGCCACCGGACACACGGGCGGACGCACCACCGGACACGGCGTCGGGCACGGGAACGGACACGCCGAGGGGCACGGGGGTGGACACGGCCAGAACCTAGCGCACCACGGCACTCACGCCACTGGTCCGCCCCGGCCGCCGACCGCAGACTCGTGGCTCATGGAACGCAGAACCCTTCTCCAGAGCGCCGCCGCCGTCACCACCGGCGCGCTCCTGCCGACCGCGGTGAGCACCGGTACGGCCACAGCGACGACCACGACGACGACCACGACGCCGGGGTCGTCCCTGCGACGGGTGCACATCGTCCTCTTCGACGGCGTCGAGGAACTGGACTTCGCCGCCCCGCTGGAGACACTGGACATCGCGAGCAAGTTCGGCGCGCCCATCGAGACGACACTCGTCACCTGCGACGGGCCGAGAACGATCGTCGCGAGCTGCGGCACCAGGATCCAGGTCACCGCCCCCTGGCAGCCGGAGAACGCGGACGTGATCCTGGTGCCGGGCGGCTACGCGCGCGACCCCGACCGGCCGGGCGTGGCCAGGGAGATCAAGCGGGGGGTGATCCCCGCCGCCCTGCGGGCCGCCCGCCGTACACGTCCTGTCATGGCGTCGGTCTGCGTCGGCGCCCTGCTGCTGGGGGCGGCGGGCCTGGTCAGGGGACGGCCCTGCACGACCCACCACATGAGCAAGGACAAACTGGCCGAGCAGGGCGGCAAGGTCGTCGACGCCCGGGTGGTGGACGACGGCGACCTCGTCACCTCGGCAGGGGTCACCAGCGGCCTCGAACTGGCCCTGTGGCTCGTCCAGCGCGGTCACGGCATCGACGTCTCCCTCAACGTCGAACGGGTCCTGGAGTACGAACGCCGGGGCGCCGTCTACCGGACCGGCCGAGACTGACCCGGACAGACCTCAGCGCGCGGCCTCGGACACGCGCCCGGCCCGGTGGACGGCAGGTTCGGGACCACGAGCGGACCTCAGCGCGCGGCCTCCAGCACCCACAGCCGGTGGTCCCAGCCGATGTTCCTGGAGAACCTGACGCGCAGCCCGGCCTGGGCGGCGAGCCCCTCGATCCGCTCGGCGGGACGCAGCCCGGAGCCGAAGGCGCACTTGAGCCGCAGGTGGTAGAGCATGTCCTCGGCGTCGTGGAAGTCGTCCGGCATGCACGGCTCGACCATGACCAGGTCGGCGCCGTCGGGCAGGCCGTTCGCGGTCTCGGTGAGCACCTGTACGGCGTCGCCGTCGGGCAGCCAGGTCAGCAGGTGCGCCAGCAGGTAGGTGCCGTCCCCGCCGGGCGGCACCGCGCTCGCGGAGGCGACCAGCTCGACCTTCGGCAGGACGTCGGTGTCGAGCACGCTCTCCCTGAGCACACCCAGCGCCGACGGCATGGCCGCGATCCGCACCTTCAGCGTGGGGAAGGCCTTGACCAGGGCGTTGGCGACGCTGCCCGTCCCGCTGCCCGCCGCGGTCAGCGAGCTCACCTTCTCCCAGTCGTAGGCGCCGACGACGCCGGGCACGACCCACAGCGCGGTCTCCTCGACGATGGAACGGGCGGAGCCCCCCAGCGTCTCGTCGGTCCGTACGGCGACGCCCAGCGTCTGTCCCGCCGCGGTGCGGTAACCGCTCTGGCCGGTGCGGAGCGTGTGCACCAGCCCGGACAGCGAGAGGTCGAGGGCGGCATGAGCCCCGTCGAGGTGATACTCCTCCGCCGAGTGGTCGTCCTCGATCAGCTCGTCGCTGATGGGGGTGAGCCGGTAGCCGCCGTCCTCGTCGCGTGCGAACACCTCGATCGACACCAGGTAGGACATCAGCACGCCGAGGGTCTCCGAGTCCGTGGCGGAACGCCGGGCCAGCTCGGGCAGGTCACGCACCCCGGAGTGGACCAGGTCGACCAGGCCGAGCGTGATCGCGGCCCTGACGGCGAAGCCGGGCGCCAGGTCGGTCATCGTGTGCAGCCGCTCGTGGGCGTCGTCGTCCTCCTCCTCGTGCGCCTCGGCGGCGGGGGAGGGCGCGGTGTAGCGCCAGTAGCCGGTGAGGTGCATCCACTCGCGGGGCACCTCCCGTTCGGTGACGAGGTGCCGCCGTACCTCCTTGAGGGCACCCGCCTCTCCGGCCGCCCAGACGAACACGGTCCCGGGCAGCCACTCCAGCTCCCGTACGGCGCGCGCGAGCAGATCGGTCGTCCCGGCGGGGGCGCCGTCCCGCGACAGCCAGACGACGTCGGCTTCGGCCCTGGTCGGCAGCTCCTGCCGGTGGGAGGGGTCGCCGATCTCGATGAGGACCTTGGCCCTGGTGCCCTCGGGCATCTCCTCAAGCCAGCGGCCGATGGCGGGCAGCGCGGTCTCGTCGCCGATGACCAGGAGCCAGTCGGCGCCCTCCGGGTGGCCGTGGGACATCTTCGGCCCGGCGATCCAGGCGACCTGTCCGGGGGCCGCCTGGTCGGCCCACGACGAGGCCACGCCGCCTTCGTGCCGTACGAAGTCGAAGTCGATCTCACCGGCCTCGGGGTCGAAGCGGCGCGGGGTGTAGTCCTTGGCGAGCGGCCGTTCGTCGACCGGCCAGTCGAGGCTGCTGACGTTCTGCGCGGGCAGCACGGGCGGCTCGTCCCCGACGCCGAAGAAGAACTTCACGTGGTCGTCGAAGCCCTCGGAACGCAGCTCGGGCAGGTCGAGCCCGTCGCGGGTGAAGGCCCGCAACTGCTCGCCGCCGAAGGTGACCCGCCGCATTCCCGGCGTGACGTCCGAGACACGCAGAACGGTCAGCTCTCTCAGCACGATGGGAAAGGTGACGGCCGCACGGGGATTGCGGGTGGGCATCTGCGCTGCTCCTTGGTAGAGGGCGACGGGCTCAGGAAACTGACCATAGGACGAACAGGGCGAAACAAATCCAACCGGGCGGCCAAACCGTGTGTCCGTCCGTGCCATTCAGGCGCTCACGGCGGCCGTACCCCTGCTTCTTAAGCTGATAAATGGCTACTTAGGTTACCCTTACCTTATTTGGGTCGATCCAACGTGGAGGGCGGCCGCTCACACTCAGGGGTCACGTGCCCCTGACCGTCAGGAGGTCGGACCGTGATCGGAGAGGTATCTGGGCCGGAGACCATGGCGGACGACGAGTTCGTCGCGGACTGGGGGCATCCGCCGCACGCGCACACCTACCACCAGTTCCTGTTCGTCCCGCTCGGGTGGATCACGGTGACCGCGCAGGGCAGGGAGCACCGCCTGTCGGCGTCGGTCGCCCTGTGGATCCCGGCGGGGATCGCGCACAGCGCCAGGTTCGGCGAGGACTCGATGATCGTCTCCGAGTCGTTCGACGCCGAGCGGTACCGCCTGCCGTACACCGAGGTCACCGGGGTGAACGTCACCGACGCGCAGCGCAGGCTGTTGCTGAGCAGGACCCGCAGGTCCGTGCTCTCCGACGACGCGTTCGCGTTCGCCTCCCTGTCGGCGGCGACGCGGGCGAGCCTCCCCCTGCCGCAGCCGAGCAGCCCGCTGGCCGCGACCGTCGCCAGGGAACTGGGCCGCAGGCCCGACGATCCGCGCACGGTCACCGAGTGGGCGCTGAGCCTGCACACGAGCTCGACGAGCCTGCGCCGGGCGTTCCGGGCCGAGACGGGCCTGGCCTTCTCCGAGTGGCGGACCAGGCTGCGGCTCAACCACTCCCTCGACCTGCTCCAGCGCGGCCACCTGGTCGGCGCGGTGGCCGCCATGGTCGGCTTCAGCAGCGTGAACGGCTACATCATGGCGTTCCGACGGCATTTCGGGCAGACGCCGGGGGCGTACGCGAGGAAATCGGCCTGAAGGGGGAGTCGCGATGGAACCGTCCCAATGGCGGTCCGGTCCCGGAAGTTGTCAATTCACCTGAGGTGACCGGCTGATCACTGATAGACACGTCATCGGTGGGCGCGGTGCTGGAGGAGGAACCGGGCCCACCCGAGGAAGGGACGGGACCATGGCCGCCGCCGCACGCCAACCCCACCCCGTCCGTCCCCGGCAGCTTCCGGGCACGCCGTACGGCCGGGCCTCAGCCGTGGTCGGCGGGAGAGTCACCGGCCGGCGGCTCAACGGGAGCCGGGGCCTCGATCAGCCCGATGGGCAGCGCGCCGTCGGTGTTCCACGGAGGCTGGGTGAGCTGCTCGGAGGCGCCGTCGAACTTCCTGGCGGCCTTGGGGTGGCCGTTCGAGGCGGCGCGGTTGAACCAGCTGGCCGCGGCCCAGTCTTCTCCCTTGCTCTGGTGGATCATCGCCAGCCGGTAGGCCGCGTCCGCCTGACCGTGGTTGCCGGCCAGGCGGTAGAAGAACATCGCGACACTGAGCTGCTCCGGCCCCGCCCGCTGGTAGTGGCGGCCGTACCGGTAGGCCAGCTCGGCGGCGGCCCGCGACTGCTGCGGGTCGTTGAACAGCGCGGGCGCGTCGGCGTGCCCGGCGTCACCGGCCTGGCGCAGCCACTGGCGCCCCTCCTCGGGCCAGCCCTTCAGCAGGGCGATGACGGCCAGGCGCATGCAGTCGTCGCCGTTGCCGACGTCGCTGTGGTGCAGTAGCCGGGCACCGGTCCTGCCGTAGACCTGCAGGAGGTGCTGGGTGGCCTCGGGCAGCGGGGGCTCGCTCGGGGCGGTGGACCGCTGCCGCGCCCTGCGGGGGGTCTCCTGAGGCCCGGACTGCTCCTGAGGCCGTACGGCGGGCCGGGTGAACGGCGAGGACGCCGGAGACGCCGGGGACGGAGCCGTCTCGGCCGGCGCGGGTTCCTGGACGGTGGGGGTGCCGAGATGGGCGGCGCGCCAACGCCGGTGCCAGGCGTCCGTGTCTCCCAGGGCGCTCACGTCGAGCCCGGTCAGCTCGGCGGCCGTCGTGCAGGCGCTCACGAAGGAGGACACCCACGGCCAGCCGGGGACACGCTTGCGTTTCCCGCTGAGGATGTCGTGGGTGGTGCTCTCGGTCAGCTCTCTCGCCAGGCCCGGGGTCTTCCCCGACGGCCGTGAGAGCCTGCGCAGCTCGGACAGCGTGGGGGAACCGGCCAGCTCACGCAGCTCGTTGAGCTGCGCGATGAAGGCGCGTAGCGTCGCGACGTGGTGTGAGTGAGCCATCGCCCCCAGCCGGAAAATGAGTGATCTGTGATCTACGGGTAGTAGTTGGAGTCATATTGGCATCAACCGAGGGTCAAGCAGGGGGAGATCCCATATCCCGCCTCGTCCGGGGCCGATCGGGGGTTGACCTGGTCAGGCACACCCGGATGAGACAGAACAAGGTCGAAACGATCCGGATGACTCCGGATAGGTCCGGACGAAATCGGATGCCCTCGTAGCTCCTGGAAAGCCCGAAGAACAACAAGCCCAACCCCATTCTTCCGTCACCCGCCCCGCCGTGACAGGTGATCCGCTCCAGACACCGGTCTCCGCGGAAGTCCTCTGGCGTCCCGCGAAAAAGGCATGTCACAGTGTCGGAATGACCTCTGCGACCGTGGAGTCCTTCGTGCCACGCCACGCGACCGAGGTCGATCTCACCGCCTGGTGCGAGGTGTTCGGCGACGGGCAGCGGGAGGCCTCCGGAGACTCGCCCTCCGTGACCGCGCTGGCCGGACGGCTGCTCGCCGAGGAGGCGCCCGCCGTACCGCGCTGGGTCGCCCGGGGCGACGACGCCCGGCCGGTCGTCGGCGTGGCCGAACTCCGGCCACAGTCGCGCGACCCACGCGTCGGCTTCCTCCGCCTGTTCGTGGCCCCGTCGGCCCGGCGCGCCGGTGTGGGTTCCGCCCTGCTGACCCGGATCGCGGAGGACGCCCGCCGGGCCGGACTGGAGCGGATCCAGGCGACGGCGCCGGCCGGGGAGCCGGGGGAGGCGTTCGCCCGCACCTGGCGCGGAGCGCGGGAACTGTTGCGCCTTGAGCGTCAGGAACAGTCACTCGACGAGACGGTGCTGCGCCGCTGCCGTGATCTCGCCGCCTGCCCGGACCCCGCCCGATACCGGCCGGTGTACTGGCACGGCCCGGTTCCCGAGCCGCTGGTTCTCGCCTTCGGTCAGGCCATGGGCCACGTGCTGGACGCGCCGGGCGCCGCGCTGCAGATGGCGTCCCGGCAGGGGTGGGACCGGGAGGCGGTGCGCGCCTGGGAGGCGCGGCTGACCGCCGGTGGCGAGCATGTGATGGCGCACGCGGCACTGTGGCGCGACACCGGCCAGGTCGTCGCCGCGACGGTGATCACCGTGGCGGGGGACGACGCTCGGGACGCGGCACAGCACGACACGGTGGTGCTTCCCCAGCACCGGCGGCGTGGCCTGGCCCGCTGGATCAAGGCCCGGCACACCCTGCTGCTGCACGAACGCTTCCCGTGCGTGCGGACCGTCGGCACGACCGTCAACCAGCGGAACCTGCCGATGATCGCGGTGAACCGGACGGTGGGCTACCGCACGGTGCACGAGCGACTCCTGATGGAACTGCCCCTCGCGGACGGTGCGCGCCGATGAGAAGGCCGACCAGGCGTCGCCCACGGTCGTCCCGGTTCGGTGCCGGGCACCGGCGCGCTCGGCTGAGGCGGGGGCAGGAAGACGTCTCACCGCCCGCCGCCATCCCGTCCCACGGGTCCTGCCGGGCCAGGAACGCCTGCCGTACGGTCATTGAGATGGCGTAGACCTCGCGGAAGATGTGTTTCTTGCTGCTGAAGTGGTGGTGGAACGCGCCACGTGTCACGTCGGCCCTGGCACAGCTCTCGTCAACCGCGGTGGCGGAGAAACCGTCGCCGTCGAAGGGCGCCCCACTCACTGCACTAGTGCAGAATGCGGCTCTTTCCGCTGCTGCAAAAGGGGCGGTCGTACTTCTGCGTACGGTGTCCACATGAAGTACCTGGAAGGGCCCTTCGCGCCCGTCATCGAGGAAGTCACCGCCTACGACCTGCCTGTCACCGGACGCGTCCCGGCCGAGCTCAACGGCCGCTACCTGCGCAACGGGCCCAACCCGCTGGGCGTCGAAGACCCCGTCGTGCACATCTGGGGCATGGGCCAGGGCATGGTGCACGGGGTGCGGCTGCGTGACGGCCAGGCCGAGTGGTACCGCAACCGTTTCGTGCGCGCACCGGGTTTCGCCCCCATGGTGCACGTGATCGAGCACGCCCGGCGCACCTTCGCCATGGCGGAGGGCGGCCTGCCGCCCGCCGAACTGGACGAGGAGCTGAACACCGTGGGCGTGTGCGAGCTGGGAGGGACCGCGGAAGGATTCACGGCGGGGGCGCACGCCAAGCACGACCCGCTCACCGGCGAGCTGCACTCGCTGTCGTACATGGTGGGCCGCGACTTCGTCCAGCACATCGTGACCGACGCCGGGGGGACCGTCGTCCAGAGCACCGGCATCCCCATGACGCGGACACCGTTCATGCACGACTTCGCGCTCACCGAGAACCACGTGGTGGTGTGGGACACGCCGCTGGGCTTCGACGGGTTCGACTGCCGGTGGCTGCCGGAGCACCCGACGCGGGTGGGCGTCATGCCGCGGACGGGCGGCGACGTACGGTGGCTGGACATCGACCCGGTCCACGTCAGCCACACGCTCAACGCCTACGACGACGGCGACTCGATCGTGGTCGACCTGGTCACGGCCGAGGGGCCGTTCGATCCCGCCGACCCCGGGGCGATCCGGCCCACGCTGGACCGCTGGACGATCACGACGGACGGGATCCACCGGCGGCGTGTCGACGACCGGCCGCAGGACTTCCCGCGGGTGAACCAGGCGCGCGCCACCCGTCCGTACCGCTACGGCTACTCGGCCGCGACCGCCCTGTACGGGATCCCGTTCGCCCCCGAGGGCATGCCACCGGACGACGCCTTCACCAACGCCCTGGTCAAGCATGACCTGGAACGGGGGACGACCGAGGTGCACGGGTTCGGCAAGGACGAGGCGGTCGGGGAGGCGGTGTTCGCCGCCGCGGGGCAAGGCGAGGACGAGGGATACCTGCTCACGTACGTGCACGATCCCCTCCGGAACGCGAGCGACCTGGTGATCCTCTCGGCCCAGGACTTCACCGGCGAGCCCGTCGCGCGTGTCCACCTCCCCGTCAGGGTGCCGCTCGGCCTGCACGGCAACTGGATGCCTGACCGCTGAGGCGTGGCAGCATGGCCGATGTGAGCGCTCCGCAGCCGCCGTACCTCCGGATCGTCGCCGACCTTGAGCGGCGCATCGCCGACGGAGAGCTGCGGCCGGGTGACCCGGTCCCCACCACCCGGGCGATCATGCGCGAGTGGGGGGTCGCGATGGCGACGGCCAGCAAGGCGCTCGCCGCGCTCAAGCAGGCGGGCGCCATCGAGTCGACGTCGCGGGTCGGCGCCGTGGTCGCAGGCCGGAGACTGCCCTCGCGTTCGGCCGGAGGCCTCGAACGTGGCCACGTCGTCCGCGTGGCCATGGAGATCGCCGACGCCGGCGGCTTGGCCGCGTTGTCCATGCGGGCGGTGGCGGCCGACCTCGGGGTCGCCACCATGGCCCTCTACCGGCATCTGGAGGGCAAGACCGAGCTCACCCAGCTGATCGCCGACGCCGCGTTCGCCGAGATCGAATATCCGGAGCCGCCGCCGGGATGGCGTTCCCACCTGCGGGTGGCCGCGCGGCTGCAATGGGCGGCCTACCAGCGTCATCCCTGGTTGCCGCGGCTGGTGTCCATCACCCGGCCGGTGACGCCGCCGGGGCAGCTGGCGTACGGACTGTGGACCCTGCGCGCCCTCGACGGCCTCGGCCTGGACCCGGACACCCGGCTGCACATCTACGCCACGGTGGTCAACTACGTGCGCGGGACGGCGATCAACATCGAGAGCGAGGCAGCCGCCGAGCTGGACACGGGGATGACCAGCAAACAGTGGGGCAGGGCCAAGCTGTCCGCCGACGGGCCGCTGGTCGCCCAGGTCGCGGAGCCGGGCACGGAGCTCGACCTGGAATCGCTGTTCGCCTTCGGCCTCGAACGCCTGCTCGACGGCCTGACCACCGTCATCGCCCCCCGGGAGACCCGCCGGTGACCGGTCGACATAGCCGGATCTTGGTGGGTATGGGGAAAGTCATGATTTTTCCGAGGCGGGCAGTCCTCGTCGCCGTACTGACCCTCACGCTCATTCCCCTCACCACCCCACAGGCGGAAGCGGAACCACGTAAGCAGTCACAGGCCGCGAGCGCGGCCCTCGCCCGGCACATGCTGGCCCGGCTCAAGGTCGCCAGGCCCCTGAGCATCCGCGGCTACAGCCGCGAGCGGTTCCAACCCTGGGAACGCCGCTCGGGAAGATGCGACACGCGGGAAACGGTTCTGGCCCGCGACGGGCGGCACGTACGGCGTGACGCGGCCTGCCGTCCGGTCAAGGGACTCTGGTACAGCCCGTACGACGGCAAACGGCTCAGGAGTGAGAAGCAGGCGGACGTCGATCACGTGGTGCCGCTCGCCTACGCGTGGCGCTCGGGCGCCAAACGGTGGAGTCAGGCCAGGCGGCGCGCGTTCGCCAACGACCTCACCCGCCCCGAACTGCTCACCGTCAGCCACTCCGCCAACATCGCCAAGGGCGGGCGGGGTCCGCAGGGCTGGCGCCCGCAACGCCGTGCCCACTGGTGCCGGTACGCGACCTCGTGGATCACCGTGAAACACCACTACCGGCTCTTCGTGACCCGCAAGGAGAAGGCGGCGCTGCTCAACATGCTCCGGACCTGCTGACGCCGGCCTTCCCGACGATCCTCCCCGGGCGGACGAACCCTTCCGGCGGCTTCGAGCAGGTGGCTTCGGGCAGGTGGCGGGCCGGAGGCGCCGTTTCGGCGGAGGGTCGCGCCGGGCCACGTGGGCGCGTCGGGCGGTGCGGACGTCGGTCACGCGGCCGCGGCGGAGGTCACGACGCCTTCTTCGCTCCGCTCCCGGTGATCGAGCAGGAGTGGGCGCCCAGGGTGCCGTTCCAGGGGAAACCCCAGCCGCAGTGGTAGGTGCCCGCCGCCGCCCCGGATCTGACGGTGACCGTGAAGTCGACGTAGCCGGTGCCGTCGCAGCTCCACGCGTCCAGCGCGTAGCCGCCCTGTTCCTGCTGCCGCTGTCCGAACCAGCAGTCGAAGGAGCCGTCGGCGTGCGCGGGGGGAGTTCCCAGCAACGGAACGGCCAGGACCACCACGGCGCCGAGGACGAGCCCGATCGGTTTCATGGTCCTCCCTCATGCGCGTATCTGGCGTTTCCCTTCGGACGGTATACAGCCGCACCGAACGTGTCGACGGTAATAACTCAGCGGTTCTATGTGGATTTCTCCCATCGGCGTGGCGTGGCCGAACAAACCCGTCGGCACAGAATTCCCACAGGCCGGACCACAGGGCTACACGCCGAGCATGAAGAAGCTAGGGCCTGTTTTGTGGATCCTCGCCACGGCGAGGATCCACAAAACAGGCCCTAGAAGGACTCGACCCAGAGATACCAGGGGCCGTAGTAGTGCTCGACATGGGGTTCGTATTCCTCCTCTTCCGGCAACGGGGGTTCCCCGTACGGGCTCCATATGAGGCCGTGGGCGTGGATGACGTCGCCGCCACCGGCCAGCGCGAAGCGCACGGTGTTTCCATGCCGTTCAGCCCAGGAGATGTCGAACGACCCCAGCGTTCCGGACCTCGTCTTCCAGTCGGCGTCCCCCGCCACCGCCGACCGGGCGACCCTTTCGAAGGCCTGCTCGGACAGGGCGAACCTGGATTTCGCCGGCTCCCCCGCCATGACCAGGGCGAGGACCAGGAGCCCGATGGCCGGCGGCGCCGCCCAGCGCGGCAGGTTCCGCCTGACGTCCGGCCGGGTCACCGGGTTGAGAAGCCTGGCGACGAGGCGGCCGAACCAGATCACTCCGAGCACGAGGGCCACCAGGAGAACGGGAAGCACCCAGAGGGAGACACCGCCGGGGTAGCTCGCCCCGTACAGGAGCAGAAGGGCGACGACCGCCAGCGAACCGATCAGGGGAAACCCCGGCGCGCCGATCGAACTCATCGAAGACCGTTCTTTCAGGGCCACAGTGACTCCAACCGGTGCGGATTCCGACCCTTCATGATCTACGAAGCCTGTTCGTGGGATCCAGTGCGCGAGGGTGCGGGAAATGTGGATTCTTCGCGGGTTCGGAGACCGTGGAAGGAGTCAGCCGGCTGTGGAACGACGGCCGCCTGATATGGAGGAGGGGTTTTCCGGATCCGTCCGGAGACGTTTGGAGTGGTGGCGGCCGGGCTTCGGGGGGCGGAGGGTTGGGGGAACCCTCCCGCCTACCCCTCATGGAGGCGAGTCCATGTCGCGCGTAGACATCTCCCATACCTTCGTGCGCACCCCCGGCCGGGACCCCGAGGACGACCGGCTGCTGGCGCTGCTGGTGACGACGTGGGTCCTGGTGACCGGACGGGTTCCTCCCGACCGTCCCTTCGACGAGTTGAGCGCCGACGAGCTGTTCGACTTCTGGGCCGACGACCAGACGGCGGAGGTGTGACCACAGGCCGATGAGCCGCCGGAGTCCGGCCCGTGGACACCGCGGTTCCGTGTCCGCCGAATCCTCTGGGATGCTGGGCGGAGAACCGCGCCCCTGCTGCGCCAGGACCGGTGCCAGGTTTTCCTGGCGGAGAGGACCAGCATGCCCATCGCCTTCCACTACGCCGACGACACCGAACGCGGGCACGCCGAGAAGCTCGCCGCGACACGCCACAGACTCCTCAACGAGGGGACGTCCCACCCGGCGTGGGAGGAGCTGACCGACGGCGAACGCGAACGGGCCGCGGTGGAGGCGGCCTGGTATCTCCGGGCGGGGCGCCGGGCCGGGCTGTACGACCGCAACGTGGCCCCGCCGGTCACCTCCATGGCCCGTGGCGCCGACGGCAGACCGATCTCCCGGGACGACCACGAGGCCCAGCTGCGCGCCTGGATCGAGAAGAACGGCACCGGGGAACGGCTCGCGCTGCTGGACAGGGCGGAGCTTTCGGTCGTGACGGCGCTGCTGAACGAGTTGTGCGGCGCCCTGCCCAAGGAACGGCTCGGCCAGTTCGCCCGTGAGATGGCGGTGAAACTGAACGACCGGGGAGGCGTGTGACCTGCCCGTGGTGACGGCCCCGTGCTCCGGGTACGGCCCGGACGCGGGAAAGCCGGGCTCAGTGCCGGGCGGGGCCCAGGAGTTCGGCGAACAGCCGCTCCCACATCGGCGTCACGACCTCCGGGGAGTAGTCCCGGGAGGTCCGCACGGCCGCGGCCCCCATCCGCAGCCGTAGCTCGCGGTCGCCGATCAGCCGCAGCAGTCCCCCGGCCAGGGCGTCCACGTCCCCCGGCGGTACGAGCAGCCCGTCGACCTCGTCGGTGAGGACGTCACGCGGGCCGGTCGGGCAGTCGAAGGCGACGACCGGCAGGGCGTGGGCCATGGCCTCGATCATCACCATCGGCAGTCCCTCGAAGCGGGAGCTGAGCGCGTAGACCGACGCCTGGGCCAGCTCCCGGTCGAGGCGGTCGCTGCGTCCCATCAGGGTGACGTTGTCGCCGACCCGGTGCTCCCTGACGAGCGCGCGCAACGCGGCCTTCCCCTGGCCGGTGCCGTACAGGCGCAGCCGCCAGTCGGGGCGGTGCCGTACGACCTGGGCGAAGGCCGGGACGAGCAGGTCGAAGCCCTTCTGCGGGACGAGCCGCCCGGCGGCCACCACCAGGCGGTCGTCCTGCCGGGACGGCGCCCGGTCGAGGGGGTGGATCGCGTTGGGGATCCGCACGACCGGGGTGTCCGGCAGCAGCGCCTGGTAGTCGGCGCGGTCGGTCCCGGTGAGCGTCGCGACCGCGTCCAGCCTGCCGTAGTGGCGGGCGATCTGCCGCCGGACGGTCTCCGGGTGGGTGGCCAGGTTGATGTGCTCCTGCGCGACCCGGACCACACTCCTGGGGGTACGGCGGGCGGAGATGAGGTTCAGCGCGGGACGGGTGGTCACCAGGACGCCGTCCCGCAGGGAGGAGACGTAGTCGGCGACGGCCCTCTCGACCCGTTCGGTGAAGTAGGCCGCCGCGAACTCGCCGGGCGGCACGACCTTCCCGCGGACCCTCCGCCAGGCCCTGCGGCCCAGCGAGTCCTGGGGTATCCCGGCGCGCTGGTCGGCCAGGACGGTGACCGGCACCCGGGGGTCGATGGGGAAGCGGGGGGCGTCGCGGCGCCGTACGACGCTGACGATCTCCACCTCGTGCCCGGCCCGCGCCATCGCGTTGGCCTGGTTGACCACGGTGCGGATCGTGCCGCCCATCCCGTAGGCGTGCAGGAGCAGGTAGCGGACTCTCACGGGGCCGCCAGGTAGTCCCAGGTGACGGCCATCGGGCGCAGCGCCTCGGGGACCTCGTCGGGGGCCGGGAGGGCACGCCCCGGCTGCACGCTTCCCGAGCGGATCTTGTCCTTCCAGTCGCCGAGGCCCTTCTGGAGCACCTCCTGCTCCCCGTATTCGAGCATCCCGGTCTCCCAGGGGACGCCGAGGAAGTCGCACAGACGCCGGGTCTCCCGCCTCGGGTTCTCGGTCAGGTCCTCGTAGCGCACGGTCAGGCCGTCGAGCGCCCGCCGCGCCCGCTGCACGGCCTTCATGTAGCGCAGGGCGTCGAGCGCGGCCTCCTGCGGCGTACGGCGCTCGGGGCTGGCCTCGTGCCAGGACTTCGCGATGGAGGCCGGGTGCCGCAGCAGGAAGACGAAGCGGGCGTCGGGCCAGCAGGTGGCGATGCGTTCGAAGGCGAAGGCGTTGGCGGGTGTCTTGTCGACGATGAAGGACTTGCCGCTGCGGACCAGTTCCCGGTGCAGGACCCGGTCCCACAGCAGGTGTTCCAGGTCGGCTCCGTTGTGGCCGAGGGCCTCCATCGCCCGCTTCGACAGTGAGGTGCCGAAGTCCACGCTCAGCCTGCGAACGTGCAGCTCGTGCGGGGCGTGCAGCATGGAGTGGGCGTTGAGCAGCGCCCGCAGCAGCGTGGAGCCCGACCTGACGGGGGACAGGACGAAGATCGGCGCGGTCAGCAGCCGGTCGGTCACCGGGTCGGCGGGAGGCCGTATCGGCTCCCGCTCCTCCTCAGGGGCGTCCCTCACCCGGTTGAGCTGGAATCCGGTGACCCTGACCAGGGCCTTGCTGACCGTGCGCTGCCAGTTCATGGCGAGGCACGTTACCCAGCCTTCCTGGCATTTCTCTGTGTACGGCCCGGCACCTCGGCGTCAGCGGCGCCCGGGCGGGACGATCCGTACCCGCTCCTCGGGGCGTTCGTCGAT
This sequence comes from Streptosporangium sp. NPDC000239, assembly GCF_040300765.1. Lineage (NCBI taxonomy): Bacteria > Bacillati > Actinomycetota > Actinomycetes > Streptosporangiales > Streptosporangiaceae > Streptosporangium > Streptosporangium sp. NPDC000239. Next base: position 16,652 of record NZ_JBEPEI010000022.1, on the reverse strand, counting down.
GCCGTCGAGCTGCTTGACGACCGTCTCGCGCAGGTCGTCGTAGTCCTGGAAGGAGTGGTCGTTGAACAGGGTGTAGCCGGTCCACATCAGGTTGGCGCAGACCCGGGCGGGGACCTGGCCGGTGGCCGCGCCCATGCCGACCAGCGCGACCGAGGTGATGGCGCCGGGCTCGTTCCTGTTGTGCATGTGGACGGCCTGGAAGGCGGCGGCGCACGCCAGTGCGACGTTCAGCGTCTCGCTCACGTCCTGCGCCGAACGGGTCATCGTCGGCGTCGAGATGAGGAACTTCGGGGTGACCGCCCCGGAGCGCACGCACACGGCGCTGCCGACCGGGAGCGTCCCGCCGAACTCGTCCTTGATCGCCCGCTGGACCCGGAGCTGGATGCCCGCCCCGAGGTGCCGCTTGATGACCGCGTCGACTCCGCCGTCCATCCGGCCCTTGGAGTTGGTCGGGGTGACCCAGGCGTCGACGTTCTGGTCGAGGATCGACCCCCTGGCGATGTCGATCTCGGGGGTGTCGGCGAACGCCGCCAGCCACGACTGCACCACCTCGGTGTTGACGTCCGTCAGCACGACCCTGAGCGGTGACTTCACGTGTTCGACGGCCATGGATGTGCTCCAGTCGCAGGAGGTTCTTTCCGACATATCCGAAAATATCCTGCCGGACTGACAATTTGGATCATGCTTGGTGAGGCCGTCCCGGAGATCGCATCCAGGGCTTCCAGACGGCACAATTCCCCCCGATCCGCCCCATCCGTTGTCCGTACGGCACGCTGACCAGGAGCTCACGATGAGTGACGGCAAGACCCCGCCCGACCCGAACGACCCGCTGGCCCTGGCCGAGCTCTTCGCCGGGGGCGAGGACTGGCTGCCGCTCCTGAAGCCGGTCATCGAGCAGCAACCCGGGCGCGACCAGTTCATCGGCCCCAACCGTGACCCGCAGATCGTGCCCGTGCGGGAACTGACCTTCCAGGCCCTCAAGCCCAACCCGCCGCACAGGTGGAAGGTCGTCGTCTTCGGCCAGAACCCCTACCCCAGGGCCGAGAGCGCCACCGGCATCGCCATGTTCGACAACACCTTCCACGACTGGAGCGACAGCCAGTTCGGCAAGGTCGTGAGCATCCGCTGCATCATCAAGGCGGCGGCCATGTGGAAGTACGGCATCCCCAAGAAGACACCGATTGCCGACATCCGCGCGCTGCTCAAGGAGCACGAGACCGTACAGCCGCCGGAGTGGTTCCAGGCGATGCTCACCCAGGGCGTGCTGCTGCTCAACGCCGCCCTGACCGTCAGCGGCGACGGGGCGATGGGCACCGCCAGGCACACCGGGTTCTGGAAGCCCGTCGTCGAGACGATCGTCGAGGAGATCCTCAAGGCCAAGCGGGACGCCGAGGACGAGGAGGACCGCGGCATCGTCTTCGCCTGGTGGGGAGCGCACGCCCGCAACCTGAAGGCGATCGTCCAGCGCCTGGAGAGGAAGTATCCCGAGGTCACGGTCTGGCACATCGACCACCCCAACCCGGCGGCCCAGGGCGACATCTTCTGCGACGGCGACCACTTCGGCGCGGTGAACAACGCCCTCAGGGCACTGGGCACCGACGAGATCGACTGGCTGCCCAGCAAGGGGTGGAACACGGCCGCCGGAGGTGAGACCGCCGGCCGCATGGGGGAGTTCATCGCCTCGACGATGGAACTCCACCAGCTCTATCTGGAGCGGCTCGCCAGCGTCAAGGACGAGGGCCTGCTCCTGCCCGCGATCACCGGCGTCTTCGACACCCCGCTCATGGACTTCCTCAAGGCCGTCGAGCCCGTCGAACGACTGCTGTCCGGCCTCGGCGGGCACGTACGGCGGGCGCACGAGTTCGGTGCGCGGAAGGCGGGTGTCCTGTCCGCGGAGGAGGCCGCCGCGCTGTACCTCTACACCTGCGAGTCGGACTTCTACCGGCGGATCAACGCCACCCTGCGCGACCCCGACCGCACCCGGATCGTCCCCTACCTGCCGTACCTGCGCCTGCTGTTCGCGGCCGTCTCCAACCTGCCGGCCCACCGGCAACCGCTGTGGCGCGGCGTCTCGCTCGACCTGCGGGCCCAGTATCCGCTCGGCCGTACGGTGACATGGTGGGGCGTCTCCTCCTGCACCTCCGAGCTGGACGTCGCCAGGGGCTTCCTGGGCAGCCGGGGCAAGCGGACGCTCTTCGAGGTGCGTCCCACCCGGGCCGTGGGCATCCGGGCGTTCTCCGCGTTCACCGGCGAGGAGGAGTTCATCCTCACCCCCGGCACGCAGCTCAAGGTGACCGACGTGAAGACCGAACGCGGCGGGCTGTGCACCGTACAACTGACCGAGCTGGACGAGCAGAGCATGGTGGCCTGAGTAGTGTGACGGACATGAGCGAACCACTTGATCCGGACATGTTCGCCGGCTGCCGGAACATCGTCCCGCCGATGAGGATGCACAACAAGTGGGCGCTCAAGATCATGGTCTGTCTGGAGCCGGGGCGGCGGCGCTTCTCCGAACTCCAGGTCCCGCTGCGGGGCATCACCCCGAAGGTCCTCACGGAGTCGCTGCGGGCGATGGAGCGTGACGGCTTCGTCACCCGCACCGCCTACCCCGGCGTCCCACCCAGGGTCGAGTACGAACTGACCGACCTGGGACGGTCCCTGCTCGGGCCGATGGACGCCTGGTGCCGGTGGTCCGAGGAGCACCTGACGGAGCTTGAGGCGGCCCGCGAGGCCTACGACGCCGCCGTCTGACCCTCCCGTCCTTCGGGCCTCCCGTCCTTCGGGCCTTCCGGGTTCCGGGCCTTCCGGGTTCCGGGTGCTTCGGGCTCTCGGGTTTTCGGGTGCTTCGGGGTTCCGGGTGCTTCGGGTTCTCGGGTCAGGCGACCGCGACCACCGCGCGGGTGTGCCTCCTCTCGGTCGCCTCGTCGACGAGCGCGACCGCGAGGTCGGCGTAGGAGAACGCCGGGGCACCCTCCTCGGCGGGCAGTACGGCGCCGCCTCCGGCGCGGTAGACCCCGGTGCGCTCGGCCTGGGCGTCGAGGAAGACCGGGGGAGGGGTCACCACGACCCAGTCCAGCCCGCTCCCGGCGAGGATCGCGATCTCCGACGAGTGCCCGACGGAGAAACGCCGGTACTCCTCGGGGAAGTCCGGCGTGTCGTGCATCGCCACCCCGGGCGCCACCTCAAGGGCGGTGCCGACCCCGACCGTGACCAGCCGCTCCACACCCGCCCGGGAAAGACCCGCGACCAGCGCGTCGGCGGCCGAGGTGTAGAACTCGTCCGCGGGCACGTCCGCCCGGTAGACCGTGGAGATCACGGCGTCGTGCCCGGCCGCCACGGCCGCCACGCTCTCCGCCCGGGTCACGTCCCCCGCGACGAGCGTGACACCGTGACCCCGTACCCCCTCGTGCCCGCCGGGGTCCCGCACCACCGCCGTCACCGCGTGCCCCCGGGACACCGCCTCGGCGACGACCCTCCTGCCCGCGTTGCCTCCGGCCCCGAACACCACGATCCTGCTCATCGCACATCCCTTTCGCCTGGTCTCGCTGGACGTGTCCAGACGCTAACCCCGCCTCCCTCGGTTACCGCAACGATAGGAAGGCCGCCGTCCGGCCCCTATCTCCCGGACGGCTCACCGGTCCCCGGCGGCGTCGAGAGCACCCGCCATGGCCGTGGTACGGGAGGTTCGTCTCAACGGCGTGACGCAGATCAGTCCGGACGGGTTCTACGTCACGGCCGCCATCGGCGTCACGATGAGTCGGCGGCCCGCTCGGATCGGCGGCTGAGGTCCCGCCGAGCCAGCTGCCATGGACGGACGTGTCGCCGGTCGGTACGGCCGGGGCGTCCTCTCCACTGACCTGACGCGTTCCCGGCCACCCGGCCGGGATGATTCCCTTGGTTGGGGTAACCCGCCGTCCGGACGTGACCCCGTACCGCCGCGGTCGCCCTGTGCCCCGGGACACCGCTTCGGCGACCGCCCTCCTGCCCGCGACGCCCCCGCTCACGGCGTGCCCGCTCAGGCGGGCCAGATGCGGGTGAAGACCACACCGGTCCGAGTACGGCCCGCCTCACGCAGATCGAGGACGAGCCGTCCCCCGCGCCAGGTTCCCCGCGCCTCGACGGCTCCGTCCAGGAAGTGGCTTCGCGTGGTGAAGGAGACGACCCCGTCGCGCAGGTCGTAGCGGGCGACATGGACGCCCCCGAGCGGGACGTCCCGGTTGAGCCACGTCGCGATCGCCCGCCCCTCCTCGGGGCCGGGAGCGGGCTTCACCAGCACGTCGAGCACGACGCCGTCCGGGAAGAACCGGAACACCTGCTCCCCGGCGGCGTGGATCTCCGCAGGCCGCCGCGGCGCGCGGGCCTTTCTCACCTCTCCTGTCCGACGGTCGGCGGTTGGGTGACCCTGGCGACGCGTGGCCGGTGCGGATCGGTCGGAGCCACCGGCAGCCGGTCCCCCTGAGTCACCAAATGCCGCCCCTTTCCGTCACACGCCATTATTTCCTGACACGACAGGAGCATGCCCGGGGACACAACCTCAGGGTGCCGTGAGGGGTTCCGAACGGTAGGCCCGATGGAGTGTCTCGACGAAGTCAGGTGCCTCCGGCAGGGGGGCGGGGCCGATCCGGTGTACCGCGATCCCCGGTGACCAGGAGTTCATGACCACGGCCCCCGCCAACGCGGGCAGGTCGTCGAGCGTGATCTCCTGGACGCGCTGGGGCACACCGAGGCGCTCAAGGCGGCGCCGTACGATCCCCATCGTGATCCCGCCCAGCTTCTCGGCGTCGGGCCACACCACGGCGGCACCGTCCCAGAAGGCCAGGTTCCAGATCGACGCCTCGCTGAGCCGTCCCCGGCGGTCGACGAAGGCGGCGTCGTCGAAGCCCCGCTCGACGGCCTGACGGAGGAAGTACGTCTTGGCGACCTCGCCGACGTGCTTCACGGCCGGGAGCACCCGTTCGTACTCGACCGCCGTCAGGGCGAGCGGTCCGCGCGGGGCGGTCGCGGGAGGACCGGTGCGCACCAGCAGCGAGGGCTCCGCCTCCGCCCGCGTGAACTCGCCCGCGGGGGAGTAGACCGTGGCCGTCAGCGACAGGTCGGCCGGACCGGCCCGGAGCGCCGTCCGCAGACCCGCCAGCACCCGGTCGTCGGGCAGGGCTCGGCCGTACAGTTCCATCGAGGCGACCCTCAGCCGCTCCAGGTGGAGGTCGAGGCCCCGGACCCGTCCTTCGCGCACCTGCATGGCGGTGAAGTGGGCGTAGCCCGCGAAGGCGAGTGGCGCCAGCTCCTCGGCGCTCGCCTCGTGGCCGTCACGGTGAACAACGAAAGAGGACATGCGTCGCTCCAGACGTGTGTGGAATGTCCGTTCCTGGGGCGACGTTAGGGCTTCACACCAGTGGAAGGGTCAACCCGCCGGGAGGGGTACATGCTGATCGGGGAGCTGTCCCGCAGAACCGGGGCCAGTCCGCGCTCGCTGCGCTACTACGAGGAGCAGGGGCTGCTCGACACCGGCCGGGGGACGAACGGCTACCGCCACTACGACGAGGACTCCGTGGTCACGGTGCGCCAGATCCGCGCCCTGCTGAAGGCCGGTCTGTCCACCGAGGTGATCCGTTCCGTGCTGCCGTGCGCGCGGGGTGAACGCCCGGACTTCGACTGGTGCGCGGAGTTGTGGGACATCCTGAACGGCGAACTGGCCGCCATGGACGAACGCATCGACGGCCTCCAACGCAACCGGGGCACCCTGGCCTCCTACCTGACACCCCCCTGACCGGTCGTAGCCCCTCGGCGAGAACTCCCAGCCGCCAACGTCGCTACCGAGAAAGCGACATCAAGACCCTCCTCAACGCCGGATGAACCCAACCGGCCTCCAAGGAGTTCTCCCGTTCCGCCACCCGGCCACATCACAAGGAACCCGGCCTGAACACCCCAATCCCCCGGGAAAAGGGTTTGGGGTACCGGTGCCGTGTGTGAGGGGTGTCGGCTTGGGCGCGTCGGTGTCTGGACTGAGGAACGCAGGAGCGAAGCGACGGAGTGACGAGGGAAGACACCGACCCGAAGCGCCCGAGCCCGCGACGCCGAAGGCGTCGCAAAGAGACACAGCGACGAGGGAAAGCGCCGACTCGGGGCGCCCGAACCCGCGACGCCGCCAGGCGTCGTAAAAGAATAAGGTGCTCTGATGCCGTTGGTTGAGGTCACCCATCGACCGGACATCGCCGAGACGAAGCTTCGTGAGCTCGGGGAGGTGTTGCCGCACCTGGTGTCGGTGGCCGTCGAGTGTCCTGAGGAGCCGTATGACGGCGACCTGCAGCCGGGCGACGTCGAGATCCGCTTCCGGGCGCTGGGGCCGTTTGACCGCTGTGGCCTGGACGTGGTGATCGAGGTCAGGTCCAAGTGGTTCGAGAGCAGGGCGGTCGACCGGCAGGAACGGGTGGACGGCCTCCACGAGGCCGTCGCCGCCGCGACCGGCCTGACCGACTTCGGCGTCTACCTCTCCCTCCCGGTCGCCGCCTGGTCCCAGGGCGACTGAGACAGCGGTTTCCAGCGCGGAGTCACGAGGTCATGGCTACGCCCCGGGGAGGGGGAGCGCGTCCTAACGAGGAGCGTCGTGGGCTATGAGGGCTAGTTGGATGCGGTTGTCCAGGTTGGTCTTGGTGAGGATGCGGGAGATGTAGCCCTTGACCGTGCCGACGCTCATGTGGAGTTCGGCGGCGATGTCCCCGTTGGACAGGCCTCGGCCGACCGCGTCGGCGACCTCGCGTTCGCGGCCGCTGAGCCTGGACAGCAGCCGGTCGGCGTCGTCACGGCGGCGGTCGTCCGTCTCCGGCGCCAGGTGGGCGATCAGGCGCCGGGTCACGCTCGGGGACAGGATCGGCTCACCGGCCACGACCCTGCGGATCGCGTCCACGATGCCCTCCGGCGGGGTGTCCTTGAGCAGGAACCCGTCGGCCCCGGCGCGCAGGGCGCCGAAGACGTGCTCGTCGGCGTCGAACGTGGTCAGCATGATGACGTACGGCGGGGCGGGCCGTCGTCGGAGCAGCCGGGTGGCGTCGATCCCGTCCAGGCCCGGCATCCGGATGTCCATGAGCACCACGTCGGGCGTGTGGGTGTCGACCGCGGACCCGACGTCGGCGCCGTCGGCCACCCCGCCGACCACGACCAGTTCGTCGGCGCCCCTGAGCATCAGCGTCAGCCCCGCCCTGACGAGCGGGTCGTCGTCCACGACCAGTACGCGTATGGCCGTCATGCCGGCCATGGTAGCCAGACCGTCAGGTGGAACTCCTCGCCCTCGACTCCGGCGTGCTCGACCCGGCCGCCCGCCAGTTCGGCCCGCTCCCGTACCCCGGCCAGCCCGGCACCCTCTCCGGGAGAGCCAGGAAGACCGGGAGAGCCGGGAGAGCCGGGAGGACCAGGGAATCTGGGAGAACCGGAGAAGCCGGAAGAGCCAGGTGAACCGGGAAAGCCAGGGAAGCGAGAAGAGCCGGGAAAGGCATCTTCGCCGGGCAGGGACCTCTCGTCGTGGAAGCCTGGGAAGGGTCCCTCGGTGGGGCCGGACGCTTCGACGGGGTTGCGGACCTCGACGGTCAGTCCCCGGCCGGGGGCGCCGTCGAGACGCAGGGCCACCGGCCGTCCCGGCGCGTGTTTGAGGGCGTTGGTGAGGCCCTCCTGGACGATCCGGTAGGCGGCCCGTGCCGTGGCGCCCGGCAGGTCGGGCAGCCGTATTCCGCCGTCGTGCGACTCGACCCGGGCGCCCGCCCGCCGTACCTCCTCGACCAGGGACCGCAGGTCCAGTTCGGCCAGGACGGGGGCCTCGCGCAGCACCGAGATGACCTGGCGCAGCTCCTGCAACGCCTGGTGCGCGTTGGCGCGCACCACCGAGGCCGCCTCGACCACCTCGGCCGGGTCGGCCTTCGCGTTGAACTCAAGCGCCCCGGCGTGCAGTGCCAGCAGTGAGAGGCGGTGCGCCAGCACGTCGTGCATCTCACGGGCGATGACCAGGCGTTCGGCGTGGCGGGCCTGTTCGGCGCGGCGCCGCTGCTCCTCCTCGGCTCTGCGGGCCCGTTCGACCAGCGAGAGCACGAGCTGACGGCGGGCCCGCGCCAGCATCCCCCACCCGGTCAGCGCCACCCCGAACAGCACCGCGACCAGGGCCCACACCGGGTACGGCGCCAGCCCCGGCGGCCGGATCCAGAAGCGCGTCAGCGTCGCGGCCGTCCAGGCGGCACCGACGCCGACCGCGACGGCCGAACGCCGGTACAGGGCCGCCATCAGCGTCGCGACCCCCGCCGCGACCGACGCCGAGGCGGCGGGCACCGAGATGGCCACGGCCACCAGCGCCATGGTGGCGGGCCTGCGGCGTGCCAGCCACAGCGCGGCGCACGCCACCACGCCACCGGCCACGTCGACGGGGAGCCAGGTGTCGCCGAGCTCGCCCCACACGACCGCGACCGCCGAGACCAACGCGCAGACCAGGCCGCCCGCCCGCGTCGCCCGGTCCCAGGTGGTCCTGGCGGGGCCGGGCCGTACGTCTGCCATCACGGGCGTTCAGCGTAATCGGGGGGATCGGCCGTGGGCAGCAACCAAAGTCGCCGCCACTCTCTTACCTGGGTTGCCACGGGCGGGTCCGAGGTCGCCGCCGACTCCTCACCCGGGTTGCCACGGACAGGCCCGGAGGCACAGGCCCCGGAGGGGAGGCGCGGAACACGATCGCCGTATGACAGCGAACCGGAAAGGCGGCCGCCGGGCCGCGTTGCTGCTCGCGGTGGTCACACCGCTCGTGGCCGAGTTCACCCTCGGCAACCCGCCGCTCCGCATGGCGTGGATCCTGCTGCTGTGGATCCCGATCTACGGCGCGGGCACCGTCCTGGTGCGCGAGCTGGTACGGCGGGCCGGGACGGGCTGGGCCGGGGTGCTGCTGCTCGGCGCGGCCTACGGCGTCGTCGAGGAGGGCCTGGCCCTGCAGGCGCTGAGCAGCCCCACGATGTACGGCGCCGCCGGGTGGGCGCCCCGAATCCTGGGCCTGAACAGCGCCTACGCCGAGCTGCAGATCCCCTACCACGCGGTCTTCAGCGCCGTGATCCCGATCCTGCTGACCGACCTGGTCTTTCCCTCGCTGCGTGACCGGCCCTATCTGGGCAGGCTGGGTCTCTGGTCGGCCGGGACGGTCTTCGTCCTGGGCGCGCTGCTGCTGCGGGTGACCGTGGTGACGAGCATCGACCCCGGATACCGGGCTCCGGCGGCGGTCCTGGCCGGATGCGCGGCCGTGGTCGCCCTGCTGACGGCGGCGGGCCTGCGACTGCGGTTCCCCACGGGCGTCTCCCCGACCGGATCGACCGGATCGACCGGATCGACCGGACCGGCTGGACCGGTCGGAGCGACCGGACTGACCGAACCGGTCGGGCTGACCGAATCGGCCGAACCAGCCGGACGGACCGGACTGACCGGACCGACCGAACCGACCGGACTGGCCGGTCCGGCAAAACCGGCAAAACCGACTGGGCTGACCGGTCCGGCAAAGCCGACCGGACCGGCTGGACCGCCTGGGCTCGTTGTGGCCGGGGTGTTCGGTGTGGTCGTGGTCTTCGGGTACCTGGCGCTGCTGTTCCCCTTCGGGGGTGCGACCCGGCCCTTCTTCACCCATGGCGGGTGGGTCGCGGTGCCCATGACGGCCGCCGCCGTACTGGCCGTGGGGGCCGGGTGGCTGCTGCGCCGCTGGACGGCCGGGGGGCTGTGGACCGACGGGCACAGCCTGGCCCTGGCGGCCGGGGCCCTGGTCGCCCACACGGCCTTCGGGCTGGTCTCCAACGCCGACACGGTGGCCGACCGGATCAGCCTGGCGGCCGTCGGCGTGGTCATGGCCGCCCTGCTGGCCCTGCTCGGCCGCCGGGTCCGCTCCTCCCGGAGGTTCACGGCCCGATAGGTCACCCGGCGTGCGCCGAGGACCCCGTGTGTTCCGTGTGCCCGGCGTGTTCGGCGTGTTCGGCGCACAGGCAGCCGACGCCCCGTTCGATCCACTCGTGGCCGGTCCACTCGGGGTGCCGTTCGACGAGCAGGGCCCTGACCTCGGCGACGATCTCGGCCTCGTCGGCCGCCGAGTCGCGCCGCAGCCAGGTCTCCGCACGCAGTTCGCGCAGGTAGTCGCGGACGCCGGTGAGCACCTCGGGGCCGCCGAGGTCGCCGTGGCCGGGGACCACGGTCCTGTGGCCCGCGGCGGCCAGCCGGTCCAGCACCGCCAGCCAGCCCACACCGGAGACGTCGGTGTCGTACGGCGGGAACCAGGGGAAGATGGCGAACTGCCCGGTCTCGGCGAGGTCCCCGGTGAACAGCACACCGGCGTCCGGCACCTCGACCACCTGGTCGCCCCTCGTGTGGCCCCGGCCGGTCGGGCGCAGCCGTACGGTGCGACCACCGAGGTCCAGGTCGTGGGTGTCGTCGTAGACCAGGTCCGGGACGGGCACCGTGACGCCGTCCAGGCGGCGGGCGACGGTCTCACCCAGGCCGCGGAACATCTCCAGGTAGCCCTGTCCCTTGGTCCTGAGGTCGTCGGCCTGGGCGCGGTTGACCAGGTAGGTGGCCTCGCCGGAGAACACCTGCGCGCCGAAGGCGTGCTCGGGGTGGAAGTGCGTCGTGGTCAGGTACAGCCTGCGGCCCGCCGCCACCTCCGAGGCGAAGGCGAGGACCTGCTCGGCGTTGGCGGTGCCGATACCCGTCTCGACGACCAGTACGGCTCGCGTGCCGCCGATGACGCCGATGTTGGGTACGAGCCCGGCCCGGTGGTTCGGGATCACCAGCAGGCCGGGGGCGATCTCCTGGGCGCCGGAGACCTGGACGACGGGGTCGGGTATGGGTTCGTGGGTCATGTCCTGATTGCAGCGCTGTGAGGCCTTCGCGGTCCAAGTCCTGTTGGGTGGCGGCGATGCCCTGCGGGTATCGTCGCCGGTCATGGAGCTACGCACGCTGCGGTATTTCGTGGCCGTCGCCGAGGAACTCCACTTCGGCCGGGCGGCCGCCCGGCTGCACATGAGCCAGCCGCCGCTGAGCCGGGCGATCAGGCGGCTTGAGACCGACGTCGGCGCCGTCCTGTTCCACCGTTCCCCCTCGGGGGTCCGGCTCACCCCGGCCGGGGCGGTGCTGTTCGACGAGGCGCGCGTCCTGCTCGAACAGGCGGAGCGGGTACGGGTGCGGGTGGCCGCCGCGGCGGGGGCCGCGACCGTCACCGTCGGCATCCTGGGCGACGGCACCGACCGGGGCGCGACCCGGCTGGCCGCCGCGTACCGCCGCAGGCACCCGGACGTCGAGATCCGGGTCCGGGAGACCGACCTGACCGATCCGACCTGCGGGCTGCGCGCCGGGCTGGTCGATGTGGCCCTGACGCGCGGGCCGTTTGACGAGACCGGTCTGACGGCGCGTGAGCTGCGGGCCGACCCGGTCGGCGCGGTGCTGCGCGCCGACGACCCGCTGGCCCGCCGTGACCGGCTGAGCCTGGCCGACCTGGCGGGGCGGCGCTGGTTCCAGTTTCCCGACGGCGTCGATCCGCTCTGGCGGACCTACTGGAACGGCGGCGAGCCCCGGGAGGGTCCGGTGGTGCGCGCCGTACAGGAGTGCCTGCATGCGGTGCTCTGGAACGGCACGGTCGGGATGTCCCCGCTCGGGCACACCCCGCCGGAGGAGCTGACCGTGGTGCCGCTGGCCGACATGGCGCCCAGTCGTGTGGTCGTGGCGTGGCGGACGGGCGACGCGAACCCGCTGGTCAGGTCGTTCGTCCGGATCGCGACGGCCGTCTACCGCGCCTGGGAGACCTGAGGAAGGGGCTGGGAGAGGGCGCTCACGATCAGGTCGGTCAGCGCTGTGACGGCGTCGTCGAGGGTCGTCCGCCCGTGGTTGAGTTCGGCGGCGATCGCGTCGGCCGCGCCGAGCACGCCGACACAGCGCAGCCGGAGCGCCCGGACGCCGAGGACGGAGTGCGGGGCGAGCGCGGTGGCCATCAGGTCGGTGTAGTCGTCGAGCATCTCGCGCTGGATCACCTCCATCTCCGGGTTTCCCTTCAGGGCGGCGGTGACGGCGTTGAACTCCGGCATGGCGGTGGCACACGCGAAGTAGGCCGCGCTCATGACGTGGGCGACCTCGGGGCCGGTCGGCGGGGCCTCGCCCAGCGCGCGGGTCAGCGCGGCCCGGTGCTGCTCGTCGAGCCGCCGGTGGAGCGCGGTCAGCAGGCCGTTCCTGGTGCCGAAGTGGTCGTAGACGATCGGCCTGCTCACCTCGGCGGCCTCGGCCAGGGTGGGCAGGGTCAGGCCGTCGGCGCCCTGGACGCGCACGACCGCCAGGGCGGTCTCCAGCAACTGCTCCCGTCTCTCCTGCTTGGACAGGCGGGTCGGTGATGCGGCCATCGTCCTCCTCTTGCGTCGCGGTCCCAGCTTAAGCTACAACCTGTAGCCTACAAAACGTAGCTTAGCTGTACGGGAGGAAACCCGATGGAACCGGTACTGATCATGGGCGGCTCCGGGCAGGCGGGCGCGGGCCGCGATCCCGGCCGCGCGCGGCGGGTCGCCGACGAACTCGGCACCGCCACGGCCGTCCCCCTCGACCTGCGGCGCGACGACCTCGGCCTGCCGGACGGCCAGGAGTGCTCGGCGGTGGTCGCGACGGTGTGGGACTCCCACCTCAACGGGCTGCGTTACGCGCAGGAACGCGGGCTGCCGTACCTCAGCATCTCCAACGGCCTGGTGGACCTCACGCCGGAGGTCTTCGCCGGCGCACAGCGGGCCTCGGCCGCGCCGATCCTGCTGGCCAGTCACGGCTGCGCCGGACTCGTCGTCCTCGCGGCGCTGGAGCTGGCCCGCGAGTTCCACCGGCTCCACACCGTCAGGGTCGCGCTGGTGCTGGACGAACTGGACGGGGGCGGTCCGGCCGCCGTCGAGGACATGGAACGCCTGATGGCCGCGACCTCGGCGGGGCTGGTGCGCCGTGACGGTGTATTCACCTGGGTGGACGGCCAGGAGGCCCAGGTGGAGGTGCTCACCGCCGACGGCACCGTACTGCCCGGCCAGACGGTCGCCATCCCCGACGTGCCGAGCCTGGCGCTGGCGACGGGCGCGCCGAACGTCCGCTTCGACTTCGTGGTCGGCGAGTCCTCGGGCAGGCGACGGGGCGGACCGGCCTCCGTCGAGGTCAGGATCGACCTGGAGGGGACCGGCCCCGAGGGGACGCCGCTCGACGTGACCCACCACATCACGCACCCCCTGGGGCAGCGGCCGTTGACCGCGCTCGGCGTCGCCCTCGGCGTCGAACGGCTGCTCGGCCTGCGCGGAGACCCCGTGGCGCCGGGCCTGTACACCCCGGAGGCGTTGATCGACCCGGCCCTCGCGGTCGAGCGGATGGTCGAGGAGGGGACGCTCCTCACCCGGAGCCGGGTTCAGCGCTCGTCGACGACCTGACCGTTCAGAGCGGTGGCGTCCGCGGTGAGGGCCATGGTCAGCGGAGCCTCGGGGATGGTCGGCAGGCTGGCGAGCGCGGCACCCATCTGCGCGCCGCTCTCCCAGTGCCAGGTGTCGGTGTAGACGCCGTCCTCAAGCCGGATCAGCACGGCGTGGGTGAGGCCGGGGTGCCCCTCCCTGACGGTCTCGATCAGCGAGCTCCTGCGGGCGAGGAACTCCTCAAGGTCGCCGTCGGCGACGTGGTAGCGGTGCGAGCGGACCACGGACATGTCTGTTCTCCTTCGGAAGTGGGGGTTACCAGCTGCCCGCGACCTGGCGGATCGGGGCGTTCAGCCGGTTGAAGAGGTTGGTCACGGCGATCATCAGCAGGATCGAGGCCAGCTGCTTCTCGTCGAAGTGGTCGGCGGCGTTGTCCCAGACCTCGTCGGGGACGGCGTCGGAGTGGTCGGCCAGCCGGGTCGAGGCCTCGGCCAGCTCCAGCGCGGCCCGCTCGGCGTCGGTGTAGTACGGTGCCTCACGCCAGGCCACGACCAGGCCGATGCGGTCCTCGTTCTCCCCGAGCTTGCGCAGGTTCTTCAGACCGGCGTCCACACAGAAGCTGCAGCCGTTGATCTGGCTGACCCTCAGGTGGATCATCTCCATGAGCTCCTGGGGGAGGCCCTGCGACTGGGCGGCCTGGATCAGCTCCTGGATCGGCTTGATGACGCCGGGGATGATCGAGGCGGGGTTCTTCATACGGGCTTCCATGGTGTTCCTCGTTCCTTCCGTTGCGGTTGGTGTGAGATCAGGATGGATGTCCGTATTGATAGGTTCGCTATGCACTCGCGATGTGGAGGTGATGGGGGGACGATGCTGCGCTTCACCCTGCTCGGTCCCGTTCGGATGACCGTCGACGGCGCCCCGCTGCCGGACATCGCCCCACGTCACCGAGCCGTGCTGGCCTATCTCCTGCTCAACGCCGACCGGGTGATCAGCATCGAGCGGCTGATCGACGCGATGTGGGGCCACGACCGGCCCGACACCGCCAGGTCGCAGATCCACGCCTCGATCACCGTGATCCGCAAGGCGCTGCGCGCCGCCGGGGCCGTACAACTGCTGGAGACGCGGGCGGGCGGCTATGTCGCGCAGCCCGAGCCGGGGCAGGTCGACACGGGGGAGTTCACCGAGCTGGTGGCCGCGGGCGCGCTGCGCGAGGCCCTGGACCTGTGGCACGGCGAGGCGCTTGAGGACGTGCACGCGTACTACGTCTCCGGCGCCAGGGAGCTGTGGAACGACCGGCGGCTTTCCGCCTACGAGCGCCTGGCCGAGGAGGGGCTGGCCGCGGGGCGGCACGACGACCTGCTCGACGAGCTGGCCGCCCAGGTGGGCGCCAACCCGCTGCGCGAGAGGCTCAACGGCCATCTCGTCCTCGCCCTGCACCGGTCGGGACGGCAGGCCGACGCCCTGGCCGCCGCGCGCGCCTACCGTACGGCTCTCGCGGAGGAACAGGGGCTCGACCCCGGGCACGCCTTCGTCGAACTGGAGCGGGCGGTTCTGGTGGACGATCCGTCCCTTCGTCCGGCTGCCGAGGCCTCGGCTCCGGCCCGTCGGTCGACCTTCCTGCCCTACGACATTCCCGATTTCTCCGATCTTTCCGGACGGGTCGCTGAGGTGGAGCGGCTCGTGGGGGAACGCCGTGGAGCGGCGGTCGTCACGATCGACGGCATGGCCGGGATCGGCAAGACCACGCTCGCCGTCCACGCGGCCCACCGGATGGCCGGACGCTACCCGGACGGACAGCTCTTCATCGACCTGGGGGCGCACACCGCGGGCCGGGAACCGGTCGACGCCGCCGCCGCGCTTGAGGCCCTGCTGCGCCAGCTCGGGGTGCCCGCGGAGAGCATCCCGGTCACACCGGCGGAGCGCGGCGCCCTCTGGCGTGCCGAACTGGCCGGTCGCCGCGTGCTCGCCGTACTGGACGACGCCGCGGACGCCGAGCACGTACGGCCCCTGCTGCCGGGACACTCCGACACCCTCGTCCTGGTCACCAGCAGGCGGCGGCTCGTCGAACTGGACGGCGCCCACGCGCTCTCCGTCGAGGTGCTCGACGAGGAGGAGGCCACCGAACTGTTCGGGCGGATCGTGGGGGAACGCGCCCGGCGCGAGCCGGAGGCCGTAGGTGAGACGCTGCGCCTGTGCGGGTACCTCCCGCTCGCCATCCGCATCGCCGCCGCCCGCCTCCAGCACCGCCCGCGCTGGACGGTCGCCTACCTGGCCGAACGGCTGCGCGACCACCGCAGGCTCCTGGACGGCGTCTCGGCCGCCTTCGCCCTCTCCTACGAGCAGCTGGACGAGCGGGAACGGCACATGTTCCGCCTGCTCGGACTGGTGCCCGGCCGTGACATCGACGCGTACGGCGCGGCGGCGCTGGCCGGGATCCCGGAGGAGGAGGCCGAGGACCTCCTTGAGAGCCTCCTCGACGCCCACATGCTCCTGCAGCTCGAACCCGGCCGGTACACCTTCCACGACCTGCTCCGCGAGCACGCGCGTTCGATCGCCGAGGACGACGGCGCCGTCATGCGGCTGCTCGCCTACTACCTGCACCGCTCCCGCGCGGCGATGGACCGGCTCTTCCCGTACGGCGTCGCCGAGCGGGAGGGCGTCCCACGGCCCGCCACCCCGGTCCCGCCCGTCCGCGACGCCGTCGAGGCACTCGCCTGGCTCGACGCCGAGCGCGCCAACATCATCGCCACGGCCGTCCACGGTCCCGAGATCTGCCTCAGCCTGCTGTCCCTGGTGATACGGCCCTATCTCGACCGGTACGCGCACCACGACGACGCGCTCACCCTGTACACCCTGGTGCTCCAGCGCAGCCGTACGCTCGGCGACCGCGAGGTCCAGGCGCGGGCGCTGGCCGACCTGGCGTGGACCCACTGGCGGCTCGGCGACCACGACCAGGTGGACGAGCACGGACGGCTGGCGCTGGCCCTCTACGAGGAACTCGGCGTTCCCGAGGCGGGTGAGCTCCGGGTCCTCCTGGAGTACGCGGGATAGAGCCGACGTCCGGTCTCCTCGTCATCGGTGCCACGCTTGTCCTGTAGGAACGCGCCCGTCGGCACGGGCTTCCCGAGGAGCGGATCATCGTTGACTGACAGGAGAGACGACCCGGTGGTGGTGATCGGGCTGGGCAGGTTCGGCACCTCGCTCGCCCTTGAGCTCGTCCGCCAGGGCACGGAGGTGCTG
>NZ_JBEPEI010000021.1:0-152510 GCF_040300765.1 Streptosporangium sp. NPDC000239 | reverse complement strand
GGCCAGTACGGCGATCAGCTGCAGTTCGGCGGCAGGCACTGCGTCGACACGTTCGTCGAAGCCGTCACCGCGCTGGCGTGCTTGTCGTGGATGCCGGGCGGAGTGACCTTCGCCGGGCTGCACTTCTGCGTCCGCCACGAGGAGTGTCACACCGCTGCCGCTGAGTCTGCAGGGAGGCGCTGATGGCCCAGCTCACCTATTACGTTGCGCCTTGGGACCGTGACGACAACGACGACCCGGCCTGGACGCCGGCGCCGGAGGATGTCCACACCCTCAGGTACGGCTACAACCTGGCCGACTTGCAGCGCCTCACCAGGTTCTCGATGGGCCGCACCTTCGGCGGCAGCCTCGACTACCACACCCGGCACGAAGTCGCCTGGTCAGCGATCACTGAAGCTCTCTACGCCGCAGACCAGCCTCCTGAGCCTGGTGAGCTGATCGCTGCCGGGCAAGCAGCGATCGCCGAGCACCTCCGTATCGACATGCGCCACCACGGTCGTAGCCTCCGCTACGCCAGCGGCCAGGCGCCCCGGTTCGCGGCCTACTGGACCGGCCTCGGCAGGCACACGCCCTCACCTGAAGAGCGGGTAGTGGATGCCACGGCGCTGTGGCAGATCTGGCCCCGCCTGACCGACCGGCACCGTGAGGCCCTGCTGGCGCTCGCCGCTCACGACGACTACCGGGCGGCAGCGGAAGCGCTCGGCGTCACCCCGGCCACCTTCAGAGTGCTGGTCAGCAAAGCCCGCCGCACCTTTTTCGCGCTATGGCACGAGGGCGAGCAGCCGTCTCGGGTCTGGGGGACCGACCGGCGAGTCGGCTCGTACGCAGATCCCTCCGAACGAGGGGGAGGTAAACGCGGCCCGGTCACCCGCGTCGCAGCCCGGCGCACAGGGCGACCCGTGCACGAACTCGTCCACGGCACGGCATCCACCTACAGCAACCACGGCTGCCGATGCGGCCCCTGCACCCAGGCCGCAGCCCAGAAAGCTCAACGAGGCCGCCGGGCCAGAGGCGTCCAAACCCGGCGCCGCATCACGGTCAGCCAACTCGCCGACATCCGCCGCCGCCAGGCCGCTGGCGAACCCCTGACCGTGATCGCTCGCGAGGTCGGATTCTCCGACGGCTACCTGTCGCGTCTCGTCCGAGGAATCCTCCAGCCTGCCCCAGACCCCGAGGCGGAGGTGACGCCATGATCCACACCGGGTACACCCGCAGCAGCCCCCGGCCCCGCGGAGACCACCATGCCCTGGATCTCGCGCTGCTCCACCTGCAGGAGCCCCGCCGTGCTGATCGTCACCGGCAGAGTCCCCGGCCGGACGCTGTACGCCGCCCTGAGCTGCACGATGTGCGCGCCGAAGCACCGGACGCGAGCGCAGGAAGCCGGGCCCGTCACGGAGGAACCGTACGGGCAGCCCGAGGAGCGGGAGCCGGAGCAGGCCGCCCTGTTCTGACCGCCGCAGAGCCCACACCACCGCCAGGAGCTCTCCCCGGCATGGCCGCGCACCGAAGACAGGCCCCGCTCCGGACCGAAACGACCCACTAGATCAACTGGAGCACCGAACGTGGCATTCAGCCGCAGGCCTCATCGCAAGAAGATGAGGCCCGCACGATTCGCCAGCCTCCGACTGGAGGTTTACCGGCGCGACGGCTTCGCGTGCCGGACATGCGGATGGGCCCCTCCCGTTCCGCAGGGGTACGACGGCAGCTTCGCCCTCTTCACCGTCGAGGAACGCCCTCCGAAGCGTGCGCAGATCCGCCCCCGCCAGGTGACTCGGCAGCTGGAACTCGACCACATCACCCCGTACTCCAAGGGCGGCAGCACGACCCTGAACAACCTTCAGGCTCTGTGCTCGCCCTGCAACAGCCGCAAGGGAGCGAAGCTCTGATGGCATGGGCCCGCGTTGACGACGCCTTCGACGACCACGAGAAAGTGCTCGCCCTGCTCGACATGGACCAAGGGGTTGCGGCGGTCGGCCTGTGGACGCTGTGCCTGACCTACGCCCACCGCAACACCCGTAAGAAGGGCAAGGTCCCCGGCTTCATCCCCACCACCCTGCCCCGCCGCTTCGCCGGCGCCGACGGCAAGGACCTGGCCTCCCTCCTCGTTCACGTCAGGCTCTGGGACCAGGTCGACGACGGGTGGATGATCCACGACTTCGCCGAGTACCTCCCCGACAAGGAGGTGAGCGCCGCGAGGTCGGCGGCCGGAAAAAAAGGAGCGGCCGCACGCTGGGGAAATAGGCAAATGGATGGCAATTTGCCATCGGGCGATGGCAAAAGCCATGGCAAACCGATGGCAACCCATGCCGAGCAGGGCGGCGAAGGGCCTACTGGCCCCCCTCGTGCACCCTCTTCTCCGGCAGGTGAAGGGGGTGATTGGCAAACCGATGGCTCGTTGCCATCCGGCGATGGCAATTTGCCATCCACTTGCCATGAATCCGATGGCAAACCCGTAGCAAACGATGGCTCGCGCGCGGGCGCGCGCTGGGAACGGGTTGATGTACGTACTACGGTGCTAAACCCCAATCCCAGTCCCGAGCCCGTTCCGCCTTCGGCGGGCACGGCTCCGCCGCGCCGCGCGCCCGCCCCGCCCGGTGCCGCCGACGAACACCCCGCCGCCGCCGTCACCGCGCAGACCCTCGTCGCCGAATACATCGACACCTGCCGCCACCGGCCCCCCAGCGACGTCCTTGGCCAACTCGGCAAACGCGTCAAGCAGCTGCTCGACGACGGCATCCCGCCCGACGCAGTCCGCGACGGCATGACCGCCTGGGCCGCCAAGGGCCTCAGCCCCAGCACGCTGCCCGCCGTGGTCAACGAGGTCATGAACGCCAACCCCCGCCCGGCCCAGCCCGGCAAATCCCGCAACGCCCAGATCCTCGACGCCGCCATGGAACGCGCCCTCGCCGCCGAAGCCGCCATGGCCGCCCGCACCGACCCCGTGAGAGGAGAACTCGCCTCATGACCCCCACCGAAGCCGTCCGCTTCGTCCGCCACGTCGGCCGCCTCTGGCCCCAGCAACGCCTCGAAGACGGCACCCCCGACGCCTGGTACGCCGCCGCCCTCAAGGACATCAACCCCGACGACGCAGCCGAAGCCGTCGACCGGCTGGTGAAACTCCACCCCTTCACCTCGCTCGCCGAGATCGTGAGCGAGGTCCGCCGCATCCGGGAGGAGCGCATCGCCCGCCACCCGGTCCCCACACCGCCCGCCGAGCTCGCCGACAACGCCCACGCCTACAAGGCCCGGCTGGCGGCCTCCATCGAGCGTCTCGCCAACGGCGCGCACATCCCCAGAGCGGCGATCGCGACCGGCACCGGCGCCCCACCCACCCCCGAGTACACCCAGGCCCGCGGCGCCGACCGCGACCCGCTCCGCGTCGCCGCCAACCAGGTCCCGTGCCCCTGGCAGCCTTGCCGGGCCGCCGTCGGCCAGTCCTGCGTCAACGCCGCCGGACGCCGCCTGCCCGGAGCCCCCGCCCACGAAGGGCGCCTGGTTGATGCCGGGCTCGCCGAGTGGCGCGACGTCAACGGCGTGCGCCGCGCCGTCCTCCTCGGAGCGACGCCGTGAGCACCGCCGACCTCGACCAGCTGGCCGACCGCATGCTCTGGCCTGCCACCCGCCTCATCGCCGCCGTCCACGACCGCGACGACCGCGCCTCCCACGACGTGCTGAACCGCCTCGGGCTCGTCGAGCTGCGCGCGCTCGCCGTCGTTCTCGCCGCCCTGGTGCCGGACGACCAGGCCCTCACCACGCTCGCCGACTGGACCCGCGGCGCACCGCCCGTCTCCGAACGGCAGGCCGCCGAGCACCGGGCCGCCCTGGAGGCCGAACTGGCGGATGCCGCGGCGCGGAGGCGAGTGGCATGACCCGCGCCGCCGTCCTCGACCAGCCCGCGCTCTGGGACGAACCCGCCGAGCCCGCATGCCCGCCGCGCCGCCCCACCCACACACCCCGGCCCCGCCGGACCCGGGAGAGCCAGGCGCTCGACTGCGAACCCGCGTGCCTCACCTGCGGGAAGGCCGAGGGTCGAGGGCTGTGCTCACCGAGATGCTCGGTCGTCTGCGTCCACGTCGCCCAAGCCGACCTGGTGGAGGTGTGCCTCGTCACCGTCCACGTCGTCGCGCGGGTCGTCGTCGGCATCCACGGATTCGAGCCCGGCAGGAAGCTCGCCGTCGTGACGTGCCCGTTCTGCGAGCGGCTCCACTGGCACGCCGCCCAGTACGGCAGGCGCTACCGGGTCGCCTCCTGCGGACGGCCGTACATCGTCACCCTGCCGCGCCCCCACATTGGCCCCCAGGAGGCGCTGAGAGCCACGGAGACAGGCGGAACCGCGTCGCGCACGCAACGGGCCACCCCCGAGCCTCAACGAGGCTCACAGGCCACCGCAGCCGCGCGAGGCGCAGCAGCCGCACGCGCCGCACTCGCCCGCCACACCACCCGCCTCACGCCCGCCTGACCCCGACCAGCACCACGGAGCACCATGAGCCTGCCCTGCCCCGTCCCGACCTGCACCCGCACCATGCCCGGCAACCTCACCGTCTGCCGGGCCTGCTCCACCGGCCTGCTCCGAGATCTCACTGACGTGCCCTCACTCGACCTGCACCTGGACCTGGCCCTCACCCGGCAGGCCAAACTCGGCACGTCCGGCGGCCGGGCCGAGGCCTCCGACGAGATCGACCCCGAGATCGGACTCACCCTCCGGCGAACCCCGCTGCCGTGGGACCAGCGGGCCCGCGAGGCCAGGGACGTCCTGCGGAGCGCGCTCGTCGGGTGGGTCCGCGTGCTCCTGGCCGACGACGAGCGACCCGGGCCGACCTGCCAGGCCTGCGACCACCCGAGCTGCGTGTGGATCGCCGCCAGCCGCACCCCCGCCGACACGCTGCCCGCACTCGCCCGGTGGCTCATCCGGCAGCGGCGCGCGCTCCTCGCCCACCCGGCCGTCGAAGAGGCCGTCGACGAGCTGGCGGACGCCGTACGGCAGGCCAGGCGTGCCATCGACCGGCCGGCGGACCGTGTCTACGCCGGGCCGTGCAACCAGTGCGGCCAAGACCTTCTCGCATCGCCTGGCGCACGCGCCGTCACCTGTCGGACCTGCGAGCTGGAGTACGACATCCACGGCAGGCAGAAGTGGATGCGCGAGCACATCAAGGACCAACTCGCCCACTCCACCGCCATGAGCGGCATGCTCCACCAACTCGGCGTGGACGTGCCCGCCTCGACCATCCGGTACTGGGGGCAAGGGCGCCGACTACCCTCCCGTGGCACCGACCAGCGCGGGCGCCCCCTCTACCGGGTAGGCGACGTCCTCGAATTGAACGCTCAGCGACTTGCCCGCTCTGCTCACCATCAGTAACCTGTGATCAGCTACGACACGAAGGCCCGCCAAGTGCGGGCCTTTCGCATGAGAACGGCACCCGTGATCGCCACATCGCACCCGCTCACTATCGTCCCCATCCTCGACGAGGACGACGTCATGCTGCTGCCCGCGATGTGGCCGGTGCGGCTCACGCCGGACGAACGGCGAGCGCTGGCAAGAGAACTGCTCGACCTCGACGAGCCCTGACCTCAGACGCGCACCCCTGGCGGGAGTGCGCCCGGCTCCGCACCCAGGCCCCCAACCGTGGCTGCGTGAGCCCCGCGGCCCGGCCCCGGCGACTGAGGAGCGCTGTGGGCCGGGCCGCCTCTCACCCACCGATCGTCAGCGCGAGCGGCTGAGCGACCTGCTCGGCGGTGTACTGCAAGCGCCCGCGGTGACTGACCTCGACGCCGTAGAAGCGATGGCCACCCGGGACGTCAGGGACGTTGAAGAGGAAGACGCACCCGTTGTGTCGATCCCACGACCCGTACGCCAGCCGCCCCAGCGCGATCGTGGTCGACGAGGCGTCTGTCACCACGACCTGCGCGCCCTCCTGGATGTCGGAGTAGCCACCGCGGGTGGAGCACCTGACCTCGTCCATCGTCGTGACGGCGGAGAAGTCCGCGACGGTTACCGTCCCGCTCACCGTCAGAGCGGCAGGCTGAGCAGGTGGCGGTGGCGACTGGCCACAGGCGGAGAGCAAGACCAAGGCGACCAGGGCGACGTATCGAGCGGGCGTTCTCACAGCCGGTACATCGAAGCACCAGGGCCCAGGGTTTCAGGGGCGCCCTATCGAACCGGGCGGGCTGTTCATCCCGGGGCCACATCGCCGGGGACGCACGAGGCGCCCGGCCCGTGCTCGCTCAACCTCTCAGCCACGAGGGTGCAGGAGGTGCGCGATGCCCCTGCGGGAGTGCCTCACCTGCCGGGGGCTACATCGGGGGACCGGGCCACGCTGCGGCCCCTGCACCACCCAGCAGGACCGAGCACGCGACGCAGCACGCGGAACCACCACCGAGCGCGGACTCGGGTGGTCCCACCAGCAGGCAGCCAAGCTCGTCCTCACAGACGCCACAACGTGCGCGATCTGCGGACTCCCACCGACCGAGGACAACCCGCTGACCGCAGGCCACATCATCGCCCGCGTCGACGGCGGAACGAACGAGCTGGACAACTACCAACCCGAGTGTCAGCGCTGCAACTACGGCAAGCGTCAGCATGGACGCTGACGCTCATCGGATCAACGTCCGCGGCGATCCGAAGCGGTTCAGCGGACCGCCGCGGCCCTGAGGGGCGGCCACCCCCACCCCAGGGTCCCGCCCCCGCTCCACCCACCCGCCAGCCGCCCACCCGTCCCGCACGGCAGGACGTGTGGTCGCTCACCAACGCTCGCGTCGAGCCAGCGAGCACGAGCGCTTCGCCCGTTGAGCCGAGAGCGGATCGCAAGATCACGATCGACTCTCCGAACCATGCGAAAGCGGACATACACACCCAGGGAGTACCCCCAGGGGGGTGGGGCGGTCACGTAAGCCAGAGCAGCGCGACCTGACCCGTGTTTCGTGCTTGCACTTTTATCGTCGAAATTCTCGATTCCGGGCCGGGGGTGACTTATGGCACCCGCCGGTCGCCCGCCCGTCCCCAACGAGATCAAGCGCCGCCGCGGGACCGCCCGCCCCGACCGGACACCAGACGTGGCGACCGTGGTCGCCCTGCCGATGGCCGACGGCATCCCCGAACCGCCCGCCGACTTCGGCCTGGAAGCGCGGCGGCTGTGGGAGCGGATCTGGCAGGACGGCGTCACCTGGATCTCACCCAAGAGCGACGCGGAGGCGGCTGAGCAGGCGTGCCGCCTGGCCGACGATGTCGCGATCGCCCGCGACCGGTACCGGGCGACCCGGGAGCCGGCCGACGGCCGGATGGTGGCGACCTTCCACCGGGAGCTCGCCGCGGCGCTCGGCGCCCTGGGGTTCGACCCGGCGTCCCGGACCCGGCTCGGCGTGGCCGAGGTGACCAGAGTGTCGAAGCTGGAGGCGCTGCGTGCCCAGAAGCAGCGTTGAAGGGTGGCCGCCGCGGTGGCTGACGCCGGTCCCGGCCGCCGACGTGAAGCGGGGCGACGGTGAGCACTGCGCCGACTTCATCGAGGCGCTGTGCCGGGTGACGAAGGACAGCGTGGCGGGTGGCGCCGGGTCGGCGATCGCCCTGCGGGGCTGGCAGCGGCAGGTCCTGGGGCATCTGCTCGCGCGCCGGCCGGACGGCCGATACCGGCACCGCCAGGCGCTCATCGGGGTCGCCCGCAAGAACGGCAAGAGCGCGCTCGGTGCGGGCCTGGCCTTGTACGGGCTGGTGATGGGCCCCGAGGGCGGCGAGGTCTACTCCTGCGCGGGCGAGAAGGAGCAGGCCCGGATCGTGTTCGGCACCGCGCGCCGCATGGTGGAGATGGAGCCGGAGCTCGCCGATATCTGCAAGTGCTACCGGGACGCGATCGAGGTCCCGGCGACCGGGTCGGTGTATCGGGTCCTGTCGGCGGAGGCCTTCACCAAGGAGGGCCTGAACCCGACGACGGTCCTGTTCGACGAGGTCCACGTGCAGCCCACCCGTGAGCTGTGGGACGTGATGGCGCTGGCCATGGGCGCCCGGGTCGAGCCGCTCATGGTCGGGATCACCACGGCGGGCGTGCGGACGGACTCCACCGGGTCGGACTCGCTGTGTTACGGCCTGTACCAGTACGGCAAGCGGGTCGCCGCGGGTGAGGTCGACGACCCATCGTTCCTGATGGCGTGGTGGGAGCCGGGCGACGCGGCGGCCGACCACCGAGGCCAGGACACCTGGCGGCAGGCCAACCCCGGCTACGGCGACCTGGTGGCGGCTGAGGACTTCGCCGCGGC
Organism: Streptosporangium sp. NPDC000239; assembly: GCF_040300765.1. Taxonomy (NCBI): domain Bacteria; kingdom Bacillati; phylum Actinomycetota; class Actinomycetes; order Streptosporangiales; family Streptosporangiaceae; genus Streptosporangium; species Streptosporangium sp. NPDC000239. Next base: position 144,266 of record NZ_JBEPEI010000021.1, on the reverse strand, counting down.
GGTGTTGCGCACCCCGGAGGCGGAGTTCCGCACCAAGCGCTGCAACCAGTGGGTTTCCACGGCGAAGGCGTGGTTGCCGACCGGTACCTGGGCGGCGTGCGCCGATGAGCGGCCGATCCCCGACGGCGCCGAGGTGGTTCTCGGATTCGACGGCAGCTTCTCCAACGACAGCACGGCCCTGGTGGTGGTGGAGGTGGGCGACGTGCCGCACATCGACGTCGCGGCGTGCTGGGAACGCCCGCCGGAGGCGGGTCAGGACTGGCGGGTGCCGATCGCCGACGTGGAGGACGCGATCCGGGAGGCGTGCCGCCGGTGGAGTGTGCGGGAGATCTGCTGCGACCCCTACCGGTGGTCGCGCACCTACCAGATCCTCGAAGACGAGGGGCTGCCGATCGTGGAGTTCCCGCAGAGCCCTGCCCGCATGGTGCCGGCCACCCAGCGGATGTATGAGGCGGTCGTGAATCGGCAGGTCACGCACTCGGGAGACCCCAGGCTGGCGCGGCACTTCGACAACTGCACGATCAAGACGGACCAGCGGGGCAGCCGGATCATGAAGGACGCCCGCAACAGCCCTCGGAAGATCGACCTGGCCATCGCCGCCGTGATGGCGCTGTGGCGGGCGTGCGCCCCGGTCGAGGATGGGGCCGAGCCATGGGCAGCGTGGGTGTGAGGAGGACGCGGTGGTGACCCTGAACATCCCAGTCGAGCGGGTGGCCGAGCAGGCTCGTGGTTATGACCCGGCGCGGTTCTTCCTGCTGTGCCTGGCGGCGCTGCCGCTCGCGCTCGGCTGGACGGCTCGCGCGGTGTGGTTCGTGGCGTCGTTCGCGGTCGCAGCGGTCAGGGTCGGCTGGGAGTCGGGCCCTGCGGGAGCGTCGGATGAACGCGGCAGGGGTGCGCGGCGCTGATGAGTGTTCTGGAGCGGATCGCCAACGCTCGGGGCCGCCCTGCGGCGCGGTCGATCACGACAATCGACGAGTACGCCCTGGCGGTCAGCCAGTTCATGTACGGCGGGGCGCTGTACGGCGGCGGAGTGCAGCAGACGATCGCCGGGCAGGCCGAGCGGATCACGGTCGACCTGGCCGGGTTGGCGTCGGCGGCGTACGCCGCGCACGGGCCGGTGTTCGCGCTGATGGCCGTGCGGATGCGCGTGTTCTCCTCGGTGCGGCTGGTCTGGCAGCAGGTGCGTGGCGGCAACGGCCGGCCTGGAAAGTTCTTCGGGAACTCCGATCTGTCGCTGCTGGAGACGCCCTGGGTGGGCGGGACCACCCAGGATCTGCTCACCGCCATGATCGTGGACCTGGACCTGACAGGTAATTCGTACTTCACCCGGGTTGGTGGCGAGCTGGTGAGGCTGCGGCCCGACTGGGTGAGCATCGTGCTGGAGCCGCGCCAGTTCCGTGGCGGCACCCTTGGCTATCGCCGGATCGGCTACCTGTACCAGGAGGGCGGCCTCGGCTACGGGGACGGTGGCGGAATCCCGCTGCTGCCGGACGAGGTGTGCCACTTCACGATGGAGCCGGACCCGCTGGCCACCTACCGCGGTATGTCGTGGCTGACGCCGGTCCTGCGGGAGCTGCAGAACGACAAGCTCATGCAGGTCCATCAGCGGAAGTTCTTCGAGAACGGCGCGACGCCGAACATGGTCATCAGCTTGGACGCCGCGGTGAAGCCCGACATGATGGAGCGCTTCGTCGCGAAGTTCCGGGAGCGGCACGAGGGTGTGGAGAACGCCTACAGAACGTTGATGGTGGGCGGCGGCGCCGACGTGACCGTGGTCGGCGCCAACTTCGACCAGATGGCGTTCACTGGGGTCCAAGGTCGGGGCGAGACCAGACTGGCGGCCGCCGCCGGCGTCCCGGTGACGATCGTCGGCTTCTCCGAGGGCTTGCAGGGGTCAAGTCTGAACGCCGGCAACTTCGGCCAGGCGCGCAGGCAGTTCGCCGACGGCACCATGCATGCACTGTGGTCTTCGGCCGCTGGGAGTCTGCAGCAGATCGTCTCTCCGCCTCCGGGTGCTCGGCTGTGGTTCGACACCAGGGATGTGCCGTTCCTTCGCGAGGACGCCAAGGACGCCGCCGAGATCCAGCAGATCCGGGCCGCCACCATCAGGACGCTGGGAGATGCGGGCTACACCTCGGACTCGGTCAAGGCGGCCGTGGAGGCCGACGACATGTCGCTGCTGGAGCACAGCGGCCTGTACTCCGTGCAGCTGCAGCCGCCCGGAACGAGCACGGCGCCGGCCATCGGTGCTGGCGACGAAGGAGGCACCGGATGAGCCTCGACGAGGAGAGGACGAGGACGTGAGCGCACGCGAGGGACTGCTCAGGTCGGTTCCGTTCGAGATCGTCCGCGCCGAAGGCGACGACACCGACGACGGCCTGACTCTGCACGGCTACGCGGCCGTTTTCGGCCAGGCGACCCGCATCGACTCATGGGAGGGCATGTTCGACGAGTCGATCAGGAAAGGCGCCTTCCGTAAGAGCATCCGGGAGCGGACACCGGTCCTGCAGTTTGACCATGGCCATCACCCCCTCATCGGCTCCATCCCCATCGGCGCCATCCATGACCTGCGCGAGGACGATCAGGGCTTGGCGGTCTCCGCTCGCCTGTCGGACAACTGGCTCGTCGAGCCGGTCCGTCAGGCGATCGCCGAGGGCTCCATCGACGGCATGAGCTTCCGCTTCACGGTGATCCGTGAGGAGTGGCGCGACGTCAACGGCAAACTCGTCAGAGAGGACGAGCTTGGCCGCCTGCTCTGGGACCCAGGCGAGCGCGGCCCCCTTCAGAGGGAGCTGATCGAGCTGCGGGTCGCCGAACTCGGGCCAGTGGTCTTTCCTGCCTACGCGGGCACCAGTGTGGGTGTGCGCGCCCGTGAGGTCGCTGAGCTGATCGGCCGTGACCGGGTCCTGGCGCACGAGGTGCGCGCGTCGCTGGCCCGCGAGACGATTCCCCGCCCGGCCTCCGGCATCGAGGACCTGGGCGACCCGGACACCCGCCGTGAGGTGGCCCGCGCCATCCTCTTCGGCGACCAGGCTTCGGACGCGCCGCCCGATGATGGGCACCCGTCCGCCCCTGAGCCCCGCCAACGCGCGGGGCTTCTTCATGACGAGGGCGCGCCGCTCCCTGACGAGCACCCGCCGACGTCTCCCGACGCGCCGCCCCCCGGTGGGCACCCGTCGGCGCCCCCACCGAATGCCGACCGGCTCCGAGGCCAGATCCGCGAGATCGCGGGCCTGATGGCGGAGCGGCTGGCGACCATTCCGAAGGAGACGTAGTGGAGCTGTCCCACCAGCAGGCGGTGATCCGCCTGAAGGACATCAAGGCCGAGCTGGAGCGGCTCGGCGAGAAGCCGGAGCTCACCGCCGAAGACGAGCAGACCTTCGACGAGCTCACCCGCGAGTTCGCCGAGGTCGACAACCACCGCCGCCAGCTGGAGCGCAAGAGCGCGCTGGAGCGGGTGCGGGCTGCGGCCACCGCGACCGAGCGCGGCCCGGCCGCCCTGAAAATCGAGCGCGGCACGCCGTACGGCGCCGACGGGTACGACGCCGACCCGATCCTGCACCCCGACAGCGTCGACGACCTGAGGTTCCGCAACCCGTGGGACCTGTCAGACGTTCGGACCTGGGGGCGCAGCAAGGAGGAGGTCGGTGCCGAACTGCGCGCCCGCGCTCTGTGCGCCATCACCAAGATGCGCGGCGCGAACGACGCGATCCGGTCGACCGCCACGGACATCCTGGAGCGGTTCGACGACGAGGCGGGCAGCATCGCCCGCATGTGCCTGGCCACGAGCTCGCCGGAGTACCTGAGGGCCTGGAGCAAGATGGCCCGCGGCCTCGGCCACATGATCACCCCGGAGGAGCAGCGTGCCCTGGAGCGCGCGATGAGCCTCACGGACTCGGCCGGGGGGTATCTCGTCCCCTTCCAGCTCGACCCGACCATCATCCTCACCTCCAGCGGATCCAAGAGCGACATCCGCCGGGCGGCCCGCAACGTGGTCGCCACCGGCGACGTGTGGCACGGCGTCAGCGCGGGCGAGGTGACCTGGCGGTGGGCGGCCGAGGGCACCGAGGCGGGGGACAACTCGCCGACCTTTGACCAGCCCACGGTCCAGATCCACAAGGCCGACGGCTTCGTCCCGATCAGCATCGAGGCCCTGAGCGACGAGGCCAACGTCACCACGGAGGTCGGCCGGCTGCTCGCGGCGGGCAAGGACACGCTGGAGGCGGCGGCGTTCGCCACCGGCGACGGGTCCGGCAAGCCGACCGGCATCGTGACCGCTCTGGCGGGTGGTGCCAGTGAGGTGGCGCCCACCACGCCGGAGACGTTCGCGGCAGCCGACATCTACAAGATGGAGGAGTCACTGCCCGCCCGCTACCGGTCGATGGCCTCCTGGGTGGCCAACAAGAGGATCTACAACCTCATCAGGCAGTTCGACACCAGCGGCGGCGCGCAGCTGTGGGAGCGCATCGGCAACGGCCAGCCGAACGAGCTGCTGGGCTACCCGGCCCTGGAAGCCGAGGACATGGACGGCACGTGGAACACCTCCGCGACCGCGAACAACTACATCGCCGTCTTCGGCGACCTGTCCAACTACGTCATCGCCGACAGGATCGGCATGAGCGTGGAGTTCCTGCCGCACCTGGTCGGCGCCAACCGTCGGCCGACCGGCCAGCGCGGCTGGTACGCCTGGTACCGCGTCGGGGCCGACTCGGTCCACGACGGCGGGATGCGTCTGCTGAACCTGGCCACGACCGCCTGATCTGCGAAAGCGGTGCGGGCGGCCGGGAGGTCGCCCGCCCGCCGGGAGGAAATCTGATGATCAAGCGCAGTACCTCCTCGTTCGCCGCCGTGGTGGACGGTGTGCCGAGGGTCGTTCCGGTCGGCCACCTGGTCGAGGACGGCGACCCGTTGCTGGTCGGCCGTGAGCATCTGTTCGAGCCCGTGGAGACGCACCTGGCTCGGCGGGAACCGGCCGTTGAGCAGGCCACCGCGGCACCGGGCGAGCGCCGCTCGATCAGCGGTGTACGGCCCGGCCGCGCTCGCGGCAAGGCGTCCGAGGGTAAGGGCGAGACCGGTAAGGAGGCGGAGGAGTGAGGCGAACCGTCTACAACAGCGTCAAGGTCGTGCAGGTGATCGCTCCGGGCGCGCAGCGTACGAACGGCGCGGTGAACGGTACGGCCGTGGATCGGCTCCAGGCGGGCGTGTGGTTCAGGTCGGCGATGATCGTGGTCCACAGTGGCGCGATCACCGATGGGACGCACACGGTGACCGTCGAGGAGTCCGACAACGGCACCGACTGGACCGCCGTAGCCACTGCCGATCTTCAGGGCGCGCCGCCGGCCATTGGCGGGTCCGACGACAACAAGTTGTGGGAGATCGGCTACGTCGGCTCCAAGCGGTACATCCGCCCGGTGCTCACCACGGCCACCGCGACAACCGGCGGGTACGTGGACGCGCTGGTTCTGCTCGGCGTGAGGCCGGTTCAGAGGCCGTAGGGCCACAAGGTCGTGGGGCCGCCGGCGCGAGCGGCGGCCCCGCCATCTCACTACAGGAGTTCCATGTCTGATCCGTACCTGGTCGCTGGCCCTGCCACCATGGCGGGCATCCTGCACTCCCCTCCCCAGGATCTCTTCACGGAGTGGCTGGCCGCCGAAGAGATCGACCGGACCCGGGGCCCCAGACTCACGGTGTGGCCTGACCGCAGCGCTTCGTACGAGGTGTGGGACCTCGACGAGGAAGGCGCTCGCCTGGAGACAACCCACCCCGAGTCCCTTACCGTCGCGACGCTGCCCCCGATCAGCGGCGCTCCCGCCTGAGAGGTGATCCGCGGTGCCGTTCAACGACCTCGGCAAGAACAAGGCCCTCGACGGGCTCGACGAATCCGTATCTGGCGCCATCACCCACATCGGCGTCGGCAACCTGACCGACCCGGGAACGGGCACGAACTACGCGGGCACCGAGGCGACCGGCGGATCCCCAGCGTACGCCCGGCAGGCGGTCACGTGGGGCGCGGCCTCCGGCGGCCAGAAGGCCAACAGCGGTGCGCTGACATTCGACGTACCCGCGGGCAGCTACGGCTTCCTGCTGCTGTTCAATGCGAGCTCGGGCAACACGAACACCTACCTTGGCTACCTGCCGCTCAACGGGTCGGTGAAGGGCTTCTTCAGCGTGGACACCACGCTGACGAACGACCAGCTCTTGTCCGTCGCGCACGGGCTGGCCGACGGCGACAGGGTGCAGCTGTTCAACGTCTTCTCCGAGTCGCTGCCGACGGGCCTCACAGAAGGCACCGTCTACTACGTCGTCGGGTCGACCACGAACACCTTCAAGGTGAGCGCCACCTTCGGCGGGTCGGCGGTGGACATCACCGCGGTCGGCGGTGGTGAAGGTTTCTTCCAGAGGGTCGTCCCCGAGGTCTTCGGCTCGCAGGGGCAGATCACGGTGGCCATCGGCGCCCTGGTCCTGGACGCCACCGGCATCTGAACCCGGTAGGGGAAGGGGCGCGGTATGGCCACCCGGCGCAATCTCTGCACCAATCCTGCGCTGTCGGTGGACGCCACTGGGTGGGGCGGAGGTGCCGCACCGACCCGTACGGCGGTCACCGGATTTGTCCGGCCCTGGGCCGCCGAGTACGCAAGCGGGACCTTCGCCTCCAGTGCGGCGACTTCCACTGGGGCGGTCACGGTGGGCGCGACCTACACGGTGTCGGCCTACGCGCGGAGCAATACTTTCCAGGTCAATTCGGGCAGCATCTACATCGAGTGGATCAACGGCTCTGGCACCGGCTTCGGCTACCCAGCCGCGAGCTGGTCCGCCCCTTTCAACACGGTGACGCGCATCAGCGTCACGGCTGTCGCCCCTGAAGGCGCCGTCGCGGCTCGCGTCATCATCGATGGCATCAATTTCCCGATCAGCCCGGGGGATTTCACCGCCGTCTTGATCGAAGAGGCCGGGACCCTTGACGCCTACTTCGATGGCGACTCCGCTGGTGCATCGTGGGATGGCACTGCGGGATTGTCGTCCAGCACGCTGACGGACACGTCGGCGTCCGCCGTCACCGCCTACGGGGGCTTCACACTCGCCGGGGCGGCGGGGGCGCGGAAAGCCGCTCCCATCATCGGCCGGGCGGCCGTGAGCATCGCGGGCGCGAGCGCCACCCGCAAGGTCGCCCCCATGATCGGGGTGACGGGCGCGGTCCTGGCCGGCTCCGGAGTGGTTCGCAAGGTCACCGTGGCGGCAGGCGCGCCCTACGTGCTGCTGAGCGGCCGTCACGCGCAGGCGATCAGCCGGGCCGTGGCCGGCATCTCCTCTCTGGCCGCGGTCGGCCGGGGCGTCGCCGCGAAGGTCTCCCGCGTCGCCGACCTGGCGCCGCTGGCCATCGCTGGTTCTGCGTCGGCGCGGCACGTCGCGGCGCCGTCGAGCGTCGGTGGCGTCGCGCTGACGGGCGCCGCGGCGAATGGGCATCGGGCGACGTCGGCAAGTTCGGCCGGTTTTCTCTTGGCGGGGGCTGGGGCGCCGCGCCGGGTCGCCGGGGCGGCCGGGCGCGGAGTGCTGCTGCTGGCCGCCCGCATGGATCTCACGGTCGGGCTCGCGCCTGCTCGTCTCACATCCGGGTCTCGCCCGCTGGCGTCCTTCCGAGGAGGGGTCGAGTGACTTACGCGTTCGGTGCCGCCGTACGGCTCACGCAGGAGGTGCGTGTCGGCGGGGTGCTGACGACGCCCGCGTCGATCGCGCTTTCCGTGATGCTCCCGGACGGCACCGTCACTCCACTGTCGCCGGTCGCCGACGGCGTCGGCCTGTACCACTACGACTACGCGCCGACGCAGGCCGGGCAGCACATCGCCCGGTGGGTGACGACGGGCCCAGCAGGCTCCGACGAGGAGACCTTCGATGTCGCGGCTCAGTGGAGCGAGGCGGGGTTCGTCTCGGTAGCGGACGCGAAGGCGCACATGCGCAAGACGACGACCGAGGACGACGACCAGCTGCAGGCCTTCGTGGTCACCGCCTGCCAGATGATCACTGACCGGATGGGCCAGGTCACCCCGGCCACCTTCACCCACGACGTCACCCGGTACAGCAACACGATCATCCTCCCGAAGCGTCCGGTCATCGCGGTCACCACGGTGGAGCGGCTCCCCGGGGGTGAGGTGCTCCCGGCGGCCGATGGGGTGGCCGGGACGGCGGGCTGGTGGCTGGACGGCTCGGAGGGCGTGCTGCGGCACACCGGCAGCTTCGGCGGTCGGGTGCGGGTCACCTACCGGGCGGGTCGCACACCGCTGCCGCCCAACTTTCGGATGGCCGCCCTCGAGCTGGTCGCGCACCTGTGGCGGGGGTCGCAGCACAACCAGGCCGGCAGCAGGCCCGCGCTCGGCGAGACGGACGCCATCACGGCGTCCGTCAGGCCATTTGCCATGCCTTTCAGGGTGATGGAGCTGCTGGGCCTGAAAAAGCACCAGGAGCACGACGAGCCGCTGGTCGGCTGAGAGGGGCACCATGTCCACGATTCCTGCGGCGCTCGATGCCCTCGTCGCGATCGCCGTTCGGGCGTGGCCGGACGTGCAGGTCCTCGACGGCGGCCCGACGACCGAGGTCCGCGATGACGTGATCGCGATCGGCTACAGCGGTTCCCCAGAGGAGTCGGACGTGCGCAGCACGCTGACCCGGGAGCAGCTGGACATGCAGCCGGACCTGGAGCGCTACGACGTCATGTGTATGGCGTCGGCGTGGCGCGGTGACGCGTACCGTGACGGGCTTCCGGACGCGCGCACGACCAGGCTGCGAGCCTTCGAACTCGTGGAGGGGTTCCGCCGGGAGCTGGCGGAAGACTCGCGCCTGGGCGGGGCGGTGATGATGGCTCGCATGTCGACCCTCGACATGGTGGCCGACCAGACGCAGGCGGGGCCGGTGTGCACGATCCGGTTCATCGTGCACGTCGACGCGTTCACGGAGGCGTGACGGCATGGCGACGGGAAACCCAGCCGAGGAGATCCGCAAGCTGGCCAAGGACTTGGGGAAGATCCCGCCTGAGCTGCGTAAAGCGATACGGCCCGCGCTGAAGGCGGCGGCCGAGCCGATCGCCGCCGACGCACGGAGGCGAGCCTCCTGGTCGCGCCGCATTCCTGCGGCGATCACCTTGGGCGTTCGGGTGAGCGCACGTAATCCAGGCGTGTATGTCCGTGCCCGCCAGACGAAGGCGCCGATCGCGCGAATGTACGAAGGCATCACCGGTAAGGGCACCTTCCGGCACCCGTTCTTCGGCGACCGGAAGCGCTGGGTGACTCAGGCAACGCGCCCGTATCTGGCGCCGGCGGCCGAGGCGGGGATGGGCGGGGTGCTGGACGCGGCGGCCGCCGCGGTGGACCAGGTCGCCCGCGAGCAGGGCTTCCGGTGAGCTTCCGAGAAAGGAAACCAGATGACCTTCAGGCTGCAGTCGTTTTTCCAGCTAGAGGGCGAATTGACCTCGCCGCTGGATCTTTCAACGCCGACGAACCTCGTCAAGTTCGCCAAGCAGATGAATTTGAAGCAGGGTGCGGGCGCGGGCCAGGCCGACATACTGTGGTCCGATCAGCGCACGATCGCCGCGTCCGGCAGTGACGCCCTCGACCTGGCCGGATCGCTGACCGGCCCGTTCGGCACGACGCTGACGTTCGCCCGGATCAAGATGGTCGTCGTGCTCGCCGCGGCGGGCAACACGAACAACGTCAACGTCGTCATGCCCGGCTCGAATGGCGTGCCCCTGTTCCTGGCGGCCAGCGACGGCATCGCGGTGAAGCCGGGCGGGATGCTGTTCTGGTACGACCCGAGCGCGGCTGGGGTGGTCGTGACGGCCGGTACCGGTGACCTGCTGAACATCGTCAACAGCGGCGCCGGGACGAGCGTGACGTACGACATCCACATCGTCGGCGCGAGCTCGTAGGGGGTGCTCATGGAGACCGTGTGGATCTCGCACCCGCGACTGCCGGATTCCCCGCCGGTCGAGGTGCCCGCGTCGTCCCTGGCGCAGCATCAGCGGGCCGGGTGGGAGCAGACCGACCCACCCCCGCCACCCCCGCCGCCGGTCCTCGACCCGGACGGCACATCCGACCAGACCTCAGAAGCCCCGGCGCCTGCCGGGGCTTCTGCATTGCAGGACGAGTCGCCGAGGCGTCGGCGCGCGAGCACTGAGGAGAAGTAGACATGGTCGCCACGCCGATCACCCCCGCGAACAGGTTCTTTCGCCCCGGCATCACCCGGTGCTACTGGGTCGTATCTATCGCCAACCTCAACGCGCCGACCAGGTCGGAGCTGAACGCTGGATCCGACCTGAGCAAGGACATCGCTGACATCTCTGGGTGGATGGTCAGCGGTCAGAAGATCGATACCCCGGACTTGGACAGCCGCTTCGTCTCGAACATCCCGGGCCTAACAAGCGCTCAGGAGTCGGGGGTCACCTTCTACCAGGACCAGCCGGGCGTGGATGTGCGCGGCTTGATGCCGCGTGATGCGGAGGGCCACATTGTGTGGCTGGACGGTGGGGACGTAGCCGGTCGGCTGATGGACGTCTTCCCTGTACGTGTCCTGTCGGTCGGCAAGCAGCGGACCATGGGCGCGGAGGCGGCGCGGCTGGTGGTTCAGTTCTCCATCTCGGCTGAGCCCGCTGAGGATGTGGTGATCCCGGCGTGAGTCTGCGTGAGAGGCTGCTCGCCCGGCCGCGCCCGTTCGATACGTATTCGCTGCGGATCGACGACGACACCGAGCCGCGCAAGGCGCTGGAGGCGGCTCGGACGACCCTGCGGATCCTGCAGTTCCAGGGGGAGGCGGCCGATGAGTCGGCTGTGCGCGCGGCCAAGGCCGCCCTGGCGTCGGCGGAGGCCTCGCTGGCGGCCTGCTACGAGCCGGTGGTGCTGCGGGCGATGCGGCCGGACGACTTCGAGGCGCTGATCGGCAAGCACAAACCGCGGGAAGGGACCGAGGACCGGACCTGGAACCTCGATACCTTCCCGGAGGCCTGCTTCCGAGAGTGCGTCGAGTCCGACCTGACGCCGGCCGAGTGGGACCAGGTCTGGGCGGAAGTCCTCTCGGCCGGTGAGCGGGGCGAGCTGTGCACTGCGGCGATCCGGGTCAACGTTCGGGTCCCGGACACCACGCTCCCAAAAGGCTGGACGCAGACCCAGGCTTGACGATCGAGCTGGCGGTCTGCGCCGCCTACCGCATCCGCCACTCGGAGTTCCTCGGCTGGGATGCCGACGACCGCGACAAAGCAGTCTGGCAGTACATCCGGGAGCGGCAGGCGTGCCGGACCTGTGGGACGCGCCCTGACGAGTGGGACCCCGACAAAGGCGGCGACCACAACGCCTACGTAGCCGAGCCGGAGCGGTGTCGTGGGTGTGAGGTGCGGCAGGCGGCGGCGGCCAGCCTGACGGGCGATGAGGGACGCGGGGTGCACATCGTGCTCGTCCGCAACAAGGAGGTGAAGCCGCATGGCCATCCGTGACCTGATCATCGACATCAAAAGCCGCTGGGACGAGCGCGGGAGCCGTGCGGCCGAGGAGGCGCTGAAGAAGACCGAGGAGGCCGCCAAGCGCAGCCAGCGTGAGCTGGAGCGGATGGAACGCGCCGCGGCCAAGGCTCGCGCTGAGATGGAGGCGACGGGGCAGACCGTCTCGGTCTTCGGCGCGGCGGCGGTGGCCGGGATCGGCATGGCGGTCAAGGCCGCGGTCGACTGGGAGTCGGCGTGGACCGGCGTGACGAAGACGGTCGAGGGCACTCCGCAGCAGATGGCTGCCCTGGAGGGGGCCCTGCGCAGCCTGGCCAGGGAACTGCCGGCCAGCCACCAGGAGATCGCGGCGGTCGCTGAGGCGGCTGGGCAGCTCGGTATCAAGCGTGAGTCCATCATCGGCTTCACGAGGACCATGATCGCCCTTGGTGAGACGACGGACCTGTCGGCCGAGCAGGCGGCCACGGCCTTGGCCCGGCTGTCCAACATCATGGGCACCCCTCAGCAGGAGGTCGGACGCCTGGGCGCGTCCCTGGTGGCGCTGGGCAACGCGGGCGCCTCGACGGAGTCCGAGATCGTCGAGATGGCGCTGCGCATCGCCGGTGCGGGCAAGACCATCGGGCTCAGCGAGGGCCAGGTCCTGGGGTTCGCGTCCGCGCTGTCGAGCGTCGGCATCAACGCGGAGGCCGGCGGTTCGTCGATCTCCCGTGTCATGATCACGATCGCCCAGGCGGTTGACGCCGGCGGCCAGCAGGTGGAGCGGTTCGCCCAGGTCGCGGGCATGTCGGCCGACGAGTTCTCGACCGCATTCCGCGAGGACGCGGGATCAGCTCTGGGCGCGTTCATCGAGGGGCTCGGGCGGGTCGAGGCATCCGGCGGCAGCCTGTTCCAGACCCTGCAGCAGCTGGGTTTCAGCGAGATCGAGGTCCGCGACGCTCTCCTGCGCACCGCGCAGGCGGGCAGCCTGCTGACCGACTCGCTGCGACTCGGCGAGCAGGCGTGGACGGACAACTCGGCCCTGGTGGAGGAGGCGGCCAAGAGGTACGCCACGACCGCGTCGAAGATGCAGGTCGCCCAGAACAACGTGACGGACTTGGGCATCACCATCGGCGAGACGTTCGTGCCGGTGCTCGGCGAGGTGGCTGAGCACACCTCGGACTGGATGGCTCTCCTGCAGAGCCTCCCGGAGCCGGTGAAGGCGGCGGGCGGCATGGTGGCCGGCCTGACGGGGACGGTGGCGCTGGCGGGCGGGGCGGCGATGATCGCCGTGCCTCGCATGGTGGAGTTCACGAAGAGCCTGGAGGGGATGGGCCCGCGCGGTGCGGCGATGGCGTCCCGTCTGGGCGCCGTCGGTTCATTCCTGACCGGCCCGTGGGGGGCGGCGCTGGCGGCGGCCACCGTGCTCACGGTCATGTTCGCCGACGTCCAGGCGGAGGCGGCGGGCCGCGTCAAGGAGTTCACGGACGCGATCATCGAAGACCACGGCGTCGTGGCCGCTCTGACCAAGGAGAAGATCGCCTTCCGGTTGGTCGACGACGGCCTGATCGAGTCGGCGAAGCAGCTCGGCCTGAACCTGGACTTGGTGACGGGGGCGTTCAGTGGGAACAAGGAGCAGGCCGCAGCGCTCACCAAGCAGCTGGACGAGATGTTCGAAGCGCGGATGGGAAAGTCCTCTGGAATCGCGTTCCCATGGGATGAAGACGCGCGGAAGATCAAGAACGAGACGGACGCGATCCTCACCCTGAAGGACTCCCTTGGGGAGTACGGCCGCCAGCTGGACGCGGCCAAGGGCAAGGCCCAGGACCATGCTGACGTCAGCGGCAAGGCCGAGGTGAAGGTCACCAACCTGGAGACCGCCATGAAGGGCCTGTCCGTCGAGATGGGCGGTCAGGGCCGGGTGGCGGGTGACCTGTCCTCCTTCATGCAGGGCCTGGCCACCACGTATGGCCTCGTCGGGGATGACGCCTCGAAGGCCGCCCAGAAGATGCTGGACTCGTGGTCGAGCGCGTTCAGCCAGTTCGGCGACATGTCCAGCGTGCTGCAGGACCTCGGGTCGTCGGGTGGCGGCGGTTCCTCGGCTGCTGACCGGCAGGCGGCTGCTGTCGAGCGCTTGGCGGAGGTGCAGCGCACCAACGCCGACAAGATCAAGCGGGCGCAGCGTGATGTGGCGGACGCGCACGAGCAGGCTGCTGAGCAGTCGGTTGAGGCGCAGGAGCGGATCAAGGACGCCCAGGAGGCACTCACCGCCGCGGTGGAGGAGGCTGCCCGTAAGGAGGCGGACGCGGTCCAGGCGGTGGCGGACGCCCAGGAGCGGGTCGCCGAGCGCAGGGAGGCTCTTGCCACCGCGACGGAGGAGGCGGCGCGCAAGGAGGCTGATGCCGCCCAGAGTGTCGCCGACGCCCAGGAGAAGATCGGTGAGCGGCAGGAGGCGCTCGCCGCGGCCGCCGAACGGGCCGCGCAGCGCGAGGCCGACGCGGTCCAGAAGATCGCGGATGCCCGACAGCGGGTCGCTGACGTCGCGGAGGACTCCGGCCGGAAGATCGAGTCAGCCACCCGTCGCGTTGCTGACGTCCAGGAGGACGCGGCTCAGCGGGAGATCGCGGCGGAGCGGCGGCTGCAGGACAGCCACCAGCGCACCATCGAGGCTGAACAGGACCTGGTTGAGGCCCGAGAGCGGGCCGCGCAGCGCCTGGAGGACCTCGCCCGGTCGCAGGTTGCGGGGGTACTGGACGAGGAGGGCGCGCAGATCGCGCTGGAGCGCGCTCGCGAACGGCTCGACGAGGTCAACGCCGACCCGGAGGCGTCGAGCCTGGATCGGCGCGAGGCCGACCTGGCTTTCCGGCGCGCGGTAGAGCGGCTGGAGGAGATCAAGCGCCGCAACGCCGAGCTGCAGACCGAGCTCGCCGACGCCAACCGGGCGGGCATCGAGGGCAGCACCGAGGTCATCGGCGCCAAGGAGCGCATCGCCGCGGCGATCGAGGCCGAGCGGGAGGCCGAGGCAGCGCTGGCCAAGCAGCGCGAGGAAGCGGCGCGAGCGGTCGCCGACGCCGAGCAGGCCCTGGCTGACGCTCGCCGGGAGGCGGCCCGCCAGCAGGAGGATGCCGCACGGTCTCTCGCGGAGGCTGAGGCGTCGCTGACTGAGGTGCGCCTCGACGGGGCTAAGGACATCCTGAAGGCGCAGAAGGACATCTCCGACGCGCAGAAGGAAGCGGCGGACGCTTCGGCGGCGCTGGACCGGACGCGCATCGAAGGCGCGAAGGACGTCCTCAAGGCTCAGCGCGACATCTCCGACGCGGAAAAGGCCGCTGCGGAGGCGGCGGTCGAGCTGGACCGGACCCGTGCGGCGAGCGCGCAGGACGTCCTGAAGGCCCGTAAGGACATCGCGGACGCGGAGAAAGAAGCAGCCAAGGCCACCCGGGACGCGGCACGGGACATCGCGGACGCCGAGGAGTCGCTGCGGAAGGCTCGCCAGGACGCGGCGCGCGACACGGTGAAGGCCAACGCCGACGTGCGCGACTCGTGGGTTGAGCTGGGCGGCACGGTGGCCGTCACCACGACCCAGTACCTGGCGGAGCTGGAGAAGCAGGTCAAGGACCAGGAGAACTGGGCCGACAACCTCATCAGCCTGGCGGGCCGGGTGCCGGACGAGATGCTCAAGGAGCTCGCCGAGCTCGGGCCGGGCGGGGCGAAGGTCGTCCAGCTGGCCACCCAGATGTCTGGCGAGGAGCTCCAGCGGTTCATCGCCCTGCACGGGAAGAGCGGCAAGGAGGCGGGCGACACCTTCGCCGAGAACCTCGCCGCGGCGGGGCCCGTGCTGCGCTCGATCGCCCAGACCCGAGGTCAGGAGATCGCCGACCGGGTGCGTGAGGGCATGGACGGCGGGCGCACCAGCGTGTTCGAAGCGGCGCGGCGGATCGGCGTCGAGATCGACAACGGCATCGGTAAGAACCGCGAGATCACGGTTTTCGTGAAGACCGACTACCAGGATGATCTGTCCCGTGAGGCGTTGCGTGCGGCCGTCGGCCTCTCTCACGCCTCGGGCGGGATTGACCGGTACGAGAGTGGCGGTATCGAGCGGTACGCGGTCGGCGGGCTGCGCCGGCCGACGGGGCCGACGCTCGCCACCCGGCCCATGGTCCTGTTCGGGGAGGGCCGCGACGACGAGGCGTTCATCCCGTACGACTCGGCCTACCGGCCTCGGGCCGAGAGCTTGCTCGCGCAGGTCGCCTCCGACTTCGGCGGCATGTACCTGCGGCCCATGGGGGCTGTGACGGCCCCAGTCCAGCAGGTGGCCGCGCCACAGTCGCGCCGTGAGCCCGCCACCTTCAACTTCACGATCATCGCCGCTCCTGGGCAGGACACCCGGGCCCTGGCCGAGGATGTCTACCTGCTTTCTACGGCGCGGGGCTACTGATGGCTGGGGAGCTCATCACGGCGCCCTGGCAGCTGGAGTGGGGTGGCCTCCTGATCGGCACGGGCACGCCGTACAGCATCCAGAAGCTGCACGGCTGGCTGGACCAGCCCGGTCTTGACATGGGGACGGCGCCGAAGCCGACGCGGCCCGGATCCTGGGCGGCGCGGCCTCGCCCCCAGTCGAGGGTCGTGACGCTGGAGCTGGAGTTCCGTGCGGGTGTCGATCGGATGGACGAGGTGGTGGCGGCTCTCCGGGCGGCGACGCCGCGGGCGCTGACGGCGGATGAGGCCCCGTTGGTGGTCCGCCTGCGGGGCGAGACGTTGATGGCGTTCGGGAAGGTCTCCAATCGCCTGATCCCCGTCGACCACTCCTTCAGCCAGGCACTGACGCCGTCGGCCACGGTGCAGTGGTTGTGCGCCGACCCGCGGTGCTATGAGCTGACCGAGCGGTCGCTGACGATCACCCCAGGCACCTCCGGCAGCGGCGGCCTCGTCTACCCGCTGGCCTATCCGTTGACGTACGGCACGGCGGGCGGTGCGAACAACGGCACAGCGGCAAACGTAGGCAATGAGCCCACGAGTCCCGTGCTGACGTTCACGGGCCCGATCGCCACACCGAAGATCGTCAACACCTCGGCGGGCTACGGCTTGGAGTTCGCCGTGGATGTGCTGGCCGGGCAGACGCTGACGGTCGATACGGACGCGGGCACGGTGCTGCTGAACGGCTCTGATCGCCTCTACACCCGCAGCAACCTGTCGGTGCCGGTGGAGTACTTCGAGCTCTACCCCGGCGACAACGACCTCACCTTGCTCGCGGCCGCGTTCGGGACCGGGGCGAGTCTGACCGTGACCTGGAAGTCGGCCTACCTGTGAGGAGACGTCTGTGACGATCCGTACGTTGGCGCTGGCGAGCGCCACCACCAGCCTCCAGGACCACCGCCTGGCGCTGGGGGCCTTCCTCGCGCCAGGCGCGTCCGTGCTGGAGCGTCGGGCCGGGGTCTGCTACTACCCGGGGGCGGCGGACCTGACGGGAGCCTCCGCCCTGCAGGCGAACGTCGCGCCGTTCATCGCGGTGGTGGACGGCACCAGCAACAGCCTGCAAGGGCAAATCATCGTCGTGGTGGACGCGAACGAGTTGCTGACCTTCAGCGCGGGTGAGGCGTCCGTCGCGCGCACCGACAGGGTCGTGCTGCAGGTCAGGGACAACGCCTACGACGCGTCGGGCTCGACCGACGCGCGGGTGGTGGTCGTCAAGGGCAACACGAGCACGGGAGCGGCCAACCCAGTCCCCGCGAGCAGCATCCTGCTGTGGGAGGTGACCGTCCCGATCGGGGCGTCGTCGATCACTTTCGCGTCGGCACGGACCGACAAGCGGACCTGGACCGGAACCCCGATGCGAATCCCGGTCAACAGCAGCACCGAGCGGGACGCGCTGCCGACCATCCCGGGGCTGGAGGTTCTCCGGTTGGACACCGGTAGCGTTGAGCAGTACTGGGGTGGCGCGTGGAAGGCTGCTGGCGGCTCAGGAGGAGGCTCCCCGGTCTTCTCCAGGATGGGGACTCTCGCCACGGGAGCGGGAAAATCCCGCTACTACAACGACACGGGCAACACTCTCACCATTTCCGGGGTAAGGGCGTCGGTGGGGACGGCGCCAACGGGGGCATCAATCGTTATTGATGTCAATCTGGGTGGGACAACGATCTTCTCCACGCAGGCCAACCGGCCGACGATTTCCGCTTCTGGAAACACTTCAGGGTTAGTGACCAATATGAATACAACCGCGTGGCCAAACGGGAGCTATATGACGGTTGATATTGACCAGGTTGGTTCCACTGTTGCGGGCGGCGACCTTACTGTCCAGGTTCTGATTTAGGGGATGATCGAACCATGTCGTACAGGTCGGTGGCATCGGCTGCGGTAGACGCCACGTCGATTTCATGTTCAAAACCTTCGGGCACGTCCGAAGGTGACTTGCTTATCTCGTTTTTGGGTGCCGATAACGCGCCGTCAATTACTCCATCGCAGTCATGGAACTTCCTGGGTAGCGAGAGCACTGCCGGAGGTCTCGGTGGGAGTATTCGGTGGAGGGTCGCGGGAAGCAGCGAACCGTCTACATATACATTCAACCTAGGGGCAACCGTTGATGCAGTTCTCTTCATTGTCGCGGTGCGCGACCCGTCTCCTGGCGCGCCGGGGATGCAGTCGGTAAGTAGCCCTACCGGGACGCAGGTGAGCACCCCGTCGATTACACCATTCGGCGGTGACGATCTTGAGATCAGATGCGTTTTCTCAAGCCTGTCTTCAGGTACTGCTGAATGGACGCCTCCGGCTGGATATACAGAACTTGCGGACATATATTCGGGAACAGGGTCAGGGTCTTGTGTGACCGGTTCTCTGGCGATGAAGCAGCTGGCGTCAAGCGCTGCCACCGGCAGTCAGAATTTCACCTGCTCCGTGTCGGCCCCCGGGCTCAACTACGGCTTCACCGTTAATGTTGGAAGTCTGGGCTTCGCCGGTTGGGGCATGCCCATCTAATGGCTGCTACCATCCGCCACTGCGTCATTGCGGACCTGCTCACGGATCAGACGCTGACCGAGATGGAGCTGGCTGTCGAGACGTGCCAGCGCCGGATTATCGTGCCCGGGGCTTTCCGGGCGACGGCCGTGTTGCCGAATCTCGCCCAGACGGAGAAGGCCCGGAAAATCGTCGACGGTAAGACGATCATCCATGTGATGCGGGGCTACGACATATGGGGCTCCTATCCCGTGTGGTACACGGAGCCCGCCATGGACGAGCAGGGCAACCTCACCTTGAAGATCCAGGGGTCCAGCCTGGAGTCGTACGCGTACAGACGGAAGATCCGCGCGAACCTCTCCTACAGCGGCGTCGACCAGATCGAGATCGCACGGCAGCTGCTCACCCACATGGCGGCCCGGCCCGAGGGAGACATGGGCTTCGTGCTCACGCCGGGCAACAGCGGCGTGCTGCGGGACCGGACCTACCGGGCGGCCGAGTCGGCCACGTACGGCGAGCGGCTGGAGCAGCTGGCGAACGTCGCCGATGGGTGTGAGTACATGATCCGCACCTACATCGACCCCGCCACTGGGGAGCGCGTCCGGCAGTGGGTGTGGGGGTACCCGACGCTCGGATCGCCGACCATCACCCGGGACATCGCCCAGCCGGGCAAGATCAAGTCCTGGTCGTACCCGAGTGACGCGACGCAGGCCGCCACCGCCTGGCAGGCACGCGGGGACACCATCCAGGACGACCTCAGCACCGCGAGCGAGCCGCTCATGAGCACGGTGTACGAGGACGCCGCCAAGCTCGCCGCCGGGTATCCGCTGCTGGATCAGACGGCGGACTACTCGACGGTCCGAGACCAGGCGACCCTCAACGGGTACGCGCAGACGCTGGCCGCGACCAGGAGCGGGTCGGTGTCGATCCCTCGGGTGACAGTTCATTTCGATGACGACTTCTCAATCGATCCCAACTTCCTGGGCGACGTCGCGCGCTTCACGCTGGTCAACAACTGGTTCCCTCTCGACGAGTTCGGCGCGCCCACCTTCGTGAAGGAGTGGCGGATCGTCGGTATGGACCTCAAGCCGCCGACGGCCGACGACCAGGAGGAGCGGGCCGAGCTGATTTTCGAGGAGGCGTCCTGATGGCGACACCGCGATACCCGAGGACCGCCGCCGATGAGCTGGCCGACGCGAGGACGGCACGAACCGCGGCGCAGACCGCCGGGCAGTCGAGGGCCCCGTTCGCGCAGGCGTCGAAGGGGCTGGTCCTGCCGAACCTCGGTGCGGACCCTGCCCCGCCACCGTCCGGGGTGATCCTGTACGCGAAGGCCGGCCACCTGTACTGCCGGGAGGCGGACGGGTCGGTGCATCAGCTCACGAGCTGACCTACCGCCCGTAGTGCTGGGGCGGCGGGTATCCGGGCGCCTGCTGGACGGGGATGGTGCGGGTGACCCGCCACCCGATGAAGCTGATCGGGATGGCGACGAGCAGCCAGATGCCGATCGTGAGCAGGGCGAGCCACCAGTGCAGGAATACCCACAGGCACAGGTGGACGATGAAGGTGATCGGGTTGAAGCCTCGCTCTTTCACCTGGATGGTCTGGACGGGCCCGTACCCGTAGGGCTGTGGTTGGTGGCCGTAGGGCTGTTGCGGCGGGTACGTCACGACGTCTCCTGGTAAGCGAGGGGATGCGTGTGTGACGCGCGCTGTGCGTGCGCGGTCTACGTGGTGGCCGGATGCGGCCATGAGCTGGGCGGCGCCCGTTCGCTCCCCGTCGGCGGGCGGCGCCCTCATCTGTTCGATCGGAGGAGTCCATGCTCGACCCGCTCGGTCCCGTGACCATAGGAGCCCGCGAAATCTACGACGAGCTGAAGACGGTCGGCGGGAAGGTTGATCGGGTCGACGCGAAGGTGGACGGGATCGTCGCCGAGGTCGCCGATCACGAGACCCGCCTGAGGGCGTTGGAGCGGGGCCGGTGGCCTCTGCCGTCTCTGGCCGCGGTGCTCGCGTTCGCGTCCCTGGTTTTGGCCCTGATCACGTTCATTCGAGGAGGTTGACGATGCGGTTCGTGCAGGCTGCGAAGCATGGCGGCACTCAGAGCGTGGTGACGCGGATCGTGATTCACGCGACGGTCAGCCCGTGTGTGGAGGGCGGCGCGAAGGCGGTCGCGCGGTACTTCCAGTCGGCGGGTGCGGGCGGGAGCGCGCACTACATCGTGGACCCGGGTGAGACGGTGGCGGCGGTTCGGGAGACGACGATCGCATGGCATGCTCCGCCGAACACGGGCAGCATCGGCGTTGAGCTGTGCGACCCGCAGAAGGGCCCGGCGTCCCGGTGGGCTGATGACGACCACCAGGAGATGCTGCGGCGGGCGGCGGTGCTGGTGCGGCAGGTGGCTGCCCGGTGGGATGTGCCTCTGCGGCGCCTGTCGGTGGCTGAGGTGCGGGCGGGCAAGCGGGGCATCTGCGGGCACGTGGACGTGTCGGCAGCCTTCAAGCAGACGGACCACTCCGACCCGGGGAGCGGCTTCCCCTGGGACGAGTTCATGGCGATGGTGCGGGGCGAGGAGAAGCCCATCAGGGTCGTCGTGAAGGGCGGCGTCGCCCTGTGGCCGGGCAGGGTCCTGGAGGTGCGGGACCCGATGATGCACGGCGAGGACGTGGAGGCGTGGCAGGAGCGTCTCGTCCGGCGCGGGTGGCGGATCGACGCGGATGGCTGGTACGGCCCGAAGTCCCGCACCGTGTGCCGGTCCTGGCAGCGGGCGGTGGGTCTGCCGATCACCGGTCGGGTGGACGAGGCGACGTGGGAGTCGACGTGGTCGTGGCGCCCGCCGGCCGAACCTGAGCCCGAGGAGCCCGCGGCGCCGTGATCGAGGGGGCGCTGCTCGCCTACCTGCTGGGCCGTGATGAACGGCCCGATTTCATACCAGCTCGCATACTGCACAACCCTGACCAGCCACGTTCGGGCTGGTCTTCTTGTTTTCCGCCCCGAGAGGGCGGTGGTCTCCCCAAGGAGGAACGTATGCACGGAGAGCCCATCACGACGTCGCGGCCTGCGGTGGAGGCCAAGGTGAAGTGGGCCACGCTGGGGACCTACCTCGGGTCGGTGGCCGCGCTGAGTGTTCTGCAGGCGGTGAACAGCGATTTGTCGCTGATCGCGTTCTGGCCGGACTGGCTGGAGACCATCACCGTGCCGCTGATCCCGACGGCGATCACGGCGGTGTCCGGCTTCATGGCCCGCCACACGCCCCGCCCGGATTTGCCGCTGTCACAGCGGTAGTCTCAGCTTGTGGGGTCCCGGACGTGCGGCCATGCCGGTCGGGACCCCACCCAGACTGCGGCGCCCCGCTCGTCCTCCTGCGCGGAGGGCGGCGGGGCGCTTTCGTCATGTCTGGGGTCGGTGCGTAGGATCGCCTCGCACCAGCACCACCCCGGGAGACCCGCCGTGTCCGACTACGACTTCCCGCCCGACCTGATCGAGGCCCAGCGCGCCTTCTGGGAGGCGGACGCCCAAGTGCACGCGCTGGCCGACTCGTTGCCGCCCTCCCTGGAGATGAGCCCGGAGCAGCACGCCGAGCTGGACCAGCTGCGCGCGGCCCGGATGGATGCGCTGAAGGCGCTCAACAATCACTCGTGGTGGGGTGGTACGGGCCAGCGTCATGCCCGAGAGATGGCGTTGAAGAAGAAGGCCAAGGCCTGACCTGAAGACCCTTCCCGATCACTTCTCGATCGCCAGAGGGTGTTCTCCGGTCAAGGCGGCCCGGTCCTCGTCCAGCAGGTCCAACGCGAGATCGCGGCGGCATGCGAAAAAGTAGATCTTCTCCGCCTCTTCCATTTCTTCCAGGGCGGCTTCTGCCGCTGCGCGATCGTAATGACGCCCAAGGTAGGCATCGGTGAAGATCGGCTCGAATGCGTTGTGTGCCGCGTAGAGGCGAGCGATGCTGGGCTTGACCTGACCGCTTGCGTGGATCTGGACGATGGCTTCTGCGTCGGCGAGGTTGGCGACCAGGTTGTTGCTCTCGCCGAGGATCCGCTTCTCGGCCTCTCCCATCTTTCGGACGCCGTCTCGCTGGTGCAGGGAGAAGAGGAGCTGTCGCTCGTGGCGCCCCAAGAGGCGGCTGGCTCGGGCGAAGGCGGCGTAGGCTTCACGCCGCGCCTGCAGGCTGATCATGTTCTGTTGGTGTCTGAGCTGGCGCTTTTCCCTCTTCCCGGAGAAGACCTGCGTCAATGCGACGCCGCCTAGGGCGAGTAAGCCGCCGGCCACCGCCGGAAGTATCTGTTCAAGAACGTTCATCGGCTGGAAGACGGCTCGACGCGGTGCGGGGTTGACGGCTGGGCGAGATGGAATTCTGGGGCGCCTCGCCGGGCAGAGCCTCGCCCCGCATGATGGCCTCCACCTCTTCCTGCGTCCCGCCTGCGGCGAGGCAGAGCCGGGCCCGGGCGGCGCGCCGGTCGAGGTCGGCGAGGTCGGCGATCAGCTGGTCGAAGTCGTCCACGCGCTCATGGTGGCCCGGCGGGGTGATCGTGCGCAGGCGGACAGTAGGACGCCCTCACCGTACAGAGATAGCGGTTTCGTGCCCGTCTGGCCACTTCTACCCCCCGTTGGGCGGACCCCGGCCTGTGCCTACGCCACGTAAGGCCAGCCTGTCTGCCTCGAAGCTACGGAGAGCAGTCCGACATGTGGAATCATCGGCTGTCATGGTGAAGTTCCCCTCGATGAAGGCAAGCAGGTTCCTTGCCGTCCTGATGCGGGAACCCCTGAACTATGAGGTCGCACGCCAAAATGGATCTCATCGGACCCTCAAGGCGGTCGGCCTTCCTCCTCTCCTTTTCTCATTCCATGACGGGGCCACTGTTCCACCCGGCATCATTCGCAAGTACCTTGTAATCGAGATTGGCTTGTCCGAGGCGGAGGCCTTGGACCTCCTGGGGTAGGTGATCCGATGCGTAAGGTGACCGTCGTCTACCACCATGAGGACAACATCTGGTGGGCCGAGTCGCCCGAAACCGATCTTCAAACCTTCGCAGCTACAGGTGACAGCCTCGATGAGGTGAGAGAGCTTGCCAGGGAGGGCATCGCCTTCTATCTGGACAACGCCGAGATAGAGCTCGACGAACGCTACGACCAGGCCCGACCGGTAGTAGTGCACTTCCTCATGCGGTCAGCTACAGGCATCGCCGATGCTCTCACCGTCTCGGCTGGGTTCGGTCGAAGCAGCGACGTTGTCTCGTCTCATCCACGCCTCCTCACCTGCTGAGCGGTCTACTCTTAGCCGACATGAAGGTCACGCTGTTACTCGCCGATCATGTGCAGGTCGCTGAAGGCAAGCTGTTCGTCTCAGGTGGCGGCTGGAGCTTCGTTGGTCCTGGGAGACTTGCCTGCGGAGTTGGAGTGATCTTCCATGTTCCATGGGATGAGAGTGGTAAGCGGATCACCTTCAGAGTTCGTCTGGTGACAGAAGCTGGGGAAGTCGTTACGCGCGGGAACCCCCACGAAGACCCCATCGAGGTGGCTGGGGAGTTTGAGATCGGGCGGCCAGCGTATGCCCAGCCTGGTGATGATTTGTACATGCCTGTGGCATTCAACGCGCAACTGCAGCTGAAGCCCGGTGTGTACGCATGGCAAGTTGAGGTTGATGGCCGTACTGATGAAGCATGGCGATCTTCGTTCCGTGTGTGCGAAGTAGCGCCCACCCGCGCCGACAGCTGAACGCTCGTTCCGGTTTTCCGGACGTGTACTGATTTCTACCAGCGCAAGCCTTGCAAAAAGCAGTGCCCCCGCCCTCCGTGTTGGAGGCGGGGGCACTGCTCGTTCAGGCAGTCAGGGGCGGTGGGGGTTGAGCTCCCTCAGTGCGGCGAGGAAGGCCTCGGATGGCGGTGGGGCCGCGATGTAGGCGCCGGTGTCCGGGCTCAGGTAGCCCCACCCTCCGCGAACTCCGGGGGCGTCCGCCACCATCAGGGTGAGGGTCCGGCCGGGCTCGTGGATCTCGGTGACCTCGTGGAAGAGCTCACGGTGCAGCACGTTGGCTCTTCCAGCGCGGTGGCTGGCGGCGCCCTGGATGATTTCGTAGCCCTTGCGGACGTAGCGCTCCTCGTCGTACCCGCCGAGCAGGACGTGGGCGGTGAACGGCCACGGGTGAGAATGCGGTCGCGGCGCGGCGTTCCCGCGCAGGTCCGCCTCGAACCAGACGTTGATCCTGCGCAGAAGGTGAGGGTGTTCCTGCAGCGTCAGCTCGGCCTTGTAGGCGCGGCCGGTTTCCTCGTCGGGGACAAGCGTCCAGCCGGAGGGGGCGGTGAACTGCTCCCAGGAGAGCGCGCCGAGTTCGGGGGCGTGTGCGGCGACGCCTTCGGCCGCGGCCTCGAACAGCGCCTCGTCGAGGGTGAGGCCCGGGGCGACGGTCAGTCGCTTCACCACCATTCCCCCTCTTCTTCATCGCCGTGCAGGTCTGGCCCGGCGGCGAGGCGCTCTTCTTCCCAGCACTGTTCGCACAGGCCGGTGTTGCTGTCGATGTGGACGGCGCCGCACCCGGCAGCGCAGGGGGCATGGATATACATTCCGGTCCTTTCTGGGGCTGGGTCCAGTGTGGAAGGCGAAGCGGTTTTACGCCCTCCACCTGCGGAAACTGTCTGGAAACTGCTTGTTCTTGTCAGGTCTGACAATCCGGACGGGCAGGCGGGGATGGAAGGAGCGACAGCGGCCCAGTGACAGGCCACCTCCAAGATCGCGAGGGCCGCCGCATAATCGCGGTTATCAGGTGGTCAGCTCTCGGGCGCCTGTCGACCGGAGTTCCGGCACGTGCTTGTACAGCGTCGAGCGGGACACGCCCAGCAGCTTCGCGATGCTCGTCACCGTGGCGGTCGGGTTCGTCAACAGGTGCCGCGCGTGCTCGACCTGTTCGGGCGTCAGCGCGGGTGGCCGGCCGAGGCGTTGGCCGCGGGCTCGGGCGGCGGCCAGGCCCTCGTTGGTGCCCTCTACGATGAGTTCGCGGATGAACTCGGCGAGGGCGGCGAAGACGTGGAAGATCAGGCGCCCGCCCGGAGTCGTGGTGTCGAGCGCTTCGTGCAGGGAGCGGAAGCCGATCTCGCGGCGGCGCAGCTCGGCCACGATCGTGATGAGGTCCTGCAGCGAGCGAGAGAGCCGGTCGAGGGCCAGCACCACGAGGGTGTCGCCGGGTCGGAGGTAGTCGAGGCAGGCGGAGAGCTCGGGGCGGTCGGTGTTCTTGCCGGACAGCTTGTCGGTGAACACGCGAATGCAACCCGCCTCTTCGAGGGCGCGAGTCTGCCGGTCGAGGATCTGGTCCCGGGTGGACACGCGGCCGTAGCCGACGAGGGTGCCGGTTCGGGCCGCGGGTTCGGCGGCGAAGAGGTCGTCGGTGGCGGTCATCACGCTTCCGTGTCGGTAAAAGGGTGGTGGCGGCCTTGTTGACCACCAAGATTTTTCAACGGGTTTCTCGGACGCCTGCGCGGCCTTGAGGGGGTCACCCAAGCGTCCGGAGTGATCTTGTTCGGAAACGGTCGATTCTCAACAGGGTCAGGCCGGGGCATAGAGGCCGCGGTCCAGACGCTCGACGTCGCCGCGGTCGGCCAGAGTTCCGAGGGTGTTGCGCAGCCCGCCCTTCGAGACCTCCCGGCCTCCGTCGGTGTTGACGGCGTCGAGGATGTCGGCGGCGGCCATCGGGGCGTCGGCTGCGGCCAGGGCCGCCATGATGCGGTCCGCGAGGAGACGCGACTTGCCGGAGCCGCCCCCGCTTCCTCCTTCGGCCGTACCGCCTCCTGCACCCTGGCCGGCGCCCCCCTGCTGCTCCTCCGCTACGGCCTGGCACAGCACGGCCATGGCGGCCGAATCGTGACGGGAGGCGTACGCCTCACCGGCTGCCCCCCAGGACGCCTTCTCCAGGCGGGTGGGCTCCTCGGGTCCGTACAGGGCGAGGATCTCGGGGTCCAGGCCCGGCAGCGGGGCGATGGAGCCGATGCGCAGGTGGCGCATCATCGCGGTGGGCCGCGGGCCTGACAGCAGGTAGCCGGTGCCCTGGGTGCCCGGCCCGTCATCTTCGTCGTCGAAGTCGTCGAACTGACTGGTGAGGGTGCGCACGCGCAGCGTTTTGGGAATAGGGGCGAGCTGTTCGCCAGCGGGCAGGAGGCCGTCGCCGACCAGCTGCCGCATCATGCTGCTGCTCCACCTGAGCAGAGTGATTTCGCCTTCCTTGAGCATGGCCCTGAGCGTGTCGCTGCCGCCGAGCTCCTCCAGGTGGGATGCCTGTGCGGCGAGTCCAATGCCGACGCCCACGCTCCGGCCCGTGCGCCCGAGTTCTTTGATCAGGTAGGTTCCCTCGTCCCGGTAGGGCGCGCCCCTCTCCAGGAGCCGGTTGGCCTCGTCGACCCGCACGTGCAGCAGCGGGTCACCGCCGCCCAGCAGGAAGGAGTTGCGCCCGGCCGCGCTGTAGCGGCGCATCCGCTCCTTGGCCACCTCGACCCCGGCCCGCAGCATCAAGATGGCCGCTTCCTGGCTGGTGCCGTAGAAGTCGACCTGGCCGCGCGCCTCAGGCACCGACTGGCCTTCCTTCAGGTCGACCAGCCAGCTCGCGATGCCGTTGACCTTCTCCGCGACCAGCTCAATCTGCAGGGCGCGGGACTTTCCTGCGCCGGTGGTGCCGAACAGCAAGAACCTTTGGGCGCTGCCGGTGGAGGGGTCGTAGAGCCGCTTCTTGACCGGCCGCCCGTTGTGGTAGAGCCCGGTGACGATCCGGCCATGCCGGTCCATCACCAGGTCCTGGCGGGTCACCGGGCGCACTTCGGCGAGTGGGTTGCTGGGGTAGATCGTGACCAGTGCCCGCCGGGAGCCGTCGGTCTCGACCGCCACCCGGGTCGGGTCGTCGACGCCCAGGGCCGAGCACAGCTTGGCCAGGTCGTAGCTGATGGTCTGGCCTTTCGGTACTTCGAGCATCAGCTCGGTTACCTCGTCAGCGGCGACGGCCACGGCGCTCACGAGGCGCCTCCGCCGGGGCGGCCAACGCGGATGCCGGTCAGCACCGTGCCGGGCATGGCGACGGGCGCGATCTGCTGGGCCCACACGGTGGCCGGGTCCGTCTGTGCCTCGGCCTTGCCGATGGTCAGGCGCCGCACTCCCGCGCCGCGGCCCGGCACCTGCGTGATCGCGATGTCGTCCTCGGGATGGTCGAGCAGGGCCGACAGGTGCCGGATGGAGATGTCCGGCACCGGCGTGCCCGGGGTCGTCGAGCGGATCATCGCCCGCATGGCCCGCTCCCCGGTGACCTCGATGCCCTCCAGGGCGGTACCGGCCGCCGGACCACCCTCGCGGGCGACGTTCGTAGCCCACCATCGGGCGGCGGGGTGGCTGCCGAGCGGCTCCTCCACCTCGTCCTCGTCGGCTAGGACGACCGGGGCGGGCAGCGGGGCGAGCATGCGGCGGGCGAGCTGGGCCGGGCGGACCACCCACGTCCAGACCGTCCAGGCGGCCAGCGCGAGCGCCTCACCCCAGTGCGGCCCCTGCACGATCCGCTCGGCGACCAGCAGAACAGCCAGACCCGCGCCAGGCATCAGGTACAGCACGCTGGCGGTGGCTCGTTGGTGCCCGACGGGCCGCCAGGCCCGCAGGGTCACCAGGCCCGCCAGAGTCGCCGCGGCGGTCGCGACGAGCCCGGGGACGGTGACGGCCTGGTCGGCCAGTAGCCCGGCTCCGGCCAGTCCGGCGCCGGCCACGGTCGCGGCCCGGCCAGTGGCGTCCTGCAGGGCGGCCAGATGCCAGCGCGCTCGGTCCACCGCAGGCCACGCGGGGACCTCGATGTCCACCTTCAACAGGGGTCGGGAAGGCATCGTCATCTCCTCAGCGGTTGCCGTAGAACGCGGCGTTGGCCATCGGGACCGGCATCGTGCGGGCGGCCTCGGCGACGGGCCCGTATTCGGCCTCGTGTTCGGCAGCTGCGGCGGTGAAGCCGATCGCGAGGTCCTCGGCCGTGGCGGCCATCCGCTCGGCGTCAGCGAGGGCACGCCGCATGAGGGCGGCGGCCTCCCGGTGCTCGGCCACCGTGTCGACGTCGACCTCAAGGGCCGCCATCTGGTCGGCCAGCCGATCGACCGTGGCGCTACACCCGTCCACGTACGAGTACGCGGAGCGCACCTGCTCACCCAGAGAGCGCAGCCTGGCTCCGGCCAGGGCGAGCTGGACCACGACGAGGCCGTAGGCCACGACATCCATCACGCCAACAGTCGTGCTGGTCTCGTTCCGTTCCAGTTCCATGGGGTTCTCCTACTCGTCGTGGTATTCGCGCTCGGCGGGGCGGGCGTGGCCCATGTCGCGGGTCACGTCGGCCAGCTGCCGGTGCCGGGCTGCGGCGTTCGCTCCTGCGACGGAGATCGCCTCCGCCGCGGCGGGAAGAGTGGACGCGATGGACTGCGCTGCGACCCGGATCGTGTCGACCTGCTCCATGAGGGTCAGCACCCGGCCCTTCAGACTTCCGGGCACCTTCAGGTCGAGGATCTTCGCGTGCAGGACCTCCAGGCGGGTCCTGAGCTGCTCGCAGCCGTCCGCGGCGGCCAAGGCGTCGGCGACGCCGTCGGTGATCTCAGCGGCGGCGTCCTCGTCGGCCTCGATGACGTCGTAGACGGTCAGGTCCACCTGCCCTCCGGAGGAGTACGGGGCCGTCCTGGCGAGTGTGCTCACGGGTGGTCCTTCCTGCTGCGCGGGCTGCGGCGGTTCGGGGTCGTCTGCGACGTTGACCGGAGGGCCCAGAGCGAGCCGTCCCGTCGGAGGCGCCCCGGTGACCGCCTCCGGGGTCCGCGGTGGCGGCGGGTCCGGGAAGATCTGCTCGGCCGTCCACGTCGTCTCCTGGGTCGCCCCGGGTGGCGGTCTCATGCCGCCGGGCCCTGGAGGAGGCGGTGGCGGAGGAGGAGGCGGGGAGGCCTCCGTCTGTTCCTCCTCCGGCGCCTCTGGCCGCGCCTCCTCCTGCTGCTTCGCCGCCTCCTGGCCGTCCTCGTCCGCGGTCGGCTGCGACGCCTCAGCGACCGGGTCGACAGCTGGGTCGGGTGCGGCGCCGCGGTTCTTCCAGCGCTTCCACCAGCCGCCGAGGCGCCGCTTGACCTTCGAACCGCTCTTGCCGCCGCTGCCGTCGTCGTCCTTGCCGGTGCGCTTCCAGCGCTTACGGCCGGCCGCCTCTTCGCCCTTCTTCGGGGCCTTCCAGGTCAGCTTGCGACCTCGGGGGCTGGCGGGCTTCTTGTCCGGCGTGGTCTTGTCGGCGCCGTCCTTCTTGCGTCCCGGGGTTCCCCCGTCCTTCCGCTTACCGTCCCGCCCCGCCTTCGGGGCCGCCTTGCCCGGTCCTCCCTTGCCATCGGGGCGCCCCTTCCGCGACCCGCCGGGACCCTTTCCGCCGCCAGGCGGCCTACTGCCTCCGCCACGCCCTTTCGGACCACCAGAGCCCGGGGGCTTCTTCTTCGGGGAGGTGCCGCCCGGGGAGCGCAGGAGAGACGGGCTCGAACCCTTGCCCGACCCTCCTCCGTTCTTCCTCGTCCGCCCACCGCCGGAGCCGGCGCCGTCCCCACTCCCGGACGTCTTGCCCGCACCGCCACGGGCCCGCTCGGTGCGGGCCTGGCGCTCCTGAGCGCGCTGCCAGACGGCCCGGGCCGCGGCCACTCCGAGGGCTGTCAGCAGGGCGACCGCGACGGCGAGCGTCTCCCGCATCGTCGGGGCGTTCGGGTCAACCGGTTCCGGCAGAACGAGCTCGCCGTCTCCGTCGCCCTGGCCCTCGTCGTCGACGGGCGCAGGCGGCCTGCTCGGCGCGGGCAACTCGGGCAGCGGGGGCCGCATGCCGGTGGGCGCCGGCAGGCTCGGCAAGGCGACCTCGACGTCCCCCTCTTCGTCACTGACCGTAGGCGGAGCTGCGGGGGACGTCGGGGGGTCGTGGCGGAGAGCGGGCGGCATCGAGGGCGGCAGAGGCGGAGGGGCCGAGGCGCCGCGGGGCCGTAAAGTGATCACATTTTCGGTGTCGTCAGACACGGCTTCTCCTCTTGACGCCAGACGCTCGATATGGGATTCGCGCGCGCGTGCGTCCGCGCGCGTCCGCGTCCGCGCGTCCGCATAATGCGCGCGCGAGGCCGCCAGAGCCGATGATGAACATGAACATGTGAATCACCCGCCGTGCAGGTTCTGCAGCGTCCGCGCCAGGTCGGCCCAGCCCTCGTCGCCGTCCTGGTCGCCGGCCACGGCGCGGGCCCGGTCCCACCACGCCAGCGCGATGGACTTCGGGGGCGCGCCAGCCAGGGCGGCCAGCCGTGACTCCCAGTGATGGAGCTGGCTGGCCGCCCGCCGGGTATCGCCCGGCTTGAACCGGCTGCAGAACACCTCCAGCGCCTTGGCAAGGGCGATCCAACCGCTGTGGTCGCCGCGGCGGGCCTGGGCGGCGGCGACGGCGCGCACCTGGTCGCCCCACGCCAAGGCGACGCCCTTCGGGCCCAGCGTGAGGTGCTGCTCACGCCGGGCCGCCCAGTGCCGGGCGCGGGCGTCGACGCTGGCTTGTGCGAGCGTTCGGTAGGTCACTGCTCTCCTCTCAGGCCGTCCGGTCGCGGCGCTCACGAACCAGATCCATGAAGTCGGTGGACTGTGGGGCGGCAGCCGGGGCGCGAGGTTCGGCCCTCGGCGTCGGCCGCCGAGCGGGCGCCGTACCGCGGGTGAGGGCCGCCTGTTGCTGGGCGGCGGCCTGCCTGGCCTCAGCGCGAGCAGCGGGAATCTCGTGCCGCTGCCTGCGGTGCTGGGCCGCGAGTTCGAAGGTCAGCTTCACCGCCTCCTCCAGGTGCTCCTGGAGTCGGGCGAACGGCGCGGTGACCCGGTGGTGCCGCCACCACGCCTCGAACGAGCCGTACTCAGCCGGCGGATTCGCCCGCCACATCGCCTCGGCGTCCCGACGGATGCGAGCCACGTAGTCCACGTACTCCGCCAGGCGGCCACGGAGCTGGCCGGCGAACACTTCCATCGCTTCGGGGCGGTCCAGCATCTCCCCGGACCACCCGGACTGCTTCTCACTCATCAGAACCCCTTTCCGGCGATGGCCAGGATCACGGCGAGGACCCCGGCGGCCACGGCCGTCCTCAGCAGGTCCACCGCCCAGCGCAGCAGGACGTACTTGGTGCGGGCGATCCGGGACAGCAGCACCAGCTCGGCACGCCGGTCCTGGATGTGCTGGACCGTCGAGGTGGCGGCCAGCGCCTCGGGGGTGCTGTAGGCGTAGGCGACCCATCCGTGCCCGGCGCCGGGCCGGGGCAGGGACGGGCGGATCGCGCCAAGCAGCACCAAGACGGAGCCCACGAGCAGGGCGGCCATGGTCCACAGGGCGATCAGCGCACCACCCGGCAGCCGGGCCACGCTGAAGGCGGCCGTTCCGGCGACCACGCTGGCCGCGGTTCCGGCCAGGCCCAGCAGGGCGGTGGCCTTGGTGTCGCTGCGGCCGAGTTCGGCCCGTACGGTGGCGATCTCCTGGGGCAGGTCCATCACGCCTCACCGCCCGCCGGACCGCTCGCGGTGGCCGATCCGTTGACGGCCAGAACCTTCCGCGGCTCCCCGCGCATCTCCCCACGCAGCTGCGCGATCACTTCGGCGGCCTCCTGCTCGGCCGCTTCCCTCTGGGCCGCTTCGGCGCGCTCGGTCTCGACGTCGACCTGGACGTAGCCCGCCTGCCGCTTGCTGATCCGGGCGAGCTCGCCGAGCTTGGCCTGAGACAGCTTCACCCCGCCGTCGAGGCACGCCCCGTAGATCAGGCGGGCGAGCTCGCGGCCGTCAGCTTCGGGCCGTGCGGCCTCCTCAGTCTCCTCGGCCTTGGTGTCCTGGACCGCCTGCGGATCGGACATCGCGGGCGATCCAGGGCGCTCGGCGGGCGGTGCGGCGACCGGTACGGCGGCCACGACCGCAGCGGGCGCCGGGGCGGTCTGGACGTCGAGCGCCTCAGGGAACAGGTGCCGGAAGACGTGCATCAGGATGTGGCTGCCGAACGCGATCGCGCCGACCAACTGGCCGGCGATCAGGCCGACGACCACACCCGGCAGGGCCTTCACCAGGACGTCGGTCCCCGGGACCGTGGCGAACGAGCCGAGTCCGTGCAGGTGGTTGATGGTGTAGCTGCTGACCGTGAACAGCGTCACCACGCCCAGGCAGTAGACCCGCGGCCACCGCTGGTGGCGCAGCACCACAGCGCCGACGAGGGCCAGGACGATCAGACCGTCCGGGGCGAACGGGTAGAGGAACGCGCCGGTGGGGTCGAAGTGGGCAGCCGTCGCGGCGTCCCGGTGCGCGGTCCAGGACCCGCGGAACGCCACGGCGACCACGGCCGCCAGGAGGAGGGCGAGCACGATGGCGATCCGGCGGGCCGTGGCGTTCTGGACCACCGGGATGGAGGTGGTCCGGGCCGGAGGCGCCGACGGTTCGGGGAGGGGTTCGGCGATCGGCCCGGGGGCCGGGCGGGTGGGCTCGACCGGGCGGTCGGCGGTGCGGGCCCGGCCGGTCAGGCGCGCCCAGGGGGAGGGGCGCGGATCGGCCTCGGCGGGGTGGTCCAGGGTGGGCGTGTCGTGGTCGTCGGCGCGCTCGGTGGGCGTCGCCTCGGCGGTGTCCGCGGCGTGCTCCATGATCGTTCTCCTGCTGGTCGGTAGGTCGGGTGAGTCGAGGAGACGCGGTCCGGGCCGCGGTGAAGTCGCGGCCCGGACCGGCGGGTCAGTCCGGGAGGACGTGGCAGTCGAGGGCGTGGGACTGGGCGTTGCCGTACGTGCCGTATTCGCCCTCCCTTCCGCATCCCGTGCAGTCGTAGTGGCCGTACACGCTTCCGATGCCGTCCCGCTCCCAGCGGACTTCGGCAGTGCCGGGGGTGTTCCAGCGCATGACGTCTTTCATGGGTGGTCCTTTCAGGTCCGGGCGCACCCGGCCGGCTAGGCCGGGCGCGACCCGCAACAGGCGGTCAGGCGGGGGCGAGGGCGGTGGAGCGGCTCTCCTTGACGAGGTCCTTGAAGTCGGAGCCCGGCCGGAATCTGGGCGCCCAGGACTCGGCGACCTTGATCTCGGCGCCGTTCTGCGGGTTCCTCGCGGTGCGGGCGGGCTTGTGCACCGCCTCGAACGAGCCGAAGCCGGTGATGGCGACCTTGTCGCCGGTGGCCGTCGCCAGCTGCACGGCATCGAGGATCCCGCCGAGGACCTGGGCGACGACGTCCTTGGTGACGCCGGTGTGCTCGGAGACGGTGTAGATGAGCTCGCGCTTGTTCATGTCTTCTCCTCAGAGATGGCCGGAGGCTTGAGCGTCCGGGGAGCGTCTGCTCCGGGCACCCGCCCAGCCGGGGGAGGCTGGGCGAGCACCCGCACAGTGCGCTACTCGGCCTCGTCGTCGGAGGTGTCGTCCTGCGTGGCGGGCTGCTGGATCATGGCGCTGTCCAGGGCGTTCTGGGCGGT
Source organism: Streptosporangium sp. NPDC000239 (assembly GCF_040300765.1). Classification (NCBI taxonomy): domain Bacteria; kingdom Bacillati; phylum Actinomycetota; class Actinomycetes; order Streptosporangiales; family Streptosporangiaceae; genus Streptosporangium; species Streptosporangium sp. NPDC000239. Next base: position 110,423 of record NZ_JBEPEI010000021.1, on the reverse strand, counting down.
GATGAGGGCGGCGAGCCGCTCGGCGGGCGTCATCGCGCTGCCTCCCTCTGGATCAGGGGGCGGTGGACGTCCCGGTGGGTGACGGCGGCGGTGATGTGGATTCGCCTGAGGACGGCGGCCACTGCCTCGGCGAGCGCGACGCTGCGGTGGCGTCCGCCGACGCAGCCGATGGCGATCTGCACGGGCCGTCGCCTGTCGGGGGCGTCGAGCGCAACCCGCAGGCCGAGCGCGGCGGAGGCGAGGCCGCGGACGCCGGAGATCGCGCCGCGTGTGGCAAGGACGTGCTCCTGGACCGCCTTGTCGAGGCCGGTCATCTGCCGCATCGCGGGGTCGACGTGGGGGTCGCGGAGGGAGGTGCGGACGTCCCATGTCAGGTCCGCCTGGGGTGGGGCGTCGTGGCCGTAGCCGAAGCTCACGATTTCGACCTCGGGGGTCACTGCTGCCCCCTTCCGGCGATCTCCAGCCAGCGCTCGTCGTGGGCCGTCGTGATGTAGTCCCTCAGCTCGTCGTCGGAGAGGGAGGCGTCGCGGGTGCTTTCCCGCTCCTGCGGGTCGTCGCTGCCGCACTCGTCGCACTCGTCGATGTGCTCGATCAGCTGGGCGCGGGTCTTCTCGTTGACGTCGAAGTCCGGGGGGAGGGTGGTCACTGGTTGCCGCCCTTCGTGCAGGCGCGGTCGCGGCAGATGCCGAATCGCTTGCCGTGCTGGCAGCGGGGGTCGGCGGCGAGCATGGCGTCGTAGGCGTCGCGGACGCTCTGCGGTTCGCCGGGCTGGGCGATGGCGGTGGTGGTGATCTTGCCCGCGTTGCGGAGGCGGTTGAGGGAGGCGTTCACGCGGCGACCGCCAGACCGGCGAGCAGCCCGTCAAGCGCGTCACGAACCTGCGCGGCCTGGGCGAGGGTGATCTCGCTGGGGATGGTGGTGAGGTCGAGGAGGGTGCCGTCGTCCTCGCGGTGGCTGAGGAGGAGGGTGCCGACGGGGGTGGGGATGGGGCGGAGGCAGAGTTGGTCGGTGTGGTGGCCGCCGTCGGCGTGGTGGGTGCACCACGGCTGATGGCTGCGGGAAGCGGAGATGAGCGCGGTACGCTGGTCCACAGGTCTTCCTTCCTGGTAGGCAGGTTGGGGTGGCTTAGGGCTCGTCCGGCGTTGCAGTCGCCGAGGCGGGCCTGCCCCGTTTAGGGGGTAGGGGCATCGTCGTTCAGTAGCCCTTCGACGTCGGCGGCGCGGAATCTTTGGAGTCGTCCGCCAGGCGTGGGGACCGCCTTGAGTGCGCCGGTCTTGGCCCACCGCTGGATCGTGCGCGGGGCGACGCGGTATACGGCGGCAACTTCTTTCACCGTGAGCAGCGGCTCCGGGACTGTGGGCATGTGAGACCTCCTTTCAGGCATGGCGGAACGAATCGGACACAGGAGTCGTCAGGCGAAGCTGCCTGCGTCGAGCGATTTGTTTGAACAAAAAGAATGTTGCACGACGGGAGGGGGCTGTCAATATGATTGAACAAATAGGCGCGGCAGGAGAGAGAGGGAGACATGGCCCCGAGGGAGCGATACCGGGAGATAGCAGACGACCTGCGCAAACGCATCCGCGAAGGGGAGTGGCCACCCGGCCAGAGGATCCCCAAGACGATCGCGCTCAGCGCTGAGTACCAGGCGGCTCGGGGGTCCATCTCTCGGGCAATCGATGAGCTGGAGGCCGAAGGGATACTCCTCTCGACTCCCCGCAGGGGCACCTTCGTCCTGGCGCAGAGACCTCGCCGTCGCGTCTCGCGCGTCCCCCGTGTGTACAGGCGACGCCTTGCCGGATACTCGTTCGGCGCCACCGCCCCTGGTGAGGTCTGGGTCAACCACATCCCTCCGTTCCGAAGCCTCGAGCCCATCCCGGCCCGCGCCGCAGAGCTCCTCGATGTCGCTCCGGGAACGCTCGTGTTGCGACGCCGGCGAGTCACCTCGCCGGAGGGGGAGCCGCCGTTTGGCCTTTCGGACTCCTGGATTCACCCGGAGGTCGCTGCGGAGGCGCCCAAGGTGGCCGAGCAGGGGGCGCCAGGCGGCTATTTGGACGCGATTGAGGCAGTGGGACATGGTCCGCTTGCCTGGCAGGAGATCACCCGGGCACGAACACCAGACAAGGAGGAGGCTTCTCTGCTGGGGATTCCGGCCGAGTTGCCGGTGGTGGAGATTTGCCGAGTCGCCGTCTCGGCGAGCACAGAGCGGCCGGTCGAGGTGACCATGACGGTCGTCCCAGCCGATCGCATCGAAGTCGTGGCCACGGTGGAGCGGGACGCTTCGGCGCGGTACGAGGTGTTGTCCCCTCCAGGGGGACGGCCAGACCACGGCAAGGAACCGTAATCCGCGTCTGCGACGCTGCCCAACGCCCTTCGACAGGGCCCTGATGACTGCAACGTCAGCGGCCCTGTGAACTACCTGCCTACCAGGAGAACCATGGGAGTGACCCGTGCTGCCCACCCAGGCGGCGACGTCCAATGACCGAGGAGATTCCGGCCAGGAGGCCGCCGACCTCCGCACAGCTCTACGCCGACGCCGTCTGGGACGCCGACCCCAACGACTTGGCCCAGGCCGAGCTGGCGATGGCGTTGTGCTACGCCAACCACGCCCACAAGGCGCCGTATGACCGCGCCTGGGTGACGAACGAGCGGCTCATGCAGCAGTGCAAGATTCGTTCCACGAGCACGGTCGGGCGGGTGAGGGACTCCCTCGTCGAGAAGGGGTGGCTCATCCCGCTGGATCCCAAGACGTTCATGCCCCTGACCGAGGCGGAGCGGCGGGACTTCCAGCGGAAGCGCAAGACCATCCCGTACCGTCTCGCCATTCCTCCGGCTTCTTCGATGGTCGAAGCAGCTTGTTCGATCACCGAAGAAGCGACTACTTCGACTGACGAAGTAGCTGACCCTCCGACTACTTCGCTCATCGAAACGACTACTTCGATGAGCGAATCTCACTACTTCGATGATCGATACCTACCCTCTTATTACCCTCTTCAGGACCCTCTCTCTTCTCTCAGCGCGCCAGAGCGAAAGATCATGAAGGCCGTCACGGCAACGATCGAGGAGACGAGAGAGATCATTTCCCTGATGGAGGACGAAGCCCTCAAGAAGGGCAACCCCATCGGCAACCTCGAACGCTACGTCGACACCGTGGCGGCCAACGACCACCTGCCTAGCTGGCTCGCCCGCGTTCGCGCCGTCCGGCGCGCGGCGGCCCCGACGCCAACCCCGCCGCCCTACGCCGAAGTTCACGCCCGCCAAGCCGACACCCGCGCCAGCGGCGCCTCACGGGACGAGGAACTGACGGACCGCGAGAAGGCCATCGCCCACGCTCGCGGCCGAGTCGGCCACAGCGCGCCCAAGGCCCGCCTGGCCATACCCGAACAGGCCGAGCCTGCGGAAGTCGCCGAGGCCCGCGCCGAGCTCGCCCAGTCCGGCGACTTCGACCGGTGGCTGGACGCCGCCGCCCACAGGCTCGGCAAGGACGCCCCACCCAACGAAGTAGTGATCCTCGCCGCGACCCTCCGCCGAACCGCGACCGCAGCCCTTGCCGGGGGAGCGCCATGACCCGATCGGGCGCAAAAAGGGCGGCCCCGCACCTCCCCTCCGAAGGGTGCGGGGCCGCCGTCCCCAACTCGACCTGATCGAGGTCAGGCCTGGCCGGGGGGCTTCATGGGGCGGGCGCAGTCGATCGCCTTCTTGAACTCGGCGAGGTCAAGGCGGATGCCCACCCGCCGGGCGAGCTCGCGCTCGTCGCCGCCCACCGACCGCAGAGCCGCCTGCCGGATGGCGTCCAGCTGCTCGGTGGGGGCGACGCCACGCGCCACCGCCCGGGCGTGCAGCCGGTCCAGCTCCTCAGGGGTCACGGGGTGACCGTACGTGACCCTATCTATACCTGTCCATAGACAGGGGCAGCTATCCATCTCTATGAGTGCACGTCACTGGCTACGTACCGTCAGGGACGTGGAGTATGACCCGACCCTGCCGAAGTGGACCCAGATCTACGAGGTCGTCCGCGGACGCATCGAGTCCGGGGAGTACCCACCCAGGAGCCTCGTCAGTGAGGTCAAGCTGGAGGCCGAGTTCGAGGTGACGCGGACCACGATCCGCAAGGTCACCCGGCAGTTGCGCGAGGACGGGCTGATCGTCACCCGGCCGTCCTTGGGAAGCTTCGTCGCCGACCAAGCCGCCGAGGAGTGAACCGCCGGCCAGTCCGGCGCGTCCCATAGTCCATTGCGCGGCGAAGGCCCGCTCCCTGCCGGGGGCGGGCCTTTTCGTGCGGGTGGACGGCTCCGCGTCGGCGCGCGGCGCGGGCCGTCCGACACCCGGGCGTGGTGCTCCTGGGCACGCTCGGGCGGGACCAGGGTGGCCACCCGCCGCGACGGCGCGCGGCAGGGTGAAGGGCACACGGTAACTCTTGTGCGCTTGTCAGTACAAGAGTACGAACGCTCTTAGTCACATAAGGAGGTGCGCACGTACGGACCTACCCTCAAGATCGTGATCGACCACGCCTCCTACACGCCCGTCTACCGGCAGCTCGCCGAGATCCTCAGGCAGCGCATCGCCTCCGGAGACCTCGCCCCGGGGGAGGCGCTGCCGAGCGAGACGCAGCTGATGCAGGAGTTCGGGATCGCCAGGATCACGGTCCGCGAGGCGATGAAGGCGTTGCGGGCGGAGGGGCTCGTCATCACCGCCCGGCGCCGGGGGTCGTACGTGCGCGGAGAGGGGGAGAGGGTGCCCGTGATCGTGCAGGGGACGGTGGACGTCAGCGCGCGGATGCCGACGCCGCAGGAGCGTCAGGAGCTGGGAATCCCGGAGGGGGTGCCGCTGCTGGTGGTCGAACGGGAGGGTCAGGAGCCGGAGTTGCTGCCGGCCGATCGGGTGGTGGTGAGGATGTCGGAGGGGACGTGACACCCCCGGCTTCCGCGTAGTTGCGCACAGCTCCGCGAGGTTCCGCGACCTCTCAAGCTGTCAACTTATGCTGTCACGCGTCCCCACCTGGCGATCTCCGAGAGGGAGTTTCGCCAGGTGGGGGACTGGTAGGGCGCCTGGGACTCGAACCCAGAACCTACGGATTAAAAGTCCGCAGCTCTAACCATTGAGCTAACGCCCCGCTTGAGACAGCGTACCGAGGATAGTGTCCACCAACGTCCGTTGCCAGGCCCGGAAGGGGCGGTGGTTGGACGAACCGTGTGTGGACGGGGGTAGGTGGATCATACAGTGGCACTCATGACGAGCTCGGGGCTTGAGTCCGCCGGAGGGGTCCGCGTGTCCTCCCGGCAAGGGTATGTCGTGGTCGACGTGGAGACCACGGGGTTCTCCCCGGCGAAGGGCGACCAGATCTGTGAGATCGCCCTCGTCTCCCTGAGCACCGAGGGCGAGGTCCTCGACGAGTGGCACTCGCTGGTCAACCCACGCAGGACGACCGGGGCCGTGCACGTGCACGGGATCACCGAGGCGATGGTCGCGCGGGCGCCGGTGATCGAGGAGGTGCTCGACGACGTCTGGCAGCGGGTCGCCGGGCGTGTCCTGGTGGCTCACAACACCTCCTTCGACCTCCGGTTCCTCCGGGTTCTGCCGGAAAGTCACTGGCTGACCGAGACCCTGTGCACGCAGAAGCTCGCCCCGGACTTCCTCTCCGAGGGGAAGTGGACCCTGGCCGCCTGCTGTGAACGGGCGGGCATACCGCTCTCCGGCGCCCACGCCGCGCTGGCCGACGCCAGGGCCACCGCCGAGCTGCTCCGCTTCTACATGCGCCAGGGCGTCTCCTGGCAGGAGAAACTGGCCAGGGCCGCACGGACTCCCCTCTGGCGCCCCAGCGGCAGGCCGCAACGCCCCGCACTCGGCCGACGACTCCAAGGTCAGCGGTAGGCGGGAATCCCGGTCAGGGCCTCGCCCAGGACGAGAGTGTGGATCTCCTGGGTGCCCTCGTAGGTCAGCACGCTCTCCAGGTTGTTCATGTGCCTGATCACGGGATACTCCAGCGTGATGCCGTTGCCGCCCAGGATCGAGCGCGCCTGACGGGCGATGTCCAGCGCGGCGCGGACGTTGGCGAGCTTGCCGAAGCTGACCTGCCGGGGGGTGAGGGTGCCCGCGTCCTTCAGCCGGCCCAGGTGGAGCGCGGTGAGCTGGGCCTGGCCGAGACCGACGTACATCCAGGCGAGCTTCTCCTGGGTCATCTGGAAGGCCCCGATGGGCTTGCCGAACTGGACACGGGTCTTCGAGTAGTCGACGGCGGCCTCCAGGCAGGCGCGAGCCGCCCCCACGACGCCCCACAGGATGCCGAAACGCGCCTCCGACAGGCACGAAAGCGGCCCCTTCAACCCCCGCACCCCGGGCAGTACGGCTGACGCGGGAAGACGGACGTCGTCGAGATACAGGGAGGAGGTCACCGAGGCCCTCAGGGACATCTTCCTGTGGATCTCAGGGGCGGAGAACCCGGGAGTGCCGGTGGGGACGACGAAGCCGCGGACGCCGTCCTCCGTCTGGGCCCAGACCACCGCGACGTCGGCGACGGAGCCGTTGGTGATCCACATCTTGGAGCCGTTGAGGACCCAGTCGCCCGAAGGGTCCTGCTTGGCATGGGTGCGCATCCCGGCGGGGTCGGAGCCGTGGTCGGGCTCGGTGAGGCCGAAGCAGCCGATCGCCTCGCCGGAGGCCATCCTGGGCAGCCACTCCTCCTTCTGCTCCGCGGAGCCGTACTTCCAGATGGGGAACATGGCCAGCGAGCCCTGCACGGAGACGAACGAGCGCAGCCCCGAGTCTCCCGCCTCAAGCTCCCGGCAGGCGACGCCGTAGGAGACGGCGTCCAGGCCCGCGCAGCCGTACCCGTCCAGGTGCATGCCGAGCAGGCCGAGCGAGCCGAGGAGCGGTGCCAGTTCGCGGGCGGGGAAGACCGCCTCCTCGAACCACTCGCCCACGTGGGGGAGCACCTTGTCCGCGACGAACTCACCGGTGGTGTCACGGATGAGCCGCTGTTCCTCGGAGAATGCGTCGTCGACGCGCAGGAGATCGTCCATGAGGTGTTCCTCTCTCGTCGGCCCCTGTCAGGGTATTGATGGCGTCTCAGGAAGGATGTCAGGGTCCTCCCAGGGGGAATCCCGATGTGAGCGATGTCCCTTCAGGGGCATTCTGAAGACATGAACGAAAACGAGTTCTCAAGCGTCAAGAAGCTCCGCAGGACCAGGAACGGGCGCGTCATCGCGGGTGTGGCCTCCGGGCTCGGACACTACGTCGGAGTCGACCCCAACATCATCCGCGCGGCCCTGGCCGTCGCCTCCTTCTTCGGTGGTCTCGGCGTCGGGATCTACGCGGTCGGCTGGCTGCTGCTGCCCGAGGAGGGCAAGGACTCCTCGATCCTGCAGGACCTGGTCGCCAAGAACAAGGACAACCCGGTGTGGCTGGACGCCAAGGCCAAGGCCGAGCAGGGGTGGGCGAAGGCCGAGAACTGGAGCAGGAACGCCGGTCACAACGGCTCCTACCAGGCTCCGCACCAGCAGGCCCCCTACCAGCAGGCCCCGCAGTACCCCACCCACCAGGACCCGGTCGCTCCCTACCCCACCCCCGGTACGGCCCAGCGAGACAACGGCGGCCCCGCCCCTCAGGCGTGAGTCAGGCGGACGTCTCCGTGCGAGCCATCTCGATGATCTCCTGGCGGGATCGGACCCAGAGCACGGCCAGCGCGGCCGCCAGAAGGAGACCGGCCGCGCCGGCCAGTGCCACCACGACCTCAGGGCCGAGTCTGTCGGCGGCGGCACCGCCCACCAGGATGCCGACGCCCTGTGACGCGAGCAGGCCCGAGTGCACGAGCCCGAAGGCCAGAGCCCGCCGTTCGGCGGGGACACACTGCACGAACGCGGCGTTCGCTGCGAGCTGGTAGGCCCCGCCGACCCCCGACAGGAACCACAGGACCAGCACCACGACCAGCGGCGGCCGTACGGCACAGGCGATCAGTGGCGCACAGGTCAGCATCGCCAGCCAGCCCATCAGACGCAGCCGGCTCGACGGGGTGACGTATCGGCCGAAGAGGAAGGCGCCGACGACCGTCCCGGTGGGCATCGCGGCCATCAGCAGGCCCGCGACGAAGGAGATCCGTTCCGGATCGTCGGTCAGCGTCGCGGCGTAGGGGGTGGCGATCCCCTCAGGAAGCACGTAGAAGCCACACAACCAGGCGAACATGACGAGCGTACGCAGTCGTCCGTCGCCGAAGACGAGTCTGGTGCCCGCACGGGTCATGGTCCACATCGAGGGCGAGGCCGTGTCGTCGCGGACGGGCGCGGGGCGGCGCCGTATGCCGGAGACCAGGATCAACGCCGAGGCCAGATAGGTCGCCGCGTCCAGAGCCAGCGCCCGGTACGGTCCCATACCCATGATCAGGGCGCCGCCGAGGGCGAAGCCCAGCATCTGGGCCCCCTGGTTGGTCATGTTCTGCAGGGCGGAACCCACGACGTAGCGGTCGCCCTCAAGGATCTCGGGTAACAGCGCGGCCCTGGCGGCGGAGAACGGGGCGCTGAGCAGCACCACGCAGAAGACCAGGGCGCACAGCGCCGCGAACGGTGTGCCGGGGATCGCCATGAGCGCGACCAGGAGTGCTCTGAGCAGGTCGCATACGATCATGATGTGTCGCCGGGCGTGCCGGTCGGCGAGTGCCGAGAGCAGCGGCCCGCCGATGATCGGGGGAAGGTAGGTCAGGGCATAGACCGAAGCCGTCGCCAGAGGCGACTCCGTGCGCTGGAAGACCAGCACGGACAACGCGACTCGGGAGAGCTGGTCACCCAGGAGGGAAAGCCCCTGGGCCATCCAGAGCGCGCGAAACTCTCCGATGGCGATTATCTCGCCATATGTCACTTGGGCTTCGGTGGGGCGGCGGTGCCGCCCGGGTAGCCGACCGGGCCGGGTGGCCGCCATATGACTCCGCTGGGCTGCAAGCACATTGACTGTGGGTGGTCAGTATGTAACCTACGGTGCCCGTTGAAGCGCCGTTGCGCAACCGAAAGCGACGAAGCCCATGCACAGCGTGGCGAAATATCATGATATTTCCCCGCATGGGAGGTTGTGTCGTTTCGATCACCAGCCGAGGTCGTGCAGCCTGTCGTCGTCGATACCGAAGTGATGGCCCACCTCATGGAGCACGGTGATGCGGACCTCGTTCACCACGTCACTTTCGGACTTACATATAGAAAGTATGGAGTTACGGTAGATCTCAATGCGGTCGGGTAGTACTCCTGCGTACCAGTCCCCGCGTTCGGTGAGTGGAATCCCGGTGTACAGCCCAAGAAGATCGGGTTCGGGCGGATCGTCCACAACCACCACGACCACGTTGTTCATCACTCTCGTCAGTTCGGGAGGAATCGTGTCCAGAGCCTCGGCCACGAGCTCCTCGAACCTTTCTCGCGAGACTTCGATCACACCCGCCATTGTGCCCCCGGTTTCCGGGTAGAGGGCGGAGCGGATGGATCTCAGCAAGCTCAGAAGCCTCACAAAGCGGGCCCAGGGAGGGCTTCGCAGCCTCGCCGTGGGGCGCGTCACGCGCGGCGCGGCGGTCGTCGCGGTGTCCATCGCCTCGGCCTGGCTCGGCATCATGCTCGGTGGCCCCGTACGCGCCAATGTCGGCCCCGTGGAACTCGGTATGACGGCGGAGCCGTCCTGGACGGGGGAGACCGTCCTCGACGCGCATCCGTTCGGAACGCTGCTGTTCGACACCCACGACGCGCCGGTCGGCCTGCGCGTCACCCTGGAGAACATCAACACCAGCAGGGTCGCCATGATCCTGGACAACCCGCGGATGTCCTCCCACCTGCCCAGCATGATGGAGAAGGAGTTGCGTGAGGGGGTCAGGACCCTGGTTGTCAGGGCTCTGGTGTGCGGCCTCGCGGGTGGCCTGCTCGGCTCGCTGATCGTCTTCCGCAGGCCGGGCCCCGCGCTGGCGGGCCTGCTGAGCGCCACGGTCGCCATCGCGGGTACGGGCGCGGCCGTCGCGCTGACCTTCCACCCGAGGGCGGTGGTCGAGCCGAAGTACACCGGCCTGCTCGCCGGGGCGCCCTCGCTGGTCGGTGACGCCGAGTCGATCGTGACGCGGTTCGAGTCGTACCGGACCCAGCTCGCCAAGCTGGTCAACAACGTCTCCCAGCTCTACGACACGGTCTCGGCCCTGCCGCTGTACGACTCCGACCCCGCCTCGATCAGGATCCTCCACGTCTCGGACATCCACCTCAATCCGATCGCCTGGAACGTCATCCGCTCGCTCACCGAGCAGTTCAAGATCGACGCGGTCGTGGACACCGGTGACCTGACCGACCATGGGACGGGCCCCGAGGACAAGTTCGCCGAGGAGATCGGCCGGCTCGGCCTGCCGTACGTGTTCGTCAGGGGTAACCACGACTCCGGTTCGACCCAGAAGGCGGTCGCGAAGCAGAAGGGCGCCGTCGTCCTCGACGACAAGGTCAAGACCGTGGCCGGGCTGCGCATCTACGGGCTCGGCGACCCCCGGTTCACCCCGGACAAGTCCGTTTCCGTCGACTCGGACCTGGAGGCGCTTGCGGCCACCGGGCGTGAGCACGCCGCCAGGCTCGCCCTGGAGAGCAAGCCCGTCGACCTCGTCGCCGTGCACGACCCGACGATCGCCAGGCAGTTCTCCGGCCGGACGCCCATGATTCTCGCGGGACACTCCCACGAGAGATCGACCGAACTGCTGCCCTCCGGTACCCGGCTGCTCGTCCAGGGTTCCACGGGCGGGGCGGGTCTACGGGCCCTGGAACACGACGAACCGACCCCCGTCGCGGCCTCGGTGCTGTACTTCGATCGCAAGTCACACCGCCTGCGGGCCTGGGACGACATCACCCTGGGAGGGCTGGGAGAGCAATCCGTCCAGATCGAGCGTCACGTCGAGAGCGCCCCTGGCCGTACAATTTCTCCTGGGCCGACTGTTTCCCCGTCTCCAACGGGGGCGACCGTCGGCGCCACGCCGCCTTAGCCGGAACGCCGCTTTGGCATCGGGGTCAAAAGTCCCCTATGCTTCAGAGGTCTCCAGCGGAAGACGGCAACGGAGCGGGACGCCAGTTCCGAGCCCCCATCGTCTAGTGGCCTAGGACACCGCCCTTTCAAGGCGGCGACACGGGTTCGAATCCCGTTGGGGGCACCTGCTGAGCGAAAGCTCACCGGGGAAACGGCAGGTCGAAGACCTCCGAAGAACTGGTAAGCTAAGCAAGGCAAGAAAGACGGAAGCGAAAACTTCCGACAAAAGCAAGGTCCTGTAGAGCAGTTTGGAGTGCTCGCCACCCTGTCAAGGTGGAGGTCGCGGGTTCAAGTCCCGTCAGGACCGCTCTGGTAGGTGTTCGATCCACCACCGAGGTCAGGTAGCTCAGTTGGTACGAGCGTCCGCCTGAAAAGCGGAAGGTCGGCAGTTCGACCCTGCCCCTGACCACAGCAACTGAGCAGTAGGGAAGCCCCGAACGAAATCGTTCGGGGCTTTTTTGATCTCGGCGGCAGCAAGTCGCCGCCCTCCGTTTCAGGTTCGTTCATGGCGCGCTGACGTGCGTGTGGTTATTTCCCTGGTCAGAGGCGAAAGGTTCGGGCCGGGGCACGACGTTGCCCAGGGCGCTTCGGACGGTTCGCGCCGTTGACACCGCGCGGGACTTCCATGTGTGGTCCCGTGATCACCGGCATGACCACGGTTGCGGTTCACCCGCGCTGCGTTGAGGAGCGTGAAGGCCACTGTGTCTGCCACACGTTCTCGGAAGACACACGGACAGCGCGTGACCGGCCCGCCGGATTGGAACGTGGTTCGGCGCAGGAGGCCGTCAGGGGCTTGATGGCCAAGGGGTTCGTGGAGATTCGTGCCGTCAGCCACCTGGCGGAGCGCGCGTTGGCCGATGGGGAGACCGATACGGCGCTGAGGCACCTGGAACACATGCGCATGATCGCTGACGTGTGTCACAACCTGCCGGGCGATTTTCTGCCCAAGAGGCGCGAGGTCCGCGAGCGGAAGGCCGTCAAGAGCCTCCGATTCCACTTACGGGAACTCGATCCCGACGATCGTGTGCCCAGTGGATCGCGGGGCACCTGGAAAGCCAGAGGTTCGACCACGTTCGCGTTCTCTGCGATCGGATCAAATGGAGGCATGCTCGGTATACGAGCGCCGACAGGCCCTCAAGAATGTCCATCAAGACGGCTGTGCAAGCCCTGATGTGTCTACCGAACTGGGGCGACTCCAGCCGCAGGGGCCTTTCGTGGCACAGCGTCACAAACATGCGAAGACCGCGTCAAGCTGATCGCGACACTCTGGCATTTAACCGCTTCGCCGCTGCCCCCGCCAGGGCGAGCAGCCCTCCGAACACCGGCAGCCAGCCCAGGCGCTCCGGCAGCCAGGAGAGGTGGGCGGGCGGGGTGAGCAGTCCCGGGACGGCGCCGAAGCGGAGTGCGGCCAGGGCGGTCACGGCAGCCACCGTCAGGTGCCAGAGGAAGATCGTCATAGCGGACAGGTTGAGCAGCGCCACCGCGGCCCAGAGCCGGGGCCTGCGCATCAGCCGCCCCAGCGGCCCGTGCGCCAGCAGCGCCAGCCCCACCTGGGCGAGCCCGAAGGCGACGGCGGCGAGCGTGGGCGGGCTGAGGTTCGAGACCCTCGCCCCCGGCACGCCCACCATGCTCGCGGGATAGCCGAACCCGGCCACCAGGACCGCCGCCCCGGCCGCCCCTCCGGCCAGCAGCGCCACCGCCGTCCGCCGGGAGGCGAGCCCGCCGCCCGCCCAGCCCACCCCCAGCATGTACGGCACCAGCCACCCGGCCGCGAGGTTCACCCACCCCAGCCAGGCCGGCCCGCCCAGGCCGAACCTGACCGCGTCCACCACGAGCACCACCGCGGCCGCCGAGGCGGCGGTGACGCCCGGCCGCAGTCTCAGCAGCAGGGGAGTGGCGGCGGTGAGCGCCGCGAAGACCGCCAGGAACCAGATCGGCCCGAGCGCCGGGAGCGCCAGCGCCCTGACCGTCGCGTACGGCGCGCCGTGCAGCGCCAGCCCCGCCGCGATCCCTGCCCAGACCAGCAGGAGCGGGCCCACCGGCCGCAGCAGCCGCCCCATCCTGGCCCGCACCCACGCCGGACCCACCGTCCGCGCCGGTCCCGCCGTCTCCGCCCGCGCCCGATCACCCGCAGTCCGCAGGCTCCGTGCCGCGGCGTACCCGCCCACGAAGAAGAACACCGCCAGCGTCTGCAACACCCACGACAGCGGCGCGAGCTCCGGCATGAACGCGAGCGGGCTGGAGACGGCGACCGTCCCCCGGGGCCCGGGCACCCACGCCGTGACGAGCCAGTGCCCCAGCACCACTCCGGCGATCGCCAGCGCCCGCAGCGCGTCCACCCCCCGGTCCCGCCCCGGCGGCGTCATCGCCTCGACCCGCGCCGCCGTACGGCGCCCGGCCGGGTCACGCATGGGACACCTCGGCGGTCCGCCCGAGGGCGATCAGGGTGAGGTTGCGCAGGGACTCGCCGCCGGGGGCGAGATAGTCGCTGTGCCCGGCGGCGCCGGCCGCGAACACCCGGGAACCGTAGCCGGGCTCGGCGGGATCGCGGCCGAAGCCCAGCGGGCCGAGCTTGATCTTGGGGATGTCGCGCGTCCAGTCCTCCGTGCCGCTGCCCGCCCAGAGGGGGACCCCGCCCAGTTCGGCCGCCGAGGAGATGCCGAGCCCGGGGCTGCCGAACACGGCCAGGTTGTCCGCCCGGATCCCCGGCGCGGCCTTGGCGCACACCACCGACCCGTAGCTGTGGCACAGCAGGCTGACTCGCTTGCCGCGGAGCGTCTCGTTCACGTAGCGCCGCAGCGCCGGGGCGCCCTTCTCCGCGGCCCAGCCGGTGGCGGACTCCAGGCTGACGGTCGCCGGGCTGTCGTACCCGAGCCAGGCGACCACGGCCAGCCGGGCTGCCGGATCCAGTTCCCGCGCCTGGGCGAGCACCGCCCGCGCCCCGCCTCCGGGGGTGCTGTACGGCTTGGCCCGCCCGCCGTCGAAGGTGGCGGGCGTGGTGTCAGCGCCGGGGACGATGACGGCCACGTGCTCCGCCGTACTGAGATCGCCGTAGACCTGGATGATCCGGTCACCCTGCGGCGAGGGGACGGCCAGGTAGGTGAGCGCTGCGGCGGTGGCGACGGCGAGCGAGGAGCGGAGCACGGAGGCCTCCTGTCCGGTTCGGGGGAACGAGACAGGACGCTACGAATCAAGATCGGTAACTCGCGTCACACCGCGGTGCTCACCTTCACATCACCCCCCGGAGGGAGGAAGGCGGCGCCGTCCCGGGGAGCGGGGCGTGGGACGGTCCCCTGGGGATCTCACTCGCCGGGGCGGACCGGTCCGGACTCGCAGGCGTACACGATCGCCTGGGCCCGGTCGCGCAGGTTCAGCTTGGTCAGGATCGGCCGATGTGGGTCTTGACCGTCTGCTCCGAGAGTACGAGCTCCTCGGCGATCTCCTGGTTGGAGCGGCCCCTGGCGATGGGGACGAGCACCTCGGTCTCGTGTTCGGTGACGCGCTCGACAGCCTCCCGCCCGTTCACCGCCTCGATGTCGGACCGGGCGTCCAGGAACACGGTGAAGCCGGTTCTGACCATGCCCTGGTCTCGGTGATGAGCACCCTGATCGTCATGTTTCCTCAGCGATCGGAAGTATCGCGGTGACCGCGAAGCCCTTTCCCGTCGGTCCCGCCCACACGCTCCCGCCGAGCATGGCGGCCCGTTCCCGCATCCCGATCAGGCCGTGTCCCGTGTGCTTCTCGCGCCCCGCCTTCGCCGCCTCCGCGGCGGCGCGGTCCCCGCCGTCGTCCGCCACGTGGATGTTCAGCTCGTCGCCCGAGCGGTGGATCCTCACCGTGACGGCCGAGCCGGGCGCGTGCCGCATGGCGTTGCTGAGCGACTCCTGCACGATCCGGTAGGCCGACAGATTCACCGCGGTGGGCAGGTCGAGCAGGTCGCCGCCCAGCTTGAGCTCCACGGAGAGCCCCGCGGAGCGCGCGGTGGCGGCGAGCTCCTCCAGGCGGCCCAGGCCCGGCTGCGGCGCGGTGTCCGTACGCCCGTCCCCGTCGCGTAGCACGCCCAGCACGCGGCGCATCTCGGTCATGGCGGCCAGCGAGAGCGCGCGGATCTCGCCGAGCCCCTCCTCCAGCAGCCGCGCGTCCTCCCGCGCCTGCAGCGGTATGGCCTCCGCCTGGATGGCGATCACCGACATGTGGTGCGCCACCACGTCGTGCAGCTCCCGGGCGATCCTGGCCCGTTCCTCCAGGACGGCCTGCCCGGCCAGCGCCTGCTCGCTGCGCCGTTCCTCCTCGGCCAGCCGCCCGGCGGCCGTCCTCCTGGCCTGGACGTTGTAGCCGAACAGGACGGTGACGGTCACCATGGCGATGCCGATGAACGTCACGCCGGGCAGGCTGGGGTCGGATTGGATGCCGAGGATCCACAGGGCGGCAGCCGAGATCATCCACACACCGATGATGACGTGCCGCTCGCAGCGGACCGCGACCGCGTAGACCACCAGCAGGTACATGATCACGGCGTCGGCGGAGAAGGCCGCCTCCAGGTCCTGGCCGCGGGTGACGATCCCCCAGGGAATCAGCACCACCGCGAGCCGCCAGGCCATCAGCGGCCAGCGGTCGCGCAGCGCCAGCGGCAGCGAGGAGGTCAGGGCGATGAACGCGATCTCTCCCTCGTCCAGAGGCGTCGCCATATACAGCGACTCGTGCCTCATGAGCGCCTGCACGGAGCGGAACAGGATGAAGGCCAGTACGAGATCGACGACGAGGACCAGGTTGATCGTGCGGAACGGCAGCAGACTCAGAAACCCCGGCACGCGGGGGGTCAGCCACCGGGGGCGGGGGTGCGACGGACCGGCCCTGCCGGTCCACACGGCTGCGGTGAGCGCGCGGCCCAGCCGGGCGACGGGCCGCAGCCGCGCCCGCTGGGCGGGGGGAGAAGCCATCCGGCCAGTCTATGGAGACCGCCAATCACCCAGATCACACCATGGAGGGATCTTTCGCCTCACCCCGGTGGGCCGGATCACGCCAGTTGGAACCGGCGGAGCGTTGCGACCTGGCGGGTAGGGTTCCCCGGACCAAGCTTGTCGGCACCAGTCGAGGAGTTCCCATGCCGGACGTCTGGGGCGTTGAGCCGTTCAACCGCCGGTTGCGCTCTGGCGACGGCTTCTCCGGCTGAGATGGGTAAGTGCGTGCGCCTACCGAGTGCTGCCGACGTTCAAGACGGTTGGACGGCGGTGATCCGGACGCCTGACCGCCCGTAGGGGCAGGTCACGACCACCGGGAAGCCCGCGTCGGCGACGGCCTGGGCGTTGGGCGGAACGCCCAGGAGGTGCGGGGAACGAAGTCGTCGGGTTGATCGGATGCGGCGGTCTCAGTCGACAAGTGCGCCGGCGGTCAGGTTGGCGATCGTTCCGGTCATGGCTCCGGCTCGGTCCGAAGCCAGGAACGCGGCCGTCTCCGCGATCTCGGAGAGCGTGGGCAGTCTCTTCAGAAGCGTTCCCTGCGCCATCGCTCCGCTTTCGAGCAGCTCCTGGACCGACTGCCCGGCCGCCGTCGCGGCTTGCTCGAAGAGGTCCTTGGTGTGGGAACCCGCCGCGGGCGCGTCGACGGCGGCGTGTGGACGGATGCCGATCACCCGGACGTTGCCCGGCGCCAGTTCCGCGGCCAGAACCCGGGAGAAGGCCTCCTTGCCCGCCGCGCTCACGGCGTGCCCCAGGATGCCGCCCACAGCCAGCTTGGAACCCGGCTCGGACAGCGTCAGGATGACGCCGGGTCGCTCGCGACCCATGTGCCGTGCCACAGCCTTGCTCGTGATGAACAGCGCCCGCAGATAGCCGTCGATCGGCCGCATGAACTCCTCCAGCGAGAGGTCCGCCAGCGAGGTCCCCTGGTCGTGCGGGACACTCACGGCGTTGACGGCGATGTCGATGCCGCCGGCCGTCGCCGCGACCGTGTCGGCGTGCTTCTCGACCGCCTGTTGGTCGAGAACGTCGACCTGCGCGGTCTCGACCGCTCCGCCCGTGGTGGCGATGTCACGTGCCACGGCGTCGAGCCTCTCCTGTGTCCGTCCGGCGATGAACACCCTCGCGCCTTCCCTGGCGAACACCCGGGCGATCGCGCCGCCGATGGCGCCCCCGCCCCCATAGATGACAGCGTTCCTGTCGCCGAGCAGCGATCCACTCATGTTTGTCCCCCAAAGGTGGTTGATTCTTCGGACGGTTACACGGGCTCGATGGCACACCGGCACCGTCGGTTCAGGCGTCCGGGACGGAGATCACCGCCACCGGCACACGGGTACGTCGATCTGTTGGTCAGTCGTTTTTCTGGCGCTGGATCTGTTCCGCGATGCGCTTGATGCGGTTCAGCCGTACATCCCAGGTTCTGCCGACCTCGTTCAGCTGCCGTACGGCACGGGCGAGCTGTGCCTCGTCGACTTCGTAGCGTCGCTCGCGGCCCATCGGTGTCGCGCGCACGAGGCCCGCGCGATCGAGGACGTTCAGATGCTTGGTGACCGCCTGGCGCGAGATCGGGAGACGATCGCTCAGGCTGGTCGGCGTACCGACGCCTTCCGCGAGCAGCAGGTCGAGCAGACGGCGCCTGATCGGGTCGCCGATCGCCGACCAGAGTTCGTCGTCGACGGCGACGGTCATCGCGCCACCACGGAAGAGGCGTAGCTCCGCAGGAGGGGAAGGAAGGTGTCCCAGCCGTGCTCGTGTTCGTGGAAGGCCTTCTCAAGCACGGCGGCCTCCCAGCCCTTCTCCCGCCAGCCGCTCTCGGTCAGGTGCAGAATCGTGCCGTCGCCGGAGGGTTCGAGCTCGAAGGTGATCAGAAGGGAGTTGCCCGCATCGGGTAGCTGTCCGTCAGGAGCGACCCAGCGCATCGCGAACCTGCGGGGCGGGTCCACGTCGACCACCGTGATCGACTCGACCACGTCGGGGACGTCCCACACCAGTTCGCCGACGGCGCCTGGCTCGGGCTCGAACGACGCGTCGTCGGACCACCACATCTTGATGTGCTCGGGACGACTCACCACATCGAACACGACCTCCGGCGCCGCGTCGATGTGGATCTCACGCTCCAGCTTTCCGAACTCCACCACGGACCTCCAATAGGCAACCATCGGTTGCGCATTAACCTAGTGGTCGTATCAGTGATGCGCAACCTTGTGTTGCGTGTAGACCGTGGGGTCGGCGGAGAGGGCGTTATGGGCACGACCGGTCGGGGCGCGGCCCATGTCCGGACGGAGGGTGAGGCCGTACGGGGAGGTCTGGTCGCGGCGTCGCCCTGATGCGCCATGGCGCCCGCAGCCGAGAAGGCTGCGGGCGCCATGGGCTTTCGGGTCGTCGGAGAGGCCGGGGCCTTCTTACGGGTTGACCTTCACCTGGACCGCCGGGGCCGTGCCGATCCGGACGTCCAGGACGATCGACTTGCCGGCGCGGAGGGCGGCGCGGGCCTCGTCGCGGAGGTTGAGCTTCAGGTCCCGGGTCTTGCCGGGCTGGAGCGTGACCTTCTTGTCGTCGACAGGACGGCCGCCGTGGGAGACGGTGACATCCTCCTGGCACTTGCCCTTGCCCGTGCAGATCAGGGTGATCGTCACCTGGGCGGGGGCGTTCCCCTGCGTCTTGACCGTGGCGGTGACGGTGTCGTGGAGCACCCTCATCCCCGTGGGCTCGGGTACCCGGGACAGGAGCGGGGCGACGTAACGCTTCGTGTCACCGGAGGTGTTGAGCGCGAGGGTCGTCCCGTCCGGCTGGTTCAGGAGCACGGTCAGCGTCGCGTTGCCCTGCTCGTCGAGGCGGGCCTCCCCGAGATAGGCGATGTCGCCTCCGGCCGGAGCCGACGCGGGGGCGCCGGCCTTCAGCAGGAGGAACGACAGCTGCTTGGCCGCCGTGGCGGCCCCCGCTGACACCGTCACCGTGACGGTGCCGTTGTCGTTCACGACCGCCTGGTGGCGGATGCCGTCGGTCTCGGTGGCCTTGGCCGCCGCCGCTGGGACCACGGTGGTGAACGCGACGGTCCGCGCCGAGGCCGCGGACTCCGCCGAAGCCGCCGCGGCAGGCGTCGCGGTCTCCTCCGTGGCGGGGTTCTCGGCGGCAGGGCTCGCAGGTTCCGGCGCGGTGGCGGGTGCCGTCAGGGCGGCGCGCAGGACCGGTCGGCCGAGGCCGGTGTCCCACCGCCAGACCTTCTCCAGGTCCCACCCGATCGACGCGTAGGTGGCCGGGTCGGCGGCCTGCGCGACGGTGACGGTGGTGCCGTTGAAGCTCTCCAGCGCGGTGGAGCCGATGCTCTGCACCGACGCGACCAGGGTCTCGACGGCGAGGTTGTGCTCGACGGTCGGCGCGCCCCCGTTCAGGGTGCGGGCGACGATCCGGTGGGCCCATCCGGTCGCGGTCACCGTCGGGTTGAGCGCGACGTTGTTCCGGATGGTGGTGCCGGTGTAGGCGTAGCCGCTGATGCCGGCCGCGGCCTCGCTCTTCGGTACGGTCACCGCGCCGGTGGCGTAGTTCCGCTCGGTGAGGCTGCCGCCGCTCGCGGAGCACTGGGCGGCGCCGCCGGCGATGCCGACGAGTCCGCCCGCGTACTTGCCGCCGGTCGTCGAGACGGTCGTCGCCGACCACGAGTCGCGCAGCACGCCGCAGCTGTAGCCGACGATGCCGCCGACCGTGGTGGCGCCGACGATCGAGCCGCTGGTGGCGACCCGCTCAACGGTGCCGTCGAGACGGTCGGCCAGCGGGCCCACGTTCCCCGTGGTGGCGTTCACCGAGGCCCCGGCGAGGGTCAGGTCGTGCACCTTGCCGGTGACGGAGGTGAACAGGCCGCCGACGGAGGAGGTGTAACCGCTCAGGGTGTGGCCCGCCCCGTCCAGTTCGCCGGTGAACGCGGGGGTGATCGGGGCGACGCCGGTCAGGTCGAGGTCCGCGGCGAGCCGGAACCTCTCCGCCGGGTGGGCGGCGATCTGACCCAGGTCGGCCGCCTGCCGTACGAGGTAGAAGCCGTCGGTGTCCCGCGCCAGAGCCGGGCCCGTGGGCTCGGGCTCGGAGACGGCGGGGACGTCCTCGGGTACGGCGCGCAGTACGGGCCGCCTGCCGTCCTCGTCCCACTTCCAGACCGTGGTGAGGTCGAAGCCGAGCTTGCCGGTCCAGAAGTCCTGGCTGCGGGCCTCGTCCCTGGTCGCGGTGGCGCCGTTGAGCGTCGCCGGACCGATCGTGGTCTCCTGCTGCGTGGTGGCCTGGAGGGTCTCGACCGCCCAGTTCCCCTCAAGCGTGGCGACGTTGTTCGCCAGCACCCGGCCCAGGAAGCGGTGCGCCCAGGACGGCGCGGTGACGGTCGGGTTGAGCGCGATCGAGTTCCGGATCGTGGTGCCGGTGTAGCCGTACCCGGCCACGCCTCCGTCGTTGCGGCCGTCGGCGAGGACGGCACCCGTGGCGAAGGCCCGCTCGGTGAGCGATCCCGCCAGCGCGACGCCGATGACCCCGCCCGCCTCGGTGGACAGCGCGTGCACGTCCGCCGTGGAGTAGACGTCACGGACGACGCCCTGGGAGTCGCCGAGCAGACCGCCGACCCGCGAGGCCCCGGTCACCGAGCCGGAGACCCACACACGCTCGACGGTGCCGGTGCTCGCGCCCGCCAGGATGCCCGCGCGCGCGGTGGTTCCGGTCACCTTGGCACCGACGATCGCGAGGTCGTGGACGTTTCCGGACACCTGAGTGAACAGGCCGCCGGTCGAGGTCAGGCCCTTGATCGTGTGGCCCGCGCCGTCCAGCTCACCGGTGAACGCGCCCGGCAGGGTGGTGAACGGCTTTCCGCTCAGGTCGATGTCGGCGCCGAGCACGTAGTCATACGAGAGGTGCGTACCGATCTGGGCGAGGTCGTCGGCGCTCTTGACGATGTGGAAGCCCCTGTCGTCCTTCGGCAGCTGGGGCGCCTCACCGGCCTGCAGCGTCTCGGGCGCCACCTTCAGGGTCGGCCGCGCGCCGGTCTCGTTCCACTGCCAGACGTTGGTGAAGTCCCAGCCGCGCGCCTCGTAGAAGGACTGCTTGCGGAGCTCGGCGGGGGGGACGACGTTGCCCCTCTGGTTGCCCGCCGCGGGCGGGTCGGTCAGCGTCTGCCCGCTGATCGGTACGGCCCGGCTGACGTGGTTGTCCTCCAGCGAGGCCGTCTGCCCGGCGAGCACGCGGCCGAGGATGGCGTGCGCGTAGCTGGTGCCGGAGACGTTCGAGTTCAGCGCGACCGAGTGGCTGATCTCGGTCGCGTCGTACCCGTAGGCCGCGATGCCGCCCGCCGACGCTCCGGCCGAGGTGACCGAGCCGGTGGCCAGCACGTTCTGGGTGACGGAGCCGCCCATGGCGACGCCGACGACGCCGCCGACGTACTGGGCCGCGGCCTTGACGTTCACCGTCGAGACGCTGTCGCGGACGATGCCGAACTGGTGACCGGTGATGCCGCCGACATAGCTCGCGGCGGTCAGCGACCCGTCGGCACGGACCCGCTCGATCGTGCCGTGGTTGATGTCGGCGACGAGACCGGCCGGGGTGCGGTCGGTGGTCGCCTCGCCGTTGACGACCAGGTTCACGATCGTGCCGTGGTTGTCGGCGAACAGGCCGGGCCCCTGGCCGGGGATCGCGGACAGGCCGGAGACGGTGTGCCCGGCGCCGTCGAACACGCCGGTGAAGGCGATCGTGCGGCCGATCTGGGAACGGCCGAGGCCGCTCAGGTTCAGGTCGCCGGCGAGCCTGTAGTGCCCGGCCGGGTCGTTGTCGATCTTCGCCAGGTCGTCGGCGGAGTCGATCAGGTAGGGGGTCTGGGCGGTGCCGTCGCCGGCCAGGCCCTCGCGCAGGGTCACGGCGGGCCGCAGTGGTTTGCCGGACTTCAGCGAGTCCCAGACGAACAGCCTGACGGTCGAGCTCGGCGCGACCGCGAGCGGCTTGTCGAAACTGATGTACTGCTCACGGCCGGTGTGGTTGAGCGTGACGTCGGCCGAGCGCACGTCGATCATCTTCTGCTGCGAGGCGTCGTACGTCGCGGCCATGACGGTCAGCCTGTCGAGGCTGCCCGGGGAGGAGATGAGTCCGACGCCGTCCAGCTCACGGTTCCTGATCTCGGCGGAGGAGACCTTCCAGGTGCCCTGCGGCTTGGTGACGGTGAAGTCGTCGACCACCCGGCCGTCGATCTTGTACGCCGTCAGTCGCAGGCCCGCGTCGGTGGCCGTCAGGACACCGCCCATCTGGACGTCCTCGTCGTCGACCTTGTCGTCCCACCAGTGCTTCGCGTTCTCGTAGAACTTGGGGCCGGAGGAGCCCATCGTCACGAAGGTGGTGCCCTCGGCCGTCTCCTCCGGCGTTTTGGCCAGCCGGCCCTCGTAGATCGTCGAGCGCTTGTAGACGTGGTCGTGAGCGCCGATGTACATGTCGACGCCGAGCTGGTCGAGGACGCGCGTGACCTTCTCGCGGTCGATGTCCATGCCCGCGTCGGCCCCGTGGCGGCCGCCGTAGTAGGAGAAGTGCCCGAGGGCGACGTTCCACTTCTTGTCCGAGGCCCGGACGTCCTTCACCAGCCAGGCGAGCTGGTCGTCGAGACGGGCGGTGGAGCTGAGGACGGAGAAGTGGATCTGCCCGCGGTCGAACGAGTAGTTGGCCTCGCCCACGGCGCCGTTCTTGGGCAGCGCGAACATGTTGGTGAAGACTGAGGCGGGCTCGACGGCGACCGAGTTGTAGTCGGGGTCCTCGTAGGTCTCGTGGTTGCCCTTGACGGCCGCGTACTGCGTGTCGAGGCCGGACAGGAGCGCGTCGTTGATCTCGCTCCACATCCTGGTGCGGCCGCCGTCCTCGACGAGGTCGCCGAGCTGCATGACGGTGCCGCCGCCGGGAGCCTTGGCCTTCAGCTGGTCGAGGACCTTGCCCGGCAGCTTGAGGCTGTCGGCGTTGCTGTCGGGGACCTGGACGTCGCCGAGGATGTAGACGGGCTCGCTGTCGGTCCCGCCCGCGAGGAACCGGCCCTTGACGTCCGTCCAGGCGGCCGTGTCGGCGGCCTTCGGAGCGGCGCCGTTCCTGGTGACGCCGAGGCGGTACCGGTAGGACGCGCCGACCTTCAGGCCGGTGAGTCGGAACTCGTGGGAGCGCAGCGTCTGGCCCGTGACGGAGTGCTGGAACTTGGGCTCGTCGTTGCCGACGGTCGACGTCTCGTACGGGCTGTCGCCGGTCGAGGTGAGGACCTGGGCCCTGGACCAGTCGTCGCCGCCCTCCGGCAGGACCTGCGCGTAGACGCGCTGGATGTCCCGGTCGGTCGTGACGGCGATGCCCGCCGTGCCGGGCTCGGCGCCCACGGCCACGTTGTTGGTGAAGCGGAACACGCCCGCCGGGTCCTGCGTCCTCTGGTCGATCTGGATCCGGCGCAGCTCGGCGTTGGTGTTGCCCTTGTCGTCGGTCGCCTTCACGACGACGAACGTGTCGTCGTAGGAGCGGATCTGGAAGGCGCCGTCCTTGACCGGGACCTGGCCCGCGGAGTCCCACACCTCAAGGGCGGTGGTCGGCTGCCCGCCGGAGTCGTCGGTCGCGCTCACCTGCGGCAGCGTGACGGCCTGGCCGTACCGGGCGGTCGCGGGCACGTCGGCGACGGTGATCTGCGGGGCGTAGTTCGCGCCGCTCGTCGTCTCGCCGATCCAGATCGGGGCGGAGACCAGGAAGTTGCCGTCGGCCTGGTCGGCGCGGACGTAGTAGAAGTCGCCGTTCTTGACGTCCAGTTTCTTCTTCAGCGTCAGGTCGTTGCCGCTCAGCCTGCCGAAGTCGTGGGCGACCTTCCCGCCGTTGGTGATCAGCTGGGCGCCGGTGAAGGAGTCCTTGGCGTCGGGGTCCCTCAGCTGGAGCTCGGCGTCCAGGGTGGTGGTGCCCGCGGGCAGGATCGAGCCCATCAGCTTGCCGTTGCCGCCGAAGGCGAGGACGGCGTTGACGTCTCCGGTGGAGTACGTGCTGCGGTCGCGCATCGCCGCGTAGAGGTCGTCCAGGCTCCTGCCCCTGGCCCAGATGCCGGTGATCGACGGGTTGCTCGTGACCCAGGTGGCGGAGTGCTCGTCGCCGTTCCAGACCGGGGACAGGTGCCAGCCCGCGTCAAGGGCCTTCTGGAACTCCCTGGCCTGGTCCGGGGACTTGACCTCGATCAGCTCCATGCGTTCGTCGGCGGTCCTGTCCAGGCCCTTGAAGCCGAAGAACTCGCCCTTGCCCGTGGGCGAGGGGTGGTTGAACTGGCCGATCGCGTTCGGGTCCTGCTTGAGGCGGGCGAGGTAGGTGAAGTAGTCGTACTTCATGTCGCCGACGCCGAAGCCGTTGGCGAACCCGTCGACGGTGCCCTTCTCCGTGGCCCTGGCCGTCGCGTGCCAGCTGGTGTTGAAGAGGTTGATGTGGCCGGTGCCGTCGTACCAGGTGTTCTCGATGGCGGGGGCCACGGTGAGCTCGGTCTGGGACGCGTTGAACTTGTCCGCCAGCTCGTGCAGGGCGCGCCACTCGTCCGAGTCGGCGTCCCGCCAGTCCTTGATGAAGTCGTCGCCGTTGCGGATGTCCCACATCACGTCGTGCTCGGTGAGGGCGAAGAAGTCCGCGTCCGTCTTGTCGCGCACGTAGGTGAACGCCGCGCTCGGGTTCTCGGCTCCGTCGCTCATTCCGGTGTGCGCGTGGAACTCACCGGTGTACAGGGACTTGCCGAGGTAGGTCGGCCGGTTCTCGGTCGCCGAGGCCGCCGGGGCCGCCGAGGCCGGGGAGGCCGGCGCGGCGACGAGTGCGCCGGCCGTGAGTGCGATCGCGGTGATCGCACCGGGCCAGGCAGGGGGTCGTGGTGCGCTGCTGCGCGTCATGTTTCTGCCGTTTCAGGTGATTCGAGTGTGCTGATCACAGAAATCACGGCGGGTGGAACGGCTCACTGCGCGTGCGTGTAGTGAAGGTGAACGATCAACAAATCCCGACAATGATCACATTTTGGATCTATCAGACAAGGCGCCCAACGGGCTTGTTCGGTGATCAGACGGGCGGCGCTCCGGTCACGTCCGGTCGGCGGCCGCGCGCGGAGACCGCCATGACCGACCGGCCCGCGACGGCGCACGCGCACCGCCTCCCGAGTGCCGTGAACGGCAGGCCGGACCGGTCCGGTGACCTGCGCCGTAACCTTCAGCCGCCGGGCTCGGGGTGACGGGGTGCGAGCCGGTACGGAGACCCGGCCCCTTTTACGCGCTCTCTGTCGTGATAAATGAGAACTATCGTGACTTTCATGGAAAACTTCCCTCAGCGCAGGGACCCCCAGACGTCGAACCTGCGCGCCTCGGACAGCAACAGGGAGCAGGTCTCCGCCCTGCTCGGTGAGGCCCTGAGCACCGGTCAGCTGGCCTACGAGGAGTACTCCGAACGCCTGGACAGGCTCTACCAGGCCAAGACGGTTGGGGAACTTGAGGTTCTCACCAGCGATCTGCAGGTCGAGCGGCACCGTCCGGCCACGAGCCCGGTGTCCTACGTCCCGGGCACGAACTCAGAACCCGAGAACGTCATCGCCATCTTCGGCGGCGCCGACCGCAAGGGCCGCTGGCGGGTACGGCGGCGCATCAGGGGTCTGGCCCTTTTCGGCGGGATGCGGTTCGACATGACCGACGCCGAGTTCGAGGCGAAGGAGATCGAGATCACGATCAACGCCGTCTTCGGCGGGGCCGAGATCATCGTGCCCGAGGGGGTGGAGGTGCGCTGCCAGGGTGTGGGCATCTTCGGCGGCTTCGACGTGCACGGCGGCCCGGACATCGACCCGTCGGCGCCGGTGGTCGTGGTGAAGGGCCTGGCGCTGTTCGGCGGCGTGAGCGGCAAGGCCAAGCGCAGGAAGGACCGCTGAGCCCGGGAGCGGGACTCACAGCACCGGTGCGGGGGTGGAGTTGACGAGGCCGCCGTCGACGAGGATGTCCTGGCCGTTGACGTAGGACGCCTCGCCGGAGGTGAGGAAGGCGACCACGGCGGCGACCTCCTCGGCGGTGCCGACGCGTCCGGCGGCGATGGAGGCCGCGAGGGAGGCCCGGGCCTCGGCGGAGACCTCGGTGCGGAACGCCGGGGTGTCGATGGTGCCCGGGCTCACGGAGTTGACCCGGATGCGCCGTGGCGCCAGCTCGGCCGCGAGGGTCCGGGTCAGATTGTGCGCCGCGGCCTTGGCCGCCGAGTAGAGGGCCGTGCCGGGCGTTCCACGGTGCAGGGCGAACGACGCGTTGATCACGATCGATCCCCCGTCGGACAGCAGGGGAAGCGTCTTCTGGACGGTGAAGAACACCGCCTTGAGGTTGATGTCCACGACGCGGTGGAACTCGGCCTCGGTGACGTCGCCGAAGGGCTGGAAGGCGCCGACGCCCGCGTTGGCGAACACCACGTCCAGCCCGCCGTACCGGTCGTGGACGGTCGAGGCCAGTGTGTCCAGGTCGGCGAGGTTCGCCGCGTCGCCGGCCACCCCGAACGCCCGGTCGCCGAGGCTCGCCACGGCGGCGTCCAGCCGTACCCTGTCACGGCCTGTGACGACGACCTGGGCTCCTTCGGCGAGCAGCCGGTGCGCGGTGGCCAGGCCCATGCCGCTGGTACCGCCGGTGATCAGTGCGACTTTTCCCGAGAACCGTGTCATGGGTCCAGCGTGCCGGTACGGCGCGCGGGCATACAGTGCGCGCCTGTCGTGGGTGTGGTACCACCAGGTTCAGGCCGTGCGGGTCAGGGCGGCGAGACGCTCGCCGGTGCCGGGGCGGGGGTCGTACAGCACGAGGTTCAGGCCGGGGCGGTCGGCGACCGTCAGGGTCGTCGCGTCGAAGAACAGCTCACCGGCCCGGGGGTGGCGCAGGGCGTTGACGGCCTGGGCCGGGACGCCCACCTCGTGGCGTTCCCACAGTTCGGCGAAGTCGGGGCTGACGACGCCGAGGTCGGCGACCACCCGCTCGAATCCGGCGTCGCCGGGGAAACGCGCCCAGTCGGCGCGGTAGGCGGCCACGACGGCGGGGGCGGCCGAGACCCACGTCTCGCGCATGGCGAGATAGCGGGGGCTGGTGAAGAAGGTGACCAGGCAGTTGTGGGCGGCCCCCTCGGCGAAGCCGAACACGCTCCGCGCCGTCTCGTTGAACGCCAGCACGTCCCAGTTTCTGTCCCGCAGCACCGCGGGCCGTCCCTCCCACCCGTCGAGCAGGCGCCGCAGCTCGGGGGTGACCTCGCTCGCGGGCGTCCGCCCGGCGGGCGGCGGATTGAGACCGGCCAGGGAGTAGAGGTGGGCCCGTTCGGGTTCGCCCAGGCGCAGCGCCCCGGCGATCGCGTCGAGCACGCCGGTCGAGACGGTGATGTCGCGGCCCTGTTCGAGCCAGGTGTACCAGGAGACCCCGACCCCGGCCAGCAGCGCCACCTCCTCGCGCCGCAGCCCCGGGGTCCGGCGCCGTCCGGCCGTGGGGATGCCGACGTCGCCGGGGGTGAGCCGGGCCCGGCGGGCGCGCAGGAAGTCACGGAGCCGTTCGCGCCGCCGGGTGGAGTCGCCGATCGCCTCGATGGTCATGTCCCCACGATAGCCACAGGGATCGACTATTGTTAGTCAGGTGGCTGACTCAAAGAAATCGGCGGGCAAGCGGCGGCAGCTGATGGTCGCCGCCGCCCAGGTCCTGCACCGGCAGGGCGTGGAGCGCACCACCATCGCCGACATCGCCAACGCCGCCGACGTCCCCGTCGGGAACGTGTACTACTACTTCAAGACCAAGGACGCGCTGGTCCAGGCGGCCCTGGCCGAGCACGCCGGGCACCTGGCGGGACTCACCGACGAACTCGACAGGCTCCCCGACCCGCGCGAGCGCCTCAAGGCCCTGGTCGGCGGCTGGATCGGCCAGCGCGACGTCGCGGCCCGCTACGGCTGCCCGACCGGGACCCTGGCCGTCGAGCTGGACAAACGCGAGGACGGGGGCATGGACGTCGAGGCGGGCAGGGTCATCCGGCTGCTGCTCGACTGGGCCGAGCGGCAGTTCCGCGAACTGGGCGCCCCCGATCCGGACGGCCTGGCGCTCACGCTCGTCGGCGCCTACCAGGGCATGTCGCTGCTGACCAACGCCCTGCGCGACCCGGAGATCATGGTCCGCGAGGGAAACCGCCTCCTGGACTGGCTCGACTCCCTGCCCGGCGACTCCTGAGGCTCAGCGGCTCGGGGCGCGGGCGTCGGCGGTCAGGACATGGGTGAAGAAGTTCTTCACCCGGCCGAACAGGGAGGGGCCGTGGTGCCCGACACCGGGGACCACGTCGTACCGTACGGCCAGGCCGTGCCGTTCGAGGCTGTGTTTCAGGGCGAGCATCCGCCGGGTGCGGGGAACTCCCTCGTCGTTCACCCCCGGAATCCACGCCGGATGCCCGGTGCGGACGCGGATGGCCCTGGTCTGGGTGTCCTCGGCGCCGATCAGCAGGTGGACGGCCGTCTCGCGCAGCGCGGAGGGGTCGACCCGCCTGCCCAGTGTCTCCAGGGTGCCACCGATCCCCGCGGGCCAGGGCAGGCTCTCGTCGAGCAGCGTGACCGCCCCCGGCGCCCCGATCGTCACCGCGCGCACCCGCTCCGGGTGCAGGTAGAGGAACCGGTGGGCGAAGTGGCCGCCTCCGGAGAAGCCGAACAGCAGGAAACGCCGGCTGTCGACACGGTAGGTGCCGGTGACCTCCTCGACCATGGCGAGCAGGATCAGGTCGAAGCGGATGTCGCCGTGCCTGAGGTACTTGTAGCCGTCGAACTCGCCGGGGTCCGGGATGCCGACCGGGAAGAGGGGGACCAGCACGACGCAGTCGTTGGCCTCGGCGAAGTCGGCGAAGGCGTCCCGGTAGGTCTGGACGTCCCGCTCGGTTCCGTGGACCAGGACCGCCAGCGAGTAGACCTTCCCGGAGTCGGCGCTGTAGTCCTCGGGGACGTGCAGGCAGTAGGAGAAACGCTGGTCGTACTGCGAGGCGTACATCGGTGTGCGGCCGATGTCGTAGATGGAGAGGGCGCGTGGTCGGTGCATGTTCACTCGTCTCGGGACGACGCTCAGGACGACGGTTCCGGCAGGGGGGTGGGCAGGGAGTATCGCGGGACCGCCACGTGGACGGACGACCAGCCCCCGTGGACGCACTGGTTCACGGTGACCTCGGCGACCGCTCCGAGCAGGTGGTGGGCCTCGGCGGGACGGTAACCGTACTCGGCGGTCAGCCTGTGGTGGAGCTCGCGCATCGCCGCCCGCAGGTTGGCGGTGACGTCGGTCCCGTGGGCGCATCCGACGGTGCCGATGTGCCCGGGGCCGTCGAGGTGGGGAGTGCCCATCGCGGTCCCCGCTCCGGGGAGCAGGTCCACGGTCACGGTGACGTCGGCGTTGGTCTCCAGCGCGGTGCCGGTGATCTCCGCGTCGCCCATGAGGGCGTGCACGTCCCCGAGGGACAGCAACCCGCCCACCACCTCGACCGGTATGACGAGCACGCTGCCCGTCCGCAGCGCCTGGCAGTCCATGTTGCCACCGCACCGGGGGTGGGACAGCAGCGAGGGGAAGGCCTCTCCAGAGGGTGCGAGACCGAGTGAGCCGACCATCGGGCGCGTCGGAAGGACGAGCGGGCCGAGCGAGGTCGGGAACGACACGGTGTCGCCGTCGATAGGGCAGACACGGGTGTCGCCGAGCGGCGCGTCCAGTTCGTCGTCACGGTGGATCAGGGTCACCGCGTACGGCGCGACCGTGCCCAGCCGGATGTCGCGGATCGTGACGGCCAGGGCGTCGCCGGGCCGCGCGCCACGGATCGCGACCGGACCGGCGACGGGGTTGAAGGCGCCGATCAGGTCGAGAAGGTCGGATTCGGCGGGGAAACGCTGGTCGGTGGAGACGACCTGGTTGGAGAAGCAATCGAGGGTCTCGAAGACCAGCGTGGCGCCGTCGCCGACCTCGACCACCGGGGTGAGGGCCTGGTCGTAGGAGAAATGGTGCAGGTTCCTCGGCACCCGCACCGCCGTGGGACCGGTCGTGAGGTCAGCCATCGGCCCGCTCCCGTGCCACCGGACGGTCGTACACGGCGGGGGCCGTCTCGTTCGGCGCGTTCAGCGCGGCACGTGCCCGGCCGAGCGTGGCGGGGTCGAGATCCACGGTGACGAACTCCGTCCCCTCCTCGGCGCGGGCCAGGACCCGGCCCCAGGGGTCGACCGCCATGGACTGGCCGAAGGCCGCGAAACCGTCGTCCCCAACCCCCTCCTGAGCCGGGGCCAGGACGTAGCAGAGGTTCTCGATCGCCCGGGCGCGCAGCAGCGGCTCCCAGTGCGCGGCACCGGTGAGGGCGGAGAAGTTGGACGGCACACACAACACGTCGGCACCGGAACGCGCCAGCGAACGGTACAGCTCGGGGAAACGCAGGTCGTAGCAGATCGACAGGCCGAAGGAGAGCCCCCGGTAGTCCACGGTCACCAGATGGTCGCCGGGGGTGGTGTACTCGCCCTCGTCCTCGGTCACCTCGGCCGTCGCCAGCCGGAACAGGTGAACCTTGCGGTACTCGGCCACGATCCGGCCCGTTGGCCCGACGAAGACCGCGGCGTTGTACGGCCTGGCCTCCTCGCCGGAGGCCAGCCACATTCCGCCGACCAGTACGGCCAGCCCGCGCGCCGCCGCCGCGGAGCGCAGACGTGACAGCGTCGGGCCGTCGCGCTCCTCGACGAGACCGGGTGACGGAGCGCCCCGGTAGGCGCAGGCCTCGGGCAACAGGAGCAGTTCCGCTCCCGCGTCCGCGGCGCGGTCGAGTGTGGCGGCCATCCGGTCGAGGTTGGCGTCCCTGTCGGGCCCGGAGGACATCTGGGCCAGGGCGACTCGCATGGGTCTCCGTTCTTCGTTTCTGGGGCTTGTGGGCGCTCAGCCGCGGTCGAGGGCCGGGGTGGCCGCGAGCAGCGCGCGGGTGTAGGGGTGGGCGGGCTCCCGCGTCACCTGCGAGGCAGGCCCCTGCTCCACGATCCGGCCGTCGTGCATCACCGCGACGTGGTCGGCGACGTGTACGGCGGTGGCCAGGTCGTGGGTGATGAGCAGGACACCGAGCTCCCGGCTCTCCCGCAGGTCGTCGAGCAGCTTGAGCACGCTGGCCCGTACCGAGACGTCCAGCATGGAGACCGGCTCGTCGGCGATGAGATAGTCGGGGTCGAGGACGAGACCACCGGCGATGGCGACACGCTGGCGCTGCCCGCCGGACAGCTCGAACGGGCGGCGGTCGAGGAAGGACTCGACCGGGGTGAGGCCGACCGCGGTCAGCGCGGCCCGGACCCGTTCCTCCCGCTCCGCCCTGGGCACCCCGTGCACGACCAGCCCTTCGGCGACGATGTCCCTGACCCGCTGGCGGGGGCTGAGGGACTCGTAGGGATCCTGGAAGATCATCTGGACGCGGCGGCGGAAGGCCTTGAGGTCCCGGCCGCGTAGCGTGGCGACGTCCACGCCGTCCACGCTCACCCGGCCCTCGGTGAGGTCCTGCACCCGGGCCATGCACCGGGCGAGTGTGCTCTTGCCCGACCCCGACTCCCCGACCAGCGCCACGACGCTGCCCTTGGCCAATGAGAGCCGTACCCCGTCGACCGCGAACGAGCCCGGTGACGGGCGGCGCAGCAGCACGTCGGCCAGCGGCCTGCGGCCGCCGTACCTGACACGGACGTCCTCGGCGACCAGGCTCATGCGTCCACCTCCACCAGGTGACAGGCGCAGGAACGGCCGCCGCCCAGGTCCCGTGGCGGCGGGGGGCTCTCCGCGCACCGGTCGAGTGAACTCGTGCAGCGCGGTTGGAAGGCACAGCCGGTCAGCGGCAGGTCGAGCCGGGGCGGCACGCCGGGAATCGAGGTCAGCGGGCGCCGCGCGGTCAGGTCGGGGGTGGCCTCGACCAGGCGCCGGGTGTACGGGTGGAGTGGCCTGCGCACGAGGTCGGCGCAGGCCGCGTGTTCCACGACGGAGCCGGCGTACATGACGGCGGCCCGGTCGCAGATGCGCGGGACCAGGGCGAGGTCGTGGGTGACGAGCACCACGGCGAGCCCGAGCGAGTCGCTCAGCTCCCGCAGCAGGGCGACGATCTGGTCCTGCACGATCACGTCGAGCGCCGTGGTCGGCTCGTCGGCCAGCAGGACCTTCGGCTCGCAGGCCAGCGCGAGGGCGATGACGGCCCGCTGCCGTTGGCCGCCGGACAGCTCGTGCGGGTAGCGGGAGGCGACGCCCTCGGGCAGGCCGACCCGTTCGAGCACCTCAAGGGCGCGCAGCCTGCCCTCCCGCCTGCCGCCGCCGTGGATGCGGACGGCCTCGGCGATCTGGGCGCCGACCCGGCGCACCGGGTTGAGCGCGTTCATGGCGCCCTGGAAGACCATCGCGATGTCGGTCCAGCGATGTGGCCGCATCGAGGCCTCACCACCGGCCAGGATGTCCTCGCCGTCGAGCAGCACCTGGCCGGAGACGACGGTCCCGGCGGGCAGCAGCCCCATCATGGCCAGCATTGTGGTGGTTTTGCCGCACCCGGACTCGCCGACGAGCGCCAGCCGTTCCCCCGGTTCGAGGTCGAGGCTGACCGACCGTACGGCACGCGCGCCCGAGGGGAATCCGACGACCAGGTCACGCACGCTGAGCAGGCTCATCGGGGCACCACCTTGAAGTACTCGCGGGCCAGGTGCGCGACCCTGAGCCGGGGGTTGAGCGTGTCCTCGATCGACTGGGACACCCAGTAGCAGCACATGACGACGAGCGAGACGGCGACACCTGGCGGGGCGAAGGCCCACCAGGCCCCCTGCGTCATCGCCGTCCGCTGGAACGCGAAACGGATCATGGTTCCCCAGGTGACGGTTTCCGGGTCGCCGAGCCCGAGGAAGGTCAGCGCGGTCTCGGTGAAGATCGCCAGGGCGATGGTGAGCGCGGCCATCGCGCTCAGCAGCGGCGCGAGCTGCGGCAGGAGGTGGCGGCCGATCACCCTCAGGTGGCTCGCGCCCAGTCCGCGGATCCGCTGGACGTAAGGACGGTTCCTGAGGGAGGAGGTCTCGGCCCGCACCACCCTGGCCGTCGAGGTCCACAGCAGCAGCGCGATCACCACGACGAGATGGCCGAT
Organism: Streptosporangium sp. NPDC000239; assembly: GCF_040300765.1. NCBI lineage: Bacteria > Bacillati > Actinomycetota > Actinomycetes > Streptosporangiales > Streptosporangiaceae > Streptosporangium > Streptosporangium sp. NPDC000239. Next base: position 77,349 of record NZ_JBEPEI010000021.1, on the reverse strand, counting down.
GCTGCTGCCCCACACGGCCGCGATGACGATGCCGAGCGGCAGGGCGGGAATCACGATGGCGTAGTCGGTGATCCGCATGAGCAGTGTGTCGACCCAGCCGCCGAAGTACCCCGCGGTCACCCCGACGCAGCCGCCGACCAGTACGGCGACCAGGGCCGCGGCGGCGCCGATGAACAACGTCGGCCGCGTGCCGTACAGCAGGAGGCTGAGCACGTCGTGGCCGCCGTCGTCGAGCCCGAGCGGGTGCGCGGGGCCGGGCGGGGCGAAGACCGCTCCGACCTGCCGCCCCGGATCGTACGGCGCCAGCCACCCGGCCAGCAGGGCGGCCAGTGTCAGCAGGACGAGGACGGCGACGCCGACGGTGGCCCGTGGGTTGGCGCGCAGGAGTCTCATCGGGCCACCCTCGGGTCGAGCCGGACGTAGAGCAGGTCGGCCAGCAGGTTGAGCGTGACCACCGAGACGGTGAGCACGAGGAACACCCCCTGGAGCATCGGATAGTCGCGTTGCACCACCGCCTCGTACATCGCCCGGCCGACGCCGGGCCAGGAGAAGACCGTCTCCACGAGGATCGACCCGCCGATGAGGCTGCCGAGGGAGAGGGCGACGAGTGTGATGACGGGCAGCATCGCGTTCGGCAGCACGTGCCTGGCCAACGTGCGCATCGGACCGGCGCCGAGCGCCCTGGCGGTCAGCACGTGATCGTCACCCAGGGTCTCCAGCATGGAGGAGCGCACCACGAGCGTGTACTGCCCGAAGACGATGAGCGCGATGGTCAGCGCGGGCAGGACCATGTGGGCGGCCACGTCGGCGAGCTGTTCGCCCCAGGTCGGGTCGACCAGGAACTCGTCGCGCATGCCCTGCGCGGGCAGGTCGGAGCCCAGCAGCAGGATGAGCAGCAGCCCCAGGAAGTGGGTCGGGACCGAGTAGAAGGCGATGGCGGTGTTGGTGCTGAGCCTGTCGACCCAGCCGCCCCGGTACCACGCGGCGAGCGCGCCGCTGACCAGGCCGAGCGCGAGCGCCAGGAGCAGGCCGATCGTGATGAGCGGCAGCGTGTTGGCGAAGGCCTCCGCCAGGCGGCCGGCGACCGGTTCCTGGGTGGCGAAGGAGACGCCCAGGTCTCCGTGGGCCAGACGGCCGAGATAGATCCAGTACTGGTCCCAGAGCGGCTGGTCGAGGCCGAACTGCCTGCGCAGCGCCGCGCTCAGCTCCGGCGAACCGCCCGGAACCCGGGACAGGTTCGCCACGGCGTCCCCGGGCAGCACGCGGAACAGGAGGAAGTTCAGCGTCACCACCACGTAGATGGTCACCAGGGTCGTCAGCAGACGCCTGATCAGGTGGCCGGTGCGTGACATCAGGGGGCGGCCGTCGCCGACAGCAGGCCGTAACGGGACTGCGAGTCGAGGATGCCGAGCGGCGAGTCGCCGAACCCGCTCCACTTCTTGCTGTGCCCCTCCACGACGTCGTCGTAGTGGGTGACGATGTACGGCCGGGCCTCGTAGACCATCTTCTGCATCCGCCAGACGATCTCCCTGCGGTCGGCGTCGTCCACGGTGCTCGCCTGCTGGTCGTACAGCTTGTCGTAGTCCTTGTCGCAGTAGGCGGTGTCGTTCCAGCTGCCCCACTGCCCGCAGGTCATGCCGTTGAGCAGGAAGTCGGGGTCGCGCTGCGCGATCCAGCCCCACTGGGCCAGGGTGAACTGCTCGTACTTCTTGTCGGGCCCGGTCAGCTGGTCGAAGGCGGTGGCGTTGTCGGCCTGTCTGGGTTTGAGCTGCACGCCGATCTTCCTGAAGTCCTCGCTGACGATCTGCAGGGCCCGCTCACCCTCGCCGCCCTCGACGTCCGGGATGATCACCTCGTACGACATGGGCGCGCCGTCGGCGACCCGGACGCCGTCGGGGCCGGGCCGGTGGCCCGCCTCGTCGAGCAGCGCCGCCGCCTTGGTCAGGTCGAAGCCCAGGGGCCGGACCGAGGGGTCGTACCAGTCGCCGCTGGCCGGAGGCACGATGGAGCTGCCCGGTGTGCCGTACCCGAGGTAGGCGACCTCGATGATCCGCTTGCGGTCGACGGCGTGCTCGAACGCCTCGCGCACCTTCGGGTCGCGCAGTTCGGGGTGGGCCTTCTGGTTCGGGCTCTGGTTGATGATGAGGTCGTGGAAGCGGAAGCCCGCCCTGCGTGACACCGTGAAGCCCGCCTGCTCGACCGGCTTGACCGCGGTGATCGGCAGTGGTGCCGCGTAGTCGATCTGGCCGGTCTTGAGGGCGTTGACCATGGCGTCGGGGCTGCTGAAGAACTGCAGGCCGAAACCGCCGGGCTTGGGGCGGTCGCCGTACCAGTTGGGATTGGGCTCCATCAGCGCGATCTGGTCCTTGGCGTACTTGCTCAGCCGGAACGGTCCGCCCGCGACCAGCGGCGCGGGGTTGGGGGTCTGCTTGAGCTGCATCCCGTCGCCGGTCGCGTACTTCTCCCACACGTGGGCCGGGAGCACGGGGACCTTCACCAGGCGGCCGAGCACGTTGGCGGTCGGCTTCTCATAGGTGATCACGACCCGCTCGGGCGTGGGAGCCGAGGCGCTCCTGACGTTCTTGACCGAGGCGGCCTCCGAGGCGGTCGGCCCCTCGCGGTACTTCACGATGGTGTTGACGGTGAAGGCGACGTCGGCGGCGGTGAGGGGGGTGCCGTCCGACCACTTCGCGCCGGGGCGCAGGTCGAAGGTCCAGGTGAGCTTGTCCTCGCTGGAGGTCCACGACTTCGCCAGGTCGCCCTCGAAGGAACCGGAACCGGTGTACTGGACAAGAAACGGGTAGTTGTAGCGGAAGATCATCGCGCAGGTCGTGCCGATGGACGCGAACGGATTGGTCGAGTTGCAGGTGAACGTCGTGCCGATCCGCAACACGGCGCCGCTCTTTCCCGCGGCCCGCGCCCCGGCGTCCGAGCCGCCGGAACATCCTGCGGCCAGCAGGCCTACCAGCGTCAACGCGGTGAGCTTAGTCTGGGGTTTCACCGTCTTGCCTTCCTTCCCTGTCACCCGCGAAACCTGCTCGTCACGCCGCGTTCCTGGCGTGGGCCGGGCTCGCCCCGACGGTGGGCCATGTCGGCCGTGGGAGATCACCGGGGCTCGTTCTGGGGGATGGGTATGCAGTATATCGGTCGTCCTTTTCCTGACAAGGCCTTGCTTTCAGGGACAAGTGCTCGCCGGAGAGAGGGGTAGCCGATATATTGCTGCTGTGCCCCTGCCCCATGTGAAGTCAGACCGGCGCTACACGAGCGCCCAGCAGTTCGCCTACGAGGAGCTGCGCGCCTGGATCCTCAACGGGGTCCTGCAGCCGGACGAGACCGTGCGTGACGTCGAGATCGCGGAGTTCCTCGGGGTCAGCCGGACCCCCGTCCGCGAGGCCCTCATCCGGCTCGGCCAGGAAGGGCTCGTCGAGGCCAGCGCCAGCCGCATGACCCGGGTCGCCCCCCTGCCCCTCGACCGGGCCTCACATCTGTTCCAGGTGGGCGCGACCCTCGACGCCCTGGCCGCCGAACTGGCCGCGCCGCACATGACGGAGTCCGACCTGCACCTCATGCGGGGGCTGCTGGACACGCTGAACCAGACCACCGCTCCCGACCGGCTGAGCGCGCTCGACGAGGAGTTCCACCGTGTCTACTACCGCAGGGCGGCCAACCCGGTCCTGATCGAGACGCTCGACTCCATCGACGAACAACTCCGCCGGATAGAGCGCCATATCTGGGGCTACGTCCGGGTGCACGAGGAGGCATACGAGGAACACCGCGTCCTGCTGGAGGCACTCGGCGCGGGAGACGCCACGGGGGCGGCCGCCGCGGCGCGCCACAACTGGCACCGCTCCTGGCAGCGCATCGACGAGTTGCTCAAACCCGCGTCGGCCGAGGCCGCTCAGGAGCCGAGATAGCGCAGCACGGCCAGGACCCGTCGGCTGTAACCGGTGGTGTGTGACAGCTCAAGCTTGTCGAACAGGGCGTTGACGTGCTTCTCGACCGCGCTCTGCGACACGTGCAGCGTCTGCGCGATCGAGGCGTTGGTCAGCCCCTGCGCCATCAGCTCGACCACCTGCCGCTCCCGGGCGGTCAGCCGGGTCAGCGGGTCGGCGTGGCTGGTGCGGGCGAGCAACTGCCGTACCACCTCGGGGTCGAAGGCCGTCCCCCCGGCTCCGACCCGGTCGAGTGCCTCAAGGAAGTCGCTCACCTGGGCCACCCGGTCCTTGAGCAGGTAGCCGACCCCGGAGATGTCGCCGCTCATCAGCTCGGTCGCGTACTTCTTCTCCACGTACTGCGACAGCACCAGCACCCTGACGTCCGGCCGGAGCCGCCTGATCTCCAGGGCCGCGCGCAGGCCCTCGTCGGTGTGCGTCGGCGGCATCCGGACGTCGGCCACCACCACGTCGAGCTCCGCTCCGGCCTCGGAGACGGCCTCGACCAGGGCCTCGCCGTCGCCCACGGCGGCGAGCACCTCGTGCCCCTCCTCGGCCAGCAGCCGGACCAGGCCCTCCCTGAGCAGGGTCGAGTCCTCGGCCAGGATCACCCGCATGGCAGCTCCGCCGTGATCACGGTCGGCCCGCCGTCCGGGCTGGTCACGGTGAGACGGCCGTCGAGCGCGGCCACCCGGCCCGCCAGTCCGGACAGACCGTCCCCCGTCGCGTCGGCGCCACCGGCGCCGTTGTCCTCCACACGCACGAGGACCATCGTGCCCTGTTCGCGGACCTCGACGGTGACCAGGTCCGCCCCCGAGTGCTTGTCGGCGTTGGTCACCGCCTCGCTGACCACGAAGTAGGCCGCCGTCTCGACCGTCCTGGGCAGCCGTTCCGGCGGCTCACCGACGACCTTGACCGGGACCCCGGCGCGTTCGGCGACCCCGGCCAGCGCCTCGGCGAACCCCAGCGAGTCGAGTGCCGAAGGATAGACCCGCCAGGCCACCTCGCGAAGCTCGGTCAGCGCCTGCTGGGCCTGCTCGTGCAGCTGTTCGAGCAGCTCGGGCCGTCCCCTGCGGGCCCGTCCCGCCAGCATCGACAGCGCGACCAGCCGCTGCTGCACCCCGTCGTGCAGGTCACGTTCGATCCTGCGCCGCTCGGAGTCGACCGCCGCCAGCGCCCCCGCCCTGCTCTCGGTCAGCTCGGTGATCCTGCGCCGCAGCGCCTCGGTCGGGTCGGGGGCGAGCATCCGTACGGCCAGCCGCCGTTCGAGCACGTCCGCCCCCACCAGGCCGGACAGGTGCAGGAAGAGCAGGAAGACCCCCGCCAGGCCGATGTAGGCGATCAGCGGCGGGGCCGGCGGCATGCCGTCGAACGGCAGGCCCCTTCCCCATGTCCAGGCCAGGACGGCGGCCGTGACCGTGCCGTACCCGAGCAGGAGGACCACCAGGCCGCCGAGCACGCCGACCGGCACCCTCGCCGCGAGGTAGCCCAACTCACCCCCGCCCTGGGGGGAGAGGTCGAGACCGAGCCGCCGGACTTCGAGCGCGGCCAGCCGCCGGGCCGCCGCCCGCGCCCAGGGGCGCCCCGCGAACGGCAGCGCCACCAGGACGAAGACCAGGCCGAGCAGGGCGGTGAACGCGCCGAGGGTCACCGCCCCGAGCAGCCGCAGCCCCCTAACGACGGCTCGCATGCCGCCCCTTGTACCGTTCGTTCAGCCTGAGGCCCACGAAGACGACCACGGCCAGCGCGACCACGGCGATCACCACGTTGGTGCCCACGCCGACGTAGGCCTCGACCAGGGACCAGTTCTCCCCGAGGAGGTAGCCGGCCAGCACGAAGATGGTGTTCCAGATGAGGCTGCCCGCGGCGGTCAGCGCCGTGAAGACACCCAGCGGCATGCGTTCGACCCCGGCCGGGATCGAGATCATGCTGCGGAAGATCGGGATCATCCTGCCGAAGAACACGGTCTTGCGGCCGTGCTTGAGGAACCACGCCTCGGTCTTGTCGATGTCGGAGACCTTCAGCAGCGGAATGCGGGCGGCCAGGGCCAGGGTGCGTTCACGGCCGAGCAGCGCGCCGATCCAGTACAGCGCCAGCGCGCCGACCACCGAGCCCGTCGTGGTCCACAGCAGTACGGCCGGCAGACTCATCTCCCCCTGGGAGGAGGCGAAGCCCGCCAGCGGCAGGATCACCTCGCTCGGGATGGGAGGAAAGAGGTTCTCCATCGCCACCGCGAACCCGGCCCCCGGGGCGCCGAGGCTTTCCATCAGTGCTACCAGCCAATCCGTCATGCCCAGAAGGTTACGAAGGTCGGGATATGGTCACCATGAGGTTCGTGACCGTTTCCGGTTGTGGAAAACCACACCTGTGGAAAACCACAGCGAGGTTCGGGCAGGCGCCTCATGTCGCGGAGCCGTCGGCCGTACCTATCGTCGCCGACCGTGTTCAAGAAGATGTTCAAGAAGACGGCGTTCGCGGGGCCGGCGGCCCTCGTCGTCCTGGTGGCGGTGGTCGTGCTGTCCGCGATGGCCGACAGCACCATGCAGCCCCTGCCCGCCTCCGCCCCCGCCGGGGAGTTCAGCGCGCGGCGCGCCCTGGACCACCTGAGGGAGTTCGCCGCCGAGCCACGGCCCATCGGAAGTCCGGCGGGTGACCGGGCCAGGGACTACCTGGTGGGACGGCTGCGGGCCGAGGGTCTCCAGGTCGAGGTGCAGCGGGCCGTCGGAGCCCGCCCGGCCTCCGGGCTGGCGACGTTCGGCCAGGTCGACAACATCGTGGGCAGGCTTCCCGGGACCGACCCGACGGGTACGGTGCTCATCGCCGCCCACTACGACTCGGCGGCGATGGGCCCCGGCGCCTCCGACGACGGCGCGGCGGTGGCCGCGATGATCGAGACGGTCAGGGCACTGCGCACGGGAACCGGTCTCCGCAATGACGTCGTGCTGCTGATGTCGGACGGTGAGGAGGACGGCGTTCTCGGCGCCGAGGCGTTCGTCAGGCGGCATCCGCTCGGCCGTGCGGGCGGGGTGCTGCTGAACTGGGAGGCCAGGGGAGTGCGCGGCCCCTCACTGATGTTCGAGACCTCACGGAACAACGCCCGGCTGGTCGAGACGTTCGCCGACGCCGTCCCCGCCCCGCGCGGTGACTCCTCCATGGTCGAGATGTACCGGCTGCTGCCCAACAACACCGACTTCACCCCGCTGACCGGGGCCGGGTTCACCGGCATGAACTTCGCCTACATCAGGGGCTCCTCGCTCTACCACACCGCGGCGGACTCCGTCGCGAACCTCGACCCCGGCAGCCTGCAGCACCACGGCTCCACCATGCTGGCGCTGACCCGCGCCCTGGGCGGCGCCGACCTGCGGACGCTGACCTCCGACCACGACGTCACCTACTTCCGCGCCCTCGGCGTCATGATCACCTACCCGGGCACGGCCGTCCCGCCCCTGGCGGCGCTGGCCGTACTGGCGGTCGCGGGCCTGGTGGTCCTCGGCCGGGTACGGCGACTGCTCACCCTTCCCCGGCTGGCGGTCGCGACGGTCTCGGCGGTCCTGCCGCTGCTCGCCTCGGTCGCCATGGCCCAGGGGCTGTGGGAACTGCTGGTCGGCCTGCGGCCCGAGTACGACACGATGGGCGGACTTCTGCACCGCCCGCAGGCCTTCGAGGCGGCGATCGCGGCCATGTCCGCGCTGGCGGTGCTCTGCTGGTACCTGCCGCTGCGCCGCAGGCTCGGCCCGGCCGCGCTGTCGGCGGCCGTGCTGGTCTGGACGGCCGGGCTGGGCGCGCTGTGCGCCTGGTTCGCCCCGGGAGCGGCCTTCCTGTTCACCCTGCCCGCGCTGCTGGGCGCGCTCGGCGCGCTGGCGGCGTCCGTGACCGGAGCGCCGGCCTGGGTACGGGCGGTCGCGACGACACTGGGGCCGGTCACGGCCGCCGCGGTGCTGCCCTCCCTGGCCTGGAACGCCTTCGACGGGATGGGCCTGGCGCTCGGCGGGGTGGGCGCCCTGGTGCTGGCGCTGTTCTGGCTGGGCGTCGCGCCGCTCGTCGAACTGTTCCAGCCCGGCCCCGCCGTACTCCCGAGGCGTGTGCCGGTGACGGCGGCCGTCCTGGCCGTCTGCCTGGTCGGCGCGGGGCTGGCCGTGGACGGGTTCGACGCCGAGCGGCCACGCCGTACGCACCTGGCCTATGTCATGGACGCCGACACCCGCGTCGCGCACTGGGCCAGCGCGGACCCCGAACCCGCCGGGTGGACCAGGCGGTACGTCTCGGCGCGTGCCGTTGACGGGCTGCCGCCCGGCTACGCGCGGGGGTCGCTGTGGACGGGCACCGCCCCGGCGATCAGGGCCGACGGCCCGAGGGTCGTCGTGTCCTCCTACGACGGCGGCACACTCACGATGCGCGTGACAGCGGGCCGGGGAGCCCGTTCGGTGACGCTGCGGCTGGACCGGCCGATCACCTGGGCGGGTGTGTCCGCGGGCCGGTTCGGCCAGGCGGGCGTCCAGGTCACCGGTACGCGCACCGGCACCTGGCCGGGTGAGATCCGCTTCCGCGGCATCCCCTCCCAGGGGGTCAGGGTCACCGTACGGCTGTCGCCCGCCGAGCGGGTCCGTGTCATCGCGATCTCCGAGAGCGACGGCCTGTCCGCGGTGCCCGGCTTCGTGCCCCGGCCCCCGGGACTGGTCGCGGCGACCAGGGAGGACGGTGACCTCGTCGCGGTCACCCGGGGGTACACGCTGCGCCGCGGCTCACACGGCGAGGGCGTCGCCGAGGGCGCGCAGTGAGGCGGTCTCGTTGTCGCGGTGCCGGACGAACGTCAGTGCGGAGTCCGGCAGGCCGGTGACGGGGACGAAGGCGATGTCGGGGCGGCCGTGGTAGCGGGCGCTCGGCGCGCAGAGCAGCATCGCCCCCCGGCCGGCGGCGATCAGCGTCAGCGCCTCCTGCAGGGTGCTGACCCCGGGCCCCCGGGGCACGGGCCTGCCGCCGGGGGTGACGGCGGGCACCTGCAGGTCGCGCCAGTAGCGCGGGGCGGGTTCCGCGATGTCGACGAGCACGCAGTCGGCGAGTTCCTCGGCGGAGACCGACTCCCGGCCCGCGAAGGGGTGGCGGCCGGAGACCACCAGGGTCATCGGCTCCTTGGAGAAGAGCGGCCCCGCGACCAGGTCGGGCTCCCTGACCGGGGCCGGGACGACGGCCCCGTCGACCTCGCCCCGGCGCACGCCGCCGAACGGGTCGGCCAACGGGTACTCCACGGTCTCGACCTCGCAGGCGGGGTGCCGGTCCTCGAAGGCCCTGATCGCCGTCATGACCTGCTCGTTCAGGAAGCCGGAGAAGCCGATCCGCACGACCCCCTCGACGCCGCGCGCCCCGGTCCTGGCGCGCTCGACGCTCTGCCGCAGGGCGTCGTAGGCCGGACGCAGGTCCGTCAGGAAACGCTCGCCGAGCGGGGTGAGCCGTACCCGGCGGCTGGTGCGTTCGAGGAGGCGGGCGCCGATCCTGCGCTCCAGCGAACGCAGGAGCTGGCTGACCCGTCCCTGGGAGACGCGCAGCCGTTCCGCGGCGTGCCCGAAGTGCAGCTCCTCACTCAGCGTGAGGAAGCACTCAAGCTCTCTCATCTCCAGCTCAGGCACCGCGCGTCCCCAAATCGATTAGCCCGGTTAATGTAAGGATGCGATCTTCGTCGTTGTTCCCGGCCCGGCGGCGGCACAGGCTTGGCGGCATGTTCACAACGATGCGAACCCCGGTGAGGACCGGGAACTGGACCGCCGTCGTCGCCGTCGCCCTGGGCACCTTCTCCGTCGTCACGACCGAGATGCTGCCGGTCGGGCTGCTCACCGCGATGAGCGCGGAACTCGGCGTCTCCGCGGGTACGGCGGGCCTGGTGGTGACGGTCCCCGGCCTCGTCGGTGCGATCGTGGCACCGGTGCTCGTGGTGGCCGTCGGCGGGCTCGACCGGCGGCGGGTGCTGGTCGCGCTGGCGGCGCTGCTGGCCGTGGCCAACCTGCTCTCGGCGCTGGCCCCGGTGTTCGCCGTCATGCTGGCCGCCCGCGTCCTGGTGGGGCTGTCCATCGGCGGCTTCTGGGCGGTCGCGGCGGGGCTGGGGGCACGGCTGGCGCCGGAGCGGGCGGGGACGGCCACCTCGCTGATCTTCAGCGGGGTCTCCCTGGCCTCCGTGCTCGGGGTGCCCTCGGGGACGTTCGCCGGTGAACTCGTGGGCTGGCGCCCGGCGTTCGCCGCGCTCGGGGTGCTCGCGCTGGTCCTGCTGGTCGCGCTGGTCCTGACGCTGCCGCCGCTGCCCGCCCTCGGGACGGTCAGGGCGCGGGAACTGCCCGGCCTGCTCCGCAACGCCCGGCTACGGCTCGGCCTGGTCGTCGTCCTGCTGATGGTGACCGGCCACTTCGCGGCCTACACCTACGTCAGGCCCGTCCTTGAGCAGGTCTCCGGCGTCGGCCCCGGCCTCGTCGGCACCCTGCTCCTGGTGTACGGCCTGGCCGGGGTGATGGGGAACTTCGTCGCCGGGGCCGTCGTCGTGCGGGCCCGGTACGGCACGGTCCTGGCCGTGGCCGGGCTGCTCGGCGTCTGCATGTTCGCGCTCCCGCTCGCCGGTGAGACGCGGGCCGCGGTCGTGGTCTCGCTGGCGGCGTGGGGGCTGGCCTACGGAGGGGTCTCGGTCAGCATGCAGACGTGGGTGCTCACGGCGGCGCCGAAGACCCCGGAGGCGGGGTCGGCGCTGTTCGTCGCCGTCTTCAACGCGGCCATCTCCCTGGGCGCGTTGCTCGGCGGCCGGGTCGTCGACACCGTCGCGGTCTCCGGCGTCATGTGGGCGGGGGGAGCGTTCGCGCTCCTGGCCGTGCCGGTGGTGGTGCTCGCCGTACGGCGCCGCGGTTCACAGGGGGACCGGGACGCGGTTGGCGCGCCAGGACATCAGGGCCAGGAACGCCCCGGCGAAGAAGGCGCCTGAGGCGATCAGGGCGGCGGTGTGGAGGCCGGGGACCAGCGGCGCGGATGTCGCGGTGAGGGTGCTGAACAGGGCGACGCCGACGGAGTTGCCGATCTGCCTGGCGACGTTGAACACCGCCGAGGCGACACCCGCGTTGGCGTCCGGCGCGGCCTGCACGATCGCGGCGGTCGCGGCCGGGACGGTGGTCGGGGTGGCCAGACCCGTGGCGACCAGGGCGAAGAGCAACTGCCAGTAGGGGGTGTCGGGACCGGCGACCAGCCAGCCGAGGAAGCCGAACGCGCCGAGCAGCAGCGCCCCGGCCATCGGGGCGTGGGGGCCGTGGCGCGCGGTGAGGCGGCCGGAGAGCGGGGCGGCGAACACCGCCATGCACACGGTCGGCAGCAGCGCGATCCCGGTGCCGAGGGCGCCGTAGCCGCGCTCGTTCTGGAAGTACAGCGTGGACAGGTAGAGCATCCCGTAGTAGCCGAGGTTGAGCAGCACCCCGACCGCCGCGGCCGGGGAGAAACCGGGGGAGCGGAAGAGCGAGGGCGGCAGCAGGGGAGCGGAGCCGGGGGTGGCCTCAAGACGCCGTTCGACCAGGACGAACAGGACGAGCGCCACGATCCCCACCCCGCAGGCCGCGAGCACTGTCGGTGACGTCCAGCCCTGGGTACCGGCCTCGTTGAGCATGCCCGCGAGCGCCGTCAGGCCGACGACGCCCAGGACCTGACCGACGGGGTCGAGTCCACGACCCGAGGCGCGGGCGGCCGGGGCCGGGACGTGCCTCAGGGTGAGCCACACGGCGAGCAGCGCGACCGGCACGTTGATCCAGAACGCGGCCTGCCAGTTCAGCCCGGCCACGAAGAGACCGCCGACCAGGGGGCCGGCGGCGAAGGCGACCCCGGCGACGCCGGCCCACACCCCCAGGGCTCTGGCCCGGGTCGCCCGCCCGGGGTAGGCGGCGGCCAGCAGCGCCAGCGACGTCGGCACCAGCAGCGCCCCGCCGACGCCCTGGAGCATCCTCGACGCGATCAGCGTCACGGAGGTCGTGGCGAACCCGCAGCCGAGGGAGGCGACGGTGAAGACGCCGAGGCCGGTCAGGAAGACCCCGCGGTGCCCGAGCCGGTCACCGAGGCCGCCGCCGAGGAGCAGCAGGCCCGCGAAGACCGTGCTGTAGCCGTCCACGACCCAGGCCGTGGTCGAGGCGTCGGCGTGCACGGACTCCCTGATGGTGGGGACCGCGACGGTGACGACGGTGACGTCGAGCATGACCAGGAAGTAGCCGAGGCTCAGTGCGATGAGCGGGGGCCAGACCAGCCGCTCGACAGGGGCCCGGCGGTCGGTTGTACGCATGACCGCATGGTCGTCCCGGGTCACTTAGTCATCCGTCTAACCGTTGATGTACGTTCGCGCCGTGGAGCACCCACGACGTGACCCGGACATCGCCCGCGCGGCGCGCCTGATCGCCAGCGCCTCCCGCGCCCACATGCTCAAGGCGCTCTCCGGCGGCCGTCCGCTGGCCGCGAGCGTCCTGGCCGAGGAGGCCGGGGTCACCCCGGCCACCGCGAGCGTGCACCTGCGGCGGCTCACCGAAGCCGGTCTGGTCGTCGGTGAGCAGCGCGGGCGGCATCACTACTACCGCCTGGCGAGCGCCGAGGTCTCCACGGCGCTTGAGGCGCTGGCGGTCATCGCCCCGGCCGCCCCGGCCCCCGTCGCCTCGCTGCGGGTCAGCAGCAGGGAGAACGCCCTGCGCAGGTCGCGCACCTGCTACGACCACCTCGCCGGGTCGCTCGGTGTCGGGCTCATGGAGACCTTCGTCAGCCAGGGGCTGCTCACCGGGACGCCGAAGGCCGAGGAGGACGGCCGGGGGCCCGACCTGCCCGCCGCCTACGGCCGGGCCCTGGAGTACCACCTGACCGGGAAGGGCGGGGAGGTCTTCGGCCGTTTCGGCGTCGACGTCGCCCGCCTGAGCACCAGGCGGCGCCCGGTCGTGCGCTACTGCGTCGACTGGAGCGAGCGGCGCCACCACCTCGCGGGAGGGCTGGGGGCGGCGCTCACCGGCCGCTTCTTCACCCTCGACTGGCTGCGGTACGGCGTCTCGCCCCGGGTCGTCCACCTCACCGAGACGGGCAGGCGGGGGCTGGCGGACACCTTCTCCTTCGAGGCGCCCGCCTGAGGCGCTGGAGATCGCCGCGAGGAACGGCTCCGCCGAGCCGGCCCCTGACCCGTCACCCGGCCGCGCCGCCGTACGGCTGACCGAACCCGAGCAGGGCGGGCAGCTCCTCCAGGGACCGTACGGCGGGCAGCCCGGCGGGCACCGGGGCGCCCGCCCGGTTCAGCCAGACGCCGTACAGCCCGGCGGCGTTCGCCGCGGCGGCGTCCACGTCGTGCCTGTCACCGACGTAGGCCACCCGCCCGGGCGGCAGCCCGAGCACCGCACAGGCCGCGTGGAAGATCTCCGCCCGTGGCTTGGCGACGCCGACCTCGCTCGACGCGACCAGCACGGGCAGCGCCGTACCCAGCCCGATCCTGCGGAGCTTGTCACGCTGCTGGGCGGCGTCCCCGTTGGTCAGGACCCCGAGCCGCGGCCGGACGGCCTCCCCGGCCAGTACGGCCAGGCAGGGCGCGACGTCGGGGAAGGCACGCCAGGCGGCCTCGTAGTGCCGCAGGTAGCCCGCGAACCAGGTGTCCGCCTCGGTGTCGTCCCAGGACCCCAGGCCGAGCTCGGCGAAGAGAGTGGTCACGCGCAGGCGGCGCTGTCCGGTGAAGGTGAGCTCACCGGCGAGGTAACGGTCCATGGCATGGTGTTCGAGCTCCGACCAGCGCCGCCGCGCCGCCTCGTGGTCGACGTCCGCCCCCGCGACCCCTGTGAGAGCCGCGGTGAAGGCCGTGGTCGCGGCTGTGTCGTGGTCGAGCAGCGTGCCGTCGAGGTCGAACAGGAGCCCCTCGACGTTCCGGTTCCGTGTCACGTGGCCGCACCGTATCCGATCATCCACGGCCGTGCACGGGGCGGTCATCCCGAATCACCCGTGGTGAACGCGCCAGGTCCCGAAGGCATGTGCTTTCGCTTTCCGCGCCGTCACTTTTCCCTCAGACCGTTTTCCCCGCGTGGTACGCCGGATCCCTCGATTACCCGGCCCGGATTCTCCAACGAATCTCTCCATAAAGTCATATTTCTGGTATGTCATATGGACCGTTGATCACGACTTTTGTGTTTTTCGATCACGTTGGCAATCGTGAAGTGCTAAAAAGGGCCTTCTATGAGAATCTTCCGGCGCCGGAAAGGCGGACGATCTGCCGGAGACGCCTTCGTCGTCGGGCGTCTCTGGAACGACATCGCCCTTGACGCCGCCGTCGAGGCGGTCGAGGAAGGCTATCTGAACGCGGGACTCGTCCTCCTCGGGGAGACCCACGGTGACCCGGAGTTACGTTCCCTGCGGCTCGACGCGCTCAGCCGCGCCGCGGTCGGCAGGAGCCAGGGCATCGCCGAACTGCTCGCCGGGTCCCGTGACCGGGCCGACATCCTGCTCTGGCTCGGCCGTACGGTCATCGACGAGGCGTGGGTCATCCGGGGCGGAGGCTTCTCCGGGGAGGCGGGTGAGGACCGGTTCAAGATGTTCTTCGCCACCCTGTCCGGCGCCCACGAACCGCTCATGGAGGCGGCGAGACTGCGTCCGTACGACCCCGTGCCGTGGGAGTCCATGATCTGGTTCGCCCTGGGCATGCAGTTCGACCGGGCCGAGGAGGACGAGATCTGGGAGGAGACCGTCTCCCGTTCCGCCACGCTCTTCTCCGCCCACTGGGCCCGGATTCAGGCGCTTTCCGAGAAGTGGGGCGGTTCCCACGAGGAGATGTTCTCCCACGCCCGGGAAGCGGCGGCGTTCGCGCCCCGGGGAAATCCGCTCACCGCGATGCTGGCGCTGGCGCACCTGGAGTATCTACGCGCCGAGGAACGCCGTCTCGTGGTCGAGAACAAGATGATGGCCTACATGAAGTTCAGCATGCGGTATTTCTCCGAGCGGGTCGTCGGAGAACTGAAGGACGCCGAACGCCGCTGGACGGCCTACGCCACCGCGCACCCCCGCGACTTCGAGGCCCACCATCTGTTCGGGGCCGTCTTCGTCCGTGAGGCGAGCACCCACGACCTCGCGGCCAGACACCTCAGGCAGGTCGGCAACCGGGTCGGGCGCGGCGCCCCGTGGAGCTACCTCGGCGACCCCGCCGAGGAGTTCGCCGCCGCGCTGCGCAGGCTCAGGATCTCCCTGCCCGGACCCCGCGACGACTGAGGGGCGACCTTTCTCACCTGCGTTTTCGTGCCTAGAGTGGAAGGAGACGACCGGCTCGCGGCAGGTCGGGAAGGCGGGATCCGATGACGGTGAACCCCCTGACAGGTGTGCTCCGCGACTGCTCTCCGTTCCCGCCGATCGCGGACTACGCGTTCCTGTCCGACTGCGAGACGACCGCCCTGGTCGCGCCGAGCGGGAACGTCGAATGGCTGTGCCTGCCACGGATCGACTCGCCCAGCGTGTTCGCCGCCATCCTGGACCGGGACGCCGGGGGCTTCCGCCTCGGCCCCGCCGACATCAGGGTTCCCGCGGCACGCCGCTACCTGCCGGGAACCATGGTCCTGGAGACGAGCTGGGGCACCCCGACCGGCTGGATCGTCGTGCGCGACCTGCTGGTCGTCGGCCCGTGGCACCACGACGACGAGCTGTCCCACACCCACCGCAGGGCGCCGACCGACTACGACGCCAGCCACGTCCTGCTGCGCACGGTGCGCTGCGTCAGCGGGGAGGCGCAGGTCACCCTGGACTGCGAACCCATGTTCGGCTACGGCCGCACCCCCGGCCGCTGGTCCTACACCGACCGGGGCTACCACCAGGGCGTCGCCAGGGCCGAGGGGGAGTCCCTCGAACTGAGGCTCACCACCGACATGCGGCTGGGCTTCGAGGCGACGCGGGCCACGGCGCGCACCCTCCTGAAGGAGGGCGACACCCGCTTCTGCGCGCTGACCTGGACCGCCCACGAGCCGCCCTACACCTTCGACGAGGCGTACGGCAGGCTCGTGTGGACCGCGCACCACTGGCAGCACTGGCTGGCCAGGGGAGACTTCCCCGACCACCCGTGGCGGAGCTTCCTCGAACGCAGCGCCCTCACCCTCAAGGGCCTGACCTTCGCCCCGAGCGGCGCCCTGGTCGCGGCGGCGACCACCTCCCTGCCGGAGACACCCGGCGGCGACCGCAACTGGGACTACCGCTACAGCTGGATCAGGGACTCGACCTTCGCCCTGTGGGGCCTGTACACGCTGGGCTTCGACTGGGAGGCCGACGACTTCTTCTGGTTCATCGCCGACGTCGCGGAACGCGACGAGGAACTGCAGGTCATGTACGGCGTCGACGGAGAACGCGTCCTCACCGAGCACGTCCTGGACGACCTTGAGGGCTACGAGGGCTCCCGGCCGGTCCGGGTCGGCAACGCCGCCTACGACCACCGGCAGAACGACGTCTGGGGAGCCGTCCTCGACTCCTTCTACATCCACACCCGCTCCAGGGACCGCCTCGACGAGCGGATCTGGCCGGTGCTGCGGCGGCAGGTCGAGTCCGCGATCAGATACTGGCGCGAGCCCGACCGGGGCATCTGGGAGGTACGCGGCGAGCCACGGCACTTCACCAGCTCGAAGGTCATGTGCTGGGTCGCCGTGGACAGGGGGGTACGGCTGGCCAGGCTCCGCCAGGACACGGCCCTGGTCGCCCGCTGGAGGCGGATCGCCGACGAGATCCACGCCGACGTGTGCGCCAACGGCGTCAGCGAGCGGGGGGTCTTCAGGCAGCACTACGACTCCGACACCCTGGACGCCTCACTCCTGCTCATCCCGCTGGTCGGCTTCCTGCCGCCGGACGACCCCAGGGTCCGCGACACGGTGCTCGCCATCGCCGACGAGCTGACCGTGGACGACCTGGTGCTGCGTTACCTGCCCAAGGAGACCGACGACGGCCTCACCGGTGAGGAGGGGACCTTCACGATCTGCTCGTTCTGGCTGGTCTCGGCCCTGACCGAGATCGGGGAGCACCGCAGGGCGCGCAGGCTCTGCGAGAAGGTGCTCTCCTTCGCCAGCCCGCTCGGCCTCTACGCCGAGGAGATCGACCCGCTCAGCGGACGTCACCTGGGGAACTTCCCCCAGGCCTTCACCCACCTGGCCCTCATCAACGCGGTCATCCACATCATCAGGGCGGAACGCGGCAGGTTCGGCGGCCGTACGTGGCGCAACCCGGCGACCGACCCCCTGTGAACCCGGCCGCCGGGCCGCGCTCGGAACGCCGGGGAGACGCCGGGCGGGCCCGGCGCTACCGCGAGGCGCTGAGCGGCCGGTGGGAGGGGGCCACGACGACCGGGCAGGGCGCCCCGCGCAGCAACGCCTGGCAGAGCACGCCGAGCGGCAGCTCGGCCGGGTCGTCCCAGCCACGGTCCCCGACGACCACCAGGTCCGCGTCCTGGGCCGCCCGCTGGAGGGCCGCGACGTGGGCGTCGTCCACGACGGTCGTCTCCACGTTCACCTGGCCGTATCTCTCCTCAAGGATCGAGACGGCCCGCCGGAAGCCGACCATGTACTCCCGGGTGTCCCGCGCCTCCTCGGGGATCAGGCAGATCGCCCGCAGTGACGCCTTGCGCAGCCACGCCTGTTCGAACGCCAGCCGCAGCTCCAGCCGCTCAAGGGCGGTCGCGTCGACCCCGACGACCACCAGGTTCGTCGGAGGGCCGGGCCGTTCCCCGACGACGGCGACCGGGCAGTAGGCGTGCGCGGCGAGCTGTACGGCCGTCGAGCCGATCCGCAGCTCCGCGAAGCCGCCTGAGCCACGCCTGCCGACCACCAGCAGGTCGGCGGCGCCGGACTCGCTCATCAGGACGACGGACGGCGACCCCAGGTCGAGTGAGGTCCTGACCTCGATCCGGGGAGCCAGCCGCCGCGCCAGGTCGACGCCCTTGTCGAGCACCTGACTGCCGAGGCGTTGCACCGTCTCCATGCTGGCCAGCGGCACCGGAGTTCCCTGGGACCACTGCCAGGCGTGGCAGACGACCAACGGGGCGAAACGCAGCCGGGCCTCCTCGGCGGCCCACCTGAGCGCCCGTTCACTCGCCTCGGAACCGTCGTATCCGGCGACCACAGGCCGCTGGTCGGCGTTGTACTGCATCGCGCTGCCTCCCCCATGTCCCCTGTTTCCATCCTTGTCGTACTTCGCTGACCAGGGGGAACACCACGCCGTAAAACCTCCCCCACGGCCTGGCGGGGGAATCGGGGGTTACCGGAGGGGGCCTACCGGGGGAGTCAGCGGCGGCGGCGCAGCCGTCTGCGGGTGCGCAGGCGGACGAGGGGCACCGCGACCGCGGCGCCGAGCAGCAGCGGAGCCCCGGAACCGAGGGCGGCCGTCGCCTTCAGCGCGGACTGGGAGAAGGTGTCGGGGATGGAGATGACGTCGGCGTGCGAGAACGGCCAGACGATCACGAAGGCGCGGCCGATCACATGGTCGATCGGGATGGCGCCGCCACCGGGGTCACCCTGGTGGGCGCGCGAGTCGGACGAGACCATCCGGTGGTCGCCCATCACCCACAGCCGCCCGGGCGGGACGGTGATCTCGAACGGCGTCACCGAGGGCTTGTTGCCCGGGAACAGGTAGGCCTTCTCGTCGAGGGGGACACCGTTGACCGTGACACGGTCCTGGCCGTCACAGCACTTCACCTTGTCACCGGGGACGCCGATGACCCGCTTGATGAAGTCCTTCTCCGTGGGGACCAGGCCGAAGAGGGAGCCGACCCAGTTGAGGGCGCCGGTGACAGGGTTCGAGGGCTCCTCGAACTCGACCTCGTCCGGCCAGGAGTCGACGCCGCCGGAGAAGACCACCACGTCACCGCGCTCGATGTCACGCACCCGGTAGACGAGCTTGTTGACCAGGACCCGGTCGTTGATCTGGAGCGTGTTCTCCATCGATCCGGACGGGATGTAGAACGCCTGGACGATGAAGGTCTTGATCAGCAGGGCCAGCAGAAGGGCGACCACGATCATGATGGGCAACTCCCGCCAGAGAGAGCCCTTCTTCTTGTCGCTGCCCCTGGCCGGCTGTTCCACGTCCTCCGCGACCACGTGCACCCCGTCCCGGCCGCCCGGCCTTCAATGGTTTCTCGCTGATGAGCCTAGATCATGCCTACTTCCGACGCTTCGCGTCGAGGCGATCCCGCCTCTGAGTACCCAGGAGAGGCGCTCCCGACACCGTCCGTGAAGTGAGGAACGCCCACGTGTGACGCCGGTCAGGGTCTCTCCCACGAGGAACCGGACCACCGCCGTCCCCGTGTTCTGGCCGGGACGAGCGGTCTGGCCGTGTGTACGGCCGGGAGCACCACCGAAGCGCTACCGGGGTGTTCCAGGGCACTGCTGAAACACCGCGGGGCACCGTGGGGGCACTACCGAAGCACTACCGGGGCCGGCACGTCACGGCCGCCAGGCCGTACGAGGCGTTCGAGCACGCGGCTCAGGCGCTCGCCATCGCCGTCTCGGGCACCGGGCGCTGCGCGACAGGCTCGGGAGCGGGGGCGGCGGGCAGGGTGGCCGAGGTGACCACGGGGGCGGCCTTCTGCGCGGCCGGGCAGGAGCAGTAACCGTTGGTGACGATCAGACGTCCCCGCTGCGGGGTGTAGTCACGGGAGTCCGTGGTGAGAAGAACACCCGTGCAGGTATTGCAGACAATCGGCTGACGATCCATGGGACGGCTTCCTTTCCGAGGGTTAGCCGTCGAACCCTAGATGTCCGGCCGGCTGCTGGTTCCTTGCTGGAAAATACTTAATCTTCCATTAAGGATTTCTATCCTACTTCGTAGCTTAAAGTAGCCCAATGCGCACAGATCGTGATATTGGGTGATTTTTCTTGATCTTATCCATGTGTCACGAACCCTGCGATGGCCATTGTGGGCTTTCGAAGGACCAGTGTGGGGGATCGAGCGGTGTGACTCTGGCAACAAACCTTTTTGCCTTCATCATCCATGTCGCCCCCCGGCTTTGAGCGGAAAATTCAGTAAACGGTGGCATATCACTAGATTGACGGCACCCATTGCTGATCTTTGTCAGAATCTGTGGCGACGTTTCCTCAGGTGAGAGCCATCGGAAGAAGATCACGACATTCGAACCCGGGGCCGGCACCACCGTGACGGTTACTCGCGGTCACCCCGGGAGAACGCCTCCGGCTCGACCCCCTCGACGTACGGCTCCGCGGGCCTGCGCCCCTCCTCCCGCCGCCACCGTTCGAACCCCGCCGTCGTCCCTGCGGTCACCACGACCCCCAGCGCGAGCCCCGCGACCACGTCGCTGAACCAGTGGACGCCGAGGGCGACCCGCGTGTACGCCACGAAGACCGCCGACACCGCCGCGAGGGTCCAGGCGGCGGCCCTGGACGCCGGTCCCCTCAGCCGGGGCAGCAGCATCAGCACGAGCACGCTCGCCCCCGTGGCCGCCGCCATCGCGTGCCCGGAGGGGAACGACCACCCCGGCGCCCAGGAGACCGGGTCCGGCAGGACGGGCCTGGCCCGGTTGACGATCTCCTTGATCAACACGTTCAGCACACCGCTGGCCGCGATCGTGACGACCGCCCAGACCGCCGGGCGGCGCGCTCCCCGGTACCACGCCCAGGCCGCGGCGGCGACCACGAGCACGCGCCAGGTGTTGGGGCCCAGGATGTCGGTCCACGCCCCGAGAAGACGCGCGTAGCCGGGGTCGGCCAGCACATAGGCGTGCAATCCGGTGGCGATCGCCTCGTCGAGGTCGTTCAGCGGCTCGAAGGAGATCAGCACGAGCACGAGCAACAGGACGAACGGCACCGAGAACAGTGCCACGGCCCCGACCGCGAACGTCAGCCGCATCCCCAGGCGGCGGTCGGAATCCTGACGGCTGCGCTCTCCGAGTGTCCTGGCCATCATCCATCGCTACCCGAAAGGGGACGGATATGCCAGGGATTCGACCCGCACGGGGCGGGAACGGCGTGCCACCGGCGCTGCGGGGCCCGGCCGTCCCGATCAGAGATCCTCAGACAGGGACTCCCGGAACGCTCTTCAAGCGGCGTTCCTGCTCTCCCGCCGGGTGGTCCAGCGCAGCACGTCACAGTGCCGCCGCTCGGCCTCGGCCAGGGCCGACTCGTCGAGGTAGGAGTCGAGCACCGCGCGTAACTGCGGCATCTGCTCGGCCACGTCGGCCCACGCCTGGGCGGGCTCGTCCCAGCCGAGTTCGATCAGCGCGTCCAGGTGCGCGGCGTAGGCCGTCCACCACTGGCGGCTCAGCTCGGCCAGGAACCCGCTCAGGCCACCGAACTCTTGCTCGATGTCCGCCTCCCACCACGGAGGGACCGTGGTGTCACCGGTCTCCGCCATGTCCCTGAGCACGATGTGCACCAGGGCGCGGCGCCTGCGGATGATGGTCGAACGTGACAGGATGCTCATGTCCACACCCTGCCGCCCCCAGTTTGCCGAACGCTTAACGATCTGTTGACGGCAATATACGGTGCCCGCGGAGCCCGCGACGCGGGAGCATCCTCGCCTGAGGACGACTCCGACCCCGTACGGCATGGCCGGGGCGGGCCGCGTCCCGCCGGGGGACTACCCTGATCGGTGATGTATCGAATCGTGTTCACGCAGGTCCTCAGCCGCATCGACCCGGAGGACATCCACCACCTGACGGTCGGCGGGTTGCGCCTGCTGTCGGCGGCCCCCGTGGTCAAGCGGCTCGTCCACCGCAGGCTCGCCCCACGCGACCCCGCCCTGCGGGTGCAGGCCTTCGGCGTGCACTTCCCCAGCCCCTTCGGGCTGGCGGCGGGGTTCGACAAGGACGCCAGGTGCGTCGAGGCCATGTCCGCGCTCGGCTTCGGCCACGTCGAGGTCGGTACGATCACCGCGCACGCCCAGCCGGGCAACGCCAGGCCCAGGCTGTTCCGCCTGGTCAGGGAGCGGGCGATCATCAACAGGATGGGCTTCAACAACGCCGGTGCCGCCGCCGCGGCCAAGGCCCTCGGCAGGACCCGCGGGGTCCCCGTCGTGGTCGGCGTCAACATCGGCAAGACCAAGGTCGTGCCCGAGTCCCAGGCCGCGGACGACTACGTGTCCAGCGCCAAGGAACTCGCCCCGCTGGCCGACTACCTGGTGGTCAACGTCAGTTCGCCCAACACCCCGGGCCTGCGTGACCTGCAGGCCGTCGAACTGCTGCGCCCCCTGCTGCGGGCGGTCAAGGAGGTCGCCGACGGCACGCCGAGGCGCACCCCGCTGCTCGTCAAGATCGCACCGGACCTGGCCGACGAGGACGTGGACGCCGTCGCCGACCTGGCCCTCGAACTCGGGCTCGACGGCGTCATCGCCACCAACACCACGATCAGCCGCCAGGGCGTGAGCAGCACCGAGACGGGCGGCCTCTCCGGACGTCCGCTGCGGGCCCGTTCGCTTGAGGTGCTGCGCAGGCTCAGGGCACGGGTCGGCGACCGCCTCGTGCTGGTCTCCGTCGGCGGCGTCGAGGGCGTCGACGACGTCTGGGAGCGCCTGCTGGCCGGGGCGACCCTGGTGCAGGGCTACACCGGCATGATCTACGAGGGGCCGCTGTGGGCCTGGCGGATCAACCGCGACCTGTCCCGGCGCCTGCGGAGGCACGGTGTCACGGATGTGCGCCAGATCATCGGCCGCACCGCGGGCTGAGGTAATACCCTGGGAGGGTAAACCTCGACACCTGGAGGCGTGATGAGCCTGAGCACATACACCGTCACCGGCATGACCTGCGGCCACTGCGTGAGTTCGGTCAAGGAGGAGGTCGGTGAGGTCCCCGGCGTGACCGGCGTCGAGGTCGACCTGGCCAGCGGCCGGGTCGACGTCTCCGGTGAGACCCTCGACGACGCCGCCATCCGCGCCGCCATCGAGGAGGCCGGCTACAAGGTGGCGGGCTGACCGCCCGCCCGTTTCTCGTACGGCACGCCCCCCGGCGCCACCCGCCGACCCCGGCGCGCCCCGCACCCCACGCCCCCCGGCCGTCCGGCCCTCCCGCCGCGACGTCCACGACCACCCCGGGGAGCCCGTGACCCCGGCCGCCACGGGAGACGATCTCCCGCGAGGGCCGTGACCCTCACACCGGGGACCAGACCGTGGTCCCCGGTGCGGGGCTGTACCGTCACATGCTCGGCCGGGTCGAGTCGGCGTCGTGGGTCATGCCCTCAAGGCGCTTCATGACGTCCTCGGCGTTGACGAAGCCGGGGCGGTGGCGGCGCGGACCGGCGCCGCCGAGCTGCCACGGGCGCGGCCCGGACAGGGGGCGATACTCGACGCCGAGCGCGTCCAGCCTGCGCAGGTGCCGTTCGAGCCGCGCGTCGAAGTCGGCCCCGGGAGTGCCCGACCAGGCGACCTCGGCCAGCGCGCAACCCCTGGGCCACGCCCGGTAGTCGAGCGCCCTGGCGTCGGGCAACCGCTCGCTCCACAGCTGGAACTGCGCCCCGATCACGTGCTCCCGCTGCGCGTCCGTCCACGACGACGGCACCGGCTCGTAGGCCACGACGTCGCCGACGGTGATGGTCTCGCCGATGGCCAGCGGCTCCTCCTCGGAGGCCGCCTCCGCGTAGTCGAAGTACAGCGGGAAGACCGAGGTCTGCACCACGTCGTGCCCGGCCTGCGCGGCCCGCTGCGCCACGCCGGGGCCACGCCAGGGCATCACGATCGTGTCGGGCCGCAGCATGCCGCTGACGAAGGCCTCGTCCCACACCACGGCCCTGCTGCCCCGCTCGGCCAGCACGTCCGCGAGCCTGCGCAGGAACCATGCGTGCAGGTCGCCCACGTTCTCCAGGCCGAGCTCCGCCTGGAAGGCGACGATCTCGGGGGAGGCGGCCCAGTCGTCGAGCACGCACTCGTCCCCGCCGATGTGCACGTACGGTGTCTCGCCGAGTGCCCCCAGGATCTCGTCGATGACGACGGTCAGGAAGTCGACGGTCGACGGGAGCGGGGACAGGATGGCGGTCGAGATGCCCCAGCGGTCGAGCACGGTGAACGGCTCGGGGGTCCTGCCGCCGGTCGCCCGCGCGTCGAGCTCGGGGTAGGCCGCCAGGATCGCGCAGGCGTGCCCCGGCACGTCGATCTCGGGCACGACCGTCACGGCCCGCGCGCGGGCGTACCCGGAGATCTCCGCGAGGTCGTCCAGCGTGTAGTACCCGCCGTGCGGCACCTCGTCGTAGACCGGGGCGTCCTCGTGGTGCCCGACGATCGTACGCGGCCGGTGCGAGCCGACCTCGTGCAGCCGGGGGTAGGCCCGGCTCTCGACCCGCCACCCCTGGTCGTCTACCAGGTGCAGGTGGAGCCGGTTCAGCTTGTGGACCGCCATGAGGTCGATCATCCTGAGCACCTCCCGCTTGGGCAGGAAGTGCCGCGCGAGGTCCAGGTGTGCCCCGCGCCACGCCAGGCGCGGCGCGTCCCGCACGGTGACACCGGGAACGGTCCAGCCCTCACCCCCGGCCTCAACGGGAGCCGCGCGGAAGGCCGCGTCGGGCAGCAGCTGCCGCAGCGTCTGGCCCGCGTAGAACGCCCCCTGGCGGTCGCCGGCCGCGATCCGCACCCCCCGGCCCGTCACCTCAAGCGTGTAGGCCTCGTGGCCGAGCGCGGCGTCGTGCTCGACCGTGACCGCCCCGGCCTCTCCCGCCCCCGCGGGCCTCAGGTCGAGCACGGACAGTGCCAGCCGTACGGCCCCGGCCAGGTCGGCGGGGCCCGCGACGGGAGCCCCCGGGGAGAGCTCGAACGAGTCGGTGGAGGTTTCGAAGGCGACAGGACGTGGCAACGGCGCATTCATGCTTCAGATCATGTCAAATCGAACATGATCGCGCATTACTTGAGATAGTTCTGCAGCCCGTTGGCAAGGGCGAGGGCGGCCTTCTGGCGGAACGCCGGGCTCTGGAGATTCGCCGCGTCCCCCGCGTTGCGCATGTTGCCGCACTCGATGAAGATCTTCGGCACCGTGGAGAGGTTCAGGCCGCCCAGGTCGTTGCGGAAGTCGAGGGCCTTGCTGCCGATGTAGGTGGAGTAGGGCGTCCCGGTGCCCGCCTTGTAGGCGTTCCGTACGTCGATGCCGAGCTTCCTGGACGCCCCGACCACCGGGTCGACCGGTCCGTTGATCTTCTTCGGCATGATGATGTGGAAGCCGTGGTCGCCCGCGGACGCCCCGTCGGCGTGGATGGAGATCGCCGCGTCGGCGTGGGCCTTGTTGCCGACCGCGGCCCGCTCGGTGATGCACGGCCCGAAGCCCGAGTTGTTCTGCCGGGTGAGCTTGACCGTCGCGCCCCTGCTCTTGAGGATCTTGGCCAGCCGCTGGGAGACGTCCCAGGTGAAGGCCGCCTCGGTGTAACCGTTGTTGGTCTCGGTGCCGGTGGTGTCGCAGGCCTTCTTCTGGGTCAGAACGTCGACCTGCTTGTTGATCTCCGCAGGGTGCCGGTAGTTCTGCCCGTTGTGGCCGGGGTCGATGACCACGACCTTGCCCTTCAGCGGGTCCGCGGGAACGCTCCCGCCCGTCGCCGGGGTCTCAGGAGCCGGGGTCGCCGTCCGCTCCGACAGCGCGGAGGCGGGTGAGGCCGTACCGGAGGCGGGGCCGCCGTTCTGCGCCGGGGCCGCGCCGGTGCCGCCCGTGGTGCCGCCACAGGCGGCGACGCCAAGGCCGCACAGAGCAAGAGTGGCCGCGAGTGCTTTGCTGGTCACGCTCATCCTCCTCGAAGGAACCGTCAACCACCCAACCTACGTGGCCCGGGACCGTTACCTCGCCGAGACCCCGGCGGTCACCAGACCCGCTCTCCCGTCTCCTGCCTCTGCAGCAGCGCGGCGAGTTCTCTGGCGTCGTCCGCGTCCAGTCCGAGGACCACACGCGGACGGCCCCATGGATGGTCGATCGAATGGGCCACGTAGCTCGCGACGGACTCGGCGCCCGTGTCCTCGCCGCGCCCTCTGGTGGCCCGCCAGTGCGCCCATGCCCGCTCAAGCTCGGCGGCCGCCCGTTGGGCACACGAAATCAGCTCAGGATCACGCATTGCTACCCCCTCGTCACATCGCAGTCAACACCCGCGTGTCTTCGCGACATCGAGGGTTGACCTGCTTTTGACGGGGACTTGGGGCCCGCCTGGACCTGTAACGCTCCAGGCAGGCTCCCTACGGCAGCGCGGGGCCCGTGCTGCGCCGTACGACGAGCTTGGGAGTGATCTCGCGCAGCCGCGCGACCTTGCCCGGGTCGCCGATCCGGTCGCTCAGCAGCGCCGCCGCGGAGCGCCCCATCGCCCTGCGGGGCTGGTCGACGGTCGTCAGCGAGATCGGTTGGGTCCCGGCGAGGTGGACATTGTCGTATCCCACGACCGACAGGTCCTCGGGCACCCGCAGGCCGAGCTCGGCGGCGGCGGCGAGTACCCCGATCGCCACCGTGTCGTTCGCGGCGAAGATCGCGGTGGGACGGGGGTCGCGGGTAAGCAGCCTGCGCGCCGCCTCCGCCCCGCCCTCCTCGGTGCACTCGCCCTGCTCGACCATGATGTACGGCGCCAGCGCGTGCCTGCGCATCGCGACCAGGTAGCCCTCGCACCGGAAGCGGCCCGAGGAGAATCGGGTGCCCTCGATGTGGGCGATCCTGCGGTGGCCGAGTTCCACGAGGTGGTCGATGGCCAGCCGCGCCCCGAGCTGGTCGTCGTCCACGACGATGTCCACACCGCCCAGCTCGATGTCACGCTCGCCGACCACGACCGTCGGCGTGTAGCCGGTGGCCTCGACGAGCGTCTCGCTGGTCGGCGCGATGCCGAGCAGGACGAGGCCGTCGACGCGCAGTTCGAGGAACGCCTCGACCGCCTCGTCCTCGAAGGCCGGGTCCCACTGGCTGTTGCCGATGAGCAGCCGCAGGCCGTCGCCGTGCAGGCTCTCCTGCAGGCCGTCGAGGAACTCGGCGTAGAAGGGGTTGTGCAGGTCGGCGACGAGCGCCCCGACCAGGTGGGTGCGGCCCTCGACGAGGCTGCGGGCGACCGCGTTCGGCCGGTATCCGAGCTCTCTGGCCGCCTGGAGCACCGCCTGCCTCCGGTGCTCGCTGACGTGCGGCGATCCGCGCAGCACGAGCGAGACCAGTGATTTGGAGACACCGGCGCGCTCGGCCACGTTGCGGATCGTGGGCCGTGGACGCGGCCCCGCGCCGTCCTGTAGGACGGGGTCGGCGAACTCGCGCGCTCGGGTGACGGTGGTGTTGACCGGTGGTCCTGACATGGCTCTCCCCCGGGAAGTGGTGGATGGGCACCTGTCACTCAAAACGATCGAGTTACGAATCGGGTA
Source organism: Streptosporangium sp. NPDC000239 (assembly GCF_040300765.1). NCBI lineage: Bacteria > Bacillati > Actinomycetota > Actinomycetes > Streptosporangiales > Streptosporangiaceae > Streptosporangium > Streptosporangium sp. NPDC000239. Next base: position 50,149 of record NZ_JBEPEI010000021.1, on the reverse strand, counting down.
CGGCCTGAAGGCTGTTTCCTGGATCTTTCCCCCCACTCCGGTCACCCAGATGGCGGCTCACCACGGCGAAAGCCCAGAAAACGACTCTTGTTTCTCCCCGCCACCCCTTGATCGGCTCGGCTAGTGTGCGGGACGTGGGTTCGATATCCGGGGCCGAGGAACGGGAACGGGACAGACCCGCGGGGCGGGGCGCGCGTCCCGCACGGCGCAGGCTCAGCGTCGACCGGCGGCGTGAGGAACTCGTGGCGGCGGCCCTTGAGCTGTTCGGCGCGCGCGACGCGGAGGACGTCTCCATCGACGACGTCGCCGCGGCCGCGGGCACGTCGCGGGCGCTGGTCTACCACTACTTCGGCGGCAAACAGGAGCTCTACGTGGCCGCGCTACGCAGCGCGGCGGACCAACTTGAGGCGCGGCTGCAGCCGAGCGAGAACGGCGGCCCGGTCGAGCGGCTCGCCGTGGGGCTGGAACGCTACTTCGACTTCGTCGAGGAACGCGCCGCAGGCTTCGCGGCGCTGGTCAGAGGCGGCCCCGCCAACCGCAGCGGCGAGGTCGGCGAGATCGTCGACGGGGTACGGCACCGCCTGCTGGGCCTGGTGATGAGGCTGTTGCGGGTCGAGGAACCCGGACCCGTCCTGCGGGTCACGCTGCGTTCGTGGATCGCCTCGGTCGAGACGGCGGCCCTCGACTGGCTGGAGTACCGCGACGTCGACCGGCGGGTGGTCGAGCGCATACTGGTCGACCACATGGTGGCCACGCTCGGCGTGGCGGCCGGTCACGACCCGAGGGTCGTGCCGTTGCTGGAGAACCTGGTCTCCGAACACGCACCGTGACCGGCTCGGAAGATCACCGGGCGGGCCGTGGGTTACGGAGCGTGCGGACGGAGTGTGGGGGCCGGGGCAGGGGTGGGACCAGGCTTCGGGGCCGCGTGGCCGTACGGGACGATGTGGGGCGGCGCCGGGCGGGCGACGCCGCATCCCACATAACCCGTTTGGCCTCACGCGCTCACGAATCCGACGTGAGCGCGCGCTGGATCCCCCCTAGGTCCGTGACGGCCCCCGTCTTACTCCGAGCGCTGTTGCGGAATCCCCGCCAGCAGCGCGCGAACCTCGGTTTCCCGGTAGCGGCGGTGTCCGCCGAGTGTGCGAATGGACGTTAGCTTCCCGGCCTTCGCCCACCGGGTGACGGTCTTGGGATCGACCCGGAACATGGTTGCGACCTCCGCCGGGGTGAGCAGCGGCTCTGCCTCGGGTGTACGAGCTGACATTTGTGCGGCCTCTCCTCCATGTGGACCGGCGACAGCGATCCTGCGACTTGACGCTTGTCACGGATGTTGTCCCCCTATGGCCCCTTGCGTGCGGCTGTTCGGGCCATATGCGGCATCACCCGATGTGACCATACAGCCACGTAGAGCGATTGGCGAGCCTTTGAGTGGCTCATCTCTCTTGTGCACCTGTTGTTGTCACGCTCGGTGATTCTAGCGACACGTTTCGTGGTATCGCAGTGAAAACGGCAAACTACTCAGTTCGTAGACGTGTCACCGGTCATCGACGAACCTACTTATGCAGGTCAGAGGGATGATTTGCGACTCAGTTTGCTGATTCGAGAAGTTGTATTGATCTCCAGCGGAGGATCACGCGCTGGTACATGGCGTAGGCCAACTCTTCCTCGCCGTTCTCCAGACCTGTCAGCGCGGCGGCGATCTCCGCGACCGACTGGTCGGCCTGGAGCTTGTCGTCGCCCATCAGGTGGACGATGCCGCCGTAGTCGAGTTCCACGAGCGAGTGCGGGTGGAACTCCTCAAGCCAGCGGGCGATCTCCTCCACCTCGGCGGCGACCGCGACCTCGCCGACCTGCCTGCGGATGATCTGCAGGGCGCGGGCGCAGCGCCGTCTGGCGTGGGCCATGGACGTCACGTAGATGAGGTTCCTCGTGGTGGTCGTGCCCTCGGGGTCTCCCTCTCCTTCGAGCACGAGCCAGCGCTCGTTGCCGTCGAAGGGGACGAACCACGACGTGGGAACGTGCCAGGTCGAGGTACGGATATGGGTGCGCAACGCGGCGGCCCCGCCACGGCGCTTGAACTTGTCGAAGTCGTCGGCCGTCTGCTCGGCGACGGAGATCGGTACGAACCGCTCCATCAGCCTCACGGGGGTCGAACCACGGAAGCGGGAGAAGGCCAGCCACGATCTCAGCCGGCTCTGCCACGGGCAGACGTAGAGGACGTCCTCGACACGCCTGAGGTAGGCGTTGGGGCTCTCCTGGGCGGGAGCGGGGGACGGGGGCACCCCCAGGAGACGCCGTACGGCCTCGCCGTGCTCGGCGTGGAGCGCGCCCGCGCGGCGAGGCCGGTCGGTGGCCTCGGCGTAGGCGGCCCAGGATGAGCGTTCCGGCGGGGCGAACGCGGTCAGCGGTTCGTAGACACGGAGGTACGCGGCATAGGGCAGCACGTCCGCATCGTGTCACGAAGGGCAGGCCGTTGTCCGGTGCCGCCGTCGTGAGGAGTTCCGTCGTCCATGGTGTCTCGGCTGGTGAGACCCAGGGGGCGCGATCGCGGCTCGTTACATGGTTCTGGCTACGCTGAGGGTGATCTCCGCCGCAACGGAGCGGCGGACGGACGACCGGGAGCCACCACCGTGACCGACGTCTTCGGGCTGTCCCACAAGGACACCAGCCCAGCGAACAGCCAGGCCAGGCACGAGCAGGTCGTGTTCTGCTCCGACGAGCGCAGCGGCCTGCGAGCCATCATCGCCATCCACAACACCGCCCTCGGCCCCGCCCTGGGCGGCACCAGGTTCTACCCCTACGACAGCGAGCAGGCGGCCCTGACCGACGTGCTCAACCTCTCCCGGGCGATGGCCTACAAGAACGCCCTGGCCGGTCTCGATCTCGGCGGCGGTAAGGCCGTCATCATCGGAGACCCCGCCCTCGACAAGAACGAGGCCATGCTGCGCGCCTACGGCAGGTTCGTGCAGTCCCTCGGCGGCCGTTACTTCACGGCCTGCGACGTCGGCACCTACAGCGAGGACATGGACCTCGTGGCCCGCGAGAGCTCCTACGTGACCGGCCGCACACTGGCCAACGGCGGGGCGGGCGACTCCTCGATCCTGACCGCCTACGGCGTGTTCCAGGGCATGCGGGCCGCCGTCGAGCACGTCCACGGCACGTCGGAACTGCGTGGCAGGAGGGTCGGTGTCGAGGGCGTCGGCAAGGTCGGCCACCGCCTGGTCGACCACCTCGTCGAGGCCGGGGCCGAGGTCGTGGTCTGCGACGTCAGCGAGCGGGCCGTCGAGCGGGTCCGCGCCAGGCACCCGCAGGTCGAGGTGGTCGCCGACCAGGTCGCGCTGACCGGTGCGGACATCGACGTCTACGCGCCGTGCGCCCTGGGCGGGGCACTCGACGACGAGACGGTGGCCAGGCTGCGAGCCAAGATCGTGTGCGGCGGGGCGAACAACCAGCTCGCGCACCCGGGGGTGGAGAAGGAGCTCGCCGACCGCGGCATCCTCTACGCGCCCGACTACGTGGTCAACTCCGGCGGCGTCATCCAGGTGGCCGACGAGATCCACGGGTTCGACATGGGCCGCGCGAAGGCAAAGGCCACCCAGATCTTCGACACGACTCTCAAGATCTTCGTGACGGCGGACGAGGATGGCGTCCCTCCGGCGGTCGCAGCCGATAGGCTAGCGGAGCGCAGAATGTCGGAAGTCGGGCGAATTAGGGGCATTTGGCTGGGCCGCTAGCCCATCACGCCCATACGGCGTACCGAGCCGGGCGTAAAACGGGTACGGTTGTAGTCGAACGAGAGCTGACGCCTCAAGTCAGGTGGCGTCAGTGCGTGGTGCGTTAGCGACGAGGGGTCGGGCACGACCCCACACGAGGGGGTCGAGCCAATGGGGCGCGGCCGAGCAAAGGCCAAGCAGGTCAAGGTTGCTCGCCAGCTGAAGTACAACAGCGGTGGCACTGATCTTGAGCGTCTTCGCGACGAGCTCGGAGTCAGAGACGACTCCAACCACAATGACGACGCCAACGACTCCTATGACGAACTGGCTGAGCGGTACGCCGATTACGCCGATGACTACGGCTCCGGAGACGACCGTGAAGACGGGACGTCCGGCCGGCGTTAGGCGGCTTCACTTCGAATACGAGTGAGAGACACCCGGAGGCCGAAAGACCACCGGGTGTTCTCTCCCTGCGTCTTTTCCCGACAGCGCTCCGGCTCCCGGAGCGCTGTTCGGTGTTTTCACGGAGGCGTTCCGGACGCCGAGACGCCCCGGGTGGCCATCCACCCGGGGCTCGCCGTACACGGCTAGCGGTAACGCGCGACACCCGTGCCGGGGACGACCTCGCCGAGCACCCAGGCGGGCAGGCCGCGCGCCTTGAGCAGCGCCAGGGCCGGATCGACGGCCTCCGGCGCGACGATCGCGGCCATGCCGACCCCGAGGTTGAAGGTGCGGTCCATGTCGGCCTGCGCGATCTTCCCATGCCCGGCGAGCAGCCCGAAGACCGCGGGCGGGGTCCAGGAGGAGCGGTCGAGCAGGGCGTCGAGCGTCGGCGGCAGGGAACGGGACAGGTTGCCCTCAAGGCCGCCGCCGGTGATGTGCGCGTAGGCGTGGACCTCCGTCGCACGGGTCAGCTCAAGGCAGTCCAGGGCGTAGATCCTGGTCGGCTCCAGAAGTTCCTCACCGAGCGTGCGGCCGAGCTCGGCGAACTGGTCGTCGAGCGAAAGACCGGCCTGCGCGATGACGTGCCGTACCAGGGAGTAGCCGTTGGAGTGCACGCCGGAGGAGGCCAGCGCCAGCACCACGTCACCCTCGCGGACCCGGTCACGGCCGAGCAGTTCGTCGCCCTCGACCACACCGGTCGCCGCGCCCGCCAGGTCGTACTCGTCGGCGCCCATGGCGCCCGGGTGCTCGGCCGTCTCACCGCCGACGAGGGCACAGCCCGCCAGGCGGCAACCCTCCGCGACACCGCCGACGATCTCGGCGATCCGCTCGGGGACGACCTTGCCGCAGGCGATGTAGTCGGTCATGAAGAGCGGCTCCGCACCGCAGACCACCAGGTCGTCCACGACCATGCCGACCAGGTCGATGCCGATCGTGTCGTGCTTGCCGAGGCGCTGGGCCAACATGACCTTGGTGCCGACCCCGTCGGTCGAGGTGGTCAGCAGCGGACGCCGGTAACCGAGCAGCGCCGAGGCGTCGAACAGACCGGCGAAGCCGCTGGCGTCGTCGACCACCTCGGGCCGTCGCGCCCGCGCGACCTTCGCCTTCATCAGCTCGACGGCGCGTTCGCCCGCGTCGATGTCCACACCGGCGGCGGCGTAACTGGTCATGCGGTCTCCGAGGTGTTCTGCGGGATCACAGACAGGATCACAGCTTGGCTTCCAGGACGTACTTGCCGACGTTGTCCTGGTCGATGGCGATGGGATAGACGCCGTCGAAACAGGCCCGGCAGAGCCGTTCAGCGGGGATCGTGGTCGCCTCGGTCAGCCCCTCGATCGAGATGTAACCGAGGGAGTCGGCGCCCAGGGAGGCACGGATCTCCTCGACGCTGAGCGAACCGGCGATCAGCTCGGCCCGCGTCGCGAAGTCGATGCCGTAGAAGCACGGCCAGGCGACCGGCGGGGAGGAGATGCGGACGTGGACCTCCCTGGCCCCCGCCTCGCGCAGCATCTTGACGATCGCCCGCTGGGTGTTGCCGCGCACGATGGAGTCGTCGACCACGACCAGACGCTTGCCCGCGACGACCTCCTTCAGCGGGTTGAGCTTCAGCCGGATGCCGAGCTGGCGGATCGTCTGGGACGGCTGGATGAACGTGCGGCCGACGTAGGAGTTCTTGACCAGGCCCTGGCCGTACGGGATGCCGCTCGCCTCGGCGTAGCCGACGGCGGCGGGGGTGCCGGACTCGGGCGTCGGGATGACCAGGTCGGCCTCGACGGGGTGCTCACGGGCCAGCACCCGGCCGACCTCGACGCGGGTGCTCTGCACGCTGCGCCCGGCGATCGTGGTGTCGGGACGGGCCAGGTAGACGTACTCGAACAGGCAGCCCTTGGGCTCGGGGAGCGCGAACTTGCGCGAACGCACACCCCGCTCGTCGATGGTGATCAGCTCGCCCGGCTCGATCTCGCGGACGAAGGTCGCGCCCACGATGTCCAGCGCGGCGGTCTCCGAGGCGACGACCCAGCCGCGTTCGAGACGGCCGAGCACCAGCGGGCGGATGCCCTGCGGGTCACGGGCGGCGTAGAGGGTGCGCTCGTCCATGAAGACGAGCGAGTATGCCCCCTTGACCTGCGGGAACAGTTCCGCGGCGGCGTCCTCGATGGGCTGGCTGCGGTCCTGGGCGAGCAGTGAGGCGAGCACCTCGGTGTCGGTCGTCGCCCTGGTCGAGCCGGGGGCGAGCCGCTGGGAGAGCTCGGGGGTGTTGATCAGGTTTCCGTTGTGGGCGAGCGCGAGGCCGCCCTCCTCGGTCGAGCTCAGCGTCGGCTGGGCGTTCTCCCAGACGCTCGACCCGGTGGTCGAGTAGCGGCAGTGCCCGATCGCCAGGTGGCCGCGGAGGGTGCCGAGGATCGACTCGTCGAAGACCTGGGCGACAAGGCCCATGTCCTTGTAGACGAGGATGCGGCTTCCCTCACTGACCGCGATGCCCGCGGACTCCTGCCCGCGGTGCTGCAGCGCGTACAGCCCGTAGTAGGTGAGTTTGGAGACTTCCTCCCCGGGTGCCCAGACGCCGAAGACGCCGCACGCGTCTTTCGGAGGCCGGTCACGGGGGTCAAGGTCATGGCTCAGCTGGCCGTCGCCCTTCAGCACATGCTTCAGTCTAGGTCGGCTTCCTCGTTGCTCGAACCCGGGGGCCTTCTCCGCCGTCTGCCGCACCGTTGCCGAACAATCGTCAGTGTTTTGCCGTGTCGGCCTGTTTCACGGCAAAGAGCCGGGGGAGTGTGGGGTATCCGGCATCCCTACACGTCGGGAGAGTGGACGTGACAACACCTGAGGACCCGAACCAGCCTGATCCGCGGCGGGAACAGCGGGACCGGTGGCCAGACGGGGAGCCCGAGGAGGCGTCGGGCCGGGAGCACCCGACGGCCCCGGGAGAGGAGGAACCGGAGCCGCGTTCTCCCGAGCCCAGGCGGCCGATTCCCGAGGAGCCGGAGCCGTGGTCTCCAGAACCGCGCGGGCCGGTGCCCCGGGAGCCGGGAGCCCCGGAACCGGGGCTGCCCGGTCCTGGAGTGCCCAGTCCGGGAACGCCGGGACCCGGTCCTGGAGTGCCGAGCCCGGGAACGCCGGGAGTGCCCGGTCCTGGAGTGCCGGGGGCGCCGGAACCCGGGGCGCCGGGGCGATGGGAGAGGCCGCCGGGGGAGCCGATCTCCACGCCGGACGAACCGGTGACACCGCGTCATCCCGACCTGCCGACCGCTCCCGAGGTCCCGGAACCCCTCCAGACCGACCCCGGCTCAGACAGGGGCCCAGAGAGAGGCCCAGAGAGAGGCCCGGACAGGGGCTCGGACAGGGGCTCGGACGCCACCGAGGTGTTCCAGTATCCCGAGCCCGGCCGGTACGGAGGCATCCCCGGCGCCAGTCCCTACGGAGGTCAGGGCGCCCAGGGCCAGGGCGCTCCGTACGGCGGAGCGAGCGGAGGGGCATCGCCGTACGGCCAGCAGGCCGCCGGCCACCGGGGAGGCCAGGAGGGACCGTACGGTGAGGAACACCGGGAAAGCGGTCAGGCGGGGCCGTACGGACAGGAGTACCCGGGAGCCGGACAAGAGAGACCGTACGGACAGGAACGCCCGGGAGCCGGACAGGAAGGGCCGTACGGGCAGCATCCGGGGGCCGGTCGGGAAGGGGCGTACGGGCAGGAGCAGCCCTACCAGCCGCCGCTCACGCCGGGGGGACCGGGCTATCCGGGGGCGCCGCCGTACCAGGGGGGTTACCAGAGCCCTTACCAGAAGCCGCGGGGCGGCGGGCTCGGCACGGCGTCGCTCGTGCTGGGCATCGCGAGCATCTTCCTGCTCGTGGTGTGCGGCCTCGGCGTGCTGACGGCCATCGCCGGACTGGTCATCGGCATCGTCGCCTTCGTGAAGGACTCCAACCGGGGGCGCGCCGTCGGAGGCATCGTGCTGAGCGTGTTGGCGCTGATCATCGCTGTGGTGTTCCTGACGTGGTTCTACAGCACGGTCGGTGACTGCATGGACCTGCCGCCCGGCCTGCAGCAGCGCTGTGTCGAGGAGCGGCTGGGCGTACAGGTCCAGAGCGCGCCACAGTGGCGGTCGTAGGTGATGGCCGCAGCGGCTCCACAACGGTCCCATCGTGGCTCACGATGACTCTCGTAGCGGCCCCGCGATGGCCCCACTGTGGCCCATGGTGGCCGACCGTAGTGGCGGCCTGCGGTGGTGGGTGGGCGCGGGGGCGGTCGTGAGGGGCTCCGGGTGGTCCTACGGCGTGGCGGGCGACGAGAAGGAGACGACCTCGGTCAGCCGCACGCCGTGCTCGGGGTGGTTCTACGGTGTGGCGGGCGAGGCCTTCAGGTGGTGTCTAGGCGACGGGCAGGTGGGCGGAGAGGTCTGCCCGGCTTCCACTCGCCGTGACCCTGCCCTCCTCCTCGGCCCGCTCCCAGGTCAGCCGCCCGGTGGCCAGTTCGAGCCAGGTGAGCGCGTCGGTCTCGATCACGTTCGGCGGGGTGCCCCGGGTGTGCCGGGGCCCCTCGACGCACTGCACCGCGGCGTACGGCGGGACCCGCACCTCGACGGTCCGTCCCGGAGCCGCCGTGGCCAGCCGGTCGAGCAGGTGCCGTACGGCGAAGCGGGCGGCCTCCCGCTCGGGGCGCAGGCCCAGGTCGTAGGCCCGCAGCACCACGGTGACGCAGGCCCGCAGCAACTCGGCGGTCGTCTCCCCGCCGTCGTAGGCGGGCTCGCCGAGCGCGACGAGCTGGGCGTCGAGGGCGGCGTGGACCTTGGCGGGATCCGGCTTGTGAGGAGGCACGTTCCCATCATCCCCCGGCTCGGGGTGGGGATCGCGACACACGCTTCACCGGGTGGGCAGACGTCGTTCACTCCGGATTCCCCCGGCCCTCGTAACGTCCAGCCGAACCGGTCGCACCACAACCTTGGAGGCCCCCGTGGCGAACGTGTCACCGCGCAGAGCGCTCCCCCTGCTGGCCAACCCTCACGGGGGTGGACGCAGCGCGCTGACCTGCTGGTTCCGCTGCGGCAACCAGTGCGCTCACGACGTCCAGAACACCAGCGAGAACACCTACTTCGGTGACGTGGTCGCCGAGGTCGTCTCCCGCCGCGGGGTGCTGCGCGCGGGCACCCTCGGCGCGCTCGCGATCGGCGCCGTCGCGACGGGCGCGGCCCCGGCCCTGGCCGCTCCCGGCCCCGACGACGCGGCGCAGGCCTTCGGTCCCGGCCACGGCGGCCCGGGAGGCCACGGGGGTCACGGTGGCGGCAGGCTCACCTTCACCGCGGTCCCGCCGAACACCGACGACAGGGTGACGGTTCCCGAGGGCTACGAGACGGCGCCGGTGGTGCGCTGGGGTGACCCGGTGCTGCCCGACGCGCCCGCCTTCGACTTCGAGAACCAGAGCGCGGACGCGCAGGCCAAGCAGTTCGGCTACAACAACGACTTCGTCACCTTCTTCCCGCTGGGCGGCCACCGTGGCCTGCTCTGGGTCAACCACGAGTACACCGACGAGAACCTGATGTTCCGCGGTTACACCAACGGTGACGCCGCGACCGAGGAGCAGATCAGGATCGCGCTGGCCGCGCACGGCGGCTCGGTGGTCGAGATCGAGCGGGTCGGCGGGACGGGGCAGTGGCGGCTCGTCACCCGGGGACGCCGCCGCTACAACCGCCGGATCACCGCGCTGACCCCGATGCGCTTCACCGGTCCCGCCGCGGGCGGCGACCTGCTGAAGACCGCGGCCGACCCGGCGGGCACCACCCCGGTCGGCACGCTCAACAACTGCGCCGGCGGCACGACCCCGTGGGGGACGGTGCTGAGCGGCGAGGAGAACTTCAACCAGTACTTCGTCAACGGCAACGGCGTCCCCGAGGCCCAGAAGCCCTACCTCTCCCGGTACGGCGTGAGCCCCACGACCGGCGTCCCGGCGGGCAACCGCAGGTTCGACCGGGTCGAGGAGCGTTTCGACCTGGCCAAGCACCCCAACGAGGTCAACAGGTTCGGGTGGATCGTGGAGATCGACCCGTTCGACCCCACCTCGACCCCGATCAAGCGCACCGCCCTGGGCAGGCTCGCCCACGAGGGCGCGACGACCACCCTGGCCAGGGACGGCCGGGTCGTGGCCTACATGGGGGACGACTCCCGGTTCGAGTACGTCTACAAGTTCGTCTCGAAGAGGCGCTACATCCCCGGCTTCGACCGGCACAACCGGACGCTGCTCGACGAGGGCACGCTGTACGTCGCGAAGTTCACCGGGGACAGCCCGGCCAAGGAGATCGACGGCAGCGGCAAGCTGCCCTCAGACGGAAGCTTCGACGGCTCCGGGCAGTGGATTCCGCTGGTGACCGGCGGCATCTCGCACGTGCCCGGCATGACGGCCCAGGAGGTCCTTGTCTACACCCGGTCCGCGGCGGACAAGGTCGGCGCGACCAAGATGGACCGTCCCGAGGACGTGGAGCGCAACCCGGTCACCGGTGGCGTCTACGTGGCGCTGACCAACAACGCCAACCGGACCCCCGCGCAGGTGGACGAGGCCAACCCGCGTCCGGCCAACAAGCACGGCCACATCCTGGAGATCACGGAGCGGCGCGACGACGCGGGCGCCACGACCTTCTCCTGGTCGCTGCCGCTGGTCTGCGGTGACCCGAACGACCCGGCGACCTACTTCGCCGGGTTCGACAAGACGAAGGTCTCGCCGATCTCCTGCCCGGACAACGTCGCCTTCGACGGCGACGGCAACCTGTGGATCTCCACCGACGGCAACCAGCTCGGCGCCCACGACGGCCTGTTCGTCATGCCGGTCCGCGGTCCCGAGCGCGGCCACCTCAAGCAGTTCCTGAGCGTCCCGGTCGGCGCGGAGACCTGTGGTCCCCTGGTCAGCCCCGACCAGCGCAGTGTCTTCACGGCCGTCCAGCACCCCGGGGAGACCAACGGCGCCACCCCGGAGGCGCCGAGCAGCCACTGGCCGGACGGGGGCACCAGCCAGCCCCGCCCCGCCGTGGTGGTCACCTGGCACAGGAGGGGCGGGAAGATCGGCTCCTGACCCGATGATCCCGGTGCCGCCCGCGCCCATCTGGGCGGGGTCGCGGGCAGCACCGTACTTCCTCATCCCTGCGCCATCGCCGGTACGGCCTCCGCGGGCCTGTCCCCGTCCCGCCCCGAGCGGGACCGGCGCAGGGAGAACAGGCTGACCGGCACCCCGACCAGCACGATGAGCGCCGCGATCACCAGGGTCGTCCGGTAGGCGTCGAGGAAGGCCGTCAGCGGGCCCGCGCCGTCCGCGAGGAACGCCGTCTGCCTGCCGTTCAGGATGGCCCCGAGGATCGTGACGCCGAGCAGGCCGAAGACCTCCCGGGAGACGTTCAGCACGCCCGCGGCGATTCCGGCGCGGTCCGCGGGGAGCATGCCCAGAACGACCGTGGTGACCGGGACGAGCAGGCCGCCGCCGAGGCCGTACAGCAGGAACCACGGCAGCAGGTCGCCGAAGGTGCCTCCCTCGCCGACGAAGGAGATCCCGAAGACCGCCCCGGCCATCACGAGGAGTCCGGCCGCCACGGTCGGCGCGGTGCCGATCAGCTGGCTGATCCGGGCGGACAGGGCGGCGGACACCGCCATCACCAGGGCCATCGGCACGAAGGAGGCCCCGGCCTCAAGGGGGGAGAAACCCAGCGCGTTCTGCAGGTAGAGCGCGGTGAAGAAGTAGATCCCGAACACGCCGAACGCCCACAGCCCGATCGAGAGCATGCCGCCGCTGACCACCCGTGACCTGAACACCGACAGGTCGATCATCGGCTCCCGGCTCCGGCGCTCGATGACGACGAACGCGATCGCGAAGGCGACGGCCAGCCCGAACGCGCCGAGGATCTCCGGTGAGGTCCAACCGGCCCGGCCGCCCTCGATGAGTCCGTAGGTCAGGGCGAACATCGCCAGGCTCGACGTGGCCAGGCCGGGGATGTCCAGGCTGTGCCGTACGCGGCCGTCGGGGGTGTCCCTGATCGCCCAGAGGGTCAGGCCGACGGTCACCAGCCCGACGGGCACGTTGATCAGGTAGATCCAGCCCCACCGCCAGTTCTCACTGATGAAACCGCCGGTCAACGGCCCGAGGGCCAGGGCGAGCGCGCCGACGGAGCTCCACAGGCCGATGGCGGTCGCACGTTCCCTGGCGTCGGGGAAGACCGACCTGATCAGGGCGAGCGCGGTCGGGGTCAGCAGGGCGGCGCCGACGCCCTGGGCCGCCCTGGCGGCGATCAGGAGGCCGCCGGTGGTGGCCAGTCCGGCGGCGAGGGAGGCCAGGGTGAAGACGCTCAGCCCGAGCACGAAGATCCTTCGTCGGCCGAGGATGTCGGCCAGCCGCCCTCCGGCCAGCATCAGTCCGGCGAACACCAGGATGTAGCTGCTGACGATCCACTCAAGTCCGGACAGGCTCAGCCCGAGGTCCCGCTGGATCGTCGGCAGCGCGACGTTCACCACGTTGTTGTCGAGGTAGGTCATGAACGTCCCGAGCGAGATCGCCCCCAACGCCCACCACCGGCGGTCAGTCGTCACGTCAACTCCTATACGGCGTACTTATACGTTGTACATGTACATCGCATAGTTGAGCTTGTACGGCGTATAGTTGTCAACCGTGATGGGAAAACTGACCCGGGACGCCGTCATCGACCAGGCGCTGCGCATCGGTGACGCCGAAGGGCTCCAGGCGGTCACGATCAGGCGGCTCGCCCAGGACCTGGGTGTCACTCCCATGGCCCTGTACTGGCATTTCAAGAACAAGGAGCAGCTGACCGTCGGCATGGGCGACCACCTGATGCGCGGCTTCGCGACCCAGGAGGACGCCACGGGACCGTGGAACGAGCGGCTGCGCGGCCTCGTCGCGGACCTGGTCGGCATCCTGCGACGGCACACGTGCGCCGCCTCCGTGCTGGAGGAGGTGGACCAGATGGAGGTGCCGAGCTTCCTGCGGGTGTGGGACACCGCGCTCGGCCTGATCAACCAGGCCGGGTTCACCTACGAGGAGAGCTGCCTGGTCGCCAGATACCTCCTGAAGGGCGCGATCGCCCTCGCCGGAGGGGAGGCGCGCGACCGGCGCCGTCCGTCGGACCACGAGGCGGCCGAGGCCAAGCGGATCAAACGGCTCAGCCTGCAGTCGCTGCCCCGCGAGTCCTACCCGCACCTCGTGGAGATGGCCACCCCGCTCGTCGACGGCTGTTCGGCCGAGGTCTACGACACCTTCGGGGTCGACCTGCTGATCGGCGGCGTCGAGGTCATGGCGGCCCGCCGTGCGGCACGCCCGTTGTGAGATGCCTCCGCACCCCTGACCTGGCGTTCGGTACGGCGAAGCGGGAGTGATGCGAAAACGTGATGATTAGCGTGACAACGAATGGAACGGTCTAAGCGTGTCCTAAATGACCCCTTCCAACACACCAGTAACTGGTGTAGCAGAGAGGAAGCCCTGTGGCTTTCAAGGTGCCGGGCGCCCGCACGCTTAGTGTCGTGGCCGTCGGAGTGCTGGCCGGAACCATGCTCACCGTGGGCGGCAGCGCCGTCGCAGCGACGGCCGGTTCCGAGATTCACGCCTGTGTGAACAAGAAGACGCGTTACGCGCGCATCGTGAACCCGTCCGCCGTGTGCAGGCCCACCGAGATCCGAGTGACCTGGGGTGACGGCAACAACGTCAGCCAGGGCATCGCCAGCTCCGGCCCTCGTGGCGCGCAGGGCGCCCCGGGCAAGGACGGCGCCCAGGGCCCGGCCGGTCCGCAGGGCCCCAAGGGCGAGCAGGGCCTGCCGGGCAAGCAGGGCCCGGCGGGTCCGCAGGGCCCCAAGGGTGCTGAGGGTCCGCAGGGTGCTCCCGGCAAGGATGGCAAGGACGGCGCGGACGGCAAGCCCGGTGCCCAGGGCCCCAAGGGAGATCAGGGTCCGGCAGGCCCTCAGGGCAAGCAGGGTCCGCAGGGCCCGGCCGGTGAGGACGGCAAGCCCGGTGCCAAGGGTGAGAAGGGTGACCAGGGTCCTCAGGGCCCCGCGGGCCCGCAGGGTCCCCAGGGCCAGAAGGGCGAGAAGGGTGAGCCCGGTTCCGGCGGCGCCGGTACCCTGAACACCTACACCGCCCAGTTCAGCTTCGGCGGTGGCGGCTATGGCAGCAATTCCAAGACCGTGACCTGCGACTCGGGCAAGGCCACCGGCGGCGGCTACAGCCTCGGGAGCGGAAGCGGCTCGGCCCAGATCTACGCGAGCGCTCCCAACGCCGGCAGCGGCGCCCCGACCGGCTGGACCGTGTCCGGCAAGAACGCCAGCGGCACCATCTATGTGATCTGCCTCTCCTGATCCAGGAGAGCTCGACGGGAAGGGCTCCGCGTAGCGGATGGCCCTTCCTCGGCCCCCGCCGTACGAATGGCAGGGCCAGGTGGGTCGCGTGAGGACGGAGTCGGGACACCCGGCCTCACGCGACCCACGGACAGAAGGGGCGCGACCCGCGCCCCACGCAGGACCAGGAAGGCTCCTCCCCGGCCGCACTCCGGGAGGGGCCTTTCTCGTTCCCGCCTTGGACGGCTCCCGCCTTGGACGGCTCCCGCCTTGGACGGCTCCCACGCCTGGAACTCTCATGCCTGGAAAGGCTCCACGCTCAGAAACCTCCACGCCTGGACCTTCACGCCGGAAAGCCCCGCGCCTGGAAACCCCCGCGCCTGGAAACCCCCGTGTCCGGAAACGCTCCGCGCTCGGCAGGCCTCGGCTCCCGGTAGGCCCACGCTCGCGAGTACCCCCGTGCCTCGCGTGTCATCGGTCGCGGTCGCGGGGGCCGCTCCGCCCGGCCATCCGCCAGATGATCACCATGCCCACCGCGAGGACGACCAGGGCGACGGCCACGATGATCCCCTTGACGATGAAGTCGTGCAGCAGGTGGTCGAGCAGTTCCGAGCCCCCGTCTCCGCTCACCGGTCGTCCCTTCCGTACCGCTCGTCCCCGAAGCGCCGACTGCCCTCGGAGGGCCGGTCATCCCGAAGGCGTTGGTCGTCCTCGAAGGGCCGGTCGTTCCTGGGGCGTTGCCCGTCATCCAGGTACCGGGCCGCGAACCGGACCGCCTCACCGGCGAGCCGTCCACGGGAACCTCCCCGCCCGGGCCGTGCGGTGGCACGGGTTTCGAGGTAGCCGGCGGCGGCCTCGGCGTATCGGCGGACCTGGGCACCCCTGCCCCGGCGCTTGAGCGTGACGGCGACGCCGAACGCGATCAGGGCGACCACCACGAGCCCTCCCACGATCAGGCCGAATCTGACGAGCATCAGGGTCAGCACCGTTTGCACGGCTCCTCCTTCGATTTATCACAGGTGTGATAAATCGAAGGTATCACAGGTGTGATAAAAAGAGGTGTGCCCAAGCAGGTCGATCCGGTCGCCCGTCGTGCCGACGTCGTGGACGCGCTGTTCAGAGTCGTCTTCAGGGACGGTCTGCAGGCGGCCTCCCTGCGCGCGGTCGCGGACGAGGCCGGGCTGAACATCGGCTCCCTGCGGCACTACTTCGCCAACCAGCAGGAGCTGATGGGCTTCGCCATGCGGTCCATGCTCGACCGGGTCGAGGGACGGCTGCTGCGCCGCATCGACGAGGTGGGGGACCTGGAGGCTCTTACCGGAGAGCAGCGGCGCCGGCTCTCCCTGAACCTGTTCGCCGAACTGCTGCCCCTCGACGAGGCCCGCCGCGCCGAGGCCGCGGTCTTCGTCGACTTCGTCACCGCGGCCAGGACCCACCCCGCGATCGACGCCGATCTCGCCCGTGAGGCCGCGGCGGGGATGCGGGCCCTCGTCCGGCGCGTTCTCCGGCGCGCGATCGACACCGGGACCCTGCGGCCCGGCCTGGACCTCGACATCGAGATCGAGCGGCTGAGCTCCCTGCTCGACGGCCTCAGCCTGAACACCGTCCTGTATCCCGACCTGCTCTCGCCCGAGATCTGCCTCGACGTTCTGCGGGCACACCTGGACAGCCTCGCCTGACGGTGGCCGACAGGGGAGCCGATTGTCTCTCCCCGGACACGAGGAGCGAGGTTACAGTCACGGTGAGTACGTCATGCCGGGAGCCCCGCGAGAAGGGAAACCTCCATGGGAAAGCACGAGGGCAAGCCCGTCGAGGAGAAGGACTTCGTACCGTCGCTGACCAGGCAGCAGGCAGAGACCCGGACCAGACCGGGCAGGCACGAGAGGCCGGAGCCGGAGCAGGAGCGGTGACCGGCACGGCGGGTCCCCGGCCACGGGGGCGCGGGGGACCGTGAGAAACGCCGTCGGGGGGCACGGCCCGCGAGCCGTACCCCCCGACGGGGATGGATCAGCCGAAGATGGCCGGGAGGGTCGAGGTGTGGGTCTCCCGCAGCTCGGTGGCCGGGATCTCCAGGACGTTCTCCACGACCAGCGCGTCACCGCCGGTGAGGCCCAGGCACTGACAGGGCACGTCGTTGGCGGCGCACAGCTCGGCGAAGGCCTCGAACGACTCCGGGGCGACCGTCACCAGCGCGCGGGCCGACGACTCGCTGAACAGGGCGACGAAGGCGTCGTCGTCCGGCAGGGTGACCGTCGCGCCGACCCCCTGGGCGAGGACCGACTCGGCCAGGGCGATCGCAAGACCGCCGTCGGACAGGTCGTGGGAGCCGGTCAGCAGGCCGCGTGAGGCGGCCTCGGTGAGGACCAGGGCGAGGGCGCGCTCGGCCTCCAGGTCGGCCTTCGGCGGCAGGCCGCCCAGGTGACCGTGGACCACGTGCGCCCACTCGGAGCCGCCGAACTCCTCCTCGGTCTCGCCGAGCAGCAGAACCTTCTGGCCGGGGGCGGTGAAGCCGCTGCGGACCCGGTTCGCCACGTCGTCGATCACACCGAGCACGCCGACGACCGGGGTCGGGTGGATCGCGGTGGAGCCCGTCTGGTTGTAGAAGGAGACGTTTCCGCCGGTCACTGGCACTCCGAGGGCCTTGCAGGCGTCGGCGAGACCCCGGGTGGCCTCGGCGAACTGCCACATGACCTCGGGGTCCTCGGGGGAGCCGAAGTTGAGGCAGTTGGTCACCGCGAGCGGGGTCGCCCCGGTCACCGCGACGTTGCGATAGGCCTCGGCCAGCGCGAGCTGCGCGCCCGCGTACGGGTCGAGCCTGGCGTAGCGGCCGTTGCCGTCCGTGGCGAGCGCGATGCCCCTGGTCGTCTCCTCGGCGCCGGGCATGACCTCGCTGATGCGCAGCACCCCGGCGTCGGCGGGCTGGGCCAGCACGGTGTTGCCCCGGACGTAGCGGTCGTACTGGGAGGTGACCCACTCCTTCGAGGCCAGGTTCGGCGAGCCGAGCAGCCGCAGCAGCGCGGCGCGCAGGTCCTCGGAGCGGGCCAGGCGGGAGGGGACGTCGGCGTTCAGGGCGGCCTGCCCGGCGGGCTCGTGGAAGGGCCGCTCGTAGACGGGGCCCTCGTCGGCCGCGGTGCCCGGCGGGATGTCCACGATGGTCTCGCCGTGCCAGGTCATCACCAGGCGTCCGCCGTCGGTGACCTCGCCGATCACGGTCGCCGGGATGTCCCACTTGGCGCAGATCGCCATGAAGGCATCGATGTCGTCGGGGGTGACGACCGCCATCATGCGTTCCTGCGACTCGCTCATCAGGATCTCCTCGGGCCGCAGCGACGGATCGCGCAGCGGGACGAGGTCCAGCCTGACGTCCATGCCGCCGGTGCCCTTGGCCGCGAGCTCGGTGGTCGCGCACGAGACACCGGCCGCGCCGAGGTCCTGGATGCCCACGACGACGTCCGCCTGGTACAGCTCAAGGCAGCACTCGATCAGGAGCTTCTCCATGAACGGGTCGCCGACCTGGACGCTGGGGCGCTTGGCCTGCGACTCGTCCTCGAAGGTGGCCGAGGCCAGGACGGAGGCGCCGCCGATGCCGTCGGGGCCGGTCAGCGCGCCGAAGAGCACGACCTTGTTGCCCGGCCCGGGAGCGGTGGCCAGCTTGATCTGGTCCTTGCGGAGCAGGCCGACGCACAGCGCGTTGACCAGCGGGTTGCCGATGTAGCAGGGGTCGAAGACGACCTCGCCGCCGATGTTGGGCAGCCCGAGGCAGTTGCCGTAGTGGCTGATGCCCTCGACCACGCCGGGCAGCACCCGCCGCGTGTCGTGGGCGTCGGCGCCGCCGAAGCGCAGGGCGTCCATGACCGCGATCGGCCTGGCGCCCATCGACATGATGTCGCGCACGATGCCGCCGACACCGGTCGCCGCGCCCTGGTGCGGTTCGACGTAGGACGGGTGGTTGTGCGACTCGATCTTGAAGGTGGCCGCCCAGCCGTCGCCGACGTCCACGACGCCGGCGTTCTCCCCCATACCGACCAGCAGGGCCTCCGACTTGGGGGCCTTGGTGCCGAACTGGCGCAGGTGCACCTTGGAGGACTTGTAGGAGCAGTGCTCGCTCCACATGACGCTGTAGATGGCCAGCTCGGAGCTGGTCGGCCTGCGGCCGAGGATCTCGCGGACCCGGTCGTACTCGTCGAGCTTCATGCCCAGCTCGGCGTACGGCTGCCGCTCGTCGGGGGTGTCCTGGGCCCGCTTGACGGTGTCCAGAACCGCCTCGGGGCGCGGGGTCTCGTGCTCGCTCACAGGTTCACCAGCTTCTTCAGGATGGAGGTGAAGAAGCCCCGGCCGTCGGTGCTCGGGGCTCCGGTGAGGTCTTCGACCGCGTGCTCGGGGTGCGGCATGAGGCCGACGACGTTGCCCGCCTCGTTCCTGATGCCCGCGATGTCGTTCAGCGAGCCGTTCGGATTGCCCCCGACATAGCGGAAGACGACCTGCCCGTTGGCCTCAAGGGCACCGAGGGTCTCCTGGTCGGCCACGTAACGGCCCTCGCCGTGCTTGATCGGCAGCACGATCTCCTGGCCCTCGGCGAAGTCGGAGGTCCAGGGGGTCGCGGTGCTCTCGACCCTGATGCCCTGGTCACGGCAGATGTAGTGCAGCCCCGCGTTGCGCATCAGCGCGCCGGGCAGCAGGTGGGCCTCGCAGAGGATCTGGAAGCCGTTGCAGGTGCCCAGAACAGGAAGCCCGGCCCTGGCCGCCGGGATCAGCTCCTCCATCAGGGGCGCGAACCTGGAGATGGCTCCGCACCGGAGGTAGTCCCCGTAGGAGAACCCACCGGGCAGGAAGACCGCGTCCACTCCCTTGAGATCAGGGTCGGCGTGCCACAGCGGAACGGCCTCGCCGCCCGCGTGACGTACGGCACGCGCCGCGTCCTGATCGTCAAGAGTCCCGGGAAAAGTGACGACGCCCACGCGGGCAGCACTCATGACAGCGTTCCCCTCCACAAACGAGCGCCGCGCCGGCGTCTCTCACGGTGGACAGCGGTCTGCGGCGGTGCGCCCAGGCTATCCGTTCCCGACAAGCGGGTCACACGCGCAGGTCGCCGGGCCGTACGGCATGGCCTTCTCAGTCATGTGACCTGGTGAAACTGTGGGGTCTCTCACACCGCGGCGAGGACGCGGTCCTCGCGGGGCAGCCCGACGCGCACGCGGTTGTCACACATGAGCCCCTCGCGCACGAGGCCCTCGCACGCGAGGCTCTCGCGCAGCAGGAGGGCGTCGTCGTCCCAGTCGAGGTGCTTGCGCAGGTGCACGGTCGTGCCCCGGCCCGGCGTGACGCCGAAGGAGATCTCGTCGACCACGGCCTGCATGATCAGGATGCCCCGGCCGTTCTCCGTGTCGCCCGGAGGGTAGTGCTCGGGGAGCCGGGCCAGGCCCTGCCCCCTGTCGATGATCTGGACGTCACAACGGCCGTAGCCGATCGCGACCTCGACCTCGTAGCGGTTGGCGGGGCCCCCGTGGCGTACGGCATTGGCACACGCCTCGGTGACCGCGAGCAGGATGTCGGACACGCAGCTTTCGGTGACGCCGAGTGAGCGAAGCGAGTCGCCAAGGGCTCTGCGGACCATCGGTATGCCGACGGCCTCTCTCGGCAGAGCCAGCGAGAACTCGATATCCACCGGACCCCCTTCCCGGGCCAGACGTCACCCTGTCAAGGTTTCCCCGCGGAATCCGGGCTAACCGCAAAATAACCTTAATGTTATTTAGTGTTGGTCAAGCTGTGGGATTACGGCAGGTCCAGAAAGTGATCTACCTGGGCGTAAGGGATCTACCCCTGAGATAAGGGGCGTTCCGGGATCTGTGTGGATCTTCGCCGTGTAGGCCACAGTCCAGGGTCACTGCTTCGACGCCCGATGACAGCCACCCCGAACCCACGACGCCAAAAGGTACGGGTTACCGGCGCCGTGTGCGAGGAGTTTCGGCTTGGGCGCGTCGGTGTCTGGACCGAGGAACGCAGGAGCGAAGCGACGGAGAGACGAGGGAAGGCACCGACCCGAAGCGCCCAAGCCCGCGCCGCCGCCAGGCGGCGCAAAGAACCCGGCTTGGGCGCGCCGACGCTTGGACTGAGGAGCGAAGGAGCGAAGCGGATGAGCGACGAGGGAAAGCGTTGGCTCGAAGCGCCCAAGCCCGCGACGCCGCCAGGCGGAGCAAAGAGCCTACGCCTCGGCGGTGACCGTGTAGTCCTCGATGACGGTGTTGGCCAGCAGGGTCTCGGCCATCTTCCTGACCTCGGCCAGGGCGGCCTCGTCGGCGGGGCCGTCGATCTCGACCTCGAACCGCTTGCCCTGCCGTACCGCGGAGACGCCGGAGAAGCCGAGCCGCGGCAGCGCGCGGGCGATGGCCTGGCCCTGCGCGTCGAGAATCTCGGGCTTCAGCATGACGTCGACGATGACGCGCGCCACGGTGTTCCTCCTGGTCGCTGCGGGGACGGTTAGGCGCCTCAAGAGTAACGGGCTCCGCCGGACGTTTGGTCCCGGGGCCCGGGTGGCCGCGGGACGGGCACGTTCCACACGACGAACCGGTCCGTGCGCCGAGGGAGCGGTCCATGCGAGGGTGAGAGGGGTGATCCGGCGGGAACAAGGGGCGAGATGGATGTCGGGGCAGGTCTTGCGCACAGGTATGTGACCTCTGCCACGATGTCCACAAACGCATACGAACCACCACCAGTCGGATCGGATGCGCTGCTAACCGGCCGGACAGCGGTGGTGAACCCACCTCCCAAGGCCCTGAGCACACAGGAGTGGCACGTGACAGCCGAGGCCCCTCGTGGTGCGCAAGCACCTGCGGAGCTCGTCCAGTTGCTGACCCCGGAGGGGGAACGGGTCGAGCATCCCGACTACGACATCGACCTGACCCCGGAGGAGATCCGCGGTCTCTACCGGGACCTGGTCCTGGTGCGCCGCGTCGACCTGGAAGCGGTCGCCCTGCAGCGCCAGGGCGAACTCGGCCTGTGGGCCTCCCTGCTCGGCCAGGAGGCCGCGCAGATCGGCTCCGGACGGGCGCTCGCCGCGACGGACATGGTCTTCCCCACCTACCGTGAGCACGGCGTCGCCTGGTGCCGGGGGGTCGACCCGGTCAACCTCCTGGGCATGTTCCGCGGGGTCAACCACGGCGGCTGGGACCCGGCTGAGCACAACTTCCACCTCTACACGATCGTCATCGGCAGCCAGACCCTGCACGCCGTCGGCTACGCCATGGGTGTGCAGCGCGACGGCGCGGAGAACGCGACGCTGGTCTACTTCGGCGACGGCGCCACCTCCCAGGGCGACGTGAACGAGTCGTTCATCTGGGCGTCGGTCTTCAACGCCCCCGTGGTCTTCTTCTGCCAGAACAACCAGTGGGCCATCTCGGAGCCGCTGGAGAAGCAGACCCGCATCCCGCTGTACCGCAGGGCCAGCGGCTTCGGCTTCCCCGGTGTCCGGGTGGACGGCAACGACGTCTTCGCCTGCCTGGCGGTCACCCGCAAGGCCCTGGCCGACGTGCGTTCCGGCCAGGGACCCACCCTCATCGAGGCCTTCACCTACCGGATGGGCGCCCACACCACCTCCGACGACCCGACCCGCTACCGCGTGGCCAGCGAGCTTGAGGCGTGGAAGCTCAAGGACCCGATCGAGCGGGTCCGCGCCTACATGTTCAAGAACGAGATCGCCGACCAGGAATTCTTCGACGCGATCGACGCCGAGGCCGACGAGCTGGGCAAGGACGTCCGCAGGCGTTGTCTGGCCCTGCCGGACCCCGAGCCACTGGCGATCTTCGACCACGTGTACGCGGAGCCGCACCGGCTGATGGAGGAGGAGCGCGCGGAGTTCGCCGCCTACCTGGAGGGGTTCGAGGGATGACGAGTCTCACGCTGGCCAAGGCCCTCAACGAGGGCATGCGCAAGGCCATGGAGGACGACCCCAAGGTTCTGATCATGGGTGAGGACGTCGGCAAGCTCGGCGGTGTCTTCCGCGTCACGGACGGCCTGCAGAAGGACTTCGGCGAGCAGCGGGTCATCGACACCCCGCTGGCCGAGTCCGGCATCATCGGCACGGCGATCGGACTCGCGCTCAGGGGCTACCGCCCGGTCTGCGAGATCCAGTTCGACGGTTTCGTCTTCCCGGCGGCCGACCAGATCATCACCCAGCTCGCCAAGATGCCGCTGCGCTCGCTGGGCAAGCTGAAGCTGCCCGTCGTGGTGCGCATCCCCTGTGGCGGCGGCATCGGCGCGGTCGAGCACCACAGCGAGTCGCCGGAGGCCTACTTCACCCACACCGGTGGCCTGCGGGTCGTGGCCTGCTCCAACCCCGTCGACGGCTACACCATGATCCAGCAGGCGATCAGGAGCGACGACCCGGTCGTCTTCTTCGAGCCCAAGCGGCGCTACTGGGAGAAGGCCGAGGTGGACACCGCCTCCTCCGCCGCCGACTGGACCCCCTTCGACCAGGCCAGGATCGTACGGCAGGGCGGCGACGTGACGCTGCTGGCCTACGGCCCGATGGTGAAGACCTGCCTTGAGGTCGCGACGGCGGCCGAGGAGGACGGCAGGTCCGTCGAGGTGGTCGACCTGCGCTCGCTCAACCCGCTCGACGTGGACCGGGTCGTGGAGTCGGTGCGCCGTACCGGGCGGTGCGTCGTGGTCCACGAGGCGCCCGTCTACAACGGGTTCGGCGCCGAGATCGCCGCCAGGGTCACCGAGAGGTGCTTCTACAACCTGGAGGCCCCGGTGCTGCGCGTCGGCGGGCCCTCGACCCCCTACCCGCCCTCAAGGCTGGAGGACCACTACCTCCCGGATCTGGACCGGGTCCTCGAAGCCGTCGACCGCGTGTTCGCGTTCTAGAGGGGAGACGACGTGAAGGAGTTCAAGCTCCCCGACGTGGGGGAGGGCCTGCTTGAGGCCGAGATCGTCCGCTGGCACGTCAAGCCCGGCGATCCGGTCAAGGTCAACCAGATCATCGTGGAGATCGAGACGGCCAAGGCCATCGTCGAGCTGCCCTCGCCGTACGAGGGGGTGATCGCCGCGCTGCTGGCCGAGGAGGGGCAGACCGTCGACGTCGGCAAGCCGATCATCACCGTCGACGACGGCTCGGGTCCTCCGGAGACACCGGCCGGGACCCCCGCCGAGGACATGGTCCCCACGATCCCCAAGCCGGAGCGGCAGCCCGTGCTGGTCGGCTACGGCGTCAAGCCGGGTACGGCCAAGCGCAGGCCCCGCAAGTCCGCCGCTCCGGCGGCCACCGCCCCGGCTCCCGCTCCGGCGGCCGTCGAGGCTCCGGCTCCGGCGGCTCCGGTACGGCAGGCTGAGCCCGCTGCCGCGCCCGCTGGGCCTGCCGCGCCCGCCGGGTCCGGTGCCGCGCGGGGCGCGGTGCTGGCCAAGCCCCCGGTGCGCAAGCTCGCCAAGGACCTCGGTGTCGACCTGGGCACGCTCACCGGGACGGGCCCGAACGGGAGCATCACCCGGGAGGACGTCCACGCCGCGGTCGCCGCGCCCGGGCGTGGCGCGACGGCCGTGGCGCAGGGACCCGACGAGGAGCGCATCCCCATCAAGGGAGTGCGCAGGGCGACCGCGCAGGCCATGGTGTCCTCGGCGTTCACCGCGCCGCACGTCACCGAGTTCCTCCAGGTGGACGTGACCGGGACGATGGAGGCCGTCAGGCGGCTGCGGCTGCTCGACGACTTCGCCGAGGTCAAGGTCTCGCCGCTGCTGCTGGTGGCCAAGGCGATGCTGGTCGCGGCCCGTCGCTACCCGATGGTCAACTCCTCCTGGGACGAGGCGAACCAGGAGATCGTGGTCAAGCACCGGGTGAACCTGGGCATCGCCGCGGCGACCCCGCGCGGCCTGATCGTGCCCAACGTCAAGGACGCCCACGCGCTGTCGCTGCCCGACCTCGCCCGCGCCCTGGGGGCGCTGGTCGAGACCGCGCGGGCGGGCCGTACCCAGCCCGCCGACATGTCGGGCGGCACGATCACGATCACGAACGTGGGCGTGTTCGGGGTGGACGCCGGGACCCCGATCCTCAACCCGGGCGAGTCGGCGATCCTGGCCTTCGGGCAGATCAGGGACCTGCCCTGGGTGGTCGACGGGCAGATCGTGCCCAGGAAGGTGTGCACGCTCGCGCTGTCGTTCGACCACCGGATCGTGGACGGCGAACTGGGCTCGCTCTTCCTGCGCGACGTGGGCGCCATGCTGGAGGACCCGCTGCGCATGCTCGCCTGGGGCTGAGCCCCCGCACCGGCCCGACGGGCCCGTCCCCTCACGGGGGCGGGCCCGTCCCCTTTTACCCGGCGTTTGCGGCGCCGCCGTTTCCGTGGCCTTTCCCGGGGCGTTTCGATTGACACGTGAAGCCCGCGGACCGGTCCGTGGCGACCGGGCTCCCGTGCGGGTCGATGACCTTTCTGTGAACCCGGTGTTCCGCTTCTCCCTGATTTCGGGGAAGGGGCTTTGCCGTACGGCGTGCTCCGTGGGGCCGTTTTGACCTGTGGTGATGTTCCCCTTGGGGTGGCCGGTGGCGCGTCCGAGGATGTCATGACATATCCGGTTAAAACGTTATCCATTCATCGGGGATTTAGTGGTTAATGCATATATCGGTGCTAGTGTCGTGATTTGGAGATTCGCGAAAGGTTCCACCAGAAGGGAAAGCAAATGAGACTCGAAAAGCTCTTCCCGGCCGGCGGTGCCCCGCTCGCGTGGGGCGGCTGCCGACGCCGTCGCTGCGGATGCGGTGGCCGGGGCTGGCGCCGTGGTGGCTGGGGCTGGGGCGGCTGGTGGTGGTAGTTCCCTCAGCGACGAACCGGCGGGTAACCCGCCGGTTCTCCTTTTCCACCCCCGCACGTCCTCCGGACGACCCCCCACCGGCCCCTTTCGTCTCCATCAGGGAGGCCTTCGGGCGGTTCTGGCCGCACACCCGGGGGGTCCGCAGGCTGTTCGTGGCCGGGGTGCTGCTGGCGATCGTGGCGGCCCTCTGTGAGATCGGGGCGATCCGGCTCTTCGGCCGCATCACCGACGAGGTCCTCGCGGGACAGAACCTGGACGCCTTCTGGGAGCCCGCCTTCGTCTGGCTCGGCCTGATGGTCGTCGCCGGGCTGGCCTCCTTCCTCGGTTCCTACGCCACCGCCGTCGGCGGCGAGCGCTTCCTGCTGCGCCTGCGGGACCGGGTGTTCGCGCACATGCAGACCCTGACCCCCGACTTCTTCGACCGGCGCAGGCTCGGCGACCTGATGGCCAGGCTCACCGACGACGTCGAGGCCATCGAGGAACTGGTCGGCTCCGGTGTGGTCAGGATTCTCACGACGACCGTCAGCGTGTTCTTCTTCGCCGGGGCCGCCCTGCTGACCCGCTGGGACCTGGCGCTGGTGACGTTCGCGATGGTCCCGGCGTTCCTGGTCGTCTCCAAACTCTTCGCCTCGCGCCTCAGGACGGCCGCCGCGCGTGAGCGGCTCAGCAACGGCGTCATGAACGGCGTCATCGAGGAGGGCCTGGCCAACCAGGCGCTGGTGCAGGCCTTCAACCGGCAGGGCACCGAGGCGCGGCGGCTGCACACCCAGGGGCGCGCCTGGATGAGGGCCAACGTGACCCAGGCCAGGCTCTCCGCGCTGTACGGGCCGGTCGTCCAGATCATCGAGACCGTCTGCCTGCTCGTCGTCATCGGGGTCGGCGCGTGGGAGATCACGGCGGGCCGCCTCACGATCGGCGGGCTGCTCGCCTTCGCGGCCTACCTCGCCTACCTCTACCCGGCGGTCCAGGGGCTCGGGCAACTCGCGCTGACCGTCTCCCAGGCGGCGGCGGGCTCCGACCGGGTGATCGAGATCCTGCGGATCCGGCCCCGGGTCACCGATTCCGCCGGGGCCGTACCGCCCGCCGCGCCGCCACGGGGACGGATCGACTTCGCCGACGTCGGCTTCACCTATCCGGGCAGGTCGACTCCCACGCTGCGGCACCTGACCTTCCACGCGGAACCGGGCGAACTGGTCGTGTGCGTCGGCCCGAGCGGCGCGGGCAAGTCGACCGTGGCCAAACTCCTGCTGCGCTTCCACGACCCGGCCGAGGGGCGTGTCCTGCTCGACGGCGTGGACATCAGGGACATTCCTCGTACGGCGCTGCGTGAGGCCGTGACCGTTCTGCAGCAGGAGAACCTGCTCTTCTCCGGCACCGTACGCGACAACATCGCCTACGGCCGTCCCGGCTGCGGGATGGACGAGATCGTCAGGGCCGCCGTCATGGCCGGGGCGCACGAGTTCGTCGAGCGGCTCCCGGCGAGGTACGACACCCAGGTCGGGCAGCGAGGCAGGCTGCTGTCCGGTGGCCAGCGCCAGCGCCTGGCCATCGCCAGGGCGATCCTGCGTGACGCCCCGGTGCTCGTCCTCGACGAGCCGATGACCGGCCTGGACCCGGAGACCGCCGCCCGGGTCATGGAGCCGCTCGGCCGTCTCATGGCGGGCCGTACGACCATCCTGCTCACCCATGACCTGCGGTTCGTCCCGGGGACGGCCCGCACGGTCGTGCTCGGTGCCGCTCCGGGGCGGACGCGGACCAGGTTCGGTCGTACGGCATGGCGAACCCGCCCCCGGATGGGGACGGGTCCACTCAGGGGCTGACCGGTCCTCTCATTCCCGAATTCCGGCGAGGCCGAGGGAAGTCACCGATTCACGCGAGGCGTTTCCCGATGGGTTTCCCTAAGCCGGAACGGGATGAAACGCGACCGCCGTCACCATCCCCAGTCGTCGTCCCATCCCCAGTTGCTCCACCGCCAGCCGCCGCGCCAGCCGCAGCCGCCTCGCCAGCCACAGCGACTCCGCCACCCGCAGCCGCACCGGCAGCAGCGCCGCCGGCAGCAGCCCGCGGTGAGGAATCCGGCCGAGACGGACGTCTGGACGGCCGGGACCGCCGCTGTGGGCGTGGTCGTGGCCTCCGCCGGGCCGGCGATGAGGACTCCGGCAAGGAGCCCCGCGCCCATGGTGCTCGCGAAGAGCGAGGCAGCAGTCTTCGATCCCATGCGATCCTCCGGTTTCACGGGAAGACGATTTCGCCTTCCTGGGCTCGAACACCCCAAACATCGCAGGAGACGCACCTACCACGACACCGCAAAGCACTTATAGTTTGGCAAAGGCGCACAGATCTGTATAAATAATAAATAAATGGCATATATCGGAGCATTTCGGGCGAGGGGGAGTCGCCGCGCCGAATACCGCGGGACGCCCCGCGCTCGTCCCGCGTAAAGGGCGGCCGTACGCTTACTGGGCATCCGACCGAAGGGGAGATCATGTTCCGTCATGTCGTGCTGTTCACCTGGGCCGAGGGGACGACCGAGGAGCAGAAGGCGACGGTCAAGACCGAGCTTCGCAGGCTGACGGAGATCATCCCGGAGATCCGCGCCTACACGCTGGGGGCCGACGCGGGTGTGAACCCCGGCAACCACGAGTTCGCCATCGTCGCGGACTTCGACAACGCCGACGACTTCCTGGTCTACCGGGACCACCCGGAGCACCAGGCGGTGATCGCCAAGCACATCAAGCCCATCGTGGCCTCCCGCGCCGCCGTACAGTTCACGATCTGACCCACGCGCGTTTGTCGGCCGAGGTCGGGCCCCAGGAGCCGAGCCACACCGGCACTCCGAGGGCCTCCTCGACCGCCCCCGGCCAGTCGTCGACACCGTCCACGTAGTGGGGACGGGCCCGCAGCAGCCGTTCCGTTAGCCTCGCCTGCCCGTCGAGGTCGCCCGCCGTACCCACGGGTGGCTCGCCGATGTCGTAGGAGACGCACATCCGCGAGACCGGCACGTCCAGGTGGGTGAGCGCGAGCGCGTCCGCCCCGCCGGTGACCGCCAGCGCGTAGCGGTGCGCGACCGTGTCGAAGTGCCCGACCCTGAACGGCCCCTGCCACGGCCCCGTCCCGTTGTGCCGCTCGGGCACCCGCAGCGTCCGGTCCTCGGTGACCAGGGGCCCGGGACCGTGCCTGGGCGTGTGGGAACGCAGCACCCCGAGCCGTACGGCACCCGCCCCGCCGAGCAGTTCGAGGGCGTTCGCGAAGGTCGTCGTGCTCCAGGTCGTGTACGGGTGGAAGCCGTGCCACTCGTCGAGCAGCACGCCCTGGGCCCCCTCGAAGACGACCGGTCCCTCGCGCAGCAGGGCCGCGAGCCGCGCGGGGCCGGTGAGGGTCACCCGCTCGGCGAACGCCCGGTAGGCCGCGACGCAGTCCTCGACCGGGGGAAGCTCCGTCGCCACCGGCCCGGCCACCCACCAGGTCTCCTCGACCTCCCGGCGCAGCGCGCGCAGCTTGCGGGCCAGCCGTACCGGGGCGGCGCAGTCACCCACGGTCGGCGCGAGGCCCGGATGCGCCAGGGCGTAGGAGACGGTCTCCCCGACGCCCATCCCGCACGACCCGTGCCGGTCCTCGCCGCGCGCCAGCTCCCTGGCCCGCCCGGCCGCCACGTGGTACGGCGTCGCGAGCAGGGCGTCCCGGTCCACGGTGAGCAGCCCGAACGGGTCGGGCACCCCGAGGCGGGCCAGGTTCGCCGCCTCGGAGGCCAGGGCGAGCGGGTCCACGATCGTGAAGCGTGAAAGGTGGGTCGGCACGCCCCGGAACGTCCCCGCCCCGAACTGGGCGAAGGTGTGGTGCCGCCCGTCGGGCAGGACGACGTTGTGCGCCGCCTGCCCGCCACCGTTGAAGCGGACGACCGCCCGCACCGGCTCCTGTGAGCAGAGCCAGTCCACGACGGTCCCCTTGCCCGCGTCGCCGTACCCGAGGTCGGCGACGATCACGTGTTCGCGCACGCCCGTACCCCTCACAGCCGGATCACGCCGCTGGCGCCCGGCTCCTCGGGCACCGCGAGCGTCCGCCGGTCGAGACGGGCCAGCGCCCTGCCCACGGCCTGGCCGGCCTCCGAGCCCATCTCGTCGAGGTCGTCCAGCCCCTCGTCCAGGTCGATGGCGTCCTCGCCGAGGCCGACGGTGAGCGCGATGGTCTCGCAGACCGCGTCCAGGTCGTCCAGTTCGAGGACGTTCTGACCGAGCAGGTCGCGCCAGGCGGCCAGCACCTGGCCGTCCCCGGCGTAGCTCGCCCCGGCGGGCAGGATGTAGTAGACGTGGTAGGCCCTGGTCAGCTCGGCGACGATGTCCTTCGTCGTGATGTCCCGCAGCGGGGAGTCGCCGATCACCTGGCGGACCTGACGGCGGCTGACCTTCGGGTAGGGCAGTTCGTCGCCGATGATGAACAGGTAGCCCTTGCGCCCTCGCCTCTCGAAGCAGTCGATCGAGGTGTGCCTGGCCATGAAGTACATCGCCAGCTCGTAGGACTCGGTCTTCTGGCCGCCGCCCCCGCCTTCGAGCAGGATCTTGCCGAGGTCCTCGTCCATCCGGTTGTCGGACTCGAACTGGCCGATCTGGAGCGGGGCGCGGTCGCAGGTCGCGTCGCCGATCGCGCCGAAGAGGATCTGCGGGTCGGTGGCGTAGCCCTTGCGCATCAGCAGGCCCAGCAGGTCGGGCAGCTTGGTCTGGAGCGTACGGGGGACCCCGCCCATCGAGCCGGTCACGTCGAACAGGACGGCGATGGCGAGGCTGTCGGGGTGCTCGTCGGAGTCACGGCTCTCGCGGGCGGCGACGCCGTACGGGTCGAGGTCCTCGTGCGTGGCGCGCGCGCCGCTGTCGCTGTAGGCGAAGGCGCTGGTGCCCTTGGCGGCGCGGTAGCTCGCGGCGGCGGAGTAGACGTCGGTCGACCAGATTCCGCTTCCCATGTGGGTCCCCTTGGTTGTTCTCAGGTTGAGTTAATCTCATTATGAGAATAACAATGGGCCGCGTCAACCCGCGAGGTCCGTCACGGGAGGGTCAGCGTCTGAGGCCGTCGAGGATGACGGTGGTGAGGTGGTCGTCCGCGCGGGCGCCGGGGCGGCAGACGGCCACGTTGAGCAGGCCGACGACCTCGCCGGGCGGGATGTCGCCGCGCAGTGTCCCCTCCTCCTGGGCGCCCCTGGCCAGCCGTTCGAGCAGGGCGTTGAGGTCGCGTTCGAGCCGCGCCAGCTCGGGGTTGGCGGTCGTCTCGGGCGACAGGGCCTTGATCAGCGCCAGGGGGAGCCCGGCGCAGTGCTCGACGACCAGGCGCAGGGACTGCCAGCACGGCCTGTCGCCGGTCATGCCCTCGGCGGTCACGGTCTCGCCGAAGGTCATGAGACGGCGCAGCGCGTCAAGGGCGATGTCCTCGACCAGGGCCTGCCGGTCGGGGAAGTGGCGGTAGAGGGTGCCGACCCCCAGTCCCGCCGCGCGGGCGATCTCCTCCATCGAGACGGCGGCGCCGCGTTCGGCGAACAGGCCGAGCGCGGTCGTGACGATGAGTTCGCGGTTGCGTCGCGCGTCGGCTCGCACGGCCCGTCCTTCCTGAGTTAACCGGAATCCCGGCCTCAGGTTAATGTACCGTGGTCTTTCGGAACCGGAAGATCCGCTTCACTTTGGGGGATTCGTGCGAAGAGGCCTCTACATCAGCGGCATCGGGCTGAGCCTGGACGCGATGATCGGACAGGTGCGGGAGGCGGCCGACGCCGGACTCGACAGCGCCTTCCTCAGCCAGCTCACCTCGTGGGACGCGCTCGCCGTCCTGGCGATCGCCGCGCGTGAGGTGCCCGGCGTCGACCTGGGAACGGCGGTCGTGCAGACCTACCCCAGGCATCCGCTCGCACTGGCCGGACAGGCGCTCACCGTGCAGGCCGCCGGCGGCGACCGCCTCACCCTCGGTGTCGGGCCGAGCCACCGGCAGATCATCGAGGGACAGTTCGGCTACTCCTACGACAGGCCCGCCCGGCACATCAGGGAGTACCTGTCGGTGCTGCGGCCGTTGCTGCGCGGGGAGGCCGTCGACCACCACGGGGAGACCGTCTCCGCCTCGGGGCGGGTGGACGTGCCCGGCGCGAAGGCGCCCTCGGTGCTGCTTTCGGCGCTCGGTCCGGTCATGCTGCGCGTCGCCGGAGAGCTCGCGGACGGCACGGTGACCGTGTGGACGGGGCCCGAGGCGATCGCCGACCACGTCAGGCCCGCGATCACCCGCGCGGCCGAGGAGGCGGGACGGCCCGCCCCCAGGGTCGTGGCCGCGGTGATGGCGAGCGTCACCGCCGACCCCGAGGGGATCAGGCGCGGGGTGGCCGAGCGGGTCGGGTTCGCCGCCCAACTCCCCAGCTACCGGGCAATGCTCGATCGGCAGGGCAAGTCGGGCGTCCACGAGACGGTCCTGGCGGGCGACGAGGAGAGCGTGGCGCGGGCCGTACGGCGATACGCCGACGCCGGGACGACGGAGCTGCTGGTGAACCCGCTCGGCGACGAGCGCGAACGGGCCAGGACCGTCGAACTGTTCGCCTCGGTCTGAGGGATCTCAGAGGTTCAGCGGACGGTAGGTCCTGGGACCGTAGAGATCGTCGAGCAAATCGTCGAGCTCACCCAGCAGCCGCCAGGCGTCCCGGGGCGGCGCGACCAGGCTGCCCCGCACGAAACGGCCGATCGCACCGGGCGCCCGGTCCCCCATGAGGGCGGCGACGCAGCGGGTGGCGAGCCTGATGTCCAGGGTCTCGGTCGCGGGCGCCCCGGTGAGGACCTCCGGCGGGTAGTCGTCACGGTGCCTGGCGACCAGGGCCGTCAACGGGCTGCCGAGCGGGACCGACTGGCTCCAGTCGACGAGCACCAGACCGTGGTCGATCGGGTGGACCAGGACGTGGTGGCCGAACACCGCGCCGTGCACCACCCCGGCGCGGTGCGCCGCCCCGATCGCGACCAGCAGCCGCCGCCAGATCCACGCCGCGTCCCTCGGGTCGAGTACCGGCCGCCGCCGCGCGATCTCCGCCAGGCTCACGAACCCGTCGGGGACCCGGCTGATCACGTTCGCCCGCCGCCGCGCGTCGCCGGAGCCGTGCCGGAGGGAGTCGACCAGCCGGGGCACGTACGGCAGCAGCGTCGGATCGCCCTCCCGTTCGATCGTCCTGAGCGCCTGCGCCTCGCGCCGCATGAGGTCGTTGTCCGCGGGACCGCGCGGGATCTTGAGCAGGGCGCCGGGGGCGCAGTCGTACAGCAGGGCGGTCGCGCCCTCGTGGAGCAGCCGCCCGACGTGGTGGGTTCCGACCACCGTTCCGGCCAGGTCGTCCGTGGGGGTGTGTCCGGTGTGCTCGGCCCACAGGCTCGCCAGCCTGGCGAACGCCCCGGCGGCCTCGGCACCCGGCGTCAGGTCGGGGTGCAGCAGCCGGGCCAGTCTCCGGTACGTCCGCCGTGGTGTCGGCCCGCCGAACAGGTCCGCGGGGACGCGGGCGGCGGAGACCAGCGCGATCGCCTCGGCCGGGGTGGTCATCGGGTGCCCTCCTGCTCGGCGGGCCGCAGCAGGGCGGGGTGCAGCAGGCGGGCGTCCCCGGCGCGGTAGAGCTTGGCACGTGGCCCGCCCCGGGAGCCGCCGCTCACCGTGCTGTGCCCGGTGGCCTCGACGAACCCGGGCACGGAGAGGACCTTGCGGTGGAAGTTGCCCGCGTGCAGCGGGACGCCCCACACCGTCTCGTAGACGCCGCGCAGTTCGGAGATCGTGAACGTCTCCCCGGTGAACGTCGTGGCCAGCGGCGTGTACTCCAGCTTGGCCCGCGCCCGTTCGAGGCCGTCGGCGAGGACGCGCGCGTGGTCGAAGGCCAGCTCCGGCGGGCGCGAGACCGGGTGCCAGGCGGCGGAGGCCGCGTCGGAGCCCGCCCTGGGGTCGGGAAGATCGGGGGCGAAGGCGAGGTAGGAGATCGAGACGACCCGCATCCTCGGGTCCCGGTCCGGGCTTCCGTAGCTGGCCAGCTGTTCGATGTGGACGCGGGGGGCGAGCCCGGTCTCCTCGGCCAGTTCCCGCCTGGCCGCCTCGGGCAGGTCCTCGCCCGGCCTGATGAACCCTCCCGGCAGTGCCCAGCGTCCCTGCTGGGGAGGGCGGCCCCGCTCGACCAGCAGCACGTGCAGCACACCCGCGCGGATGGTCAGCGCGACCACGTCCACCGTCACGGCGACCGGGGGATAGTCCCTGGGGTCGTACTCCGCCAGGAACGCCGATTCCTTCTCGTCCACGACACACCCTTCCCGGGTCAAGATAATCTCATAATGAGAATAACTCGGTTCCGGGGTGATCGCGCACACGGAAGAGGGCCGTCCCGGAAACGGGACGACCCTCCACGGCCGGGTGGTCAGAACGCCTCTTCGGACAGCTCCATCAGGCTCTGGTCGGTTTCGGTCAGCACGCGGCGCTCGGCGGCCAGCCGGGGCAGGACGGTCTTGGCGAAGAACGACGCCGCGGCCACCTTGCCCTCGTAGAACGCCTGGTCCCTGCCGGGGGAGCCGAGCGCGGCCAGCGCCACCTCGGCCTGGCGCAGCAGCAGCCAGCCGATCACCAGGTCACCCAGGGAGAGCAGGAACCGGGTGCTGTTGAGACCGACCTTGTAGACCTCCTCGGGGGTCTCCAGCGAGGTGATCGCCCAGCCGGCCATCGTGTCGGCCATGGCCTTGACCTCGTCGGCGGCCTCGTCGAGCAGCCCGCGCTCCTCCTTGAGGCGGCCGTTGCCCGCCTGGGAGGCGGCGAAGGCCTTGATGTCGCCGTACAGCGCGCCGAGCGCGGCCCCCTGGTTGCGCAGGACCTTGCGGAAGAACAGGTCCATGCCCTGGATCGCGGTCGTGCCCTCGTAGAGGGAGTCGATCTTGGCGTCCCTGATGTACTGCTCGAACGGGTAGTCCTGCAGGTAGCCGGAGCCGCCCAGGGTCTGCAGCGAGCGGGAGAGCAGCTCGTAGGACCGCTCGGACCCGACCCCCTTGACCAGCGGCAGCAGCAGGTCGTTCATCGCCTCGGCGTGCCGGTCCTCACGGCCCTCGAAGCGGGCGGCCTGCACCGCGTCCTGGTAGGTGGCCGTCAGCATCACCAGCGCCCGCATGCCCTCGGCGTACGACTTCTGGAGCATGAGCTCGCGGCGCACGTCGGGGTGGTGGACGATGGTCACGCGCGGGGCGGCCTTGTCGGTCATCTGGGTGAGGTCGGCGCCCTGCACCCTGGCCCTGGCGTATTCGAGGGCGTTCAGGTAACCGGTCGACAGGGTGGCGATGGCCTTGGTCCCCACCATCATCCGGGCGTGCTCGATGATCATGAACATCTGCTTGATGCCCTCGTGCACGTCGCCGATCAGCGTCCCGACGGCCGGGTGCCGCTCGCCGAAGGTGAGCTCGCAGGTCGTGGAGACCTTCAGGCCCATCTTCTTCTCGACGTTGGTGACGTAGACGCCGTTGCGCTCGCCCAGCTCCCCGGTCTCCAGGTCCACGTGGTACTTCGGGACCAGGAACATCGACAGGCCCTTGGTGCCGACGCCGTGCCCCTCGGGGCGGGCAAGCACGAGGTGGAAGATGTTGTCGGCCAGGTCGTGCTCGGCGCTGGTGATGAAGCGCTTGACGCCCTCGATGTGCCAGGTGCCGTCGGGCTGCCTGATCGCCTTCGTACGGCCCGCGCCCACGTCGGAGCCCGCGTCGGGCTCGGTGAGGACCATGGTCGCGCCCCAGGTCCGCTCGATGGCCAGTTCGGCGAAGCGCTTCTGGTCCTCGGTGCCGATGAGGTGCATCACGTAGGCGAAGGCGGGTCCGCTGGCGTACATCCAGACGGCCGGGTTCGCGCCGAGGATCATCTCGGCGAGCGCCCAGTTGACGCTGGGCGGCAGGCCGGGACCACCCAGTTCGGCGGGCAGGCCGATGTTGGTCCAGCCGCCCTCGCGGTAGGCGGCGAAGGACCGCTTGAAGCCCTCCGGCATCGTCACCGCGCCGGTCTCCGGGTCCAGAACGGGCGGCGTGCGGTCGCCCTCCTCGAAGGAGTCGGCCAGAACCCCCGTCGCCAGGCGGTTGACCTCGTCGAGGACGCTGCGCACGACGTCCTCGTCCATGTCCGCGTAGAGGCCGGTACCCAGGATGTCCCCGCGGCCGAACACCTCGAAGAGATTGAACTCCAGATCACGGAGGTTGCTCTTGTAGTGGCCCATGGGATCTGCTCCTTGAAACCGGGGGACCGGGCTTTTTCTCTACTCATCAGTAACCTTACCCCTGATGCTACCCGCCAGTAACCCCTAAAAACTGGAGCGGTAAGGACGTTTGTCACATTCCTCGGGGAAAGGGAGCTGTACCGGCCCGCTCGGACGAGGCCGCGCCCCCGGGCCGACACGCGGCCTTGACAGGGACGGTCGTCACCCCCGGGTTAGGCTCCTGCCATGGACGAGCGGTGGCGTGCGGACCTCGCGCTGTGGGCGATCCCCGACGAGATCGCGGCGAAGGCGCGGACCGACCCCTGGGGGCACTCGCCCGCGCGGTTCGCCGAGCGGACGGAGCGGGCGCTCGCCGAACCGCAGGGACCGACCCTGGACCGGGTCGCCGAGGCGCTGCCGCCCGGGGGCGTCCTGCTCGACGTCGGCGCGGGCACCGGGGCGGCCGGTCTCCCGCTGGCCGGGCGGATGGGAGAGCTGGTCGCGGTCGACACCTCGCCCGGCATGCTCGCCGAACTGGAGTCACGGGCCGCCGCGCTCGGGGTGCCGCTCAGGATCGTCACCGGCCGCTGGCCCGACGTCGCGCCGGTGACCCCGGTCGCCGACGTGGCGGTCTGCGCCCACGTCGTCTACAACGTGCCCGACCTGGCCGCCTTCCTCACCGAACTGTCCGGTCACGCCCGCCTCAGGGTCGTCGTCGAACTCACCGAACGCCACCCGATGACCTGGCTCAACCCCCTGTGGGCCCACTTCCACGGGATCGTCCGCCCGGACCGGCCCACGGTCCACGACGTGATCGCGGTCGCCGAGGCGCTCGGTCACCGGGTGCGGCACGAGGCGCGCCTGGCCCCGCTGTCCCGCTTCGCGACACCGGAGGGCCTGGCGGAGAGCGCCTGCAGAAGACTCTGCCTCGACCCGGGGCGGGCGGACGAGGTCGTCGCGGCGGCGATCCGGCTCGACATGTGGCCGCTTCCCCGCGAGCGGTGGTTCACCCTGTGGTGGGACACGGGAATCGGGCCGACATCGGAGGCGTTGCCCGGATAGAGCTCTCAGTCGAGACGCTCCCGGACGAGACGCGCCGTACCCGGTCCGAAAAGACGACGCTTCAGGGAGTCGTCATGGCTTGGATCCTCATTGTCGTCGCCGGTCTGTTCGAGATCGCGATGGCCTACTCGCTCAAGCTGAGCAACGGGTTCTCCTCGCTGCTGCCGAGCGTCGGAGTCGTCGTCTTCGGGGTGCTCAGCTTCGGTCTGCTCTCACTGGCCCTCAAGAACCTGGAGGTCGGTACGGCCTACGCCGTCTGGACCGGCATCGGCGCCGTGGGCACCGCCGCCCTGGGCATCGTCCTCCTGGGCGAGGACGCCTCGGCCCTGAAGATCATCTCCATCGTCCTCATCCTCGCGGGCGTCATCGGGCTCAACCTCGCGGGGGGCGGCCACTGACCGCCCCTAGGGAAACCGGTTTGACGCGATAGATGGTGTCGCGATTGGCTGAGGGCATGATTAACGTGCACTATGTGACATTCGACTGTGCCCGGCCGCACGAGCTGGCGGCCTTCTGGAGCCAGGCGACCGGCTGGGAGATCCACCCGGAGACGGAACCCGACGGCGACGAGGTCCTCGTCTGCGGGGAGCCGAACCTGCTGTTCATCAGGGTTCCCGAGGGCAAGTCGGTCAAGAACCGCGTCCACCTCGACGTCACGGGCTCCGACGGCACCACCCGCGACCAGGAGGTCGAGAGGCTGGCCGGGCTCGGCGCCACGGTCCACGACGACCGGCGCAACCCCGACGGCACCGGCTGGGTGACCATGCTGGACCCCGAGGGCAACGAGTTCTGCGTCTGCCGCGCCGACTACGAGAAGCAGTCGTGAGATCCCTGTGACGAGCGGGGCCTCCCGGGGCCTTCCACCGGTCCCGGGACGTTCCGCCGAGCCGTCCGGTCAGTGCCCGTGGGGCAGCGAGGGGCGTTCGCCGCGTCCCCTGAGCGTCAGGGCCAGGAACGCGGTGATCAGATACACCACGACGCCGCCCTGCAGCGCGTCGAACGCGGCGCCGAACACGCCCTGGTCGTCCACGATGAGCTGCACCGGATACATGAGCGCCGCCGCGCCGAGCGCGGGGTAGAGCGAGAACCGCCACGGCCTGCGCAGCGCCCACAGCCTGGCCTGCCGCGTCACCCGGTCACCCGAGCCCGGCCTGCCGACCGATCCGATCGCCGCGACCAGGGTGAACAGCGTGATCCCCAGGCAGAGTGCCCAGGTGAGGTCCGCGGCCCCCGGCAGGATCACCCCCAGGCCGAAGCTGACAGCCGCCGTCGCGCCTCCGGTCACCGCCGCCGCCCTCCAGGGGGCTCCCCGCAGGGCCGCGCCGGCGAGGGACATCTCGTCACGTCGAGTGAGTTCGTCGTTCATGTTCCCAAGACTGCCCCGCCGGCCCCCTTCTTCGCATCGGGGAGCAACCCTGATCCGTCCCCTACCCGCCGGGCGGGGCGTCGCGGCGAATGTTGAACGTTTGTTGACTGCCCCTAAGTCCCGATTTAGGATTCAATTAGGAAACTTTCCTAAAGGAAAGCTTCCTAGCCCCCCACCTTCTAGGAGATTCGTCGTGAGCTTTCGTCGTCGCGCGGTGACCCTCGCCAGTTCTGCCGCCCTCTGCCTGGGCGTTCTGGCCCTCACCCCCACCTCGGCCATGGCCGCCCCCTCCGGCTGCACCGTGCAGCAGGGATCGAACTGGGCGTCCAGCCTCTGCACCTCCGGCACGGGCCGGCACCTGGTGGTCGTGCGCGCCCAGCACTACACCGGCAACATCCTGATCACCGGCCCCTGCGTGGCCATCGGCCAGGTCTCGAAGACGACGGTCAACTGGCCGGTCACGTACGTCGGCTCGGCCGGCTGCTGAGAGCCCGCTCGGCCACTTGGCCCACGTCGGGCCGTCGACTCGAACGCCGCTCACGTCGAGGCCCGCATGTCCGTGTTGACGCCTGCCGAGGCCCGGCCCCTGAGGACCGGGCCTCGGTAGGCTCACGGCATGCCGGTGAACCCTTATCTGACCTTTCGCGTCGCGACCCTTGAGGACGTCCCGACGGTTCTGGCCCTGCTGGCCGACGACTCGACCTCCGGCGCCCAACAGGGGGAGTACGGCGAGGCCCACCGGGCGGCCTTCGAGGCCATCGACGCCGACCCGGGCAACGAGCTGATCGTCGCCGAACTGGACGGCGAGGTCGTCGGCACCATGCAGCTCACCTACATCCCGGGGATCTCCCGTGGGGGAGCGCTCAGGATGCAGATCGAGGCCGTCAGGATCGCCTCCGGCCTGCGCGGCAGAGGACTGGGCGGGCAGATGCTGCGCTGGGCCGTCGAGCGGGGCCGGGCCAGGGGGTGCGCCCTGGTCCAGCTCACCACGAACAAGGCGCGCAAGGACGCGCACCGCTTCTACGACTCCCTCGGCTTCGTCGCCTCACACGAGGGATACAAGCTCGCGCTGAGCTGAGAGGCGGGACCCCCACCGGGTCACGGGCTCACCCCGAACTGCGCGCCCACGTCGAACTGCGCGCCGACCCCGAACTCCGCGCCCATGTCGAAGCGCGGGATCGCACCGAAGCGCGGGCTCACGTCGAACGAGGGCACCGGCGGCGGAGCGGGGACAACCGAAACAGCCGCCGGGGCCGGGGTCTTGCGGAGGCGTGACGTGCGCGCGGAACGCGCGCGGAGCTGGTCGATCATCCAGCGGCACCAGGCGATGCGGTGGTTCTCGTAGCTGATGCCGTACCACAGGGTGGCGTAGTCGCCGAAGCGGCGGCTCTCGCGGCCGGGCGCGCTGGAGAAGGCCGAGCGCTCGTCCTCGTAGGTCGCCAGCCGCCGTTCGTGCTCCTCAAGCTGGATCTGGAAGAGCTTGATCAGTTCGGCCGGGTCGGCGAGCCAGGCGGCGTAGGACTTCAACAGCAGTTCGTCACGCTCGGGACGGGACTGCGGGGGCTCGATGACCCACTCGCGCAGTTCCCTCGTCCCCAGCCGGGTGATGGAGTAGATCTTCTTGCGCTGCGGGCCGGGACCCGGGACCTGCTCGAAGGTGACCAGTTCCGCCGCGACCAGCCGTTGCAGCTCAGGGTGGATCTGGCTGTGCCGGGCCGTCCAGAAACATCCCAGCGGATGTCCCATGGCGGTGGCCAGCTCGTATCCGGACCTCGGTCGGCGGGCCAGCGCTGTGAGGATCGCGTATCCGAGAGTTGAGGTCACCGCGGAAGGATCTCACGGGGCACCCCTAATGCGGCACCGTAGCTTTACCTATGTCGTCTCAGACATAACGGGCATCACCTCGACCAGATTGTCGTGATAGACGGCCCCCCTGCCCAGGTCGGCGTCGTACTCCTCGACCACCGCGTTGACCGTCGAACCCCCCGGGCTCAGCTTGCGCCAGTGCCCCTTCGTCGAGGCCACGACGCCGGGCCGTACCCGGTCGCTGATCTCGACCACGGCCTCGAAGCCGCCGACCGCGTTGAACACCCGGGCCCGCTGCCCGTCGCGCAGCCCCCTGGACGCGGCGTCCTCGGGGTTGACCACCACCCGGGGCCCCTTCGAACGGCGCAGCAGCTCGGGGTTGTTGCCGAAGGTGGTGTTCAGGAAGGTGTGCGGCGCGGGTGTGACCAGGGCCAGCGGATAGGGACCGCCCGCGGCCGAGGCCGTACGCGGCGGCACGTAGGCGGGACCGGAACCGAACTCCAGCCTCCCCGAGGCCGTGGGGAAGCCGTCGGCGAACGGGACGAACGGCCGGGGCACGTTGAGCCTGACCCAGCCCTCCTTGCGCAGCCGGTCGACCGTGATCCCGTCGAGGGAGGGATGCCCGGAGGCGAGCAGCTGCTCGGCCAGTTCGAGGTCGGAGTCGTACAGCGACGGCTCGGTGAGCCCCATGTGCCCGGCCAGACGGCGGAACGTCTCCGTCGTCGACAGGCACTCACCCGGCGGCTCGACCGCGGGCTCGTTCCACACGAGATACATGTGTCCGTATCCCGCGTGCAGGTCGGTGTGCTCGATCTGCATCGTCGCCGGAAGCACGATGTCGGCGTAGTCGACGGTGTCGGTGGGGAACTGCTCCATCACGACGGTGAACAGGTCCTCACGCGCCAGCCTCTCGCGGACACGGTTCTGGTCGGGGGTCGAGCCGACCGGGTTGGCGGCGTAGACCCACAGGCACCTGACCGACTCGTCGAGCCCGTCGGCCAGCCTGGTCATCGTGAGCCGCCTGACCGGCGCCGCCAGCAGGTCGTCACGGGTGTCGATGTTCAGGTGGATGTGGCCGCTGGTCGAGTAGGCGACCCCGCCGCCGGGATGGCGCCAGTCGCCCGTCACCGCCGGGATGGCCGCGATCGTCCGCATCGCCGTACCGCCGCCCGCGTGCCGCTGGACGCCCATCGTGGCCCTGATGCCGGTCGGCCGGGTGCGCGCGAGCCGTACGCCGAGGGAGCGGATGTCGGCCTCGGGCAGGCCGGTGATCTCCGCGACGAGGGCGGGCGGGTGACGCAGGATCTCCGCCCGGAAGTCCTCCCAGCCGTTGGTGTGCTCGGCCAGGAAGGCGTCGTCCTGCGCGCCCTCGGACAACACCACGTTCAGCAGCCCGAGCGCCAGGGCGGCGTCCGTGCCCGGCCTGATCGGCAGGTGGAGGTCGGCCTGCTCGGCGGTCCTGGTGCGGATCGGGTCGATCGCCACGACGTACGCCCCGGCCGCCCTCGCCTCCTGGACGAACCGCCACAGATGGTGGCCGCTGGTGAGGGTGTTCGTGCCCCACAGCAGGATGAGCCGCGACAGGGCGAACGTCTCGGGGTCCATCCCGCCAGGGGTGCCGTTGGTCAGCCGCAGACCGGCGTTGCCCGCGGTCGAGCAGATGTTCAGGAAATGCCGGGAGGCGCCCAGGACGTTCCAGAACCGGCGGCCCGCGACCCCCTCACAGCCCTGGATGTGGCCGAGCGTCCCGGTGCCGAGGTAGGGCCAGATCGCCTCGCCGCCGTGCTCGTCCACGATCGCGCGCAGCCGTACGGAGATCTCGTCGAGAGCCTCGTCCCAGCTGATCCGCTCGAAACGGCCCGAACCCTTGGGGCCGACCCGGCGCATGGGGTAAAGGATGCGGTCGGAGGCCCCGGCGTGTTCGAGATAGCGGTTGACCTTCACACAGAGCGCGCCGCGCGTGTAGGGCTGCTCCGGGTTGCCGCGCATCCCGACCGCCTTGCCGTCCCTGACGGTCACCACCCACGAACAGGTGTCCGGGCAGTCCAGCGGACAGGCCCCCAGGACACGCAGCTCCCCCCGCTCACCCACTGCCATGCCCAGACTCTAGCCAGGGGGGTACGGCTCGCCGGCCGTACCCCCCTTGAGGTCAGCCCGTCACCGCGACACCGCGTCCCGCCACGCGGGGGCCACGTTCATCCTGCTCGGCGCCGCTGAGGCGGTGCCGCCCGGCAGGATCTGGCTGCGGGCGTAGACGGCCGCGGCCGTCGCGATGGCACCGCTGTTCACCGCCAACGCCCTGTCGTCGATGTTGGCCAGGGTGTCGCAGGCCTGGTGGTAGCACCGGTCGTAGGCGACCCCCGCCTCACCGCCGAACGTGGCGGCCTCCTCGGCGGTCTTGATCCCCTCGGCGCCGGTGAACAACCCGCCCGCCGGGATATCGACCGCGATGAAGGGCCCGTAGTCGGACCGCCCGGTGAAGTCGGTCCCCTTGTACGGCTGGCCGACCGAGGCGTAGTACGTCTCGAACAGCTTCTCGATCTCGCCCGATCCGGCGGGACCGGCCCCGGCGCCCGTGTGGTCGGAGTCGTCGCCGTCGTAGATGCCGTAGACGAAGTTCGGCGAGGCGATCATGTCGAAGTTGAGGTACAGCCTGATCCTGGCCCTCTCCCCGGGGGAGAGCGCGGCCACGTAGTGCTGGGAGCCGAGCAGCCCCAGCTCCTCCGCCCCCCAGAAGGCGAACCTGAGCCTGTTCCTGGTCGGCGTGCCGCCCGCCCGCAGGGCCGTCTCCAGCACGGCCGCGCTGCCCGAGCCGTTGTCGTTGACGCCGGGTCCCGCCGGCACGCTGTCCAGGTGGCTGCCCAGCATGACGACCCTGCGGGAGTCGCCCCAGGGGCTCTCGGCTATCACGTTGCGGGTCTTCCTGTGCGGGTCGCCCTCGGCGGTGACGGAGAGCGTGGCCCGGGACCCCGGCGTGGCCAGCTCCTGGCCGACGGCGAAGGTGGTGCCCACGACGGGGACGCGCGTGGTCGTGTCGCCGAGCGAACCGTTCAGCGGCCCCCGCCGGTCGGCGGCCCCCTCCCCGGCCTGACCCTCGTTGAAGATGATCACACCGGAGGCGCCCGCGGCCTCCGCCAGCTCGGCCTTGACCCGGAAGCCGCACGTGCCACGCTGCACCAACGCGATGTTGCCCCGGACGAACCCCGCGAAGTCGGCGGCCTCGCACCCGGAGGTCGAACCGGGTGCCGCACTCGGCGGCAGCACCAGATCGACGGGCTGCACGGCGGCCGTGACGTTCCCCGAGCCGGAGTACGCCATGGGGACGAAGTCGGTCTGCGGCGCGTAGGACCTCGCCCCGGGGGAGACCCGGGCGAGCTTGGGCGTGCCGATGACACGGAAGAACGGGAACTCGAACTCCTGCTCGGTCACCCTGTACCCCGCGGCCCGCAGCCTGCCCGCCACGTAGTCGGCCGACTCGTCGTATCCGCGGGTTCCCGCGGCCCGGGTGCCGCCGTTGGCCGCGGCGATCCGCTGGAACGCCTCCAGGTGCCGCTTCACGGAGAGCACGTCCACGGGCGGCGAACCGACGGACGCGACGGACGCGACGGTGACCTCGGGAGCCGGTGAGGTCACGGCGGTCGCCTGGGTGCCGGGCAGGGTCACGGCCGAGGCTGTGGTGATCGCGGCCAGCAGGCCCTGGTACGCGCGTACGCGCATGCGAAACTCCTCTGACGAGAGTTGACGGAAGTGGAGCGGGGAATCCCCGTGATCGCGGCGAACAAAAAAGATCTCCGGTAACCGGATTAACCAAATTTGACAATCTTCGTCAGATCGACGGGCGGGGTGGTCCCCGGCGTCACCCGGCGGTCACGACGTCACCCGGGTAACGGCACCCGGCCGTGCGCCGTGACACGTCGCACCACGACCATCCGCTTCGCGCCCTTCCATGGCGCCACGCGGTCGCCAGAAGTGGCTAGGGTCGGGTGCGAAGGAAAAACGGGGCTGCGACGCATGATGATCAGCTTTTCAGGCCGGTGCCGGCCCGGCCGTCATCGCCGCATTCCAGCAGGTCAATTCTCAATCTCGGATAGGTACGCGATGTTCGCCACATCGGTCTCCTCCGGGCTGACGCTCCCGGCGAACCAGGCATCCAGGATCTCCCCCAGCAACGGCGCCGAGGTCAGCCTGAGACTCAACGCCAGCACGTTGGCGTCGTTCCAGCGTCTGGCCCCCTCGGCCGTCGCCGCGTCCACGCACAGGGCGGCTCGCACCCCGCGCACCTTGTTGGCCGCGATCGACGCCCCCGTGCCGGTCCAGCAGCACACGATCGCCTGGTCGGCCACCCCGGAGACGACGTCCCGCGCGGCCTGTGAGCAACACCACGCCCAGTCCGAGGGGCCTTCGGCGACGGCGCCGTACGCGATCACCGTGTGTCCTCTCGCCTCTATCTCCGACACCAGGATGGGAGCCACCCCGTCAAGACTGTCCGAGGCCAATGAGATACGCATGCCTTCGATTGTGGACACTGGAAGAGAAGATCGGTGACGCACCTGTAATGCGGAACGTGCAGAATCGCTGGCGGTGACGGAAATCAGAGAGCACGAAGAAGCGGCGCCCGTCGAAGGCACAGAGCCCGAGACGGAGCGCGATTCCGGCGTGCTCGTCGTCGAACCGCTCCTGCCGCAGCGCATCCGCAGACCATCCGATCTGCTGCGCTTCCTGGCGACCCTGCTGGGGCTCGTGGCCGTGGTCCTGCTCGCCCTCGTCGCGAAGAAGACCCTCAACGGCCTCGAAGGCGACGTCATCGACGGGACGAACCGGGCGCCCTTCCTCCTCAGCGGCCTCGTCGGCGTGCTCAGCGGCGCCACCATGCTGGGCGTGCCGACCGCCTACGCCATCGAACGCGTCCTGCACCGCGACGGCCTGCGCGTCGCGGAGGGGCTCTTCGCCGCCATCGCGGGCATGGTCCTGTCTTTCGCCCTCGGCGAGTGGATCGTCGGCGCGGG
This sequence comes from Streptosporangium sp. NPDC000239, assembly GCF_040300765.1. NCBI lineage: Bacteria > Bacillati > Actinomycetota > Actinomycetes > Streptosporangiales > Streptosporangiaceae > Streptosporangium > Streptosporangium sp. NPDC000239. The sequence goes on along the minus strand of NZ_JBEPEI010000021.1, from coordinate 5,449 downwards.
CCCGGAAGACCTGTGGCTCCTGCTGACCGGGGGCAGGCAGGGAGTCGAGCCGCTCAACACGCTGCTCACCTCGGTCATCGCCTACGTCACCGCGGTGCGCATCTCCCGAAGACCCACCTGGCGGGCGGCCCTGTGGAGCGCCGTCGCGCTCAACGCCGTCGCGCTCTTCGCCGCGACCGCGGCCACCATCCTCGGCATCGTCGTCTCCATCCTGGTCGGCCTCGCCGTCGGCTACGCCACCCTGTACGGCATCGGCAGCCCCAACACCAGGCCGCCCGGCAGCACGATCGTGGCCACCCTCGCCAAACTCGGCTTCGCCCCCGTCAGGGCGCACCGCCTCGACGACGACCACCAGAGCAGCAGGCGCTACGCCGTCGGCCTCAAGGACGGCACCCGCCTCGACGTCACCGTCCTCGACCGCGACCGCCAGGTCGCCGGGGTGCTCTACCGCATCTGGCGCCGCATCCGGCTCAACACCGAGACCCGCCGCAGGGCCATCCGCTCCCTGCGCGCCGAGCTGGAACGCGAGGCCCTGATGGCCTACGCCGCCCAAGCCGCGGGCGCCAGCATCCCCAGGCTCGTCGGCACCAGCGAGATCGGCACCGAGGCCGCGTTGCTCGCCTACGAGCACATCGAGACCCGGCCCCTCGACGACATCCCCGACGAGGAGATCGACGACAACCTGCTCGCCCAGATCTGGGAGCAGGTCCTGCTCCTGCAGGTCCAGCGGCTGGCCCACCGGCGGCTGACCGGCGACAGCATCCACGTCGACAACGAGGGCAGAGTCGTCCTCATGGACGCCCGCAGCGGCGAGATCGCCGCCGGAGACCTCCTGCTCCGCCTCGACATCGCCCAGCTGCTCACCTACCTCAGCCTCCGCGTCGGAGCCGACCGCGCCGTCGCCGCGGGCGCGGCCGTCGCGGGCCCCGACGTGCTGGCCGGTGCCCTGCCGCTGCTGCAACGGATCGCGCTCACCCGCGAGACCAGGGCCGCGCTCACCAAGAACAAGGAGCTGCTGACCGCGATCCGCGAACGGATCGTCGCCCTCGAACCCCAGGTCGAGGCCGACGAGGTCCGCCTGGAGCGCTTCCGCCCCAGAACCCTCATCACGATCATCGCCAGCGCCTTCGCCGCCTACTTCCTGGTCTACTACCTCACGCAGATCAACCTCAACATGATCACCTCCGCCAAGTGGGGCTGGACCGGGGTCGCCTTCGTCGCGGCGATGATGAGCTACGTCGCCGCCGCGCTGATGCTGCGGGGCTTCGTGCCGGAACGGCTGCCGCTCGGCCGTACGGTGCTGGTGCAGTTCGCGGGCTCCTTCGTGAAGCTGGTCGCCCCGGCGGCGGTGAGCGGCGTCGCCATCAACACCCGCTACCTGCAAAAGCGCGGCATCCCCCCGGGCCAGGCCGTCGCCAGCGTCGGAGCCTCCCAGCTCATCGGCCTGGCCTCGCACATCACACTGCTGCTGCTGTTCGCCTACATCACCGGGTCGAGCGCCGCCACGTCGTTCACCCCGTCGCGCACGCTGGTGTTCGTCCTGCTCGCCATCGCGGTCGCGGTCCTGTTCATCGTGAGCGTCCCCCGCCTGCGCAGGCTGATCACCGTACGGCTGCGCGCCCTGTTCTCCGGGGTCATCCCCCGCCTGCTGGACGTGCTCCAGTCCCCCCGGAAGATCATCGAAGGCTGCTCGGGCACCCTGCTACTGACGATCTTTTTCGTGGCCTGTCTCGACGCCTCGGTGCGGGCCTTCGGCGGATCACTCGACTTCGCGGCCGTGGCCATCGTCTTCCTCGCGGGCAACGCCATCGGCTCGGCGGCGCCGACCCCCGGAGGACTCGGCGCCGTCGAGGCCTCCCTGTCCGTCGGCCTGACCCTCTCCGGCCTGCCCGGCGAGGTCGCGACCTCGGCCGTGCTGCTGTTCAGGCTGCTGACGTTCTGGCTGCCCGTGCTTCCCGGGTGGGCCTCGTTCACCTACCTGCAGCGACACGAGGCCCTGTGACCTCTCAGGTCTCGCTGGAACGGGCCCAGCGGTTGACTCCCGACTCGACCGCGTGCCCGTCGATCGCCGCGAGCTCCTGCTCGGTGAACGACAGGTTCTCCACCGCCCGCACGTTGTCCTCAAGCTGCCTGACGCTGCTCGCGCCGACCAGCACCGAGGTGACACGCCGGTCGCGCAGCGCCCACGCCAGGGCCATCTGCGCCAGGGACTGACCGCGCGAGGCCGCGATCTCGTGCAACGTGCGGACACGTCGCATGGTCTCCTCGGTCAGCATCTCCGGGGTGAGGAAACGCCGCTGCGAGGCACGCGACCCCTCGGGGACACCGCCGAGATAGCGGTCGGTCAACATGCCCTGAGCCAGCGGGGAGAACGCGATGCAGCCGACCCCCTCCTGCTCAAGGACGTCGAGCAGCCCGTCCTCGATCCACCGGTTGAGCATCGAGTACGACGGCTGGTGGATCAGCAGCGGGGTGCCCATCTCCCGCAGGATCCGCGCCGCCCGTTCGGTCTGCTCGGGGGAGTAGGACGAGATGCCGGCGTACAGTGCCCTGCCGGACCTGACCGCCTGGTCGAGCGCGCCCATCGTCTCCTCAAGAGGAGTCTCCGGGTCGAACCTGTGGCTGTAGAAGATGTCGACGTAGTCGAGTCCCATCCGCTCCAGCGACCTGTCCAGGCTGGACAGCAGATACTTCCGCGACCCCCACTCGCCGTAGGGGCCGGGCCACATGTCGTACCCGGCCTTGGTGGAGATGACCATCTCGTCCCGGTATCCAGAGAAGTCCTCCCTGAGATGCCTGCCGAAGTTGGTCTCCGCGGCGCCGTACGGCGGGCCGTAGTTGTTGGCCAGGTCGAAGTGGGTCACCCCCAGGTCGAACGCCCGCCGCAGGATGGCCCGCTGGGTCCCGAACGACTTGTCGTCGCCGAAGTTGTGCCAGAGCCCCAGCGACACCGCGGGCAGTCTCAACCCGCTCCTGCCCACCCTGTTGTACGGCTGCCGCCCGTCGTACCGATCCGCGTCGGCCACGTAGGTCATCGCTCGACCCTGGCGGTGCCCTCGACCTTGGCGGTGTCGAGGATCCAGGCCAGGACGAAGGCCTCCTCCCGCCAGGAGTCGTACCTGCCGCTGCGACCGCCGTGCCCGGCCTCCATCTCCGTCTTCAGCAGGAAGGGACCGCCCCTGCCCACCTCGCGGAGCCGCGCGACCCACTTGGCGGGCTCGTGGTAGTAGACGCGGGTGTCGTTGAGACTGGTGATCGCGAGAATCGGAGGATAGATCTGGCCGCTCACGTTCTCGTACGGGGTGTACGACTTCATGTACTCGTACACCTCGGCGTTGTGCAGCGGGTCTCCCCACTCGTCCCACTCGATGATGGTCAGCGGCAACGACGGGTCGAGGATCGTGTTCAACGCGTCCACGAACGGCACCTCGGCCACCACACCCGCGAACGTCTCCGGCGACAGGTTGGCGATCGCACCCATGAGCAGCCCGCCGGCGGAACCGCCCCTGGCGATGATCGCGCTCGACCAGTTCTCCGCGGCGAGGTGCTTGGCGGCGGCGACGAAGTCGGTGAAGGTGTTCTTCTTCCGCTGGAACTTGCCGTCCTCGTACCAGTGACGGCCCATCTCGCCGCCGCCCCTGATGTGCGCGACGGCGAAGACGAACCCCCTGTCCAGCAGGCTGAGCCTGGCAACGGAGAACGACGGGTCGATCGAGATCTCGTAGCTGCCGTAGCCGTACAGCACGGTCGGAGCGGGCCGCTCGACGCCCTTCCTGGCCACGATCGAGATGGGGACGCGGGTGCCGTCCTCGGCGGTCGCCCACTCACGGAACTGCTCGTAGTCGGCCGGGTCGTACCCACCGAGCACGGTCTTGCGCTTCAGCAGGATCAGCTCACGCGCCCGCAGGTCGTAGTCGTAGACCGAGGGCGGAGTGATCATGCTGGTGTAGCCGAGCCGCAACCGCTCGGTGACGAACTCCGGATTCCCCGAGGGCGCCACGTCGTAGATCGGCTCAGGGAAGGAGATCTCGTACGGCTCCGCCCCCTCGGGCAGGACGCGGATGCCGGTCAGCCCGTCACGGCGCAGGTGCACGACCGTGTATCCCTGGAAGGCCTCGACGTTCAGCAGCCGGGTGTCGGCGCGGTGCTCGATCAACGGGGTCCAGTCAGCGGGGGAGTCGATCGGCGCGGTGGCCAGCTCGAAGTTCTCCGCGTTCTGGTTGTGCAGGATCAGGAAGTGGTCCCCCGCGTGGTCGAGGCCGTACTCGACACCGGTCTCCCTGGCTCTGACGAGCCGGAACTCACCGGTCGGGTTGTCGGCCTCCAGGATGTGGACCTCGCTGGTGATCTTGCTTCCCGCCGAGAGCACGAGGTAGCGCTCGCTGCGGGTCAGGCCGACGCCGATCCAGAACCGCTCGTCGTCCTCCTGGTGGACGAGCACGTCCTCCTCGGTCGAGGTGCCGATCATGTGCCGGTGGATCTGGTTGGGTCGCCAGGCGTCGTCGACGGTCGTGTAGAAGAAGGCCCTGCCGTCCGCGGACCAGGCACCGCCGTAGAAGATGCCGCTGACCTCGTCGTCGAGGAGTTCGCCCGTGGTGAGGTCCTTCACCCGCAGGGTGAACCGCTCGTCGCCGGTGAAGTTGACCGAATAGGCCAGCAGGGTCCCGTCGGGACTGACCGAACTGGCGCCGAGGGAGAAGAAGTCGCTGTCGCCGGCCAGCTCGTTGCCGTCGAGCAGGACCTGCTCACCGGGCAGCGCCTCGCCCGCCTTCAGCTCGGGAGGAGCGTCGCCGTCCGCGGCGACCCGGCACTGGATGCCGTACTGCTTGCCCTCCTCCGTCCTGGAGTAGTACCACCAGCCCTTCTTCCTGGTGGGGACGGACAGGTCCGTCTCCAGCGTCCGGCCCTTGATCTCCTGGAAGATCGTTTCCTGGAGCCCTTCGAGATGGGCGGTCGCCTGCCGGGTGTAGGCGTTCTCCGCTTCGAGGTAGGCGATCGTCTCGGGGTCGTCCTTGACCGTCAGCCACGCGTAGTCGTCGACCACGGTGTCCCCGTGGTGCACGCGCTCGCTGGGAACCTTCTTCGCCGTAGGCGGTGTCTGGCTGCTCACCCCGTCGAGTCTATGTTTTCCGTGCCAGACGTCCCGGATCAAGCCACGGGGTTCGTCGTTATGTCCCGAGCGGTCTGCGGGGACTGCTAATGTTCTGGCGTCGGCAAGGTTCGGCGCAAACCACTCCACTCACTCCGGTGATCCGGTGTGGCTTGTTCTGTGTCCGCTGACAACCCCCTCAAACCAACGGTTCCAATGATCGGTTCGCGTCGATTCGCAGAGCCACTCAGGTGCTGGTAAGTTTGAAGGGTTGCTCCGGAGACGGGGCGGTCTGAAATTCCTCGGACAGGCTTTATCGAAGAAAATGCGATCCGGTCGGATCGGTTTGACACGAAAAAG
>NZ_JBEPEI010000020.1:0-156813 GCF_040300765.1 Streptosporangium sp. NPDC000239 | reverse complement strand
GGTCGCTTCCGCGTGCGGAAGCGACCGACTCGTGTGTCCCCGTTCGTTCACCGTTGAAACAACCTTTTGTGAAGGGATTCAGTGATGACCCGCGACCTGAGGACAGCCCGAACCGGGGCAGTTCTCACATTCGTGCTGGCCGGCCTGCTCTGTGGGTCGATGACCGTGCGTATCCCGGCGCTGTCCGACAAACTCGGCCTGTCCGAGGCGTCGATCGGCGTCACGCTCCTCGTGTGGGGGCTGGGCGCGCTGGTCACCATGCAGTCGATGCGCGGGGTGATGGCACGGCTTGGCAGCCGGAGCGTCCTGCGGGTCGGCGCTCCCCTGTGCGCGGTCACCCTGGCCCTGCTGGCCCTGGCGCCGACCTATCCCCTGCTGCTCGTCGCCGCGGCGCTGTTCGGCATGGCGTTCGGCGCGGTCGACGTCGCCATGAACGCGCAGGGCTCGACGGTCGAGCGCGCCTACGGCAGGCCGCTGATGAACGGCATGCACGCGGGCTGGTGCGTGGGCGCGATCTCCGCGGGTCTCCTCGGCACGGCGGCCATCGCGGCGGGCCTGTCGTTCACCGCCCACCTGATCCTGGTGGCGCTCGTCTCCCTTCCCGTACTGGTCGTCATCAGCCGTTCCTACCTGCCCGACCCCGTCCTGTCGGAGAAGGCCGCCGCGGCCGGCCGCCGCCGGATGCCTCCGGTGGTCTACCTGCTCGGTGTGATCGCCTTCTGCGCGTTCATGGTCGAGGGCACGATCGCCGACTGGAACGGTCTGTACCTGCGCGACACCCTGGGCGCGGCCGAGGCCGTGGCCGCGCTGGGCTACCCGGTCTTCGAGGCGGGCATGTTGCTCGGCAGGCTCACCGGCGACCGGGTCAGGGCCCGCTTCGGCGCCCGAGGCATGATCGTCACCGCGGGTCTCGCGACCGCGGCCACCTTCGGCGCGGTGCTGAGCGCGCCGACCGCCCCGGTCGCCGTGGGCGCCATGCTCCTGGTCGGCGTCGCGGTCGCCACGGTCTCCCCGATGGCCCTGTCCCTGGCGGGCGGCGCGACGGCCAACCCCGGTCCGGCCATCGCCCAGACCGGTGCGATGGGCTACGCGGGACTGCTGCTCGGCCCGGTGATCATCGGGTTCGTCTCGCATGTGACCACCCTCAGGACCGCGCTCTTCCTGGCCGTCGTCCTGGGGCTGCTGATCGCGCTGGCCGCCCGGTTCCTACCCCGCCCCGCCGTACCGGCCGCCGTGGAGGAGACGCGGGAGCGGGAGCTGTCCATGGCCGCCTGACCAGGTCGTCTTTCCGGCCTTCCGCATTCCGCGGAAGGCCGGACATATATGTCTTAAATGCGAACAAAATCCAAATAAGAGATCAAGGCAGAAAATCCTCTGTACGTGTCGTTGATCGTTGATCTACAGTTCTGACTGGTAGTGCACTGCCTGTCAAGTACGTCGTATTCACGATCCGTCAGAACAGGAGATGCTCATGCGACCCGTCCTTCCGGTGGTCACCGCACTCGCCTTGGCCTCGACGCTCGCCCTGGCCGGTACCGCCCAGGCGCAGCAGACCGGCCCGGCCTCCAAGGCCTCCCTGGGACCCGTGGCCTACTTCGAGTTCGCCGACGCCGGCAGCGACACGTTCGTCTTCAAGCTCACCGACACCTCCAAGATCCGGCACGCCAGGGATCTGCTGAGCGGCCTGTCCACCGACAGGCGCAGCGTCATCGGCAAGATCGTCACCGGCACCGAAAGCTACAACCCGTCCTGGAGCTACCACTACGACCCCGCCACGGTCGACTTCTTCGACGTCGCGACCGAGGTGTGCGACGCCTCGATCGGCTACGTCGAGGAGCACCTGTCCGAGGTGGGCGGCGCGTTCCTTCCCGGCAACACCTGGTGCCCGTGGAGCTCGCACCTGGTGCGCGAGGTGACCGTGCCGTAGGGCACACGACCCGTGGTGAACGGGAGGTCCAGACCGTCGGGGGACGCCTGGGGACTCCCTGAGTGAGGACAGCGCCGTCCGGCGGCGGGCCCGCCGCCGGACGGTCACACGGGAAACGGCGCCGCACCCGGGCGCGACGCCGTTTTCCGTGGTCCTGTGAACTACTTGCGCTTGGTGATCTCGTCGGTCAGCTGCGGGACGACCTGGTGCAGGTCACCCACGACGCCGTAGTCCGCGAGCTCGAAGATCGGCGCCTCGGGGTCCTTGTTGATGGCGACGATCGTCTTGGCCGTCTGCATCCCGGCCCGGTGCTGGATGGCGCCGGAGATGCCCGCGGCGATGTAGAGCTGCGGGGAGACGGTCTTGCCGGTCTGGCCGACCTGGAACTGGTGCGGGTACCAGCCCGCGTCGGTCGCGGCGCGGGAGGCGCCGACGGCGGCGCCGAGGGAGTCGGCGAGCCCCTCGATGACCGAGAAGTTCTCCGCCGAGCCCACGCCACGGCCACCGGAGACCACGATCGCGGCCTCGGTCAGCTCGGGACGGGCCCCCTTCTCCTCCTTGACCCGCTCCACGATCCTGGCGGCCTTGGCGGCGTCGGAGATCGTGACGGAGACGCGCTCCTCGGCGCCTGCGCCCGCCGCGGCCTCGACCGGGGTGGCGTTGGGGCGGACCGCGATGATCGGGGTGCCCTTCGTGACGCGCGAGTGGACGTTGACCCCGCCACCGAAGATCGACTGGTCGGCCACGAGGCCGTCCCCCACACCGACCGCGTCGGTCAGCACACCGGAGTCGATCTTGATGGCCAGCCTGCCCGCGATCTCCTTGGCCTCGGCCGTCGCGGCGACGAGCACCGCGGCCGGAGCCTTCTCCGAGACGAGCTGGGCGAGCAGCTCGGCCTTGGGGGCCACGACGTAGTCAGCGACCTCGGCGGAGTCGGCGACGTAGATCTTCTCGGCGCCGTGCTCGGCCAGCTTCGCCTGGGCCTCCGCGGAGTATCCGGGACCGGCCCAGACCGCCGACGGCGAGCCCAGCCCTCGGGCGAGCGTCAGCAGCTCCAGCGTGACCTTCTTGACCTGACCTTCGACGTGCTCGACCAGAACGAGAATCTCAGACATATCAGGCAACCCCCGTTCTCAGACGAACTTCTTCGACGCGAGGAAGTCGGCGGCCTTCACACCGCCGTCGCCCTCGTCCTTGACGATCGTGCCCGCCGCGCGCGGCGGAGCCGCGGCGAAGTCGGTCACCTCGCTCCAGGAGCCCGCCAGGCCGACCTGGGCGGCGTCGATCTCGGCGTCGGCGACTCCGAGCTTCTCCACCGGCTTCTTCTTGGCGGCCATGATGCCCTTGAAAGAGGGGTAACGCGGCTCGTTGATCTTCTCGACGACGGAGACGACGGCGGGCAGCGAGGCCTCGACCCTGTCGTAGCCGTAGTCGGTGACGCGCTGGACGGTGATCGTGCCCTTGCCCACCTCGACCTTGTTGGCGAAGGTGAGCTGCGGGACGCCGAGACGCTCGGCCAGCATGGCGGCGAGCACTCCGGTACGGGCGTCGGTCGACTCGGAGCCGAGCACGACCAGGTCGAACCCGACCTTCCTGAGCGTCTGCGCCAGGGCGTAGGAGGTGCCCAGCGCGTCGGAGCCGTGCAGCGCGTCGTCGACCAGGTGGACCGCCTTGTCCGCGCCCATGGCCAGGGCCTTGCGGATGGTGTCGCTCGCCTTGTCGGGGCCCATGGTGAGGACGGTCACCTCACCCCCGTGCGCCTCCTTCAGGCGCAGCGCCTCCTCGACCGCGTACTCGCACAGCTCGTTGATGACGCCGTCGGCGGCGTCGCGGTCGATCGTCTTGTCATCGGACCGCAGCTTGCGCTCGGTCGCCGTGTCGGGGACTTGCTTCACGCAGACGACGATGTTCATGGCCGGTGGCCGACCTCCCGTGTTCGCGTGCGCCACCGCGTCGCTGCGGTTAGCGCCGAATGCTCCCTACGCGCACGCGGGGTACGTGCACGCGATGCCAAGACTGCCGGGTCCCCGTGGGCGGAACGGCAGCGGACGGCACGGCCGGGATGTCCCGTCCCTGCCCTCCGGCACCATGTTACCGATCGGTAGCCTACCCGGGTCGTACGGCTGACGCCGACGGCCAGGGCTGGCCGACCAGTCACACACCCCCACCATACCGAACTATGTTCCGGAAATCGTGGCCGGGTCCCATAGCTCAGCTCGACACGAGGATGGCCACCAGAACGAACAGGACCGTACCCAACGCGAGCGCGAGTGAAAGGGTGCTGAAGAAGGTGCCCAGAACGGCCCAGAGTATGACGGCTCCCGCGCCGCCCGCCAGATCGACGATCGCCCGGCCCCGGTCCTTACGGGCGAGGAGGGCGACTCCCCCGTCCACGAGCACCGTCAGGCCGTAGGCCGTCAGCAACAGCAGCGACAGCTCCGGCAGCGGACCGCGCGCCGTCGCCGCCGCCAGCGCGGTCAACAGCCCCGTGCCGACGACCCAGCGACGGTGCACCACGACCCTGCGGCGCCGCAGGGCCTCCTCAGCCGAGAGCCTGCCCTGCGGCGGGCGCCGCCCCGGACGCCACTGCCGGGTGGTCAGCGCGTGCACCCCGGTCTCCACCGCCCCGCCGCCTGAGGAGTCCGTGGAACCTGTGGAGACTCCCGGCACCGCGAAGGCCCGCCGGGGCCGTGCGAGCGGCTCGCCGACCTCCGGGGCCTCGGCCCCGAGGCGTCCGAGCACCTCCGCCGCCGTGGGCCTGGCGGCCGGGTCACGCCGCATGCACTCGCGCAGCACCGGCTCAAGCCAGCCGGGAACCCCCTCAAGGTCGGGATCGTGGTGGACGACGCGGTAGCCGACCGCCGAGGCCGGGCCGGTGCCGTACGGGTGCCTCCCCGTCGCGGCGTGGGCGAGTGTGGCGCCGAAGGAGAACAGGTCGGCCGCCGGGCCCGCCGCCGCGCCCTCGATGACCTCGGGCGCCAGGTATCCGGGAGTGCCGATGACCGTCCCCGACGCCGTGACGGAGGCGGCGTCGAGGGCCGAGGCGATACCGAAGTCGATCACGACCGGCTCGCCGTCGGCCATGATGACGTTGGCCGGCTTGAGGTCGCGGTGGACGACCCCCGCGCCGTGTACGGCCGCCAGCGCCCGCGCCAGGCCGTGCGCCAGCCGTACGAGATCGTCGCCGGGGACCGCGCCCTCGGCGGAGATCAGCGCGCTGAGCGGGCGGCCCTGCACGTAGCGGGTGACCAGGTAGGGGCGGGCGCCCTCCATGGAGGCGTCCAGAACCTCGGCGACGTGCGGCCCCTGGACCCGCCGCATGGTCTCGACCTCGCGGGAGAGGCGGGCCAGGGCCGTGGCGTCGGCCGCGACGTGCGGATGCAGGATCTTTACCGCGACCGTCCGCCCGTCGGGGTCGAGCGCCAGGTGGACCTCGCCGAAACCTCCGGCGCCGAGCGTGGACAGCAGGTGGTACGGGCCAAGGCGGTCACCCTCGGTCGCTCCCATGCGGCTCCTTCCGGCCTGTCCCCTCATCGTGCCTCAGCCGGGCCGCTCCCGCACGAAGAGGTTCCGAGAAACCCTCCATAAAGGACACGGGCCTACACCCGGCTTCTCCATCACGGTTACCGGAACTCACATCTTCCGGACGGAGACCGTCCGGAGATCAGGCTCCGGCCTGGGAAACGACGACCGGTTCCAGTTCCTCGCCCTTGGGGGTCGTGGCGAGCTGAGCGCGCAACCGGCCGAGAAGGTCGGCGACCCCGACCACCCGTTCCCCCGAGGACAGGGTGTGCCGGCCGAGGAAGCGGTCCTCGCCGTACCAGGCGATGAAACGGCCTGAATCCACCGGAACCCGGGCCGCCTGCGCGCCGTCCGCCGTTCGCCAGAGGCAGAGCTGACCGGCCTGCCCGGCGCAACGGGTGGCGAAGACCCTCCCGGAGGGGGACATCCAGTTCTGCTCTCCCATCAGTTTCCCGACCTTCTTGAAGCGGTGTCGCACCGCACCGTGGAGGTCGAAGAACGTGACGTCACGGTGGGCGTCCTCCTCGTCGCGTTCGAGCCCGGTCTGAACGGCCACCGTCTTGAAGTCCGCCCCCCAGCGGAATCCTCCTGAGTAACGGCCGCCATGGGCGACGCGGACGAACCGGGAACTCATCGTGGCCACGTCGACGATCACAAAACCGGTGATCGCCTCCTGGGTGCGGGCGGTCAACAGCAGACGTCCGTCCGGCGACCAGACGGGGCGGACCACACCCATGGGCGCCTTGACCGTCGGCACCTCGCGGACCTTCCCCGTCGCGGTGTCCACGATCGTCACAGGGTCCCGGCCCTGCGCCGGGTAGCTCTCCGTGGTCCCGGCCCCCCAGGCACCGGTCGGCGAAAGGGCCCTCACCGTCCCGTCAAACCGGGCGAAGACTCCCTTCACTCGGACGTAGAGGTCTTCACCGGACAGATAGGCGCCCAGCCAGGGGGAGGTCGTGGCGTCCTCGGCCACCACCGTTCGCGTTCCCGGCAGGCGGAGCAGCCTGAACCGCTGTGGTGGCGCGGGAGCGGGGACGGCCCGCGCCTCGCTGACGACATCGGTTTCGCGCAGCCGGTCGGCGACGGATCCGGAGAGTTCCGTCAGCCGGCGCCGCACGGAGATGTCACCCGACACGACGGAGACCACCACCGAACCGGCCCTGAGGACAACGGTGCTCGGCAGGGTCGCGTCCGCGACGGCCTGGTCTCCGATGCCGGTGACCGGTCTGTACGCGTAGACGTCCCGCAGCGTCTCGATCGTGCCGACGGCCTCGCCCGGATCGTCGGCGACCCACAGGACACGTACGACGAGGTGGCCGCCGTTCCGATCGGTGTAGCGGCAGGCGACAGGGCTGGGCATGGTGTAACCGGACAGGGTGGTCCGGGGCGTCCCGGCGGAGAACGTCCTCCCCGGGGAAAGCGCGCAGGCGTCCGGCCAGCGGCCCGGGTCCACACCCGCGAGCAGCGGCGTCCCTCCGCCCTGGCCACGTCGCAGGGCCGCGATGCGTACACTCGGCGTCTGCCCCACCGCGCTCATGACGCTTCCTGCGTAGAGACGCTCACCGGCCGACGCCAGCGGCCTGCCGGGCGTCGGAAGGCCGTAGGAGGTCACCTCGCCGGTCCCGGGCTCGATCAGGTCGACGACCGGAAGGCCTTCCTCCTCCGTCGCCCGGATTCCGACGCCTCCCTCGACCAGGCCGGTGTACGCCGGCGCCGGTCTCACCTGCCACACAGGGGCGCCTCCGGGCCAGGAGGCCGCCTCCATGACATCCTCCTCACCACTGTGGTAGGTCGTCAGCACGAGGCCCTGTTCGTACGTCATCGCGCATCGCGGCCAGCACTCCCCGCGCCGGAGCACCGCCCGCCCCTCGTCGTCGTACAAGGTCATCGCACCGTCACCGAAGAGCGCGATCACGTGATCGGCGACCTGGAAGTCCGAGACCGCCCCCGCGGGAAGCCGGACCGACCGGCGCGTCGCACCGGTGGCCACGTCCAGGAGAAGCATGCGCGACGACCGGCCACAGGTGAGGAGGAGCACCACGTCGGCGGCACGAACCGCCGATTGGGAGACGTCGCACCCGGCGGGAGGGCGGAAGCTCCACAGATCACGCGCCGTGCCCGGCGAAACGGCGATCAGCCCTCCTTTCTCCGACTTCCTGGTGAGGAAGACCGGCGAGCGGTCCTGCAGGGCCGCCGACCTCCGTCCCCGGGGCGGGAGGGACAGCCCCCGTCTGCGCCACAGTTCCTTTCCGGTGACGCTCGACACCGCGATCAGCTGGTGCCGCCTGTTCTCCTGGGCGAACGGCTGGTAGTAGTCGACGACGAAAACGCCGGAGGCGATGCTCCAGCCCACGGCCGTCGCCGTGGAGAGGTGGTGTCTCCACCTTGGCCGTCCGTCGTCCAGGCCGAGTGCGAGCACACCGCGTGCGGTGTACACGAGAAAGTCACGCGACGTGAGGGCGTACCCGTACTCCCCCTGCGGGATCGAGACGTCCCTGTGCCAGAGAGGGACGAGACGCGCTCGTGGCTGGGCGGCCGCCGGTGCGTCCGCCAGGGGCAGGGGCAGGACCAGCACCAGAAGGACCGCCAGCAGCCGTGTTCTCATCGCCTTCCGCACGGCTGATTCCTACCGGTGATCCGGTAACCCACACCGAAACTGCTGGGATCGTTGTAGACGACCGAGTACCTCGGTGCCTCTCCTGTGACTCTGAACGGCTGTCCGTTGGCCTGTTGGAAGAACGCGCTCTCGGTCTCCCCACTGTCCTTGTAGGCGTAAACCACCTCGATACCCCATTCGTACCAGCGGTTCTTGGCATGCACCGTGAACTCGACCGTCACACGCTCCCCATATGCCAGATCGATGCTCTTGGGCAGGAACCTCGACTGACCGCCTCTGGGGTTCAGGTGGTCGAGGTCCGCCTTGACCTTGTACTCCTCACCACCTCCCTGGGCGGGGATGGTGAGACAGGTGCCCGTGGGAAGGGGCCCGGACCTGACGATGTACGGCCGGACGTCGATGATCCTGACGGCGCCGTGGCGCCGGCCCCGGAGAACGGTGACCACGTTCATCGTCCCCAGCCGAGCCGCATGGTGACGGAACAGCGTCTCCGTCAGCTGCCGGTAACTCGGAGCGCGCAGCAGAAGGGCGTGCTCGGCGGTCGAGAACTCGTCCGGCATCGCGAAGGAGTCTCCGACGTTGACTATCGATGTGGTGACGGCGGTCAGGACCGGCGCGCCGAGAGCGTCCTGAGCCACGTCGGCCAGAGTGGAGCGTTCGCCGAACGCTACCGCGCCGACCGCCAGGACGACGCCTACGACGAACAGCCACACCGGTGAACGCCGCCGGACGGGTCTTCCCGCAGACTCGGAGACAACCGTCACGTCCCTGGCGGACGTGATCTGGACGTTGTTCCCGCCAACCGTCGCATGGTGCAGGCTCGGGGCGGCGGCGGGCTGCTCGACCGGCTCGGTCTCAGGCGGATGACGGGTCATCTCGTCGCCCGAAGGCCACGAACCACCTGGCGGGCGAGTCTCACGGTGACCTCGTGGCCGCCAGCGCCGTCCATGCGGACCACCGTGTCACCCGCCCGTAGGATCGCGACATCGCGCACCGCACTGTTGGTGTACATCTGCGCGCCATGCCCGAGAGAGATGGGTTTTTTCTCGTCGAACCTCGCCATCAGATCCTGAAGAACGTCCTCTGTCTCGTCCTTGTCCGTTCCCGCCCATCTGATGTCGATCGTGATGACGGGATGCCTCGCGTCGCCGGGAACCAGGTCGCAGCCGACGGGCGTGTCCAGGGCGAGTTCCGGCGGCCCCGGCCGGGCGACAGGAGTGTAGTGAGCCTCCGGGAACTCGGCCCTCAGCGTGGAGGCCGGGATCAGGGCACACGCGTCACGCCACCTCTCACGACCGACGCCTCCGCGCGCCGTGGCGCCGGGGTCTGCCGACGGCGGAACCGTCGTGTAAGCGGCCAGCGACGAGGTGGACACGGAGGCGAACAGCAACGTGTACCGGCTCATGCCAAGCAGGCTGACGGGAGCGGGAAAGGCGACGACGGGCGTCTGCTCTCCCGTCACCGGATCCACCGTCACGACGATGGAGCTCTGAAGCTCACCGAGCCGCCTCGTCGCGTAGATCCGCCCGTCGAGCGCCTGAACCGCCATGAAGGAGACACTCTCGTCCTCGCTCTCGATGACGCGGCCGGATCGCCGGTCCACGATCGCCGTCAACAAGGAGTTTCTGTAGTCGTCCTGCCCCACGACCAGCACACCGGTGGCCGTGGCGACGAGAGAGCACGGACAGGCGTGTTCGGCGACGTGCTCGTAGAGTTGCCGGCCGTCGGCGTCGTAGACGTTCAACGCGTTGTCGCTCTCCAGGCCCACCACCCCGTCGGCGACCACGACCAGGGGATTGCCCAGGGGAAAGACCTCCTGCTCCCAGAGCCACCTGCCGGTGGAGGCGCTCAGCACACGCAGACGGGTCTCCCGCCCGCAGGAGATCAGCATCGCGACGACCCACCGGTCCGCCCCGCCTGTCTGCCCGAGGCACCCGGAGGGGAGGGGGGAGTCCCATCTGCGGCGCCCGTCCGCCACGTCGAGAGCTCTCACCACACCGATGGCGGGAAGGTGGATCAGTACGTTCCCCTCACCGACACCGAGATAGGTCACCAGAGGGGGCAGGGGCGTGTCGGAGCCGTGGAATCCGGACCCGAGCGTCCAGAGGAGCGCTCCAGTGCGTCCGTTGAACGTCAGAAGGCCGTCACCCCTGGGGGCCTCTTCGTCCGTCTTGTCCTTCCCGTCGCGCGGAATCGCCGCGACGACGTAGTCACCGGTCACCCCGATGCGCTCCTCCGGCGGGCTGTAGCCGTTGGAGTCCGACACGCCGAAGGACCACAGGAGACGCCCTGTGTCGGCTTCTCTGCCTTCGATCTGATCTCCGTGTGTCACGACCAGCACGTCACCGACGAAGACGGTGTTGGACAGGTCCTCCGGGATCTTCACCTTCCACAGCAGCGAGCGAATACCGTCGGGAACGGCCGCGCCTCCATTTTCCACAGGAACGCGGAAAGGCACCGGAGGAAGCGAAGAAGGAATCACCAGGTAGGGCAGGAACAGCAGGGCAAGCCACACCCATGATTCACGAACGCGCCACTTCCCGATTACGAAGTACATCTTCAGGAAGCCATGTCCACTTGACCTCCCGGCGAATCAGCGTCGATGGAGGTTGACGTCCCGTGCCGATCCGATCTGAACGTTGTCCCCGGAGATCGAGCTTCCAGCGACGACCTGGCCACCGTTGTTCACCACCGGAGTGGAGGCGGAGGCGGCCCGCAGCAACTCCGCCACGTCCCCGGCCAGTTCGGGATCGGCGGCGAGAGCCCTCTTCAACTGACCACGGAGTGCGGCCAGGGCGTCCTCGTCCTCCGGCTCGCCCGCGAGATCCTGAACGGCGGACTCGATGCGATCGCGGCTTTCCTCACGCTTGACGAAACGCCGCAGCAGCCTGCGCCCGAGATTCACCGACTCGTCGGCGGCCAGATCCTGCGTCTTGGCCAGCACCGCGCCTCCGTAGGCGCCTATCGCCGCCACCACATAAGGTGTCACCTGATTTGCCAGATCGGCAACGTTCACGCGCCCTCCCAGTCCTTCTATCTCATCTCCCCCGCCGCCGTCATGGTTACACCGCCGACGATTATCGGCCCGCCTTTTGTTCTTCTTCCGGCCTGTGAAATCGCACACGCCGCGGAAACCTGACGGACCGGCGCCGGGCAGGAGGGTGAAACGGTGCCCCGGCAACGACCGGGGCAAAGCCGAAGGGCGTGGGGTCCGGAAGACACCCACGCCCTTCGTCGTTCAGGATCCCGGCGCTTGGACCCTCCGTCTAGAAGGAGACGAACCCGAGGCCGAGGCTGTCCATCAGGTCGTTGAACAGGCCTCGGACGAGGTCGATCGCCCCCATCTGCCCGTTCTCCACCTTGACCTGCCAGGCCCGCGTCACCTGCTTGACGACGCTCGACGGCTGGTCCCACGGGACGAAGGACGGGATCAGCGTCAGCGCGCCCATCACCACGAAGAACGCGAGCGTGCCCAGGATGATCGTGGTCACCATCGCCGCCCCCGGGCTGCGGATCACCCCGGTCAGCGCGCGGGAGACCGCTCTGCGCGGCTTGCC
Organism: Streptosporangium sp. NPDC000239; assembly: GCF_040300765.1. NCBI lineage: Bacteria > Bacillati > Actinomycetota > Actinomycetes > Streptosporangiales > Streptosporangiaceae > Streptosporangium > Streptosporangium sp. NPDC000239. The sequence goes on along the minus strand of NZ_JBEPEI010000020.1, from coordinate 145,190 downwards.
TCCGCCGGGCAGCACGAACAGCCCCGCCACGAACGCCCCGGCCGCGTAGGCCGCCGCCGGGTCGGTCTTCATGTGCCCGATGAACGTCAGCGCGCCCCAGACGCACATGCCGAACATCGCGGCCAGCGGAGCCGTGACCAGCGTCGCGAGGAACGCCTTGATCAACGCCCACGGGGTGCCGACCAGCGCGAGCAGCGGATCGGCGGCGCTGTTGCCGCGCACGGAGCGACGCTGGGCCAGGTCTCCGAAGAGGTACTCCCCGACCCGCAGGCAGAGCACGGCGACCAGGGCGAAGGCGCTCACCACCACGGGCAGCACGCAGGCCAGGCCGACCAGGATCGCCAGCAGCAGCGCCGCGGCCAGCGGATGCCCGGTGCGGTAGCGGGGACGCTGCTCCCCGGGCAGGGGCTGCGGCGCGGGCGGCGGGACGTACGGCCTGGGCTCGTGCTGGGGCGGGGCGAACGGCGCGCCCTGCCCCACCGGCTGCGGCGCCGGGTATCCGGCGACCCGCTGGTCGGGGTAGGGGGGCGGCGGCGCGACCCTGCGCTGCACGGAGAGCGGAGCCGGAACGTAGGGCGGCGGTGTGGCCGGGACGTACGGCGGCGGCGACCCGGCCGTGGAACGCCCGGCCTGGTGCTCGGGCGGCTCCTCACGCGGCCTGCGCTCGCGCCGCTCCGGCTTGGCGTACTCGACCGGGGGCAGCAGGTCGGAGTAGGTCCCGTCCTGCGGCAGCGCCCTGGTGCCGTTCGCCGGAGGCGGGACCTGAGGCCGCGACGCGGAAGGCGACGTGGAGGACGAAGCGGAGGACGTGGAAGACGGCGCGGTGGGGGGCGGCACGACCGGCGGCTGACCGTCCAGCACCCGGGTGCCGTCCGCGCTGAACACCCTGGTGCCGCCGTCGTTGGCCTGCGGCGGCGCGGCCTCGTGGAAGGCGGTGACCGTCGGGTCGAGGTCGCGTGCCATCCGCAGCAGCGCGTGCGCGCTCGGCCTGGCCTTGGGGTCGACCGCCAGGGCCTGCCTGAGCCAGCCGCGCAGCCAGACCGGGGCCTGGTCGACGTTGGCCCGGCCCTCCATGATGTTGAAGCAGACGACCTCGAAGCTCCCGGTGCCGAACGGCGGCTTGCCGGTCGCGCCGAAGAAGACCGTCGAGGCCAGCGCGTGCACGTCGGCGGCCTGGGTGATCTCGGAGTCCCTGATGATCTCCGGGGCGAGATAGCCGGGCGTGCCGACGAACATGCCGGTCTGGGTCAGCCGGGTCGCGTTGACCAGGTGCGCGATGCCGAAGTCGATGACCAGCGGCTCTCCGTCGACCATCATCACGTTCGACGGCTTGAGGTCACGGTGCACGACGTCGGCCGCGTGGATCGCCACCAGCGCCGCGCACAGGCCGCGGGCGAGCTTGATGACCTCGTGCGGGGCCAGCGGCCCCTCCGCGAGGACGATCTCCTCAAGCGTGCGGCCCGGCGCGAAGCGGGTCACGATGTACGGCTGCGCGCCGGTCAGCTCGGCGTCGAGCACCTCGGCCACCTGCGCGCTGCGCACCCGCCGCATGGTCTCGACCTCGCGGGTGAGCCGGTCGCGGGCCTTGAGGTCGGCCGCGACGTGCGGGTGCAGGACCTTGACCGCCACCTCGCGGCCGTCCTCGTCGAGCCCCAGGTGGACGACCCCCATGCCGCCCTCGCCGATCTGCCTGAGCAGCCGGTACGGCCCGAGCCGCTCCGGTGCCTGCGTCTCTCCCGTCGTCATCGTGTCGCCCTGTCCCGTAGATTGCGCAGTTCCCCCACCACCGTTCCGACGTCGACCGGCGCCCATTGCACCCGCGACGTCCCTCCCCTGAAGGTGCCGATCGCGAACAGGAGCGCCAGTGCGGCGACCGCTCCCAGCACCGCGGCCACGGCCGTGGCCGCGCCGCGCGAAGGCAGCAGTGATGCCAGCGTACGTCGCATCTGCCTCCTGGGGCCCTCGACTCCAGGACCTGCGCAGATCGTCCACAGCGCCACAGCCGCACCCCAGCTGAGCGCGGCGGTCTGCGGCAGGCTCCTGACCAGCACCGACAGCAGCAACGTCACCGGCAGGCCGAGGATGAGGCCGTACGGCACGAGCGCGAGGGTGATGCCCGCGGACTTCGCCAGGGCGGCGGGCCTGCCGAGCACCCGCAGGACGTCGGCGGCCCCCTCGGAGGCCTGCCTGCGGCCGTTGAACTCGGGCTGGGCGATGTCGGCGGCGCGCAGCAGGATCACCAGCGGGATGGCGACGACGGCGGTCAGGACGGGCGCCAGGACGGCGACGGCCGTCACGGCGACCATCAGCAGCGCGCTCGCGACGCCGTAAACCGCGGAGCCCCGCGGAGCGGAGGAGGCGGTGGGACGCCACTCCTGGCGTTCCTCGGCGGGCGGGTAGGACTGCACCCGTGTCGCCTGGTAGGGCTGCGGGCCCGCGGCGCCCGGATGCGCGGGGTGCCCGCCCGGCTGGGGAGCCCGCTCGAAGGCCGCCTGCCCCTGGGGGTACTGCCGCTGCGCCTGGTTGCGCAGTTGTTCGAGCTCGTGGGGCCGGACCCGCTGGGTCGGGATGTCGCCGTCGCCACCGGGCCTCGCCGGCAGGCCTCTCGTCCCCGGCTGCTCCTGGAAGGCCTGCTGCGGCATCGGCTGCGAGACCGGCTGGGCGGCCGCCTGACGCAGCTCCTCCGGCGTCACCCTGCGGGTCGGCCACGGGTCGGGCCCCTGCTGCTGCTCGCCGAGCAGCGAGACGTAGTCGGGCGGCGTCGAGACCGGGGCGGGCGGCCACGGCATGGACGTGCCGGGACGCGAGGCGACCGGGGTCGGCACGTCACCGGGGTCGGTTCGCTCCCCCGTACGGCCGGGCGCCGCGACGTCACCGGGGCGGGAACCCAGGCCCGTGGGCACGTAGGGACCGGTCGGCTGCCCGGGGTCCGCGACGGGACCGGACCGGAAACCCGGGCCGGTGGGCACGTAGGGCCCCGTCGCCTGACCCGTCGCCTGGCCGGGGGCCACGCCCGGAGCGCCGCCGGGAGTGGCGCCGAGTCCCGTCGGCACGTACGGCCCGGTCGGCTGCCCGAGGTCCGTCGTGCGGCCCTCGAAGCCGGTGACCGTGGGCACCTCGTCCGGCGGGCTGGGACGTCCGGAGGCCGACATCAGCCGTTCGATCTGGGCGGCGAGCTCCGCCGCCCTGGGACGCCTGGCGGGATCGCGCTGGAGGGCGGCGCGCAGCACGGGCCGCAGAGCCTCGGGGACCGCGTCCACGTTCGCCCGGCCCGCGGTGATGTTGTAGAAGATCATCTCCAGCGTGCCCTTGCCGAAGGGCGGCTGGCCGGTGGCCGCGAAGACCATCGTGCCCGCCCAGGCGTGCACGTCCACCTCGGGTCCCGCCTCGTGCCCCTCGATGATCTCGGGCGCGAGGTAGCCGGGCGTGCCGATGAACATGCCGGTCTGGGTCAGCCGGGTCGCGTCCACGGCCTGCGCGATGCCGAAGTCGATGAGGACCGGCCTGCCGTTCAGGATGAGCACGTTGCCGGGCTTGAGGTCGCGGTGGATCACCCCGACGGAGTGCACGGACGCCAGCGCGGAGGCAACCCCGTAGGCGACCTTGAGCAGCGCGGGCAGGTCCATCGGACCTTCCTGCTTGACGTGGTCGTCCAGCGGCTGACCCGGCACGTAGCGGGTCACGATGTAGGGGCGGTGTCCTGTCACGTCGGCGTCGAGGACCTCGGCGATGTGCTCGCTGCGCACCCGCCGCATGGTCTCGACCTCGCGGGAGAGCCTGCGGCGGGCCACGTCGTCGCCCGCGACCTCCGAGCGCAGGACCTTCACCGCGACCTGCCGCCCGTGGGGGTCGGCCGCGAGGTGGACAACGCCCATGCCGCCTTCACCGAGCCGCCGGAGCAGTCGGTACGGGCCCAGTCGGTCGTCCTGATTCATGGCATGAAAAACCATACCGGCTTAAACCCCGCCCATGAGATGAACCATCAGGCCATATTCTCTGATGGGATAACGTGTGCCAGATCTCCACGGTTTCCCAAACCGGGGTAACACTCAATCTCTTTTCGGCGTCAGTTCGCCAGGCCGATCACCTGGGCGGTCTTCAGACCGGCCAGCAGGGCGCCGGAGACCGCCAGCTTCGACCTGCGCACACCGCTGCCGATCACCACCCCCGGATGGGCCGCGACCGCCTCGTCCACCAGCACCGGCCAGTCCTCGGGCAGGCCGAGCGGGGTGATGCCGCCGTACTCCATCCCGGTCAGGCCGACGGCGTCGTCCTGCGGGGCGAAGGAGATCTTCCTGGCGTCCAGGTGCCGCCTGACCACGCCGTTGACGTCGGCCCTGGTGGTGGCGAGCACCATGCACGCGGCGTAGCGGACCTCGCCCGCGCGCTTGGCGGCCACGATCACGCAGTTGGCCGACTCGCCCATGCCGACGCCGTAACGCTCGCAGAAGGCCGCCGTGTCGGCGAGGTCCGGGTCGATCTCCGCGACCTCGACGTCCTGGCCGGTCACGGCCCGCGCGACCGGCTCGGCGAGCAGGTCGGGCCGCTCCCCGGCGGGCACCCAGTCAAGTGTTCCGATCCTCACAGCCTTCTCCCAACCACTCACCGCGTCGTTCCTGAGACTGTACGGCGAATCAGGCCGGGGCCCGTACGACCCGGGTGTGCAGTTCGGTCACCGCACGCCTGGCCGACTCCATCGCCCCCGCCTGCCAGGCCACCAGGTGGGTGAGCCAGTCTCCGGCGAAGTAGACCCGCCCGGCGGGGCGCCGCAGCAGGGCGAAGGCCCCCTCGTAGGAGGGCCAGCGGACCCAGCCGCCCTCGATGTGCGGTTGCCTGTGCCAGGCGATGGAGACGCTGGAGCGCAGGTCCGCGCGGTACCTCTCGCCGTGGATCTTCTTGCCCTGGGTGAGCGCGCGGGCCCGGCGCCCGGCGTGGGGGAGCCTGCCGTACAGCTCGGCGTTCTCCTCGGTGTTGTAGTAGCCGACGATCAGGCCGGACGCAGAGTGGTAACCGTGCGAGGGGTACCAGATGTGAGTGATGTCCAGGTCCGTCTCGGTGACGCCGCCGTAGATGCGTTCGTCGATCTCCCACCAGCGCCTGCCGTACTCAAGGCCGATCTTCCCGGCGGCGACCGGGACCGGGGTGCGCAGCGCGGCGGTGACCTGGGCGCCCAGATTGTGCGGGAGGCGGGCCATCAGGTGCGGCGGCAGCGTCGCGACGCAGTAGTCGGCGCGGATCACGCCTCCGGTGTGGGTCACCTCGACGCCGTCGGGCAGGTTCTTCAGGCCGGTGACACGGGCGCCCGTCATGATCCGGTCCCGGCCGACCGCGCGGGTGAGCGCGGTCACGATCGCGTCCATGCCGCCGACCGGCTGGAACATGGGCACGGCCTGGTCGTAGCCGAAGTCCATGGTGATGGCCCTGCCCATGCCCGCGGCGAAGACCTCGGCCAGTGAGCCCGGGGCGCCGAGCGGGACCCCGTCGTCGACCCCGGGGTAGACGGTGAAGCCCCTGCGGGTCGAGCCCCGGTAGGACAGGTCGGGGCCCAGGTCGCCGAAGCGGCGCAGGAACTCGCCGAGCCGTTCCCTGTCGTCCCTGGTCAGCCTGCGGTTGAGCGCGCCCGCGTGGCTCGCCTTCGCCAGTAGTTCGGCGACGTAGCCGTACATGTCGGCGCGGGCGGTCCTGGCCCTGACGGGGGCCTTCATGCCGTGGGTGTAGACGTAGGCGGAGGCGTTGTTGTTGACGAACGTCTCGATGGGCACGCCCAGCTCGCGGCAGTAGTCCATGGTGACCATCCACGGCGCGATACGGCCCGGCCCGGCGTTGAAGTAGGTCCCCTCCTGGAAGTCCGCCGTCTGGGCCTGCCCGCCGTTCTCGGTCAGCCGGTCGCCCCGGCGCAACGTGAGGTTCCGCCCGCCGACCCGGTCCGCGGCGTCGAGGAGGGTGCAGTCGTAGCCCGCCTTGCCCAGCTCGTAGGCGCAGGTCAGCCCGGCGACCCCGGCACCGAGGACGACCACCTTCGCCGCGCCCCTGCCACTGAGGGAGAAGTCGGAGGCCCGGGGCGGGACGTAGTCCTCGGGCCGGGTCTCGTGGGAGCCGGGGGCCAGGCCCAGCGCGCCCATGGCCGCGAACATGGCGCCCGCCCCGCCCGCGGCCCCGACGCCGACCAGCAGCGCCCTGCGGGTCAGCGTCCCCCGGGTCCCCTGGGCCTCCCGATCGTTCATCGTGTTCCCTGAGCCGTCCCCCGGGTCGTCCCCCAGCTCTCGACGCGGCGTGCCTCGTCCTCACTCATGAAGCCCACCTCGGCCGCCATGAAGTCGTGGACCTGTTTGCGCCACGGCTCGGGGATCTCCTCGACGGCCGGGGGGTAGCAGCGGTCGAGCCAGGCGGTCGAGGCCTCGGTCGCGCCGAGGAACCCGGCGGCCCTGCCGAAGACGGTGCCCTCGACGCCGGGGACCCTGGCGCAGCCGTACTCGATCATCTCCTGCCCGCCGTACGGCGGGGGCTCCTGCCACTTGCGGGCGACGGGGCGCTTGGGGCCGACCGCGGTGCGCAGCGGGCGGCGTTCCACGGCGGCCTGGATGAGCTCCTTGTAGAGGCACTTCCCGCAGGTCCCGCAGGGTCCCTCGACGCCCCGAAGGCACCAGCGGACCTGCTCGCGCAGGGAGGAGTTCAGGGCCAGGCGCATGGTGACCGCCTCGCTCACCCCGCCGACCGGGAGCACGATGTGCACCCCGGCGGCGGCGAACGCCCTGCCCCAGGCGCCGTGCGGCGCCCACATCGGGTTGTCGGGGGTGTATCTGAGCAGGTAGCGGTCCCCCCCGAGCCAGCGCGACCCCAGCTCGTAACCGAAGGCGAGACCGCCCAGGTCGAGTTCGTCGGCCAGCAGCAGCGCCCCGGCGGCCACCGCGTGGTGCTCGGGATAACCGGGGCGGGGCTCGGCGAGGGTGAACTCCAGGTCGGAGCGGACCACGGTCAGCTCCCTGCCCGTCTTCTCGGCGAGGCGGGCCAGGACGTCGGAGCGGTAGTGGGTCCAGCGGTTGGGCACGCGCGGATGGGAGACCCGCTGGAAGTGCACGAACGGCGCCTCGGGCAGCATCGCGGCCACGGCGACCGAGTCCGCGCCTCCGCTGTAGGAGACCGCGAGCCTGCTCCCCGAGCGCGGCGTCCCGCCGACCGGCCCCGCCTCGACCCCCCAGCCGTCGGCGAGGGCCTCGGCCAGAACCGGTGAGATCGGCTCGTCGAAGGTGACCGTACGGCGCGTCCACGGCGCGACGATCGTCCAGGCCGCCAGCGCCCGCAGGTCGGGGTGGACCTCGCCGGGAGTGCGCGGCAGCTCGACCCGGCAGGAGTTCGTGGCCATCCTCAACGGCTGGCCGTCGGCGCAGAGGCCGGTGATCTCGTCCTCGGCGTCCAGCCGGAAGGCCAGGCGCATGACGTCGTCCTCGGTGGTCCAGGTCACCCTCATGGAGCACCCGCCCCACGGCGGCCCAGCGCCTGGTCGGCGGCCTGCCAGAGCAGGACCTCGTTCTGCAGGACGTGCTCCATGGCGGCCGCGGTCTCCTGCGCCAGCCGGTGCGCGTCGTCCCAGCGCCGCACCTGCGCCTGTTCCGGGGTGGCCTTGGCCACCTGTGCCCTGAGCCTGTCGACCTCGGCCCGCAGCGCGGTGACCTCCCGGCCCAGCGTCTGGACCTCCCAGAGCGCGTCCTTGATGTCCTGCCGGTGGTCGGCCCTGGAGATGTACCGCGCGTCGAACCAGCCGAGCACCGCGCGCCGCAGCCATGCGGGCAGCAGCGCGCGCTTCCTTAAGCGCACCATAACCCGGCACGATACCGGCAAAACACGATCTACCAGGACGCTCTTCGACGCTTCAGGTGACGGGCAGCGCCAGATCCCTGGTTCCTCCGGCGGGTTCCCCCGGGGCGGCGATGACCTGCCGGTAGATCCGCTCGTACCCGGCGGTCATGACCTCGACGTCGAAGTTGCCCGCGACGTGGGCCCGGCAGGCGTGCGGGTCCAGCCCGCCGGCCGCCTCGACGGCCTCGGCGAGTTCCTCGGCCTCCTCCCTGACGAATCCGGTGACGCCGTCGGCGACCACCTCGGGAACCGCCCCCCGTTTCAGGGCGACGACGGGGGTGCCGCAGGCCATGGACTCGATCATGACCATGCCGAACGGCTCCTCCCACAGGATGGGGAAGAGCAGGCAGCGGGCCGCGGCCAGCAGTTCCCGCTTGCGGTCGGCGTCGGCCTGCCCGACGTACTCGGCGTCGGGGCCGAGTCTCGGCTTGATCTCCCGCTCGAAGTAGTCGTGTTCCGCGGGCTCGGTGAGCTTGCCCGCCAGCACGATCCTGCGGCCTGCCTCCCTGGCCACGTCGATGGCGATGTGCGCCCCCTTGTCCGCGTTGAGCCTGCCCAGCCACAGCACCCAGTCCTCCTTGCGCTCCCGGAAGGGGAAGGAGGCCGTCTCGACGGCGTTGTGGACCACCCCGGCCCAGTTGAGGTCGGGGGCCAGCCGCCGTTGCGCCTCGGAGATCGCGACCATCGACACGGCCGGGCCGAGCACCCGGTAGTACTCGCCCAGCTCGCCCTCGATCTCCCCGTGGCAGGTGACCAGCGTCGGCACCGCCCTGGCCGCCGCGCTCAGCGGCCCGGCCAGCGAGTGGTCGTGGACGATGTCGGCGTCGATGTCCAGGGCCAGCGCGTACGCCTTGGCCGCGTGCAGCACCTCGGGCATCGGCTCGCCGATCCGCTCCGAGGGCGCCGGGTCGTAGGTGGGCAGGAACCTGGCCCCCGTCCGCGCCCTGCCCGCCCCGATCAGGGTGACGTCGTGCCCCCTGCGGGACAGCCCGGAGACCAGCTCGGCGAGCATCGCCTCGATGCCCCCGTAGCCCAGGGGCGGGACGTCGTACCAGGGGGGCGCGACCATGACGACGCGCATCGCGTCGCGTCGTCGGGAAACAGCGGTTGTGGCGATCATTCTCAACCTCACCTACGGCCGTCCGGCCCGCCGGAATCCGACTTGAGTGGAACCTCAGGGGGCGTAGCGCAGGGCGGCCGCCGTCGGGCGGCGCGGCTCGTTGATCAGGGTGACGCCTTCGGAGAGGCCGGTGACGGACACCTCCGAGCCGTCGACGTCGACGGTGACACGGGAGTCGTCCAGGGGGAGCCCGGTGATCCGCAGCTTGCCCAGCCCGACCGGGTCGACCCACACCCGGCCCCGGGGGATCCACGGGTCCAGGCGCATCAGGGTGCGCACCAGGTGGATGGGGGCCGCCGCCGCCCACGCCTGCGGCGAGCAGGAGGTGGGGTACGGCACCGGCCAGGAGAATTCGGAGCGGCCGAAGCCGCAGAACAGCTCGGGCAGCCGCCAGCCGAAGACCTCGGCCGCGTCGAGAAGGCCGAAGGTGATCCGCTTGGCCTCCTCGGCGAAGCCGTAGCGCATCAGACCGGCCGCGATCAGGGCGTTGTCGTGCGGCCACACGGAGCCGTTGTGGTAGCTCATCGGGTTGTAGGCGCCCATGTTGGAGGCCAGGGTGCGCACGCCGTACCCGGTGAACATCTCCGGGGAGAGCAGGTGCTCGGCCACGGAGGCGGCCCGGTCCTCGTCGATGATGCCCGTCCACAGGCAGTGCCCCATGTTGGAGGCGAGGCTGTCGATGGGCCGTCCCGCGTGGTCGAGCCCGATGGCGTAGTAGCCCCGGTCGGCCAGCCAGAAACGCTCGTTGAAGGCGTCCCTGATCCGGGTCGCGCGGGCGTTCCACTCCTTCTCCAGTTCGATGTCACCCACCTCGTGGGCGAAGTGGGCGCGGGCGATGTAGGCGGCGTAGACGTAGCCCTGCACCTCGGCCAGGGCGATGGGGGCGCGGGCCAGGGTGCCGTCGGCGAAGTTGACGCCGTCGAAGGAGTCCTTCCAGCCCTGGTTGACCAGGCCGTGGTCGGTCTTGCGCTGGTAGGAGAGGAACGGGTCGGCGCACCTGACGATCCAGTCGAGGGCGTCGTCCGCGTACGGCATGAGCTCCTCGACGGCCTGCTGGTGCACCCCCCACCTGCGCAGTTCACCCAGGAGCATCACGAAGAGCGGGGTGGAGTCGACCGAGCCGTAGTAGGCGTGACCGCCGTGCGGCGAGGCGCCGGTCTGCACGCCGAACCGCAGCTCGTGCAGGATCTTGCCCGGTTCCTCCTCGGTGAGCGGGTCGTCCACCTTGCCCTGGAGCCTGGCCAGGCGGCGCAGGGTGCCCAGCGCGAGCGACTGGTCGAGCGGCAACGCCATCCACGAGGTCAGCAGCGAGTCGCGGCCGAACAGCGTCATGAACCAGGGCGCGCCCGCCGCGATCGTCGGCGGCTCCTCCGGCCGGTCCGGTTCGAAGAGCCGCAGCGCCCCCAGGTCCTCCCGCGAACGGTGGATCACGTGGGCCAGGGCGCGGTTGCTCGTGGTGAAGGAGGGGCTGAGCCGCTCCCAGTCGGCGCGGCGCCTGGCGGGCTCGGCGTGTTCGAGCGGGTGGTGGGTGGAGAACCAGGCCGGTGACTCCTCCCCCTCCAGGATCGGGTTGACCTGGAACGTCGCCTTCCACTCGCCGCGCGCGGGCACGACGACCCTGAAGATGAGCACGCCGGGCACGGCGAACGGCGGAGGGTCGGTGACCACCCGCGTCCCGCGCGACCTGGTGGCCGAGAAGATCAGCAGCCCCGACCTGTCCGCCGTCATCTCCACGTCCGTCACGTGCCTGATCCGGCCCGCCTTCACCTCGAACAGGTCGGCCACGTCGGAGGAGACGTGCACGTCGAGCACACACCCGGCGGGTTCGTCGGACAGGTTGCGCAGGATCAGGTCCTCCCGCAGGCCACCGCCGACGTAGCGGTCCCTGATCACCAGCAGACTGCTCTCGACCCGTCCAGGACGCGGCGCCGCCCTGCCCACGAACGTCGCGTGGTACGGCTCGCCCGCCAGCACCCTGAGCGGCTCGACGGGCGACTCGTCCACCCGCAGCTCCCAGCGGGACAGCAGCCGGGTGTCGGCGTGGTAGACCCCCTGCGGCCCTCCCTGGATGATGTCCCCGCTCCGCGAGCACACGCAGAAGGAGCCCCCCTCGACCAGGGTCACCGTGGTGTCGCCCAGTGCTCCGGGCTGTCCTTCGAACGTCCAGGCGTTCAATGCACTCTCCGGGGTCCACGTCCTCGTTTCCTGCCCCATTCCCTCCTCCCCGGGGGAAAGAACGCTTCCATGGCGTGTCTTGCCTGTTCACAGGCGTGTCGCCGGGAGAGGGACTACCGTTTGGTGCCGTCTTCGTGACGCCTGGCGAACTCCTGCTCCAGGAGTTCGTGCAGGCGCCGGACCATGCCGGGGCCGGGGCTCGGGCGCGGCGTCTCCGGCGGGACGTGGGGGGACAGCGACGGCTGAGCGGGGATGATCTCCCGCCACGGCGTGACGAACACCCCCGCGGGTTCGGAGTCCTCCGGCTCCTCCGGGGTGTCCGAAACCGACGACACGGCGGTCACCAGGAACAGGATGCCGATCAGCGCGGCGCCCGCCAGACGGAGCGTGAACCTCCTGCGGCTCCTGCGCGCCCTCTCCACGCCCACGGCCACCGGAGCGCCCGCCGTCGCGACGGGCTCCTCCGCCTGGGGTGTCCCCTCGGCGTCGTGGCCGAGCCAGGTCCCGGGGTCGACCCCGAGCGCGGCAAGCCGCAGCCGCAGCCGCCTCACTTCGGGGGCGCCGCCGAGGACGGCCGCCGCCACCAGGGAGTGGATCTCCCCGACGGTGACGCCCGCCGCGACCGCCCGGCCCCGTTCGCTCCAGGCCAGGCGGCTCGGCCCGGTCCATGTCGTCTCCCAGTTGGCCCGCCCCCGCACCACCAGGGCCTGGCCGACCAGCGCGAACAGCGCGGTCTCCAGCCGGGCCAGGCTCCCGGCCGTCTCCTTCCCGCTCCGCTCCTCCTGAGGGCCGAGGCAGGCGGCGAGCCGTCCCGCCCGGCCGTCGGCCAGCAGGTCGAGGACGGTCTCCAGCGCGGGCCGCGCGGTGCCGCCGACCCTGCGGGCGGCCCGGACCAGGCCCCGCACCGGCTCCGTCGCCAGGGTCTCCATGGTCAGTCCGACCCACTCCTGCCAGGGCAGTACGGCCCGCCTCTCCCGCTCCCCCGGGAACAGGCAGTGCCGTACGGTCCCCGGCCTCACCTCGAACCCGGCCTCCAGGGCGGTGGTACGGCCCCGGCCCGCGGGTTCCCGGCGCCCGCCCAGGGCCCGCATGCGCCGTTCCACACTGGGGTGGGGGTCGTGACGCGAGGTCCGCCGGGACGGCGTCGCGTGTTCCATCCCCTCGATAGCGGCCCGGTAGCCGGACGAGGCGAGCATGGCGGCGAACACCGCCGGCGGGTCGTCGGGCAGGTAGCCCCTGACGTACATGGGGTCGAGATACCGGTCACGGAACTCGCCCCACGCCACCGGCAGCACAACCAGGGTCCGCCACAGCGCCTCCGCCGCGACCGTGCCCCCTGTGCCTCCTGTGGCTCCCGTGCCTCCTGCGGCTCCCGTGGCCTCGACGGCCCTCGCCGCGGCCGCGTCCGCCTGGAGTTCCTGCCGCCGGTTGACGGCGGAGGAGACCCAGAGGTACAGCCTCGCGTAGCCGGAAAGCGGCCACCGGATCCAGGAGACCGGGACGCCGCGCGCGGCGGGGTCCGGGGTGCGGGGGCGTTCGAGCCGGTCGAGGACGGCACGCAGCGCCAGGTGCCCCCGGTAGACGACCGCGCCGAGCCCGGTGGGGGCGTGGTGACCCAGTTCGTGGCAGAGCGCCGCGCGCAGTTCGTCGGCCGTCAGCCCGGCCAGCAGCGGCAGTCCGAGGCGCAGGTGCCGTCTGCCCCCGACGAGGCCGAGCAGCCTCGTCTCCTCCGTCAGCTCGGCGTCCACCTCCGCGGTCAGCCGCAGGGTCGCGGGCGGGCGGGTGCCGAGCCGCCCGGCCAGTTCCGTGACCACGGCCCACAGCTCGGGCGCCTGGCCGGGGGTGACCAGGACGCCATCGGGGGCGGGCCGCACCCCGGCCCCGGTGACGAACAGGCGGCGCAGGATCCACAGCGCCGGGATCGCGGTGAGCGCCGCCGTCACCGTCCCCGCCCGCGACGGCCTGCCCAGCGCGGGCGCGTCCCACACGAACAGGACGAGGACGCCCGCGTCGAGCAGGACGAGGACCAGGCCCAGCAGGCAGGGGCCCGCGAGCAGTCCGAGCGCCAGCAGCGCGCGCACCGCGATCACGGCAGCCCCCTTCCCCGGTCCGCCGCCGTCCCGATGGCATGGCGGACCCGGTCGAGGCAGGTCCCCTTCTTCCTCAGCCGCTCCCACGCCCCGCGCGGGAGGAGGCCTCTGGTGGGCACACCCGCGAACGTCAGGCGGTGGAACCCCCCGAACCCGTCCGCCCTGTCAGGTGCCCGTGTGTCTTCCTGTCGTGCGACGTCCCGTTCCGTCATCGTTCGCCCCTCCGCCGGAGGCCGGACGCGGAGACACCATGGAGACACCTGATGAGCGTCCCCTCGCCCGCCCTGTGGCCGATGGGCACGGACTCCTCACCGGCCCGTGCCCGTACCACCGTGACCTGGCCGCGCGCCTGACTCCCGCCGGTCGAACGCATGCGGTACAGAACCACCGAGAACACCGGCCTGACCGAGCCCGCGAGCAAGGCGGGGACGACCGATCGCTCATCGCCGAGGTGTTCCGACGGCCGGCGCGCCCTGCGCAGGCCCCGTGCTCCGAGAGGGTCTCGACAGTGAGAGATCTTGGCCGGAGTCGACCTGAACCACAGCGGTGCGCGGGCCCGCCCGGCCGCGCCCGCCGGAGCGGGCGGCGGCCCGGTGGGCCACGAACACCGGTAATGCCAGTAAAGCAGCAGGCTGCGGCGTTGCGGAGGGAAAGACGGATTTCCGGACTTCGGCGATCCCCGGCCGGACGAGGCCGGTCGGGGACAGCCGGGGACGGCGTTACGCCGGGGTCAGCGCAGGGTGCCGTTGGTCATGCCGACCGGTTCCTCGGGGACGGCGATCAGGCCGAGTTCGGCGGGCGTGGCCACCAGCGGGTGGTCCGGCACGACCCGGACGGTGTATCCGAAGGAGCCGGTGCGGTCGAGCGGGATCGTGCCGCTGTAGACGGCCTTGCCGTCGTCGGCCTCCGTCTCCAGGGTCAGGTCGGCGTAGGACGGGCCGACCATCTCGTCGTGCTGGCCGACCAGCCCGTAGGCGGCCTGGACCCGGATGTCGGACGGCTGCAGCTCACCGAGGGCGATGGCCGCCCGCAGTTCCAGGGAGGCGCCGACCTCGGGGGTGTCCCCCAGGTTGGTCGCCTCGACGTGCTCGACCCGGACCCCCGGCCAGGCCTGGTGGACCCGGAGCTTCCAGGCGGCGAAGTGCCTGGCGGGCTCGTAGCCGTCCGCGGACAGGGCGCGGGCCGACCCGGCCGCCGGGGCGTACAGGCCGATCACGTAGTCGCGGAGCATCCGGCCCGCCAGGACCTTGGGCCCGAGCGAGGTCAGGGTGTGCCTGACCATCTCCAGCCAGCGCAGCGGCAGGCCGTCGGAGGCCCTGTCGTAGAACCGGTCGGCCACCTCGTGGTCGATCAGGTCGTAGAGCGCGTGCGCCTCAAGCTCGTCGCGGCGGTCGGGGTCGGCGACCCCGTCCGCGGTGGGCACGGCCCAGCCGTTCGTGCCGTCGAACCACTCGTCCCACCAGCCGTCGCGGATGGACAGGTTGAGCCCGCCGTTCAGCGCGGCCTTCATCCCGGAGGTCCCGCAGGCCTCAAGAGGACGCAGCGGGTTGTTCATCCACACGTCACAGCCCTGCACGAGGAGCTGGCCCAGGGCCATGTCGTAGTCGGGCAGGAAGACGATGCGGTGCCGTACGTCCTCGCTGTCGGCGAAGCGCACGATCTGCTGGATGAGTTTCTTGCCGCCCTCGTCCGCCGGATGGGCCTTGCCCGCGATCACGATCTGGACCGGCTTCTCCGGGTTGAGCAGCAGTTCGCGCAGGCGTTCCTGGTCGTTCAGCATCAGGGTGAGCCGCTTGTACGAGGGCACCCTGCGCGCGAAGCCGATGGTCAGCACGTTGGGGTCGAGGGCGTCCTCGATCCAGCCGAGTTCGGCCCGGGAGGCGCCCCTGGCCAGCCAGGACCTGCGCAGCCGTTCCCTGGCCGCGTTGACCAGGCGGGCCCTGAGCCTGTTCCTGATCCCCCAGACGTCCACGTCGGAGATCTTGTTGACGCCCTCCCAGCCCTGGGCGCGCTCGACCAGGGTGGGCAGTTCCCTGCCCGCGAGTTCCATGATCTCGCGGCCGACCCAGGTGGGCGCGTGCACACCGTTGGTGATGGACCCGATCGGGATGTCGTCGGCGTCGAAGCCGGGCCACAGGCCGCGGAACATCTCCCGGCTGACCTCGCCGTGCAGCTCGGACACGCCGTTGACCCGCTGGGCCAGGCGCATGCCCATCGCGGCCATGTTGAACTTGCCCGGTTCGTCCTCGGCACCGAGTTCGAGGATGCGCTCGACGGGGACCGTTGGCCAGGCGTTGTCGCCGCCGAACTGGCGGGCGATCATCTCGGCCGGGAAGCGGTCGATCCCGGCGGGGACCGGGGTGTGGGTGGTGAAGACCGTGCCCGCCCTGACGGCCTCCAGGGCCTCGTCGAAGGAGAGCCTGGCCTCGGTCAGCTCGCGGATGCGCTCAAGGCCGAGGAAACCCGCGTGCCCCTCGTTGGTGTGGAAGACCTCGGGCTCGGGGTGGTCGCCGACCCGGCAGTAGGCCCGGATCGCGCGCACTCCGCCGATGCCCAGCAGCAGTTCCTGGAGCAGGCGGTGGTCGGTGCCGCCGCCGTACAGGCGGTCGGTGACGTCGCGGGCGGCGTTGTCGTTCTCCGCGACGTCGGAGTCGAGCAGCAGCAGCGGGACCCGGCCGACCTGGGCCACCCACACCTGGGCGTGCAGAGGACGCTGTTCCGGCAGGCTGACCGTGATCCGGACCGGGGTGCCGTCCCGCTCCTTGAGCAGGGTCAGCGGCAGGCCGCCCGGGTCGAGCGAGGGGTAGTGCTCCAGCTGCCACCCCTCGGGGGAGAGCGACTGGGTGAAGTAGCCGTGGCGGTACAGCAGGCCGACGGCCAGGATCGGCACCCCGAGGTCGCTGGCCGCCTTGAGGTGGTCGCCCGCGAGGATGCCCAGACCGCCCGAGTACTGCGGCAGCGCGGCGGCGATGCCGTACTCGGGGGAGAAGTAGGCGATGGCCCGCGGTGCCTCGGCGAGGGTCTGGTACCACCGGGGCGCGGTCATGTACTCGTGGAGGTCGTCGGCGGCGTCGGCGACCCGCCGGAGGAAGCGGCGGTCGGCGGCCAGCTCACGCAGGCGGCTCGCCTCGACGGCGCCGAGCAGCGCGACCGGGTCGTGACCGACGCGTTCCCAGGTCGCCGGATCGACCTCGGCGAACAGATCGAGTGTTTCGGGGTGCCACGACCAGCGCAGATTGTGGACAAGCTCGCCGAGGGGGGCCAGCTCCGGGGGAAGGACGGTGCGGACAGTGAACCTACGGATTGCTCTCACGCTGCCAGACCCTAGTTACTCAGCGCCATGACGGCGACCCGGACACTCACGCGTCTCCCCCTCACCACTATCAATCCGCTCCAAACACATCCAAGGGCAGTCGATCGACCGGGAGACCACACCCTGGGAACAACTCGCCGAACAGTAAGAGGTCCCGCACTCTTCCACCTAGGCGCATGAAGATGGACTATTGGGGCACGCATCTGTGGGTCGCGACGCCCCACCCCCGGGGGGCCGACCGTCGATGCAACGGCAGGGTATTGTCCTGCATCAAAGCCGGTGACCAGGGGCTTTTAGAGAATCGAAGATCTATTCTTGCCGACTTTTTCGGCGGCACCGGGTGTGCCGTCGCTACCTTGAGACGCGATGATCGGACGAATTCCCATCCAGGACATCCAGCCCACGGTCGAGTGCGGGAGCTACCCCGCCAAGGCGGCCGCGGGTGAGACCTTCGAGATCACCGCCGTCGTGTTCCGTGAGGGCCACGACGCGGTCGCCGCGGGCGTCGTGCTGACGAGCCCCGACGGCGCGCGTGGACCGTTGCTGCCGATGCGCGAGCTCGCGCCGGGCACCGACCGCTGGGGCGTCGAGGTGACGCTGCCCGCGGAGGGTGAGTGGAGTTTCCGCGTCGAGGCGTGGGGCGACCCGATGGCGACCTGGCTGCACGACGCGGGCATCAAGATCCCCCGTGACCTGGACGCCGAGCTGATGTGCGAGGAGGGCGCCCGGCTCTTCGACCGCGCCGCCAAGGCCGTACGGCCCGCGGACTGCGCGCCGGCGGGCCAGGAGCCGAAGAAGAAGTCGGGCAAGACCGGGAAGAAGACCGCGTCGGCCCACGTGTGCGGGCACCGGGCCGCGTTGCAGGCGGTCGCGGCCAAGCTGCGTGTCACGGCGCTCGACCCCAGGGCCCGTTTCGCGGTCGCCCAGTTGCCGGAGACGGCGGAGCTGCTGCGGGCGCATCCGCTGCGTGAGCTGGTGACCCGCTCCCAGCGGCGGCTCGTCAGGGTCGATCGCCGCAGGGCGCTCTACGGCTCGTGGTATGAGTTCTTCCCGCGTTCGGAAGGGGCGATCGTCGAACCGGACGCAGCCCCCAAGTCCGGAAATTTCAAGACTGCCGCGAACCGGCTGCCCGCCGTCGCGAAGATGGGCTTCGACGTCGTCTACCTGCCCCCGATCCACCCCATCGGGCACAGCTTCCGCAAGGGCCGCAACAACACCCTGACGCCGGAGCCGTACGACCCGGGCTCGCCGTGGGCGATCGGCTCCGAGGAGGGCGGCCACGACGCCATCCATCCCGACCTGGGCACCTTCGAGGACTTCGACGCCTTCGTGGCCAAGGCCCGTGAGCTGGGCATGGAGATCGCGCTCGACCTGGCCCTGCAGTGCGCCCCCGACCATCCGTGGGTCAGGGAGCACCCGGAGTGGTTCAACGTCCGCGCCGACGGCTCGATCGCGTACGCGGAGAACCCGCCGAAGAAGTACCAGGACATCTATCCGCTGAACTTCGACAAGGACCCCGAGGGCCTCTACGCCGAGGTCAAGCGGGTGGTCCGGCTGTGGATGGACCACGGCGTACGGATCTTCCGGGTGGACAACCCGCACACCAAGCCGGTCGCGTTCTGGGAGCGGCTGATCGCCGACATCGGCTCGACCGACCCGGACGTGCTGTTCCTCGCCGAGGCCTTCACCAGGCCGCCGATGATGCACGCCCTGGGCAAGGTGGGCTTCCACCAGTCCTACACGTACTTCACCTGGCGCAACTCCCGGCAGGAGCTTGAGGAGTATCTCACCGAACTCTCGCACGGGTCGTCGAGCTTCATGCGGCCCAACCTGTTCGTCAATACTCCGGACATTCTCCACGAATACCTGCAACACGGGGGAGTCGCGGCATTCCGCATTAGAGCCATCATCGCTGCGATGGCCATGCCAACGTGGGGCGTGTACTCGGGTTATGAACTTGCGGAAAATGTCCCGGTTCGCCCTGGTAGCGAAGAATACCTAGATAGCGAGAAATATCAGTACAGACCTCGCGATTGGGCCAGTGCCGAGCGAGAGGGCCGTAGCCTGGCTCCACTGATCACGCAACTTAATCTGGTGCGCAGAGCACACCCGGCGCTCCAGGAATTGCGTAACCTACGGTTCCATAGCGTCGACAATCCGGACGTGGTCTGCTTCTCCAAGCGGCTGCCCGGCGCCCACGATACGGCCACACGACGGCACGGCATGGGCGACGTGGTCCTGACTGTCGTCAACCTCGATCCGCACCGCACCCACGAGGCGACGGTTTCGCTGGACATGCCCGCCCTGGGTCTCGGCTGGAACGCCGAGTTCGTCGTCGACGACGAACTCTCCGGCGAGTCGTACAACTGGCGGCAGTCCAACTACGTGCGCCTCGACCCTTATATCCACTCAGCACACATCTTCACTCTGCGTGCCACGGCGAACCAGCGGTGAGCCGGCCGGGTACGCATACCGGCAAACAGCGGGGAGTCCACTGGTGAGTCAGGTACCTGAGCCAATTCCGAACACCTTCGACGAGGAGAAGCCGCGCGACCCGTACTGGTTCAAGCGCGCCGTCTTCTACGAGGTGCTCATCCGGGGGTTCGCCGACTCCAACGGAGACGGCACCGGAGACATCCGAGGGCTGATCGAACGGCTGGACTATCTCCAGTGGCTCGGCGTCGACTGCCTGTGGCTGCTGCCCCTGTACGAGTCCCCGCTGCGCGACGGCGGCTACGACATCGCGGACTTCATGAAGATCCTGCCCGAGTTCGGGGACCTGGGAGACTTCGTGAAGCTCGTGGACGAGGCCCACAAGCGCGGCATGCGGGTCGTCGCCGACCTGGTGATGAACCACACCAGTGACGCCCACCCCTGGTTCCAGGCGTCCCGGCACGACCCGCAGGGCCCCTTCGGCGACTTCTACGTCTGGAACGACGACGACGAGCTCTACAAGGACGCCCGGATCATCTTCGTCGACACCGAGACCTCGAACTGGACCTACGACCCGGTCCGGCAGCAGTACTACTGGCACCGCTTCTTCTCCCACCAGCCGGACCTCAACTACGAGAACCCGGACGTGCAGGACGCGATGCTCGAAGTGCTGCGGTTCTGGCTCGACCTCGGTATCGACGGCTTCCGGCTCGACGCGGTGCCGTACCTGTTCGAGCAGGACGGCACCAACTGCGAGAACCTGCCCAGGACCCACTCCTACCTCAAGCGGATCAGGGCCGAGGTCGACCGGCTCTACCCGGACCGGGTGCTGCTGGCCGAGGCCAACCAGTGGCCCGCGGACGTGGTCGAGTACTTCGGCGACCCCGCGACCGGTGGCGACGAGTGCCACATGGCCTTCCACTTCCCGCTCATGCCGCGCATCTTCATGGCCGTGCGGCGCGAGTCGCGCTACCCCATCTCGGAGATCCTGGCCCAGACGCCGAAGATCCCGGAGAACTGCCAGTGGGGCATCTTCCTGCGCAACCACGACGAGCTGACGCTGGAGATGGTCACCGACGACGAGCGTGACTACATGTACGCCGAGTACGCCAAGGACCCCCGGATGCGGGCCAACGTCGGCATCCGGCGCCGCCTGGCGCCGCTGCTGGACAACGACCGCAACCAGATCGAGCTGTTCACCGCGTTGCTGCTGTCGCTGCCCGGCTCGCCGGTGCTCTACTACGGCGACGAGATCGGCATGGGCGACAACATCTGGCTCGGCGACCGTGACGGGGTGCGCACCCCGATGCAGTGGAGTCCCGACCGCAACGCCGGCTTCTCCAGCTGCGACCCCGGCAGGCTGTACCTGCCGATCATCATGGACCCCATCTACGGCTACCAGGCGATCAACGTCGAGGCCCAGCAGAAGAGCTCCGGCTCCCTCCTGCACTGGACCAAGCGCATGATCGACATCCGCAAGCGTCACCCGGTCTTCGGCCTGGGCGCCTACACCGAGCTGAACTCCTCCAACCCGAGCGTCCTGGCCTACGTGCGTGAGCTGGGCGACGACCGGATCCTGTGTGTGAACAACCTGTCGCGGTTCCCGCAGCCGGTCGAGCTCGACCTGCGCCGTTTCGAGGGATCGGTGCCGGTGGAGACGATGGGTGGAGTTCCGTTCCCACCGATTGGCGAACTTCCGTATCTTTTGACGCTTCCTGGGCATGGGTTCTACTGGTTCACCCTGCCGCCCACATCCCAGGAGGCGTGAGACCGTGTTGACGGAGCTCCTTTCCGGCTGGATCACCCATCAGCGATGGTTCGCCGGTAAGGGGCGCCCGATCGACGAACTCGGCGTCGACTCCGACGTCGAGCTGAGCCCCGGTCTGCGCCATCTGATCATCTCGGTGCGCCAGGCCGGGGACCACGACCGCTACCAGCTCCTGCTCGGCACGGACGGCGACGCCTCAGGCCGCTACAGCCACGCCAGGATCGGCGGCGACTACTACGACGCCGTCTACAACCCCGACCTCACCGGGCCCCTGCTCACCGGGATGGCCGAGGGCCGCGACCTGGGCCCCCTGCGCTTCCGCCATCTGGAGGGCGCCTCGA
This sequence comes from Streptosporangium sp. NPDC000239, assembly GCF_040300765.1. NCBI lineage: Bacteria > Bacillati > Actinomycetota > Actinomycetes > Streptosporangiales > Streptosporangiaceae > Streptosporangium > Streptosporangium sp. NPDC000239. The sequence goes on along the minus strand of NZ_JBEPEI010000020.1, from coordinate 124,093 downwards.
TCGACACCTCCCTGCGCAGTCTGGTGCTGAGCGCCGAGCAGTCCAACACCTCCCTGGTGTACGGCGAGACCTACATCTGCAAGCTGTTCCGCCGCCTCATCCCCGGGGTCAACCCCGAGCTTGAGATCGTCACCGCCCTGGCCCGCCACGGCGCCGGGCACATCGCCCGGCCGTACGGGTGGATCGAGACCGACCTCGACGGGGAGACGACCACGCTGGCGATGACCCAGGAGTTCCTGGCGACCGCGAACGACGGCTGGTCGCTGGCCCTGGCCAGTGTCCGTGACCTGTACGCCTCACTCGACCCCTCGGCGGAGGACGCGGGGGGCGACTTCAGCTCCGAGGCCTACCGGCTGGGCGTGGCGACCGCCGAGGTCCACCGTGAGCTGGCCGTCGCCTTCCCCACCGGAGTGCTGGAGTCCCAGGACGTCAAGCAACTGGTCGAGGACCAGCGCCGCCGCCTGGCCCAGGCGATCACCGAGGTGCCCGCGCTGGCCGCGCACGCGCGGGTGGTCGAGGACGCCTACCAGCGGATGGCCGACGTGGTCTCCGAGATGCCCGTCCAGCGCGTCCACGGCGACTACCACCTCGGCCAGGTGATGCGCACGACGACCGACTGGGTCGTCCTCGACTTCGAGGGCGAGCCCGGTCAGCCGCTGGCCGAACGCCGCGCGCTGTCGTCCCCGCTGCGCGACGTGGCCGGGATGCTGCGCTCCTTCGAGTACGCGGCCCGCCACCTGCTCGCCGACAATCCGGACGCCGAGGCACTGCGCCCCAGGGCGGCCGAGTGGGCCGCGCTGAACCGCGCGTCCTTCCTCGACGGCTACGCGGCGGGCGGCGGCAGGCTGCACCCCCAGGACACCGTCCTGCTGCGCGCCCTCGAACTGAGCAAGGCCGTCTACGAGGTCGTCTACGAGGCCCGTAACCGCCCCACCTGGCTGCCCATCCCCATGGCCGCCTTCGAAACGGACCGCTGAGGGTTTCTCACTCCAGCCGGCCCAGGTCGGCCAGGGAGCCGTTGAACAGGAAGTCGGAGGTCTGGGTCATGGCCATGACCACGAGGTCGCGGGCGGGGTGGTTGAACCACGAGGTGCCGTAGCCGCCGTCCCAGCCGTAACGGCCGGGGACCGAGGAGATCTCGTCCGGCTCGGTGACGACGGCCACGCCGTACCCCCAGCCGTGACCGGCGAGCACGATGTCGCCTGACGCCCGCTGCCCGGCCGTCAGGTGGTCGGTCGTGATCAGCTCGACGGACCGCTCGGACAGCACCCGGCGCCCCCGGTGGACGCCCCCGGCCAGCAGCATGCGGGCGAAGGCCAGGTAGTCGTCCACGGTGGAGACCAGACCGGCCGCTCCCGAGGGGAAGGCGGGCGGCCTGGTCCAGGCTTCGTCGGCGGTGTGCGTCTGCGGCGTCAGCTCGCCGGTCGGGCCGGTCATGTAGTGGACCGGAAGCCTGCCGAGGTGCTCGGCGGGCAGGTGGAAGCCGGTCTCGGCCATGTCCAGCGGCTCGAACAGACGCGTCCTGAACACATCGCCGAGCGACATGCCCGTGGCGCGGGCGACCAGCACACCGAGCACGAGGGAGGCGGTGTTGTACTGCCAGCGCTCCCCCGGCCGGCACATCAGCGGCAGCGTGCCGAAGCGTCGCATCCACTCGTCGGGGTCGTGCGGCGTGCGGGGGTCGGGCGGGCCGGTGACGAGTTCGAGCTCCCGGGCCGCCTCGATGACGGGATAGGGCAGGTCGATCGTGGGGTACGGCGAGTCCGGCGTGACCCCGAAGACCAGGCCGTATCCCATCCGGAAGGTCAGCAGGTCCTCCACCGTGATCGGGCGTCCGGCGGGGACGGTGTCGTCGAGCGGGCCGTCGAGGCGCCTGAGCACCCTGCGCCCGGCCAGCTCGGGAAGCAGCCGGTCGACCGGTTCCTCCAGTCTCAGCGTGCCGTCCTCGACCAGGGTCATGGTCGCCGCGGCCAGAACCGCCTTCGTCATCGACCCGACGCGGAAGATCGTGTCGCGCCGCATCGGCTCGTCACCGCCCAGGGCCGTCGCCCCGATCGGCTCGACGAGCGTCTCGCTCCCCTGGGCGACGAGAAGCACCATGCCGGGCAACTCGCCTTTCTCGACACGCGCGGCCATCGCCTGGCGCACCCGGTCGAACCCGGCTCGCAACGGAGAGGTTGTCATCGTCGTGCCTCCACGCTCAGGGCTCCCGCCCACCGGTACGGCGTCACCCCAACCCTGCCATCCCCGACCGGCATTTCCCACGCGCATTCGGGGTACGGCGGTGCCGTACGACCGCTTCCGCCTCCGGAGGGAGGCGAAGAAAAGGGTGCCGTAAGCCGGAAAGAGGCTAGGAAAGAGCGGACATAAGGCTTTCCCATAGCTTTTCACAATCGCCTGACGGGTTCGCGGAAATTACCAGGACAGGCCCTTGTCGTCGTCGCGAACCAGTGGACGGGCATACACCGCCCACCTCAGGGCATGAATCCGGTCACACCCTCACCACCCGTACGGCCCCGCGACGCACCAGGTGTTTCGGCCGCCCCATAGTCCTCGTGACATAACACACGCCACGCGCACCACTCCCGGAACGGATTGAATCCACAAACCCTGGCGGACCAATTCACTGACTTCCGTGATCGCCGCGGGAGGGGCAATCTTGTCGGTGATCCTTCCGGCCGAAAAAACCTTCTCATCGGCTCGGGAAAAACACGGGAAAACTCATCGGGAGTCTGGAGAATCGAACATGGATCACGGAAGGAAAACAAAGGGAATCTTATCCGGATCGGGGACGCTGCTGGCGTGCGCCCTGCTGGTCGCCGGAGTCGGGGCCGTACCGGCGCAGGCGAGCGCGGCCGCGGTGAACTGCGGCGACACACTGACCGCGGACGCCGCCCTGACCGCCGACCTGGTGTGCGCCGGCGGCGGGCTGACCATCGCGACCGACGGCGTGACCCTCGACCTGGGCGGGCACGTCCTCACCGCGACCGGCCTCACCCTGCGGGCCTCGGGCGTGACCGTGAAGAACGGCAAGATCGTGGGAACGGGCGGGGAGGCGGTGACCGTGCAGCCGGGCACCACCGGCGGCACCGTGGAGGCGACGCTCTCCGACGTGCAGGTCACCGCGGGGGCGACCCGGGTGCAGGACGCGACCCTGACCGTGGCGGGCAGCAACCCGGCCCTGTGCCTCCTGACGGGCCTGACGGTGCTGAAGTCCACGGCGACGGTCGAGCAGTGCGTCGTGCACGGGGAGGTCAGCGTCCAGGACTCCCCCGAGGTCACGGTGGCGTCGAGCACGCTGAGCGAGGGGAGGCTGACGACCGCCAGGTCCGGCGGCGTCTACAACGGGACGGTCTTCGACAGCTTCCCGGTGACCGTCGCCGCCGACGCGGGTGAGGACGTCTTCCAGGACAACCTCTTCAGGAACGCCGACACCGCCCTTGAGGTCAAGGGCGGGCAGCGGACCACCTTCGACGGCAACGTCTTCATGAACAACTCCGTCGGACTGCTGAGCACCGGCGGCTTCGCCCTCACGACCGTGAAGAACAACGTCTTCCACAGCAACAAGACGGTCGGCCTGCTGGTCAACCAGAACCTCGCCGGGGTCAACCCCGACCCGGTGGCCGACAACATCTTCTTCGCCAACGGCATGACCCCCCGCAAGCTCACCGACCTGGGCGGCAACACCGTCCGCGGTGGCCTGCACCTGTTCACCGGCACCCTCACGCAGGCCGCCCTCACCGTGGCGCGCAACGGCGGCCTGGCCAACGGCGGCTTCCTCATCTGGGCCAGGCCCGGCTCGGTGACGGACGGCGGCGGCAACCGGGGTCCGTGCGGCCCCAAGCCCAAGTCCGGCCTCACCTGCGCCTGACCCCGGCCTTCGACCTTGACGCTTGAGGCGGCTCCCGCCGGGACACGGCGGGAGCCGTTCAGTCGTCCGAGGTGATCCGTCGCTCGATCCGGTGGCGGATCCCGGCCGCGCGGGGGTCGTCGTAGTCGGCGAGCAGGCCGAGCGCCTTCGTCCAGTGCCGTCTGGCCGCCTCGGGGTCCTCCTCCACCAGGGACGCGCCGAGGGCGTCGAGGTCCAGGGCCTCGTGCCAGGTGTCGCCAAGCATGTGGTGGATCGAGGCGGCCTGGCGGTGGAAGTCGGCCGCCTCCCCGTGCCGGTCGAGCGCGTGGAAGGTCTCGCCGGTGCCGTACCAGGCCAGTGCCTCCCGGCTGCGGTCCCCGAGGCGCCGGTGGAGCGTGGCCGAGCGCTGGAAGGAGGCCAGCGCGTCGACGAACTGCCCGGCCGCCCGCTGGGCGTTGCCAAGGGCGATGAGCCAGAAGCCCTCAAGCCGGTTGTTCCTGAGCACGAGGGCTATCTCGACCGCCTCGTTCGCCGTGGCCAGCGCCTGTTCGACCTCGCCCCGTTCACGCAGGACGTCACTGAACAGGCGCAGCGCGTTGCCCTCGCCGCGTTTGCTCTCAAGGAAGCGGTGCATCTCCAGTGCGCGCCGTACGGCCTGCTCCGCCTCGGTGAGCCGTCCGGCGTGGTAGTGGGTGCTGGCGAGGTTGGCCAGGGTGGTGGCCTCCCAGTGCGCCGAACCCTGCTCCCTGAAGGCGGCGACGGCCCGCTCGAAGTGCTGCGCCGCCTCGTCCAACCGCCTCCTGCGGAGGTTGACCAGCCCGATGAGGTTGAGCGAGTGGGCCTGGCCGAGCCGGTCGTCCACCTCGGTCCAGATCGCCAGCGCCTGGCGGTGGCTCTCCAGGCTGTCGTCCAGGCGGTTGATCCGGACGTAGCCGATGCCGAACTCGGTGAGCAGCCGTGCCCGCGCGGGCAGGTCGCCGAGCCGTTCCGTCGCGGCCAGGCCGAGCCTGCCGACCTCCAGCCAGTCGGCGACCGGCGCCGAGGGCGGCTGGCTGTTGGCCAGCACGACCGCCAGCTGCCAGGTCAGCTCGTCGTATCCGGCGGAGATAGCGGTCCTGGCGACCTGCAGGAGGTTGGCGTGCTCGCGTTCCGACCAGTCGACGGCCGTGTCGTAGTCGGCGAAGGTCAGCGGTCGCACACCCTCCATGGGAGGTGTGAGCCGTATCCGGTTCTCGGCGGGGCCGATCCAGTTCTGGGCGGCGTCGGCGGTGTGCAGGTACCACTCCAGGACGCGGCGGAGCGCGGCCTGCCGGTCGTCGTAGGAGCCGTCCCGCTGCGCCTGGTCGGCGGCGTAGGCGCGCAGCAGGTCGTGGAACTGGTAGCGGCCCGGCGTCGTCTGTTCGAGCAGGTGGGCGCCGACCAGGGAGTCCAGCAGCTGCCGTGTCCTGCTCGGGGTCAGCCCGCCGAGCGCGGCGGCGGCGTGCAGCCCGAACTCGGGGCCCGGGTGCAGACCGAGCAGCCGGAAGAGCCTGGCGACCTGGTCGGGCAGCGCGCGGTAGGACCACGCGAACACCGTCCGTACGGCCCCGGCCTCCTCGTCGTCCCCGGTGCTCAGCGCGTCCCACAGGGCGGACTCGTCACGCAGGTCGGCGATCAGGTCGTCCAGCCGCATGTGGGGGTAGCTGACGGCTCGTTCCGCGGCGATCCGCAGGGCCAGCGGCAGCCGGGCGCACAGTCTGGCCAGCTCGGTGAGCTTGCTCTCGTCGTCCTCAGGACGGTATCCGGCGGTGACGGCCCGCAGCAGGGCGACCGCCTCCGGCTCGGGGAGCGTGCCCAGCGTCAGGCGGTGCGCCCCGTCGCGTACGGCGAGGATCGACAGACGGCTGCGGCTGGTGACGACGACCAGGCAGCCCGCGCTGCCGGGCAGCAGGGGGCGGACCTGGCTCACCATGGCCGCGTTGTCGAGGACGATCAGCATCCTGCGGCCGGCCAGCAGTGAGCGGTAGAGCGCGGCGGCGGCGTCGAGGTCCTGCGGCACCGAGTGGGCGCGGACGCCGAGGGCGACCAGGAACCGGTGCAGCGCGTCGTAGGCGGTTACCGGCTCTCCGGGGTCGTAGCCGCGCAGGTTGACGTAGAGCTGCCCGTCGGGGAAGCGCTCCTGGATCTGGTGGGCCCAGCGCAACGCGAGCGAGGTCTTGCCGACACCGGCCGTCCCGGCGATCACGCACACCGAGATGACCCTGGGGTCGCCGTCCTCACCGGTCAGGACCGCGTTCAGCCGTTCGAACTCCTCGACGCGGTTGACGAACCCTCGCACGTCCGCGGGAAGCTGGCGCGGCACCGGAGCCGGGGAGGCGCCCCTGTTCCTGCCGCCGTGGTCGTGGAAGTGCACTCCCCCGCTGACGTTCCTGGCCTGCACGACGTCACGTGAGGACCCCGACAGTTCGGAGTACGAACCGCCGGGGTGTTCTTCATCTTCTCTGTGCTTTTTGACGGCTACTCCGTTTTCGACCCGACCGTGGACGAGGAGAGGGAGGTGAGCTCCCGGTCGACATAGGACCTGACGTCCTCGCCCGTCTCGTAGAGGCCTCTGATGTAGTCCTCCCAACCCCTGACGAGGTGGGGAGTGGTGTAGCGGAACGCGCCGTCGGGGACACCGCCCTCGGTGTAGAGGACACGGTAGAGAGTCCGGCCGCCGAGGACGACCACCTCGGGAAGCGGGCCGCCGCGTTCGAAGGCCGCGACCGCCTCGGCGCCGACCACCCGGATCCGCTCGCCGCACTCCGCGCGCATCCGCAGCGAGCGCAGCTCCCAGCGCATGTACGGCGTGAGCGGCGTCTCGACGACCCGCACCCGGTGGAAGAAGGAGTTGCGGAGCTCGTCCTCACGCGTCATGGCGAGCAGGCTGTCCGTGCGCTTTTCGAGCAGCCGCATCGACTCGTCCCAGTCACCCCGGCGGAAGGCGTCGTAGCTGGGAACGGCCTGCTCCTCGAAGTGCTGGCGCCGTTCGAGCTTCCAGGAGTCACGGTTGCGGAGGACCGCCTCCCGCTGCCGGAAGTCGCGCCGGTAGGCCTCTCTGACGAGCCTTTCGCCCTGGGCGGGGATGAGATGGGGAGCGCGGAGGTCAGACATCGGCGATGTCCGGTTTCGCGACGCTGAGCATGATGCCGGGGATGACGACCAGTCGCTCGTCCGGAGCGAGGGAGACGCCTTCCGGCAGACGCGGCTCGTAGACGGCGGTGAGATCTCTGCCGATCACCGCGATGTCACCGTTGTCCAGCTGCCAGATGTCGGGGCACTCGTCTCGACCGTCGGAACGGTCAAGCTCCTTGGCCGACTTCCCCAGGCGCCGTTGGAACAACGCGGACGGGTCAGCCTCCCAGGAACGAGCCATGCCTGCCTCCCAGTCGGCTTGGCCGTACGTGTGACTTGCACGGAGCATATGCGAGACGGCCTCCCGGAACAATGGAAAGTTCGCCTTCGCCGCCGAACATCACCCAAAAAACAAACGGCTAGCCCTAAACAGGATGAAAGCAGACCAATAACCGGCAATCACCCAACCCAGCCGAGAGGCCATGGACACCCCTGACCTGGGGATTGTCTCCACAGAAAGCCTTTTTCCCGTAAACGATCATGGCCTCGTATTCCGACGTCACCCCCTTTGGGCACCGTTTCCGGCAGACACCGGACGCCGAAGACACCAAGAACGGCACGCCCGAGATATCGGCCTCCGAAAAGCCGCTTCCGGCACTCGCGGGCGCCGTCATCCCGAGTACAGCCAGCACCACGAGAAGAGAGGCGCTGGTGGGATGTCGCCGGGTACGGCGTCGCCGTGAGGATCGACGGGCTCTTCCATCGCTCACAAACAGGAGAGGCCCGTGGCGAAGCGACATATCCCCATCGCCCTCATGATCGGCGCCGCCCTGGCCGCCGTGACGCCCGTACTGCCGGCCCTGGCGGGCGGATCACGCCCCACGGCCGTGGCGGTCTCCGACGTCCCCTGCCCGGTCGTGAAGGGAACGGCGGCCCGCTGCGGAGAGATCACGGTGCCGCTGGTCCGCGCCGACCCCTCAGCGGGCACGAACCGGATCGCCTACGCGCTGCTGCCGCGCACCGACGTCGGCCGTCCCTCGGCGGGAACGGTCATGGTGGTCAGCGGCGGTCCCGGCGAACCGGCGATCGCCTACGCGGAACGCTTCGCCGAGGACATGACCGCCCTGCGCGACGACCACGACCTGCTCCTGGTCGACCCGCGCGGCACCGGCGGATCGGAGCCGGTCGACTGCGGTGTCCCCGCGGACTACGACCTGCTCCCCAGAGAGCGGCAGATCGACGAGGTCGAGGCGTGCGGACGACGGCTCGGGGAGCGGGCACGGGCCTACACCTCGGCGGAGCTGGCCGACGACCTGGACGCCGTCCGCTCACGCCTCGGCGTCGACAGGGTCGATCTGTACGGCGTGTCCTACGGCACCTATCTGAGCACCGTCTACGCCTTCCGGCACCCGGAGCACACCCGCAGCGTCGTCCTGTCCGGGGCCTATCCCCTGCGCTTCGACCCGCTGGGCCGTCCGAACGCGCGGGCGGTCGAACGGGCCCTGCTGCGGCTGTGCGCGCGCAGCGACGGCGCCTGCCAGGGTGAGAAGGCGGTCGCCAACCTCGAACGGCTGGCCGCCCGCCTGCGGGAACGCCCCATTCCCTTCGAGATCGAGGTCTCGGGGCGTCGCCGTACCCTGCTGCTCGACGAGCACATGCTCGCCCTGATCCACTTCTATGTGGCGAGCGGCAACGGCACCCCGCGGGTCTGGTCCGAGCTGCCGGCCATGGTCTCGCGGGCGGTCTCCGGTGACACGGCCCCGCTCGTCGCCCTGGCCGGGCAGCTCGCCGAGGGACTCGCCTCCCAGCCGCCGGAGAAGCGGGCCACCAGGGCCCAGGCCCTGTCGATCGTCTGCAACGACTATCCGACCGTGTGGGACCGGCGGGCCACCGTCGCGGACCGTACCGCCGTCTTCGCCGGGGCGCTGCGACGGGCCGAGGGACGGTTCGGGCCGTTCAGCGCGCGTGGCTGGACCGAGGCCGTGATGGACGGCGCCGACCTGTGCCTCAAATGGCCCCGTACCGACCGGCCCGCGGGCCACGGCACCGCGCCCCGCGTCCCGGTGCTCGTGCTCTCCGGTGAACTCGACACCAACACCCCCGTCTCCCAGGGACGCCTGGCCGCGGAGCAGTTCCCGGTGAGCACCTTCGTGGAGGTTCCCTCCTCAGGACACGTCCCGACCTGGGAGGAGACCGGTTGCGCGGCCAGACTGGCGACGGCCTTCATCCGCACCGGCTCGACCGGTGACCGCTCCTGTCTGAAGGCCATCCCTCCCCTGCCGGTCACCCGCCTCCGCTGACCCTGCCGTACGGCGGAGCCCTTTTCGTACGGCGGGCTCCGCCGTACGAAAAGGTGTTGAGAGGTTGTCGGACCTCCGTGAGAGGCTGGGCGACGGTGATCAGGGCCGATCAAGATGAGAGGACCACGAGTCATGACCGACGACCGCGTTTCCCCCGCTTTCATCGCCGACGAACGCGCCATGCTGGACAGCTGGCTCGACTGGCACCGCGAGACTCTGGCCGTCAAGTGCGCCGGCCTGCCCGAGGAACGGCTCCGTGAGCGTTCCGTGCCGCCGTCGTCCCTGTCGTTGCTCGGCCTGGTTCGTCACATGGCCCATGTGGAACGCGTCTGGTTCCGCCGGGTGCTGGACGGCGAGGACGTCCCGCTTCTCTACAGCAAGGCCGAGGACCCCGACTCCGACTTCAACGACGTGGACACCGCCTCCGTGGAGGAGGCCTTCGCCATCTGGCGGGCCGAGATCGAGGTGGCGCGCGAGATCTCGGCCCGGGTGCCGCTCGACGCCGTCGGCAGGCAGCAGCGTCACGGCCAGGACGTCTCGCACCGCTGGATCCTCGTCCACATGATCGAGGAGTACGCCCGCCACAACGGCCACGCCGACCTGCTCCGCGAACGCCTCGACGGCGCCGTCGGCGAGTAGCCCACTTCTCTCTGCCATCAAGGAGCCGCGGCCAGGTTCGTCGAAGGGGAGTGAGATTCGCATCCTGTTCGCGTTCGATCCGGTCCGACGGGCAGTGCTGTTGGTCGCAGGTGACAAGGCCGGTAACCGGCAGCGTTGGTATGACACGAACGTGCCGCCGGCGGAAAAGCGATATGCCGAACACCTGCCGGAGTTGGCCAGCAGGGAGTACGAATGAGCGCGGTCAGCTGGAACGAAGTGAGGCGACGGGCCAGGGAGCAGCGTCAGGCCGCCGGGCTGACGGTACGGTCCGACGCCGAGAAGTCTGCCGCGATGGACCGGCTCGCGGCGGAGATCAGAGCGTACCGGCTCATGGAGATCAGGCATGAGCCGGACCTGACCCAACGCGACGTGGCCGCCGTCATGGGGGTCTCAAGCCCAAGGGTTTCGGCCATCGAACACGGAGACATCGACCGCGTCGAGGTCGCGACCCTGCGTTCCTACATCGAAGCTCTGGGCGGGCGTCTCCGCGTGGTGGCGGACTTCGGCGATGCCGAATACACCGTCGCCTGACCGACCCGTTCACCCAGCCGTTGGTGAAGGCGCTGGGCACCATCGGAGAGCGGCAGCGCTCTCGCACCGCTGGATCCTCGTCCACGTGATCGAGGAGTACGCCCGCCACAACGGCCACGCCGACCTGCTCCGCGAACGCCTCGACGGCGAGTGACCTTCTCCAGGGGACAGACCAGGTAAGCCGGAAAGGACCGGTGGTTGAGAGCCGGTCTCCCGGTGGCGCGATGTCCCCTCCGGTGCGAGCACCGGCTTTCGCCGCACCGCCTTGACGTGGACGGTCCCAGGTCGTCCATGGGCTGCGGATGCCGAAGTCGTCTCCCGAGGCGGAGAGGTCACCTGCCGGGCGGCGAAACGACTAAAAGGGCAAGAGGGATGTACACCTCCTGCCACTACCAAGCTATAGCGCATGGGGGGACTTGCCACAAGGCCCCGGTTGTGCCGCACAATCCCCCTTCGACACCGGAACGTACGGACATCGGGGGCCGTGAATGCGCGTTGTGTTGGTGACCTACGGATCACGCGGGGACGTCGAGCCGATGACGGGGCTGGCGGTGCGGCTACGGGCGCTCGGCGCCGAGGTGCGGGTGTGCGCGCCGCCGGACTTCGCGGAGTTGCTGGACGATGTCGGCGTGCCGCTGAGTCCTCTCGGCTGGCCGATCCGCGCGCTGGCGACGGGGGCGATCCCCGACAAGGCGAAGGCGGGCCTGTCCGGTATCGCCGCCGAGCTGACCGCCATGGCCTACGAGACGGTCGTCGAGGCGGCCGGCGACCGCGCCGCGGTGGTTGCCACCGGTTCCTTCCCCGCCGTGGCCGGTGCGCGGGCGGCGGCCGAGAAGCTGGGTGCGCCCTACGTGTTCGCCTCCCTCTCCCCCTCCTACCTGCCGTCGCCGCATCACGCGCCTCGTCCCTGGCCGGGCCAGGTGGTCCCCGAGGGGGTGACCGGCAACCGGGAACTGTGGGCCCTCGACGCCGAGCACAAGGACGCGTTGTTCGGCGAGACGATCAACAACCATCGGGCGTCGGTCGGCCTGCCCCCGGTGGACGGCATCCGCGACCATGTCTTCACCGGCCGCCCGTTCCTGGCGACCGACCCGGTCCTGGGTCCCTGGCAGGAGACGCCGGAGCTCGACGTGACGCAGACCGGCGCGTGGATCAGGCCGGACGAGCGCCCGCTTCCTGCCGGCCTGGAGGCGTTCCTGGCCGCCGGGGACAAGCCGGTGTACGTGGGCTTCGGCAGTATGCCGATGCGGGGCGCGAGCGCCCAGGAGATCTCGCGGGCCGTCATCGAGGCGGTTCGGGTGCTGGGTCGCCGTGTCCTGCTCGGAAGCGGCTGGGCCGACCTGACCGCGATCGACGACCGGGACGACTGTTTCGTCGTCGGCGAGGTCAACCAGCAGGCGCTGTTCAGCCGGGTGGCCGCCGTCGTGCACCACGGCGGCGCGGGCACCACGACGACGACGGCCCGTGCCGGAGCGCCGCAGGTGATCGTGCCTCAGGTCGCGGACCAGCCGTACTGGGCGAGCCGGGTGACCGAACTGGGCATCGGCGCGGAACACGACGGTCCGACGCCGACCGCCGATTCGCTGTCGGCCGCGCTCAGGATCGCCCTGGCCCCCCAGACCGGTGCCCGCGCGGCCGTCGTGGCCGGGACGGTCCGTACCGACGGGGCGGAGCGGGCCGCGAGGCTCCTGCTCGACATGATCGGCCGGAGCGGGTCCGCGCTGCCCGCGGGCTGACTTCTCAGAGGTCACACGGATGGTGGCGGCCTCACTCAGGCTCACCGTCAGAAGTCGAACTCACCCTTCTTGGCGCCGTCGACGAAGGCGTCCCACACACTCGCACTCACCACGAACGGCGCCTGATCGGGCACCTCGGTGTCACGGATCCCCACCCGACCACCCGACAACGGAGCCACCTCAAGACAGTTCCCCTGGCCGGAGCCGTCTTGGTGGCCCTGCGTCAAGCCGTGGTCTTCAGCTCGTCGCTCAGGTCCACAGTCGGGCGGCGACGGCCTTGTCCACCTGCTCCTCGGTGATGCCGGGCTCGCCCCGGATGACCAGAGGCTTGGCCGAAGGATCGGCCTTGGATATCACGGACATTTCTCCTCCGTCCGCCAGGGGATTGTTACAGCGTCAGCACACCAGCACAGTTTCAGCACAGCGCAGTACAAACTGTGGCCACGATGTGGTTCGGCTTTTCGTGCTCAACGTAGCCGGTCAGGGGCACCCTGCGAAGCGGGCGGGGACGCGAAGAAGCTCCTATGAGAGACCTTGTCATGCATGTAGTACGCCCCCTCACACCACCACCATAGAAACCTCAGGATATGTCCGGATCAAAGGGGTGAAAAATGCACGTCGAAGGTCGGAAAACGCATTGCCGGGACGGAGCGGACGGATGTTCGCCGGGCAGGGGGATGTCACTTCCGCGTAAGGGAAATGAGGAGACGGCTTTCCGGTCCTCGACATTCTCCGAGGACGCGACCACGCTCTCCCCCGAGAACGCCCCGTTCCCCAGGACCGCCTCTCCCACGAGCACTCCGATCCCCAGGACCGTCGCCCTCGGAAACGCTCCGCTTCCCGGAGTCGTCTCCCCCGGGGAGACGGCCTTCCCCGGAGGCGCGCCATACGCCGGGAGCGTGCCGTGCCCGAGGGAGGGGCGTGATCTGGAGGGAGACGTGGGTGCGGCTCGGTGGGCGGCACCGGCGTGGTGAGCCCTTCTCCCAGCCCCGGGTCCGCAGGTGGGACCCCGCCAACCGGGCCGGCGCCGAGCAGCTGGACCAGATCGAGCCCGCCTGGGCCGTCTGGTACGGCGTGGCCACCCGGTGCTTCTACGCCGCCGTCTGGCCGACTCTGGAGTCCCTGGTCGTGTGCGCCGGTTCGGCGGACGAGCTGTGCCGCCTGATGCGCGCCGCCGAACAGACCGCACCGCCCCGCGCCGGCGTCCCGGCAAGCCTCCCGGGAGCCGTCTCGGCCGGTCCGGACGTCACGGCCCCCGGAGTTTCCCGGGTCACGGGAACCGGACGCGGGCCCTCCATCCCCACGACCCCGGTAGCCCCGATGCGCCGGACACAGGACGGTCTGCGCACCGCCTGCTGGGACCTGCCGTACGACCTGTCGATCGTCGGCGGGGCGCGCCGCTCCGTGGGGCCCGTGCTGGCTCCTAGGGGCTGGCGCGCATGACGGACGACGTGGTCCTGGTGACCGGTGAGCTGCCGGCCAAAGCAGTCACCCACGGCGAGCCCCCGGTCAGGTTCTCCCTGTGGCTGGGGGCCGGGGAGCTGCGCGTACGGGTCACCGACCACGGCCCCGACCGGCCCCGCCACCTGGACCTGGAGGTCGAGGCCGTACACGGCAGGGGGCTGAGCATCGTGGACGCCCTCGCCGATGCCTCCGGCGTCACGCCCCTGCCCGACCCTCCGGGCAAGACCGGCTGAGCCCGCTGGCGTCTGGCCGCCCGTCCCCGGCCCCCGGCCCCCGGCCGGATGAGCGAAACGGCCGTGGAGGTGGTCCCTCCACGGCCGTGTCCCCCGTCGCCGATTGGTCAGGCCACCTCGGGCACTCCGGGGTCACCCGCTCCTTCTCCGGCCGCGACGGCCGCCCGCACCGTCACGGCCCTGGCGTGGTCGTCAGTCGACGTAGTCGTTCACCTGCGACTCGTACGTGGTCAGGTTCTCGGTCGTGCTCGTCTTCAGGCCCCACCAGTGGATCGCGGAGGGCGCCACGTCGTAGGAAACGACGGAGAAGCTGCTCTCCCCGGAGCAGTCACCGTTGAGCATGAACGTGCGGTAGATGTTGAGCGCGGGGATCTCGTAGTGCACTCCCACTTTCCATCCGTCGCCGCAGAAGGTGTCCTTCACCGTGAAGGAGTTGCGGCCCTTGGCCATGTTGTGCGTGCCGGCGTTGAACCACACCTCCCCCGCCCAGTTGCCGTCGGCGTGGTAGACGACCTGGTGGGACGTCGCCGCGTGGGCGACCCCGCTGGTGGTGGCGAGGGTGAGCGCCACGACGGCGGTGGGCACCGCGACGCGCAGTAGTCGGAAACGCATGTGAAAGTCCTTCCGATGCCGATCCTGATCCGGCCGCCGGTTCCGTTCACCGGCTGACCGGGATCCGTTTGCAGGGACGCCGGTGCTCTGGAACAGCCTCACGGTGCCGCCACGGTGCCGCCGGAGCAGGCGAGCAGTGGTAAGCCGGGAGGTCGGTCGCACCGGCCTGGCCCTGTCGTACCGTCCGGGCCGACGGCGCGGGAAGAGATCGGACAGCGGGGTGGACATCCATGAACAGCAACGAACAACCGGTGTGTCGTCGCAGCTCAACGGCGTGTCAACATGCCGGAGGAGAACACGGGCTTCCACCGGGAACCACACCGAACAGGCGCGGGCCGTACGGCCGACGCCTCCCGGGTCAGGGTCCCGGGGTGGCCGCCTCGAACTCCTTCGTCTCCCCGTTCGGAAACCGCACGTAGCCGAGGGCGGTGGTGGACCGGTTCATGCCGAACAGCATGTTCGACCAGAGGGGCGGGGTCTTGTCGTAGAAGCTCACGCAGTCCAGGGGGTAGCAGTCTCGCGTCGTCTTCGTGACGATCTCGACCCGGCCCCGCCACCCCTTGGGCATCCGCAGTGCCGCCCAGTTGGTGCCGCACTCCGCCGAGTACCAGTTCTCCAACTTGCCCACCGCCTTGCCCTTGTAGGAGAAGGTGGAGGCCGCGGCCAGTTGCGCGGTCTTCCAGCACCCCGAGGCGTCGGGATCCTTCTTGTGACACCCATAGCCCGGCGTGGCACCGCCGCACGCCGCCACCGGGGTGGGGTCGGGGCCCGGGGGGAAGGTCGGCCCGGACTGGTTCGCCGGAGGCTGGACGGCCGTCGCCGGACCGCGTACCGGGGAGTGACCGGGAAAGAGCACCGGGAAGAGCAGGAAACCCGTGGCCGTCAGAAGTGAGGAGGCCACGCTCGCCACCAGCAGGTGCCACCAGCGCGGCCCGCCCCGGCCCGGTCGTTGGGAGGCCCGGGCCACGGGGGCGTCGGGTACGGCGGAAGCCGACGACGCTGAGCCGGGCGGGTCGTCCGTCCCGGCCGGGTCCGATGCGGTCGACTGCGGAAGGCCGGTGACGGGTTCCGGTCCGGCGCTCGCCGTGGCGTCCGGGACGGGAGCCGGCTGGGCCGCCTCGTGTTCGAAGGCGGCGTCCCACCAGCCGCGCCACCGTTCGAGGTCCTGGGAGCCGCACGCCTGGACGAACGCGGCGGCCACCTCCCATGTCGGCAGCCGTCTGCCGCTCTCCGCGATGGACAGAGTGCTGTGCGAGTACCCCGAGATCTCCGCCAACCGGCGCAGCGTGAGTCCCGACCTCTCGCGGGCCTCCCTCAGCCTGACGGCGAAACGCATGGTCGGCCCGTCGCCTTCCAGGGGCGTCTTCCTTCGCGCCATCTCTCTCCCCGGCTTCCACAGTTGATCTTTACCGATGAGCAAAACGGTGTTGATTGTCCATGGTTACTCGATCATGTCAATTTCTCATGGGTAGCAGTCATATGTTCGCCGCCTCGACGGCCCGCCCACCGGCTGCGATCGGCGCGCCGGGCGGTTGACACGTCTTCGGTGCCGGGGATTGTGAACCGTTCCAAACAGGTGGGTCACAAGGAGGTTCCGGATTCGTTTTCGGGATTGCCCTGCCGGGAAAATCCCTCTAAATCCATTTAAATGCGATATGGGGATGTAGCTCGAGGTCGTGTGGTGTTAGCGGCGGCGGTGGGGGCGCTGGTCGCGGGAGTTCTGGGGGGCCTCGCGGCCCGGCTGCTGATGCGCGGGGTCGCGGTCGCCGTGGGCGTGGACACCTCCTTCACCCTGGTGGCGACGGTGATGATCACCGTCGTCTTCGTCGTGCTCGCCGTACCGGCCGCGATCACCGCGACCGCGCGTCCGGGCATCAGGCGCGGCGGCAGGTGGGTGACCGTGCTGGTCACCGGCTGGACCTCGGCCAGGACCGGGTTCGCCGACGCCAAGTCCATCCTGCTGGCCGAAGAGGAGCGGCTGCCGGTGCTCGCGGCGCTGGCGGTGGCCTTCGCGGCGGTGGTCACCGCCCACGGGCGGTTCGCGCAGTGGCTGACCCGCCGCCTGGCGACCTCGGGGGAACCCGCGAGGCCGTACGCGGCGAACCTCGGACACCCGGAGCCGGGGGCGGAGTTCGCCGACGGCGAGGCCTTCATCCGGGGGTCCTGTCAGAGCCCCGCCCCGCCGGCCCGTGGGACCGGCGGTCACTGAGCCCGTCAGCCTCCGGCCGCGACCCGTGCCTCCTGGAAGCGGGTGATCCGTACCACGACGATGGCCAGCAGGGCGGCGGCCAGCAGTGTGGGGATCCAGGTGAACGGGTCGAGGCCGAACCCGACGAGCGCGCCCACCTCCTCGGGCGGGCGCCCGGCGAGGCTCAGCAGCGCGACGGACGACAGCGGGACCACCCAGAAGGCCAGCAGCCACGCGATCCACCAGGCCCACACCAGCCAGGAGTGCGGCTGCCTGCCGATGCTCTCCCCCCGCACGCCGCCGGGGCGGGAGGCGGCCCAGACGTCGTCCACGATCTGTTTGGGGATCCACCACCCGACGACCGGCAGCGCCCAGCCGAGCACGATGAAGATCTTGAACCAGCGGTGCGGGACCCGGGTGAGGGACTCGGCGTTCAGGCGCGCCCGTACCAGCCAGACCAGGAAGACGACGACCAGACCCGCCCTGACCAAGGCTCTGGAGGCCGTCAGGGCGACCAGGAACGCGGAGTTCGACAGCAGCGGGAGGGCGCCCTCACCCACGACCTCGACGACGGTGGCCAGGGGGTCGGCCGCCACCGCCCAGGCGGCCCCCACGAGGGTGTCGAGGCCGAGCAGGGTCAGTACGGCCGTCGCGAGCCCTCTGACCGGCCGCAGCGGGCGGGGCGGCGGAGGGAAGGCCGTCTCCGCGGGCAGCGGCCAGTGATGAGGGCGTGCGGGAACGGGTGCCCCGGCCGTGTCACCGCGCATCGCCGCCCTCCAGGTGATCAACGGAACCGACGGCCAGTATTCCGCACCACGTGATGGCGACATACAGGATTTTCCTCATCGCATATCCGCACATTTTCGCGACACGCATGGTGATAGCGGACAAGGGCATGGGTCGTAACGCCCGAGTAGGGCAGGGTTAGGGGATACCGATCTACGGGAGTGATCCATGAACGCGGACTTGGACCTGGAGCGGCTCGCGGGCGGAGCGCACCACGATCCGCACTCGATCCTCGGCGCGCACCCGGGGGCCGGTGGCGTGACCGTCAGGACGCTGCGGCCGCTGGCGGAGAAGGTCCAGGTCGTCGTGGACGATCACACCCATGACATGGAGCACCTGGCCCACGGCGTCTTCGCGGTGACGATTCCCGGTCTTGACAAGATCCCCGACTACCGGTTCCTGGTCACCTATCCGGGCGCGGAGCCGTACGAGATGGCCGATCCCTACCGGCACTGGCCGACGCTGGGCGAGGTGGACCTGCACCTGATCGGCGAGGGGCGCCACGAGCGGCTGTGGGAGGTGCTCGGCGCGCGGGTCATGCGGCACGAGGACGTCGAGGGTACGGCCTTCGCCGTCTGGGCGCCGAACGCGCGGGGCGTCCAGGTGATCGGCGACTTCAACCACTGGGACGGCACCGCCCACCCGATGCGCTCGCTGGGCAGGTCCGGGGTCTGGGAGGTGTTCGTCCCCGGCCTCGGCGAGGGCGAGCGCTACAAGTTCAACGTGCTCGGCGCCGACAGCGTGTGGCGGGCCAAGGCCGACCCGATGGCCAGGCGCACCGAGGTCCCGCCCGCCACGGCCTCGGTCGTCGAGCGCTCCTCCTACGAGTGGCACGACGAGGAGTGGTTGCGCGGGCGCGCGGCGGCGGACGCGCTGAAGGAGCCGATGAGCGTCTACGAGGTGCACCTCGGCTCGTGGCGGCCCGGCCTGTCCTACCGGGACCTGGCCGTCGAACTGGTCGAGTACGTGGTGGACATGGGGTTCACGCACGTGGAGTTCCTGCCGGTCGCCGAGCATCCGTTCGGCGGCTCGTGGGGTTACCAGGTGACCTCCTACTACGCGCCCACGTCCCGCTTCGGCGGCCCGGACGACTTCCGGTACCTGGTGGACAGCCTGCACGCGGCGGGCGTCGGGGTGCTGGTCGACTGGGTGCCCGCGCACTTCCCGATGGACGACTGGGCGCTGGCCAGGTTCGACGGCACCGCGCTCTACGAGCACGCCGACCCGACCAGGGGCGAGCACCCCGACTGGGGCACCTACGTCTTCGACTTCGGCCGCAGGGAGGTGCGCAACTTCCTGGTCGCCAACGCGCTGTACTGGCTGCGCGAGTTCCACGTGGACGGGCTGCGGGTGGACGCGGTCGCCTCAATGCTCTACCTGGACTACTCGCGGCGCGAGGGCGAGTGGCGGCCCAACGAGTACGGCGGGCGGGAGAACCTCGACGCGGTGGCCTTCCTGCAGGAGATGAACTCGCTGGTCTACCGGGACCAGCCGGGCATCGTCACCGTGGCCGAGGAGTCGACCGCGTGGCCCGGGGTCTCCCGGCCCGTGCACCTGGGCGGTCTCGGCTTCGGGTTCAAGTGGAACATGGGCTGGATGCACGACACCCTGGCCTATCTGGCGCACGAGCCGGTCTTCCGGCAGTACCACCACCACCAGATGACCTTCTCCCTGATGTACGCCTTCTCGGAGAACTTCGTGCTGCCGCTGTCGCACGACGAGGTGGTGCACGGCAAGGGGTCGCTGCTCGGCAAGATGCCCGGCGACGAGTGGCAGCGGTTCGCGAACCTGCGCGCGCTCTTCGCCTTCATGTGGGCCCATCCGGGAAAGCAGCTGCTGTTCATGGGCGGTGAGTTCGGGCAGGGGTCCGAATGGTCGGAGGTCCGAGGTCTCGACTGGTGGGTGCTCGACTTCGACGGCCACAAGGGGGTGCAGCGGCTGGTGCGCGACCTCAACCGGATCTACCGGGAGACGCCCGCGCTGTGGACCCGGGACGACACCCCGGACGGTTTCCGCTGGATCGACGCCGACGACGCCCAGGGGAACGTTCTCTCCTTCCTGCGTCTGGCCTCCGACGGCTCGGTGCTGGCCTGCGTGGTCAACCTCTCCGGGGCGCCGCACGAGGACTACCGGCTGGGGTTGCCCCTTCCCGGCACCTGGGAGGAGGCGCTCAACACCGACGCCTACGACTACGCGGGCAGCGGGGTGGGCAACATGGGCGCGGTCGAGGCGGTCGAGGAGGAGCGGCACGGGCTGCCGTACTCGGCGCGGCTGCGCGTGCCGCCGCTGGGCGCCGTCTGGCTCCGGCACGACGCGCCGTCGGAGAGTCCCGCCGCGGAGAGCCCCGTCGCGGAGGCGGCCGGGGAGGCCGTGAAGAAGACCTCCGGGAGGAAGGGCGCCGGGAGGACCACCCGCCGCTGAGGGTTCCTTGACCGACGGGACAACCGCCGGGTCAACGTCACAGGAAGATTTTTTCGGTCGGGCCTGGCCGGTCACGCAGCGTGTGACCGGCCCTTTTCCGTTCAGGCCGGGTTCGCCAAGGCTTCCGTGAACCTTAAATCCGCCTTATATCGGTCAGCGAGCCATTGACCGCCCACGAAGGAGAACCTACGCTCTGGAAACTAATAGGAAACTTTCCTATGAATTCGGGGGCTAGGAACTCTTTGACCTGGAGCGACCCTTGCGACGAATGACCATCGGCTCCTTGATCGCAGCCACAGCGCTGATAGTCCCGGTGGGGATCGGGATGGGCAGCGCCACGGCCGCCACCTCCGCCACCGCCGTCTACACCACCACCTCCGACTGGGGCACCGGCTTCCAGGGCAACGTGACGGTGAAGGCGGGCTCGACCGCCCTGACCAGCTGGAAGGTCGAGTTCGACCTCCCCGCCGGCAAGTCGATCGCGTCCGCGTGGGACGCCGACATGACCAAGAGCGGCAGCCACTACACCTTCGCGAACAAGTCGTGGAACGGTGCGCTGGCCGCGGGTGCCACGGTGAGTTTCGGCTTCACCGGATCCCCCGGCGGAGTCTCCGGTGTGACGAACTGTAAGTTGAACGGTGCGCCTTGTGAGGGCGGGGACGCCACCCCGACGCCCACGGTGACGCCGACCGTCACCCCCACCGTGACGCCGACCGTGACGCCCACGGTCACGCCGACCGTGACCCCGACCGTGACGCCCACGGTCACCCCCACCGTGACCCCGACCATCACGCCCACCGGCCCCGCCGGGAACAAGAAGGTCGTCGGCTACTTCACCGAGTGGGGCGTCTACGGCCGTAACTACCACGTCAAGAACCTGGTCACCAGCGGCACCGCGCCGAAGCTGACCCACCTGCTCTACGCCTTCGGCAACACCGCCGGTGGCCGCTGCGCGATCGGCGACGCCTACGCCGACTACGACAAGTCCTACGGCGCCGACCTGAGCGTCGACGGCGTCGGGGACACCTGGGACCAGCCGCTGCGCGGCAACTTCAACCAGCTCCGCAAGCTGAAGAAGGCTTACCCGAACCTCAAGATCATCTACTCCTTCGGTGGCTGGACCTGGTCCGGTGGCTTCACCCAGGCCGCCGCCAACCCGCAGGCCTTCGCCGACTCCTGCTACAACGTCGTCAAGGACCCGCGTTGGGCTGACGTCTTCGACGGCATCGACGTCGACTGGGAGTACCCGAACGCCTGTGGCCTGACCTGCGACACCAGCGGCCCCGACGCCTTCAAGAAGGTCGTCTCCGCGCTGCGCGCCAAGTTCGGCTCCAGCGCCCTGGTCACCGCGGCGATCACCGCTGACGGCGCCGACGGCGGCAAGATCGACCTCGCCGACTACGCCGGTGCGACCCAGTACCTCGACTGGTTCATGCCGATGACCTACGACTTCTTCGGTGGCTGGGACGCCAAGGGCCCGACGGCTCCGCACTCGCCCCTGACCTCCTACCAGGGCATTCCGAAGGAGGGCTTCAACACTGACGCCGCCATCCAGAAGCTGAAGGGCAAGGGCATCCCCGCCAGCAAGCTGCTCATCGGTATCGGCTTCTACGGCCGTGGCTGGACCGGCGTGACCCAGTCGACCCCGGGTGGCACCGCCACCGGTGCCGCTCCCGGCACCTACGAGGCCGGCATCGAGGACTACAAGGTCATCAAGACCAAGTGCCCCTCCAACGGCACCGTCGCCGGTACGGCCTACGCCTTCTGCAACGGCCAGTGGTGGAGCTACGACACCCCCGCCACCATCACCAGCAAGATGGCCTGGGCCAAGAGCCAGGGCCTCGGTGGCGCGTTCTTCTGGGAGACCAGCGGAGACACCCCCAACGGTGAGCTGATCACCGCGCTCTCCAACGGCCTCAAGTAATATTTCGGACACTCGGCCCTCCGTGCGCGACACGCCGCGGGGGGCCGAGCCATGTCCGGCCCCGAGATGAACTCGGGCTGAGAAGATCCTTCAAATCCGGTACGTGCTATTCACTGGCGACAAAGCAGTATTTAAACTCCGTATCGCATGATCAGCAGCCGGAGCTGTCCTTACCCCCCGGAGGACGTGTGCGACTTCGAGCCCTCGTGGCCCAGGTGATCGTGCTCGGCGTCGTTTTCTGCGTCGTTTTCTGTGGGACCCCCGCGGTACCGGCCCTCGCCGAGGAGCCGCCGGCGGAAACGGTCCAGACGACACCGGAGCCGGAGAAGCTTGAGGCCGGGCTCGTCTCCGACGAGGACGGCGCCCGCGCCATCGTCGAGCTCGCCGTCCCCGCGCAGGCCGAACAGGTCGCGGGCGAGGCACGGCTGCTGCCGGAGACCGACGTCGTGCTCCAGCCCCAGGACACCTCCTTCATCGTCGTGCAGGGCACCGGTGAGTCGCTGGCCGAGCTGGCCAAGAACCCCCGGGTGGTCTCCATCCGCAGGGACCGCACCTACTCCCCCAGCTCGCTCGCCTCCGGCCTGACGCTCGTCGGGGCCGACCGCGCCCACGCTGAGGGAGCCGACGGACGCGGCACGACGATCGCGATCGTCGACACCGGGATCGACGCCGCCCACCCCGCCCTGGGGAGCAAGGTCGTACGGCAGGCCTGCTTCTCGGTCGTCGACGAGGGCGTGCGCTCCCTGTGCCCGAACGGGCAGGAGGCCGACACCTCCGAGCGCGCCGCCGACGCCGCCACACCCGCCTGTCTGGACGGCCAGGTCAACCTGTGCGAGCACGGCACCCACGTCGCGGGCATCGCCCACGCCGTCGCTCCGGGGGCGGACATCGTGGCGCTCCAGGTCTTCAGCCGTGTCGACGACTGCGGGGCCGGTGAGCCCTGCGTCACGGCCTACGAGTCCTCGCTCCTGCTCGCCCTCGAATACCTCACGCGGCTGAAGGACACCGTCCCCGGCCTCGTCGCGGTCAACATGAGCCTCGGCGGCGGTCTCTACGGCGCCTCCTGCGACGGCGAGCCCGAGGTCCAGGAGATGAGGGGACGCCTCGGCGCGCTGCTCGCGAAGGGCGTCGCGACCGTGGCCGCCGCCGGGAACGAGGGCTCCCCCGGCGCCGGGGTGCCCGGCTGCCTGTCCGGCGCGGTGACCGTGGGCGCCACCGACGACGCCGACCGCGTCCCCGACTGGTCGAACCACGGCTCCGTCCTCGACCTGTTCGCCCCCGGCGTCGACGTCGACTCCTCGGTCCCCGGCGGCAGGACCGAGATCTACAGCGGGACCTCGATGTCCACCCCGCACGTCACCGGGGCGCTGGCCGTACTGGCGCAGCGGGCCGCGGAGACGGGCGCGGACGCCTCGGCGGGCGCGCTCACCGGCAGGCTCACCGCCGCGGGCCGCCCGATCGTCTACGACGGGGTCGCCGTCCCCCGCCTCGACCTGTACGGCGCGCTCACCGGCGCCGCCCCCTCCCCCGGGGTGACCCAGAATCCCGGCGACCCGGGTGACCCCGGACCCGGAGACCCGGGAGACCCCGGAGACTCCGACGTTCCCGAGGAGCCCGGCGACGACCCGAGCCCCGAACCCGGCACCCCGCCCGTCGGGCCGACCCAGGCGCCCGTCCCGATCCCGCTGCCGACGGTGACCGTCACCGTGACCGTCACCGCCGACCCGGTCGATCCGCCCGCCGTCGCGGCGCCTGTCAGGCCCACGATGTGCGTGCGCGGGACATCGAAGAAGACGCTGAGCGCGGCGAAGTGGGCCGCCGAGTTCGGCACGGGCAAGGGCACGCTGACGGACGCGACGCTCCGGTGCTATCTCGGCATGGTGGGCAAGGCCAGCAGGGTCTTCCCCGAGTTGGGCGGGGCCTCGACCCCGGCCGCCGCCCGCCGGGTGCTCAAGCCCGCCAAGCGGACGAAGCGGACGGTGTTCGAGAGCGAACTGCTGGCGGCCTGGCTGAACTGGGCCAGCGGCTCCGTCAACCTCACCGCCAGGGTGAACGAGACCACGTCGGTCGGGGACGCCCTCACCACGGCGGAGGTCAGGCGGCTGCGGGGGTCGTTCCCCTCGGCGTCGGCCTCACTGCTGGGCAGGCACGTCAACGCCCGCCGTACCTGACGCCCCCGGCGCCGGTTCGGAGAGGTTCTCCGCCACAGGACCCTGTCGCCAAGACGTCGCTTAGGGTGTCAAGCATGGATGCGACCAAGGTGATCATCGACACCGTCGACCGGTTCAGGCAGCGGCGGACCGCTCCGCTTGTCCTTGAGCTCGACCTCACCGAGGGGCTCTTCGAGGGGCCTCCCGCCGACCCTCTGGGCGCGATCCTGTCCATGCGCAAGACGCGGCTGGCCGACGTGCTCTCCGGTCTGCGGCGCGCGGCGAAGGACCCCAGGGTCAGGGCGCTGATCGTCAAGGTCGGCACCCGGCCCCTCGGCCTGGCGACGGTTCAGGAGCTACGGCGGTCGGTGACCCGGCTCAGGGAGGCGGGCAAGCTGACGGTGGCCTTCTCCGAGACCTTCGGGGAGTTCGGCGCGGGCACCGTCCCCTACTACCTGGCCACCGCCTTCGAGAAGGTCTACCTGCAGCCCTCCGGCGACGTCGGGCTGACCGGCGTCTCCCTCGAACAGCGCTTCCTGCGGGGCGCGCTCGGCAAGCTCGGCGTCGAGTACCAGATCGGCCAGCGGCACGAGTACAAGACGGCCGCCAACACCTTCACTCAGGACCACATGACCGACGCCCACCGCGAGTCGCTGGGCCGCATCACCGAGTCGGTCGTCGAGCAGGTCGTCGCGGGTGTCGCCGAGGGTCGCGGCCTCGAACCCGCCAAGGTCAGGGAGCTGATCGACCGGGGGCCGTTCATCGGCGCCGAGGCGGTCGAGGCCGGGCTCGTCGACCGGCTCGCCTACCGCGACGAGGTCTACGACGAGGTGCGCAGGGCCGCGGGCGAGGAGTCCCTGCTGCTCTACGTCGGCCGTTACGCCAAGGGACCGATCGCGGGCAAGCTCCCGCAGCCGGGCGGCCAGACGGTCGCCCTGGTGCACGGCAGCGGCCCGATCCGGCTGGGCCGCAGCGGGCGCAGCCCCCTGGGCGGCGGCGAGGCGATGGGGTCCGACACCGTCTGCGCCGCGTTGCGCGCCGCCCGGCGCGACGAGCACGTCAAGGCCGTCGTCTTCCGGGTGGACAGCCCCGGCGGGTCCTACGTGGCCTCCGACGCCATCTGGCGTGAGGTCGTGCTCACCCGCAGGGCGGGCAAGCCCGTGGTCGTCTCGATGGGCGACGTCGCGGCCTCCGGCGGCTACATGGTCTCGATGTCCGCCGACGCGATCGTGGCCCAGCCGGGCACGCTCACCGGCTCCATCGGCGTGTTCGGCGGCAAGGCCGTCATCGGCGGCCTGCTGGACAAGATCGGTGTCTCCACCGAGTCGGTCGGGGAGGGCGCCAACGCCGGGATGTTCTCCTCGACGCACGCCTTCTCCGAGGCCCAGTGGGAGCGGATCAACGTCTGGCTCGACCGGGTCTACGACGACTTCGTCAACAAGGTGGCCGAGGGGCGCGGCCTGTCACGGGAGCGCGTCCACGAGCTGGCCAGGGGCCGGGTCTGGACGGGCGCCGACGCCCACGAGGGCGGGCTCGTCGACGTGCTCGGCGGCCTTGAGGACGCCCTCGCCCTGGCCCGGCGCAAGGGCGGTCTGGCCGAGGACGCCCCGGTGCGCGCCTACCCCCGGCTCAACCCGATCGAGCGCCTGCGCCCGGCGGACTCCAGCGAGGACAAGGCCGCCGCCATGACGCGGCTGCGCCTTGAGTCGTGGGGGCCGCTGGCCCACCTGGCCGCCGAGCTCGGCCTGCCGTCCTACGGGCCGCTCATGCTTCCCGGGTCGTGGACGATCCGCTGAGCCGTACCGGCTCTCCGTGGCCCTGCCACGGACGGGCGAACGCCAGGGCCAGGGCGGCCAGTGCGAGAGCGACCAGCATGACCGCGGCCGTCGGCGTCGGGCTGTCCGTCCCGAACAGGCCCGCCAGCGGGGAGGCGGCGGCGCCCAGCACGAACTGGGTGCCGCCGAGGAGGCCGGAGGTGGCTCCCGGGGCGTCGTGACCGAGGGCCTGGACGATGGTCGTGCTCGCGGGCAGGACGAGGCCGAAGCCGACGATGACCAGGAAGAAGCAGACCCAGGTGACGACGAGCCCGCCGCCCGTGGTGAGGAGCACCACGAGCAGTACGGCCGTCGCCGCCAGGGCGGTGCCCAGGCCCACGGTCAGCAGGGCGTTGATCCTGACCCGGGAGGCAACCCGCCCGAAGACGATCCCGCCGACCAGCATGCCGAGGGCGTTGACGGCGAAGATGAGGCTGTACTGGGTGGGTGAGACGCCGTAGACGTCCTGGAACACGAACGCCGAGCCCGCGATGTAGGTGAACAGGGCCGCGCCGCAGAAGGAGGAGGTGAGGACGTACCCCATGAGGGCGCGCCTGCCGAACAGCCCGGCGATGGCCCTGAAGGTGGTGCCGACCCCGCCCGAGTGCCTGCGGGAGGCGGGCAGGCTCTCCGGCGCCCAGGCCAGGACGCCCAGCACCAGCAGGACGCCGAAGCCCGCGAGCGCCGCGAAGACGACCCGCCAGGAGGCGACGCCGAGGATGGCTCCGCCGAGCACCGGGGCGGCGATCGGGGCGAAGGACACGATCACCGACAGGGTCGCGAAGTGACGCGGGGCCTCGGGAGTACCGTGGAAGCGGTCGGTGAGGACGGCGCGGCCGACGACCATGCCCGCCGCCCCCGCGACGCCTTCGAGCAGGCGGGCGACGTTGAGCACGTCGACGTTCGGGGCCAGTGCGCAGACCAGCGAGAACACCGTGAACAGTGTCGCGCCGCCGAGCAGGACCTTACGGCGGCCGACGGCGTCGCTGACCGGGCCGAGCAGGATCTGCCCGACGGCCAGGCCGATGAGGAAGGCCGTCATGGACAGCTGGACCGACGACTCGGTCGTGCCGAGAGACCGGACCAGCCCGGGGAAGCCGGGGACGTACATGTCCGTGGCCAGCGGGGCGACGGCGCCGAGGGCGGCGAGCACGACAAGCAGCCGTCCGACGTGTTCCGGCGGCCGTTCACCGGTCGCTGCGTCTGTCACTGTGTCTGTCACTGCGTCTGTCACTGTGTCTGTCGCTGTGGGGGCGGCGAGAGGGGGGTCCTTGGGCATGGCACGAACTGCTTTCTCGCCACCGGGCGAACGTGACGCCGCTACGATGGGCGACATCGGCAACAGGTAGTTAACTAGTTAACGGATATAAGTAGTTTATAGGTTAACGAATTGGAGGGCTCATGCAAGCCCCCGCCCAGCAGGTGTACGAGCGGTTGCGGCAGATGTATCCAGGCCTCGACACCTCCTCGATGGAGGTCGTCGGCCCGCTGAAACGGGTTCAGGCGCTGCTCGACCTGGCCATCGAGCCACTCTTCGCCGGCGCCTCGGTGACCTCCCCCGAGCTGGACGTGCTGCTCCGGCTGCGGTACGCCGAACAGCCGACGATCGCCAGGCAGCTCGCCAGGCAGATGAGCCGCTCCCCCGCCGCGCTGAGCAAGACCCTGGCCAAGCTGGAACGGCGTGGCTACATCAGCCGCACCGCCAACCCCGCCGACCGCAGGGCCGCCCTGGTCCACCTCACCGACGAGGGCAGCGAGGTCGTGAACACGCTGTTCCCGCAGCAGCTCGCCGTCGAGGTGCGCCTCCTCAGCGGCATGACCGCCCAGCAGCGAGCCCAGATCATCGAGGGGCTCACCCAGCTGGTCAAGGTCATGGAGGCGGGCCTGCGCGACATGACGGCCCCCTGAACGCGCCCCCGGTACGGCGGGCTCAGCCGCCGGCCGGGCGGTAGCGGGCGCGTAGCCGTACGAGAGGGGTCAGGCCGGGGGTGACGTAGTCGACGGCCAGCACCCTGGCGACGAAGAGCGTGTGGTCCCCGGCGGGGACGACCTTGATCGTCTCGGCCTCCAGGGCGGTCACTCCGCCGTCCACGACGAGTGCCTCGCTCAGCTCGCCCCGGTGGTGCGGCGTTCCGGCCAGCAGGAGCCGGGCGCCGGGACGGCCCGCGGTGGCGAACCGGCTGGCGATCGCCTTCTGCCCGCCGGACAGCACACTGGCGGCCCAGCGGTCACGGCGCAGCAGCAGTTCGTTGAGGTAGCCGCCGCTGTCCATGCTCACCATGACCAGCTGCGGATCGAGCGAGACCGAGGTGAAGGTGCCGACGGTCGCCCCCACGTCGTCACGCTCGTCCTTCACCGTGACGACCGTCACGGCGGTCGGCACCTGTCCCATGGCCTCGACGAACTCGTTCATTGGTCAATCATGGCGAAAACGGCGCACGGCCCGCGCCGCGGGGCGGCACGGGCCGTGCTGGAGGACCGGCGGGGGTCAGGCGAGACCGTTCTGGGTCAGCCAGTCCTTGGCCACCGTGGCGGCGTCGGCCTTGTCGATCGAGACGCGCTTCATCAGCGTGAGCAGCCCGGCGGTGTCGAGCTTGGCGGAGACCGCGTTCAGCGTGCCGGTGACGGTCTCGTTCACCCCGGCCTTGTTGACCAGGGGCGCGACGTTGCCCGCGCCGAAGACGTGCTTGGTGTCCTGCAGCGAGACCAGGCCGTTGATGATCACCTTGGGGTCGGTGGTGAAGACGTTGCCGACCTCGATCGTGCCGTCCTTGATGGCGTCGGCGGTCGCGTCACCGGTCTTCTTCCACTCCTTGAACTCCAGGCCGTAGGCCTCCTTGAGGGCCTTCTCCTGGCGGGTCTGGAACTCCGGCGGGCCGCCGACGGTGTAGTTCTTGGCGACCTTGGCCAGGTCCTCGATCGTGACCAGGCCGACCTTCTGGGAGAGCTCCCTGGTCACGGTCAGCGAGTCGCTGTCCTCGGCCGCGGAGGGTTCGAGGACCTCAAGCTCGGCGGGGAGCTTCTCCTTGAGCGCGGCGACGACGTCTTCCTTGCTCTTGGCGGTCGCCGACTTGTCGATGAAGGCGAGCAGCGAGCCGACGTACTCCGGCAGGATGGTCAGGCCACCGCTCTTGACCTGCCCGTAGAGGACCTCACGGCTGCCGATGTTGAGCTTCTTCTCGACCTGGACGCCCTTGGCCTCAAGGGCCTGGGAGTAGATCTCGGCGAGCAGGACGTTCTCCGGGAAGTTCGCCGAGCCGACGACGACCTTGCCCCCGCCACCCCCGGTCGCCGGCGCGGCCCCGGAGTCTGCCGGGGTCGGGGAGGTGTTGGTGAGCGGATCACCGCCACCGCACGCGCTGAGTGTGAGCGCCGCGGCGAGGGTGACCACCACGGTGCTGAAAAGGCGCTTCATCGTGCTTTCCCTTCTAAGGCGGGAGGTAAAGGTGACATTACCGTACGGCGTTACGCCGCCTCACCCCCGGTGAGACCACCAGTCTCTGGATCAGGACGAAGACGAGTTGGACGAGCAGGGCGAGCAGCGCGACGAGCACCGCCCCGGCGAGGGTGCGGGGGTAGTCGTTGGTGGCGAACCCGTCGACGACGTAGCGCCCCAGGCCTCCCAGTCCGACGAAGGCGGCCACGGTCGCGGTCGCCACCACCTGGATCGCCGCGAGCCGCAGGCCCAGCAGGATCAGCGGCAGCGCGACCGGCACCAGCACCCGCCCCAGGACCTGGCCGCCGCGCAGGCCCATGCCGTACGCGGCGTCCCTCAGGTCGGGGTCGACACCCCTGACGCCCTCGTAGGTGTTGACGAGGATGGGCGGCACGGCCAGCGCGACCAGCGGGATCAGCACCGGCAGGTCGGTGCCCAGGCCTGCCAGCAGCACGACCAGCACCAGCAGGCCGAGCGTGGGCAGGGCGCGGGCGGCGTTGGCGCTCAGCACGACCAGCAGCGCCCCCCTGCCGGTGTGCCCGATCCACAGCCCGAGTGGCAGCGCCACCAGCATGGCCAGCAGCAACGCGACCGCGGAGAACTGCAGGTGCTCGGCCAGCCGTACCGGGATGCCGTCGGGGCCCGACCAGTTGGCCGGGTCGCCGAAGAAGTCGACCAGCCAGTTCATGTCGTCCCCCTCGCCCGTGACCACGGGGTGAGCAGCCGCTGGGCCAGCACGAGCAGCGCGTCGGCGATCGCGGCCAGCAGCACGACCAGCACCACGCCCACGATGATCGGGGTGTAGAACTGCCGCTGCCAGCCGTCGATGAACAGGTAGCCGAGGCCGCCCCTGCCCACCAGCGCCCCCACGCTGACCAGGCTGATGCTGGAGACCGCGGCCACGCGCAGCCCGGCCAGCACCACCGGGACCGCGATCGGCAGCTCGACCAGCAACAGCCTGCGCAGCGGGGTGAAGCCCATGGCGACCGCGGACTGGCGCACGTGGTCGGGAACCGAGCCGAGCCCGTCGACCACCGCCGGGATGAGCACCGCCAGCGAGTAGAAGGCGAGCGGGACGATGACCGTCGCCCTGGTGGCCAGGCCCGTGACCGGGATGAGCATGACGAAGACGGCCAGCGAGGGAAGCGAGTAGGTCACGTTCATGACGCTCATGGTCGGCTGGTAGATCCCGCGCCAGCGGACGCAGGCCAGCCCGAGCGGGAGCGCGACGAGCAGCCCGACGACGATCGGCACCAGCGACATGACGACGTGATCTTCGAGGAGGGACTGGATGGAGGGCCAGTTACGCCCGATCCAGTCCCAGCGAACCAGCGGCTCCTCACGCATGGGCGCCCCCGGCGACCCGGTCGAGCGCCTCGTTCAGCGCCTCGCGGGTGACCACGCCCTCGGCCCGCCCGGCGTCGTCGACCGCGATCGCGCACCCCGACGGGGACAGCAGTGTCGCGTCGAGCGCCGCGCGCAGCGAGTCGCGCCCCCTGACGAACGTCCCGTACGGCGCGGGCCGCACGTCGGCGAGCGTGCCCGAGGCGGGCAGGTCGGCGACCCTGACCCAGCCGAGCGGCCTGCCGTCCTCGTCGAGCACCGCCAGCCAGGGATCGGCCGCGGCGCGCAGACCGGCGACCTCGGCGGAGACGGGCGCGGTGAGGTCGGTGCGCAGCCGTACCTCCTGGCCGGGGACGAACGACAGGCGCCTGATGCCCCGGTCGCGGCCGAGGAACTCGCGGACGAAGTCGTCGGCGGGCCTGGACAGGAGGGTCGCGGGGTCGTCGAGCTGGGCGAGGTGGCCGCCGACGCGCAGCACGGCCACCCGGTCGCCGAGTTTGACGGCCTCGTCGATGTCGTGGGTGACGAAGACGATGGTCTTGTTCAGCTCGGCCTGCAGCCGCAGCAGCTCCTCCTGCAGGCTGGTGCGCACGACGGGATCGACCGCGCTGAACGGCTCGTCCATCAGCAGCACCGGCGGGTCGGCCGCCAGCGCGCGGGCGACGCCGACACGCTGCTGCTGCCCGCCGGAGAGCTGGAAGGGGTAGCGCTCGGCGAGCCCGAGGTCGAGCCCGACCCGTTCGAGCAGCTCCATCGCGCGGTCGCGGGCCTTCTTCCTGTTCCAGCCGAGCAGGTGGGGCACCGTCGCGACGTTGTCGACGATCTTGCGGTGCGGGAAGAGGCCCGCCTGCTGGATGACGTAACCGATGCCCCGGCGCAGGGCCGGTGGGTCGATGGTCGTGACGTCGACGCCGTCGAGGAGGACACGGCCCTCCGACGGGTCGATCATCCTGTTGATCATGCGGAGTGAGGTGGTCTTGCCGCATCCTGAGGGGCCCACGAAGACCGTGATCTCGCCCGTCGGCGCCTCAAGGCTGAGACGGTCGACGGCCACGGTCCCGTCGGCGTAGCGTTTGGTGACCCCGTCAAATGTGATCATGCGCAACCCCATGCTTCTCGGCAGGGCCGCGGCCCCCCTGCCACAACCGCCCCATGATCTGTCCGACCGACAGCCTACGGTGGCCCTCCGACATTCGACCCCGTCCCCCCGGCCAAGTCATCCGGGATCGTGAGATATCGAGCAAAAGAGCACTCAATAGTGCCCAGAATCTCGGCGTCTCACCACGATTACCCATATCGTGGACATCGACCCCTCCAGTCACACGTACCACGGGCTTTTCGCCCTCGCTTCTCACCACGACCCCAGAGGAACCGGTCTCGTGAACCAACCGATCCTCGGTCAGCGCTCGCGCGGCGAACTGATTACCGAGCTCTATGACACACACGCCGCCGGGCTGTTCGCCTACTGCCACGACCAGCTGGGCGATCCGGGGGCCGCGGGCACGGCGCTGGCGGCCGTCTTCGCCACCGTCGCCTCCTCTGGCGCCTCCACTCATGCTTCCTCGGGCGCCGTCTCCGACGCACGGCCGCCGCGCGCCGCGCTGTACGCGCTCGCCCGCCGCGAGATCCACCAGCGGGACGTCGTCCACGCCGCCCCGCTGCCCGGCGCCGACCCGGTCTCCCTCTTCGTCGACCGGGTGCTGCACGACCTGCGCCCGCACCAGCGCGAGGTGCTGTACCTGTCCGGCGTGTGCGAGATGGACACCGCCGAGCTGTCCTGGGTGCTCGACGTGGCCGCCGACACGGCCGACGAGCTGACCGTGAGCGCCTGCCGCCGCTTCGCCCAGTCCCTCCAGCTCGCCCTGGTCTCTGCCAGGGTCCCGGCCCACCTGGCCGACGCCTTCGGCGCGCTCGGTGTGGCCCCGATCAGGGACGTGCTCGTCCGCGCCCCGTGGGCCGTCCCGCCCGCCGGACTGCGCGCGGCCGTTCTGGGGCTCCCCGGTGCGCCAGCGCTCCCCCCGGTCTCCCCCACGCGGACCCCGGCGCTGCCGGTCTCGCTCAGGCCCCTGTGGCCGACGCCGCCCGCCTGGCCGCTGCCGCTGGCCGACACCGACGCCCTGACCAGCACCAGCGTCTTCGCCACGCCGGAGCTGCCGCCGCCCTTCTCCCCTGCGGACTTCTTCCCCGCCGCGCCCGCACGGGACAACTTCCCCGACCCCTTCTCCCCGCCGGACCCCGACGTCGTCTCCGCGCACGAGGCGACGACCGAGCCGATGCCCAAGCTCAAGGACTCGGTGCTGAGCGCGCTCGACGAGATCGTCCCGCGCACTCCCCGGCGCAGGCTCCAGCGGCCCAAGCCGCGCGGGGCGAAGCCGCTGCCCGCCCCGATCCCGGGGGACGTGCTCGACGACGCGCCAACCACCCGTCAGGAGGGCGCCACCGAGGACCTGTTCCAGCCGTTCACCCCCGAGCCGAGGCCCAGGCAGCACTCCGACAAACTGGTCGCCGCCGCTCCCAGGGAGACGGCCCCCGAGGACTTCGCCGCCTTCGAGGCCTCCGGGGTCGTGACGCCGCTGCCTGGCTGGCCGCTGCGGGCCGAGGAACTGGACGCCGCCGCCCCGGTCCTCCCCGAACCGGAGGCCGTACGGCCCGCCCCGGCCGGCTGGCCGCTACGGACCGACGAGCTGGGCACCGTGGAGGCCTCTGCGGAGGCCCCTGTGGAGGCCTCTGTGGACTCCTCGGACTTCACGGACTCCGGGGACCGTGCCAGGCACGCGAGGAGGCCGGGCCGGAGCGCCAGGAGAACGGGCGCGCACCGCGGCGCACACGCGGAGCAGCCCGGCGACGACGCCCCGGCCCCCGCGCCCCTCCCCGAGGGCCTTCCCGAAGACCTTTCCGGCGTACCGGACTCCCCTCGGGAGATCCCCGCCGAACCCGAGACCGCCGGCGTCTCGGAGAAGGCCCCCGCCACACGCCTGTCGCGGCTGGGCGGGAGGGCACGCCGCAGGCGCGGGCAGGCCAGGCGGGGCGGGCAGCGCCACGACTGGGCGTGGGAGCTGTTCGGCTTCGTCATCTGCGTGGTCTGCGTGGCGATCGCGATGCTCGTCTTCTTCGCGATGCCCACCCCGCTGACGCCCTGACGCCCGGCCCGGCGCCCTCAGTGGTCGGGGAAGGCGAGACGGACGGTGCCCGAGACGTGTGTTCCGAGGCCGATCTGTCCCAGGACCCGCACCGTGAGCCTCTCGCCCTCACGGGACATGACGGTCCCGGTGAGGGCCAGCGTCTCCCCGGCGTGGGCGGGAAGGCCGAGCTTGACGTTGATCCCGCGGACCAGCGCCTCCGGTCCCGCCCAGTCGGTGACGTACCGCTCGACGAGGCCCATCGTGGTCAGGATGTCGAGGAGGCCGCCCTCAGGGCGGTCACGGTGCGGCGGGGCGAGGCCCGCGGTCGAGGTCAGCGTGATCGTGGCGGTGGGCAGAAGGGTTCCGACCTCGACGAACGCCGCCTCCTTCCCGGGAGGCCCGCACCTGCGAGCCGACTCGTCATCCTGCTGGCGGTACGTCACACACGACGGCATACCGATACCCACTTCTCCAGGTGGGCGGCCCACGACGCCGCCACCGCCCACACACCTTCCGGCAGTTACCACCACCGTCCTCCCGGCGCCGGGGGTCACGGCGCACGGCGAGGCCGCGGGTCCTCGCCGTGACAACCGCGCTCCCGCGACGTGCCACGCCGTACGGCCCGGCGGCCCGGTCGGTGGGGGAAGGACCGCACCCGACGCGTCCCGCCCCCGGCACACCCTTCCAGAAGAAGGCGGTC
Organism: Streptosporangium sp. NPDC000239; assembly: GCF_040300765.1. Taxonomy (NCBI): domain Bacteria; kingdom Bacillati; phylum Actinomycetota; class Actinomycetes; order Streptosporangiales; family Streptosporangiaceae; genus Streptosporangium; species Streptosporangium sp. NPDC000239. The sequence continues at coordinate 89,729 of NZ_JBEPEI010000020.1, read as the reverse complement.
CCGCCTTTCCCCCTGCCTTCCGGAGGGTACGGCTCGCATGTGTCGGGCTGGTTTTTCCCTCCCCAGGGCGAAAATCCAGTACCCGAGGACTTCCGCACAGTGGGGTAGAACCAATTACATTTTTCACCCCGCCCCATACCTGCCCCATGGTGACGACAGGGCTCCATAACACGCGTGACATGTGGAGACAGAGATCCCCTGTAACTGACAGATAACCCACCGGAGCGGGCGAAGGTCAGATAACGTGTTCTCATGCGTACCCCGCGTGCGGCCGTGGGTCTCCCGGTCGCCCCGCGCCCCGGCGGAGCCCCGGCCACCGGCGGCGCCGGACCGGCCACGATCGAGGGGGCATCCGGCATGCAGAGCGAACCGCACCCGAGCGGTGTCCGCGCGAGAAGCCAGCACCAGCGCCGAAGGCGCATCGTCCAGGCCGCCGCGGCCCTGGCCTCCCTCGGCGGCGTCGAGGCCATGCAGATGCGCACCGTCGCCGAGCGCGCGGGGGTCGCCCTCGGCACGCTCTACCGCTACTTCCCCTCGAAGATGGACCTGGTCGTCGCGGTCGTCAGTGACGAGATCGACCTGATCGAGGGCAGCGTCGAGCGCAGGCCCCCGGCCACGACCACCCCCTCGGGCCGTGCCGTGGACGTGCTGATGCGCGCGACCCGGGGTCTGATGCGCGAGCCCGAGCTGGCCGACGCCCTCGTCCGTTCGCTGATCATGGCGGAGATCGACACCCCGTTCGCCGAGCGGGTGACCGGCCTGCTGCTGCGCGTCTCCGGGCACGAGCCCGACGCGCGGACGGTGACCGAGGAGCAGCGCGTCCTCGCGGGTTCGCTGACGAGTGTCTGGGTGCACGAACTGCTGGCGATGCTCAGGGGGCAGCGGACCTACGACCAGGTCCAGCGTCATCTGGAGATCACCGCCACCCGGCTGCTCGCCGATTTCCCCGCCCCGCCTTCACCCTGAAGGCCGGCACGCGTTACTGTCGGCGAGGCGAACAGACTAACGTTCTAGAGCGACGCGCCGGGAACCCCCTGGACCGTGGAGCCGCCGGGACGACGCCGACAGACAGGGAGCGCCGCCGTTGAAATCCCTCCGCAGGCCCTACAGCGAACAGCGTCCGACCGACATCGGTGGCGGGGTGTGGAGCGTGCCCGTGCCGATCCCCGGCAACCCCCTCGGATACACGTTGATCTACGCGATCGAGTCCCCCGCCGGGCCGGTGCTGGTCGACGCGGGCTGGAACCACCCCGACGCCTGGCTGGCCCTGCGGGACGGGCTGGCCGCCACGGGCATGGACATCCGCGAGGTCAGGGGGGTCGTCGTCACCCACTTCCACGCCGACCACGCCGGACTCGCCGGTCAGGTGCGGCAGGAGTCCGGGGCCTGGATCGCCATGCACGAGGCCGACGCCGAGCTGGTCGGGACCATGCGCGAGGCCGAGGAGGACGCCCAGCGCACCGAGCGGGCCGGGATGCTGCGCCGGGCGGGAGCCGGCGCGGCCGAGATCGAGGCGGTGACCACCGCCTACCGTCCCGAGCCCCCCGCCGCACCGGACAGGACGCTGCGCGACGGCGACATGATCGACATTCCCGGGCGCAGGCTCCGCACCGTCTGGACCCCCGGTCACACCCCGGGTCACGTCTGCCTGCACCTGGAGGACGCCGACCGGCTCTTCACCGGGGACCACGTGCTGCCGGGCATCACCCCGCACATCGGCGTCTACCCCTACGACCGGACCGACATGGACCCGCTCGGGGACTTCCTGGCCTCGCTGGAGAAGGTGGCGGAGCTGGGACCGCTCGAAGCCCTGCCCGCCCATGAGTGGATATTTCAGGACACGGCAGAGCGGGCGCGGGCGATCGGCGCGCACCACGAGGAGAAACTCACCTCCCTGGTGGCCCTGCTGGCCGAGGCGGGCGAGCCGCTCACCATCTGGGAGATCGCCTCACGGATGACCTGGAAGCGCTCCTGGGACGACCTGCCCTCCATGCTGCGCGGCATGGCCGCCGCCGAGGCCGCCGCCCACCTGCGTGCCCTTGAGGTGCGGGGCCGGGTCCGCCGTACCGCCGAGGGGGACCCCAAGGAAGATATGGTGCGCTTCGCCGTACACTCATAGACATCCGATGTCTGAGCGTGACCAGGGAGGACGAAGCGTGGCGGTCACCGACACCGCTATCGACAGGATCAAGCAGATGATCCTGGAGGGCGAGATCCCCCCTGGCGGCAGGCTTCCGAAGGAGGCCGACCTGGCCGAACGGCTCGGCCTGTCGCGCAACTCCCTGCGCGAGGCCGTCCGCGCCCTGGCGCTGATCAACGTGCTGGACGTACGGCAGGGCGACGGCACCTACGTGACCAGCCTGGAGCCTCGCCTGCTGCTGGACGCGATGGCGTTCGTGGTCGACTTCCACCAGGACGACACGGCGCTTGAGTTCTTCCAGGTCCGCCGGATCCTGGAGCCCGAGGCGACCGCGATGGCCGCCACCCGGATGACCGAGGCCGAGATAGCCGAGCTGCACGAGATCCTCACCCGGCTGCCCGAGAACCCGAGCGTCGAGCAGCTGACCGCCAACGACCTGGAGTTCCACCGGCGCATCGCGGCGGGTTCGGGGAACTCGGTGCTGTGCTCCCTCATCGAGAGCCTGTCGGGGCCGACCACGCGGGCCAGGCTCTGGCGGGCCCTGACCAGGGAGAACGCCCTGACCAGGACACGTGAGCAGCACACCGCGATCTACGAGGCCATCGCCGCCCGGCAGCCCGAGGTCGCGCGCGCCTGGGCCACGGTCCATGTCGCCGGAGTCGAGGAGTGGCTTCGTAGCGTGCTCGCCTGAGCGGATATCGCATCATAAAAGATCACAAAGCCGTACTCTTGGGGCGGAACGATTCCCCGACGACGAGGATGCCCCCCATGCAGCCACTCGATGGAGCCGACTTACGGGTGGTGGCCGCCCTTCAGGTGAACGGACGCGCCACCTGGGACCGCATCGGAAGAGTGCTGGACGAGTCGACCCGCAACGTGGCCAGACGGGCCACCCGGCTGACGGAGGCGGGCGTCCTGTCCGTCGTCGGAGTGGTCGACGACCGCCGGATCGGCTCGGCGATCCTGCGGCTGCGCTGCCGGCCCGGTTCGGTGATCGACGTCGGCGCCGCGCTGGCCGAGCTGCCCCAGACCCGGTTCGTCTCGCTGGTCTCCGGCTCCGCCGACTGCACCGCGGAGCTGTGCGTGGCCGACGACGCCCTGGTCGATCTGATCTTCCGGGACATCCCCTCGATCGACGGGGTGGTCGAGAGCACCACCTACCCGGCGCTGCGTTACTTCAAGACCCCCCAGGAGTGGCACGTGGACGTGCTCACCCCGCAGGAGATCGAGGGACTCCTCGAACAGTGGACGCCGCTGCCCGAGCGCTTCCAGCGCGCCGGTGACACCCCCTCCGCCGAGGACGAGCGGATCATCGCCGCGGTCGCCGCGGACGGCCGGGCCACCCACGCGGAGATCGCGGCGGCCACCGGGATCAGCGAGTCGACCGCCCGCCGCAGGCTGGACTCCCTGCTCCGCAGGGGCATCCTGCGCATCCGCGCGGAGATCGAGCCCGCCTACCTGGGCCTGCCGATCGAGGCCGCGCTCTGGCTGCGGGTCGCGGAGCGGGAGGTCGAGACGGTCGGCCACGCCCTGGCCAGGCTGCCGAAGGTGAGATACGTCCTGGCGGTGGCGGGCGACCACCAGCTCGTGGCCCACGTGGCCGTCCCCGGCCGTTCCGAGCTCTACGAGATCCTCAGGGAGATCGGCGGACTGACCGGGATCAGGGCGATCGAGACGACGATGACCCTCCTGCCGCTGAAACGCGGCTTCATCATCAAGCGGGACGGCGTCGCCGACCGCTGGGCGGGCCCGATCGGCTGACCCGGGTCCCTCAGACCGGTGCGGGGGCACCGGTTCTCGCAGACCGGAAGGCACGCGCGCCGCAGGGAAGATGCGCATACGGTTCGCCCTAGGAGGGACTCAAATGGACATCAATCTTGTGGACAAGGACGTCTACGCGCGCGACGGCGCACCCCACGACCAGTTCCGCTGGCTGCGCGCCAACGCCCCCGTCTACCTGCACGAAGGCGAGCCCGAGCGGGACTGGCCGCCGTTCTGGGCGGTGACCAGGCACGCCGACGTTGTGCACGTGTCGCGGCGCTCCGACCTGTTCTCGTCGAGCAGGAGACTCGCGCTCTTCGACGAGATGCCCGAGGAGCAGCGCGAGCTCCAGCGGCTCATGATGCTCAACCAGGACCCGCCCGAGCACACCCGGCGGCGTTCCCTGGTCAACCGGGGCTTCACCCCGCGCATGATCAACGCCCTTGAGCAGCACATCCGCGACATCTGTCACCAGCTTCTCGACGAGGTCACCGGGCTCCCGGCGGTGGACTTCGTGCGTGACATCGCGGCCCCGCTGCCGCTCTACGTGATCTGCGAGCTGCTCGGCGCCCCCGTCGAGGACCGTGACAAGATCTTCAACTGGTCCAACCAGATGATCGGGGCCGACGACCCCGAGTACTCCTCCGGCCCCTCCGCCGGTCAGGCGGCGGCGGCCGAGGTGTACGCCTACGCCAACGCGCTGGCGGCGGAACGGCGCGAACGGCCCCGCGAGGACATCGCGACCAAACTGCTCCTGCCGGACGTCACCGGGGAGACCCTCGACGAGAACGAGTTCGACCTCTTCGTACTGCTGCTGGTCGTCGCCGGCAACGAGACCACCCGCAACGCGGCCTCCGGCGGGATGCTGGCCCTCTTCGAGCACCCCGAGCAGTGGCGGCGGCTGGTGGCCGACCGCGCGCTCGCCGCCCCGGCCGCCGACGAGATCGTCCGCTGGGTCTCCCCCGTCAACCTCTTCCGCCGTACGGCCACGGCCGACACGGTGATCGGCGACCAGGAGATCAAGGAGAACGACAAGGTCGTGGTGTTCTACGGCTCCGCGAACCGGGACGAGGAGGTCTTCGCCGACCCCGACGTCTTCGACATCGGCCGTTCCCCCAACCCGCAGATCGGCTTCGGCGGGGGTGGTGCCCACTTCTGCCTCGGCAACCATCTGGCCAGGATGGAGCTCCGGGTGCTCTTCGAGGTCCTCGCCGAGCGTTTCCCCGGCCTGACCCAGGCGGGTCCCGCCCGGCGGCTGCGCTCCAACTTCATCAACGGCATCAAGGAGCTGCCGGTCACCCTCTCCTGACCCGCTCCCGCGCCTGCGGCGGCCGCCCACCGGTCCGCCGCGGGCCTTCAGGCGCGCAGGCCCAGCGTGAGCCGCAGGGTCAGGCCGGTGTTGCGGCGCAGGCCGAGACGGCGCACGGCCAGTTCGAGCGCCTCGCGCTGACCGACCAGCACCACCCACGCCTTCGCCCGGGTGACCAGGGTGTAGAGCAGGCCCCTGCGCAGCATCACTCCCCCGGCCTCGGCCACGACGGGCGCGACCACGAAGGGATATTCGCTGCCCTGGGAGCGGTGCACGCTGATCGCGTAGGAGTGGGTCAGCTCGTCGAGCTCGTCGAAGGTGTAGCGGACGGTCTCCCCGTCGCCGGTGCGCAGCTCCAGCACCCGGTCCTGCGGGAGCACCGCCGTGACGGTCGCGGTCTCCCCGTTGAAGACGCCCTTGTCGTAGTTGTTGCGGATCGGCATGACCCGGTCGCCGACCCGGAAGACCGACGGGCCCGACCAGTGCTCGGCCGTACCCTCGCGTGCGGGGTTGAGCCGCTCCTGAAGGCTCCGGCCCAGCTCGGCCGTACCGGTCGCGCCCTTGCGCATCGGGCACAGCACCTGGACCTGGTCGCCGCCGACGCCCTGCTTGCGGGGAATGGCCTCGGTGGCCAGGTGGACCACCCGGTCGGCGACCAGCTCAGGGTCGTCCAGCTCCTCGAACCAGAAGCCGCCCCCGCCGGGCAGGTCGGGCAGCCGGCCCGACCTGATCCGGTGGGCCGCCCTGACGATGCCGCTGTCCTGGGCCTGCCGGAAGACGTGGGTCAGCCGGACGCGTGGGATCTCCTCGACCCCGAGCAGGTCGGCCAGCACGTTGCCCGGCCCGATGCTGGGCAGTTGGTCCCCGTCCCCGACCAGCAGCAGGTGGCCGCCCGAGGGGATGGCCGCCACCAGGCGGGTGGCCAGCTGCAGGTCGAGCATCGACGCCTCGTCGACCACGATGAGGTCGGCCTCCGTCGGCAGCCGCTGGAAGAGCGTCCCCTCCTCGGGGTCCGCCCGCTGGGCGAGCATCCGGTGCACGGTCATCGCGGGCAGGCCGGTCAGCTCGGACAGGCGCTTGGCCGCCTTGCCGGTCGGCGCGGTCAGGGTCACCCCGCCGCCCATCGCCCGCACGGTCGCCGCGATCACCCGCACCGTGTGGCTCTTGCCGCAGCCGGGACCTCCGGTGATGACCGAGACGGTGCTGGTCAGCGCGAGGTTCACCGCGGCCCGCTGGTCCTCGTGCAGGCTCTCGTCGTCGGGGAAGGGCCGCAACGGAAGCGTCGAGGCGGCCCGCAGCAGCCTGGTCAGGTGCGTGGCGAAGGCGACCTCGCGGCCGTGCTGCTCCTTGGCGTAGACCACGAGGCCGGGCCCCGCGGGTGACTCCTCGACGACGACCGCGCGCTCGGCGGCCAGCGCGTCGACGGCCCGCCGTACGGACTCCTCCTCCTGCTCGACGAGGGCGGCGGCCGAGGGGAGCAGGACGGTCAGCGGCAGGTAGCAGTGCCCGTCGCGGGCCGCGGCCATCTCCAGGCGGTCGAGCACCGCGGCCTGGAGGCGGCGCGGGCTGTTCTCCGGCACCCCCGAGCGCAGCGCGATCCGGTCGGCGGTGTGGAAGGCGATGCCTCTGACCTGGCCGATCAGCCGGTACGGATCACGGGTGAGGATCTCGCGGGCGTCGTTTCCGTAGACCTGGTAGATCTTGGCCGCGAGCAGCGGGCTGATCCCGAAGCCCTGCAGAACGACCATCAGCTCGGCGACCGCCTTCTGCTCGGCCCACGCCTGGACGATCTGCGCCTGCCGGGTCGCGCCGATGTTGACGACCTCGGTGAGGCGTTCCGGCTCGGTGTCGATGACCGTGAGCGTCCGCTCGCCGAAGTGGCTGACGATGGCGTGGGCCAGGCGGGGCCCGATGCCGCGGACCAGGCCGGAGCCGAGATAGAGCCTGATCGCGCGCACGGTCGAGGGGACGACCCGCTCACACCGCCTGACCAGCAGGCGGCTGCCGTGACGGGGGTGCTCGTCCCACTCACCGGTCAGCCTGAGCGTCTCGCCCGGCTGCACGCCGGCCAGGGCGCGCCCCGAGGCGACGAAGGCCGCCGGGGCGCCCTCCTGGTCGTCCGCGCTCATCCGCGCGACGGTGTACTCGTCGTCGCGGACGTAGACCAGCTGCTCGACGGAGGCTTCGAGCTCCGTCGCGCGCGCTGTGGCGAGCACGGTCACCGTGCGCTCCCGGGAATCGTGTGCGGCACCTCTTCTCCAGGACACTAGCGGGCGACTGCGACAAGTCTCAGGTGGCGCGGGACTCCAGCGCGTCCAGGATGAGGTCGATCGCGGCGTCGAAGGTGGTCTCGGCGTCCCCTTCCGGGTCCAGCCCGGCGAGCAGGCCGCCTGTCTCGGCGGTCAGCAGGCCGGAGACGAAGGTGTAGAGCACCGTGCGGACGCGCACCAGCTCCCCGGCGGGAACCCCGGCGGCGGCCAGGACCCGGTTGAAGACCACCCACATGTTCTCCTCCTTCTCGACGAGGTCGGGGTGGGTGTTGACGTAGGACCACAGGGCCGGGTGGGAGAGCGCGATGGAGCGGTAGGCGTGGGCCAGCGCGCGCAGCTGCTCCTGCCAGGGGGTGCCGTCGTCGGGGGGCAGGCGCAGCCCGAGGGCGACGGCCGTACAGGCTCCGTGCAGCAGCGCGTCCTTGTTCTCCACGTGGTGGTAGAGCGACATGGGGTTGACGTCGAGTTCGGCCGCCAGCTTCCGCATGGACAGGCCTTCGACCCCGCCTTCGTCGACCAGCCGCAGAACGGCCGCGTATATCTCCTGGGTTGTCAGGGGTTGTCCCCTTCGCGCACTCACTGCCATACACCGTATGGTAGCTTGAGACATACAGTGTATGGCTGGCGGTTCCGGGAGGCCGCCCGGTAAAGGAGGAGTTCCATGTCGGTGACCCGTTCCATCCCCTCCCCCCAGGGGCTCCCTCTGCTCGGCAACACGCTCCAGATCCCCTCGCACTCGCCCGACGAGCACTTCAGGAAGCTCGCCGCCGAATACGCCGAGGAAGGCCTCTTCCAGCTCGAACTGCTCGGCCGCAAGGTCCTGTTCGTCTACGACCCCGACATGGTCGCCGAGATGTGCGACGAGACACGCTTCTACAAGGGCATCGACCCGCCGCTGTCCATCGTCCGCGACTTCGGCGGCGACGGGCTGTTCACCGCCCGCCACGACGAGCCGGTCTGGGGCCACGCGCACCGCATCCTGATGCCCGCCTTCAGCCAGCGCTCGATGAAGGCCTACTTCCCGCAGATGCTGGAGATCGCGCAGAACCTGGTCGGCAAGTGGGCGATCTCCGACGAGGTCAACGTGCCCGACGACATGACCAGGCTGGCCCTGGACACGATCTCCCTCACCGGGTTCGACTACCGGTTCAACTCCTTCCAGTCGCCGGAGCTGCACCCGTTCCTGCAGGCGATGGGCCGCTCGCTGACCGAGGCGATGCTCCGCAACCGGCAGCTCCCCCTGGTCACCAAGCTCAAGAAGCGGCAGGACACGGCCTACCGGTCCGACATCCAGGTCATGCAGGACCTGGTCGACGACGTCATCAGGCAGCGCAGGAGCACCGGCAGGGGCGACACCAAGGACCTGCTCGGCCTGATGCTCAAGGCCGCCGACCCGCGGAGCGGTGAGCGGCTCTCCGACGAGAACATCCGCAACCAGGTCCTGACCTTCCTCATCGCCGGGCACGAGACCACCAGCGGCCTGCTGTCGTTCGCGCTGTACAACCTGCTGCGCAACCCGCACGTGCTGGCCAGGGCCTACGCCGAGGTCGACAGACTGCTGCCCGGCGACACCGTCCCGACCTACGACACGATCATGAAGCTCGACGTGATCCCGCGCGTCCTGGAGGAGACGCTGCGCCTGTGGTCCCCGATCCCGGCGTTCGCCGTCAAGCCCTTCGAGGACACCGAGCTCGGCGGCTATCCGATCACCAAGGACCATGTCGCCGTCGTCCTGCTCGGTCAGCTGCACAAGCACCCCGGGGTGTGGGAGCGTCCCGAGGAGTTCGACATCGACCGTTGGCTCCCCGAGAACAGGAAGGGCCACCACCCGGCCGCCTACAAGCCCTTCGGCAACGGCGAGCGGGCCTGCATCGGCCGCCAGTTCGCGCTGACCGAGGCCAGGCTGGCCCTGGCCATGGTGCTGCAGCGCTTCGCGATCTCCGACCCGGACGCCTACCGGATGAAGATCAAGCAGATGCTCACCCTCAAGCCCGAGGACTTCACCATCCGGGTCAGGGAGCGCAGGGCCCACGAGCGGGGCACCGCGGAGACGGTGGAGGCGGCGGAGACCGTCCGGGAACAGCCGGTGGAGGTGGCCGTCACGGGAGTCGGCCTCACCGTGGCGTACGGTTCCAACCTCGGCACCGCCGCCGACGTCGCGGAACGGCTGGCCGAGGTCGCGGGGCGCTCCGGCTTCGCGACCACGCTGACCACCCTGGACGAGCTCGAACCGCCCTCCGAGGGGCTGCTCGTGGTGATCACCTCGACCTACAACGGCAAGGCCCCCGACAACGCCCAGCGGTTCGACGCCCTGGAGGGGCTGCCCGCCATGGACGGGGTGCGCTTCGCGCTGCTCGGCTGCGGCAACACCCAGTGGCCCACCTACCAGGCCTTCCCCAGGCGCGTCTTCGACAAGCTCACCGCGGCGGGAGCCGTACCGCTCGTCGAGCGGGGTGAGGCGGACGCCGACGGCGACTTCGACGGCGACGTCTCGGCGTGGACCTCAGGGCTCTGGGCGGCGCTGGCGGCCGAGTACGGCACGTCGGCGGCCAAGGCCGGTCCCCGCTACGAGATGGACGTCCTCACCGAGGCCGACGTGCGGCCCGCGGTCGTCTCCCCGCAGGCGGTCCCGCTGACCGTGGTCTCGGCCGAGGAGCTGACCGGCGACCCCACCGGCCTGTGGGACTTCTCCCGCGAGCTGCCCAGGCCCGGGGTGCGCTCGATCGTGGCCGAACTGCCCGAGGGGACGTCCTACACGGCAGGCGACCACATCGCCGTCTTCGCCAAGAACGCCCCCGAACTCGTCGAATGGGCGCTGCGTCAGCTCCACGTCCCCCGCGACCAGGTCGTACGGCTGCGCGCCAGGGGGACGACCCACCTGCCCGTCGACACCCCGGTGACCGCGGGGCTGCTGCTGACCGAGTTCGCCGAGCTCCAGGAGGTGGCCACCCGCTCCGACCTGGCGACCCTGGCCGAGCACACCCGGTGCCCCTGGACCAGGGGCCAGCTCGCCGAGCTTGAGGCCTCCTACGCCGACGAGATCCTCGCCAAGCGGGTCTCGGTGCTCACGCTGCTCGAACGCCTCCCGGCGATCACCCTGCCGCTGCCGGCCTTCCTGGAGATGGCCGGGCCGATCAGGCCGCGCTACTACTCCGTCTCCTCCTCGCCGCTGGCCGACCCCCGGCGGATCAGGATCACCGTCGGCCTGGTCGAGGGCCCCTCCTGGTCGGGCGGCGGTTCCTACCGGGGCATGTGCTCGGCCTACCTGGCGGGCCTGGAGCCCGGCGACGTCTTCTACGGATACGTACGGGTTCCCAGCCCGCCGTTCCGGCTGCCGGACGACCCGGCGACGCCGGTGATCCTCGTCGGCCCCGGCACCGGTTTCGCCCCGCTGCGCGGCTTCCTTGAGGAGCGGGCCCTGACCGGGGCGTCCGGACCCGCCGAGGTCTTCTACGGCTGCCGCCACCCCGAGCACGACTGGCTCTACCGCGCCGAACTGCTCGGCTGGCAGGAGGCCGGGACCGCCCGGGTGCACACGGCCTTCTCCGCGCTCGACGGACACCCCTTCAAGTACGTCCAGGACGCGGTCGCCGCCGAGGCGGACCGGGTGTGGGAGCTGCTCGAACAGGGTGCCCACGTCTACGTCTGCGGGGACGGCCTCCGCATGGCGCCCGCCGTACGGCGTGCCCTGGCGGAGATCCACCACGACAGGACCGGAGGCGACGGCGAGGCGTGGCTGCGCGAGCTGGAGGCCCAGGGCCGGTACCAGCAGGACGTCTTCGCCTGACCCGGCGGTGAGATAGGACATTCCACCCCATATCTAAAGTGCCCTTTCGCGGAACGTCGACTATGGTCGAGGTGATGAGGGAACCGCGGTGGGGCACACCCAGGCCCACCGCGGTCACGGCGGTGGGTCTGCTTCTCGTTCTTCTGCTGGCCGCCGTCTCCCCCTCCCCGTGGTCCGGCGGCTGGAGGCCTGCGGACGCGGGCACCGGCTTCTGGGTCCCCGGCACCGACACCGCCGGTCACTCCACCGCGCCGAGACTGCTCGCCGGTGGGACCGAGCACCTGCCGACGCCGGGACAGCTCCGCTCCCTCCTCGCCGTCGGCGCCACGGTCGCGACCCCCGGGCCGCCGCCCTCCATCTGGCGCCCGACCGGCCCCGCCGCCGCGCCCAGACACGACGTCCAGCGCGCCGTCACCTCGCGCAGCCCGCCGTCCGCCTGACGGCGCCCTCTTGAAGGCCACCGGCTCTCCGTAGGCGAGACGACGCGTGGAAGGCCCGTCCCCGGGCAGTCCACGTCCATGATCGCGTCAACGACGACGGCCTGAGGGGGCCCCGCTGCCCCTTTTCTCTTCTTTCCTGCCCCGACGGGGACCGCGTCGAGCGGTGGCCGGCCGGGGTCCCACAGTCGTGCGGTGCTTTCGCGCCGCCCTGCCTTTCGAGTTCCGGCTTTCCCGGCGGAGACCGTGTCCAGCCATGACCGGTCATGACCGCCGTGAGTCATCCAAGGAGTCGATGTCCCATGGGCGACATCAGGTCGACAAGCAGGCTGCTTGAGGACTACCAGCGTCACACGACGCATCTGGAGGAACTGCGCGCGCTCCTGCACGAACGGCTCGGCGCCGCGCGGGACGCCATGACCGAGAACGAGACCGAACCCGGGAGCGAGCCGGCGTCCCCGGAGGACCCGGGGGAGCCCGTCTCCCTGTCCGCCAGGCGTGCCGCCCGTGCGGCGCGGACCGTCGTGGAGATCGAGGCCGCGATCGAGCGGCTCGACTTCGGGGTCTACGGCACCTGCGAGCACTGCGGGGCCTTCATCGCGCTGCGACGGCTGCGGCAGGTGCCGCACACCCGGCACTGCGACGACTGCGAAACCCCGCGCGCCCGCCCCTCGGGGCCGGCCCTGGCGAGCTTCCCGACCCTCAGAAAGGACCAGAACACCATGATCTCCGACGTCCACCTCAGCAGCGTCCAGCTCGACAGCATCCGTGAGGAGCTCGAAGGCCAGCTCCTGCGGTGGACCAGGCAGCTCTCCGAGCTGGAGGCCGCGGTCGGCGACGACTCGGTCGAGGTCTCGGAGAAGTCGGCCCTGCTGGCCGACATCGTCTCCGCCGAGCGCAGCGCCTCCGTCCTGCGCGCCACGCTGGGCGAGATCGCCGAGCTGACCTACGGCCGCTGCGACGGCTGCGGCTCCGGCATCCCGTTCGAGCGGCTCAAGGCCCGTCCGCTGGCGCGCTTCTGCATGCAGTGCCAGCGCCGCCACGAGAACGGCTGACCCGGCCCCGGCGACCGGGGCCCGTCGAAGGCGGTCAGCTCAGCCGCCGACGCGGGCCTCGGTCCACGCACGGGCGAGGATCTCCTCGACGGTCTCCTCGGGGGTCTGTTCCGAGGTGTCGAGCCAGAGGCCGAGACGCGGGGTCCGCTCGCGCAGAACGGCGTCGAGCGGACCGGCCTTCCAGTGGACGTAGGCGTCCTTGGCCCGCGCGGCCTCACGCGCCTCGACGACCTCGGCCCTCGGGACGAGCACGACCACCAGCAGGGGACGGGCGCGGACAAGCCGGGTCATCTCCACGAGATGCTCGCCCAGCACGACGTCCTGGGCCACCACGGTGAACCCGGCCGCGAAGTACTCGTCGCAGGTGGCCGCGGTCAGCCGGTGCCGCAGACGCAGTTGCGCCAGCGCCTCGGCGGAGGGTTCGGGAGTCATCTCGGCCCTGCCGCCGACCACCATGCGGCGGAACACGTCGCCGCGCACGTGCGCCGAGCGGGGCAGCCGCTCGGCCAGCCGCTGCGCCACCGTTGACTTGCCCGCCGCCTGGATGCCCGTGACCAACAGGACGGCCCGCCGCCCGGCCTCCTCGCTCAGGGCCATGAGGAGTCCTGCTCGGGGTCGCCGCCCTCGGACAGCAGTTTCAGGTCGGACTCGACCATCATCGTGACCAGTTCCTCGAACGAGACCGAGGGCTCCCAGCCGAGCTGTTCACGGGCCTTCTTCGGGTCGGCGCACAGGAGGTCGACCTCGGCCGGGCGGTGCAGGGAACGGTCGGTGACCACGTACCGCTCCCAGTCGAGCCCGGCGGCGGCGAAGGCCGCCTCGACCAGCTCACGAACCGTGTGCGTACGGCCGGTGCCGATCACATAGTCCTCCGGCGGGCCCGCCTGCAGCATCAGGTGCATCGCCCGCACGTAGTCGCCCGCGTATCCCCAGTCGCGGCGGGCCTCCAGGTTGCCCAGGCGGAGCCGGTCGGCGAGCCCGAGCTTGATGCGGGCGACCCCGAGGGAGACCTTGCGGGTCACGAACTCGGCGCCCCGACGCGGGGACTCGTGGTTGAACAGGATCCCCGAGACCGCGAACATCCCGTACGACTCACGGTAGTTCTGGGTGAGGAAGTGGCCGTAGGCCTTGGCGACGCCGTACGGCGAGCGGGGGTGGAAGGGGGTGATCTCGGTCTGCGGAGTCTCCCTGACCTGGCCGAACATCTCCGAGGACGACGCCTGGTAGAACCTGATCTGGCCGGATTCCGCGGGGGTGCGTGAGGAGGAGACACCCGAGCAGACCCTGATGGCCTCAAGCATGCGCAGCACGCCCATCCCGGTGACCTCGCCGGTCAGCTCGGCCTGTTCCCACGACATCGGCACGAACGAGATGGCGCCCAGGTTGTAGACCTCGTCGGGCTGGACCTTCTCAACGGCGGAGATCAGCGAACCCTGGTCGAGGAGGTCGCCCCGGACGAGGCGGACGTCCCGCAGCAGCCTGCGCACCCGGGAGACACGGGGGTTGGCCTGTCCCCTGACGAGCCCCCAGACCTCGTAACCCCGATCGAGCAGGCACTCGGCCAGATAGGAACCGTCCTGCCCGGTGATACCGGTGATCAGCGCGCGCCTGGCCAAGGCGTCCTCCTCGCTTGTGAAGCTCGTGAAGTGGGACTTCCGCTCGGCTGAGTGCCGTGTGACGGCGAATGTATCGCCCCTCCCGTCGCCGGGCACGACTCAGGGCCCCAGTACCCTAGAACACGTTCCACCGAACGTCGTTCGGTTGGCGTGATGCCGCAGTTGGCGCGCGACAGAAGTGGCTTTAGCACCGTTTCCACATTAGGTGGAAGAGAGATACCGAATGGTAAGATCCGAATACTGAGGTCATCTTTCACGGTACCTGTCCCCTTCCGGACAGGCTGAGGAAGGGGTTGCCGTGCCTGACGCGGACTCCCTGCGGGTCGCGCTGCTGTCGTACCGGAGCAAGCCGACCTGTGGCGGGCAGGGCGTTTACCTGCGTCACCTCAGCCGTGAACTGGTCGCCCTCGGGCACCACGTCGAGGTCTTCTCCGGCCAGCCGTACCCCGAACTGGACGAAGGGGTCGTTCTCAACAAGATCCCCAGCCTGGACCTCTACCGTGACGAGGACCCCTTCCGCACCCCCAAGCTGGGCGAGTACCGCGACTGGATCGACCTTCTCGAAGTCGGGACCATGTGGACCGCCGGGTTCCCCGAGCCGCTGACCTTCACCCTGCGGGCCCGCCGCGAGCTGGCCAAACGCGTCGGGGACTTCGACGTGGTGCAGGACAACCAGACGCTCGGCTACGGCCTGCTGGACATCCAGAAGCTGTTCCCCGTGGTCGGCACCATCCATCACCCGATCAGCGTCGACCGCAGGATCGAGCTGAGCGAGGCCCCGCTGCGCAAGCGCCTCACGCTCAGAAGGTGGTACGGCTTCGTCAGGATGCAGGCCAGGGTCGCCCCCAGGCTGAACCCGATCCTGACCGTCAGCGAGTCCTCGCTGGCCGACATCCACCGCGACTTCAACGTGCCGCAGGCCAACATGCGGCTCATCCCGCTCGGGGTCGACACCCGCTACTTCCACCCGCGCCCCGAGATGCCCAAACGGCCTGGCTCGATCGTCGCGGTCGCCAGCGCCGACTCCCCCATGAAGGGTGTCGCCACCCTGCTGCGGGCGGTCGCCAAGCTCGCCACCGAGCGCGAGGTGAACCTCACCGTGGTGAGCAAACCGACCCCCGGCGGACCGACGGAGAAGCTGGTCGCCGAACTCTCCCTGCGTGAGCGGGTGAGGTTCGTGCACGGCATCTCCGACACCGAGCTGGGCGAACTGATCGCCACCTCGGAGGTCTCGGTCGTGCCCTCCCTCTACGAGGGCTTCTCCCTGCCCGCCGTCGAGCACATGGCCTGCGGCACCCCGCTCGTCGCCTCACGGACGGGGGCGCTGCCCGAGGTCGTCGGCGACGCCGCCGTCCAGGTCGCCCCCGGAGACCCCGAGGAGCTGGCCACCGTACTGCGGCGCCTGCTCGACTCCCCCGAGGAGCGGGCCGAGGTCGGGCGCAGGGGCTACGACCGGGTCATGGAGCGCTACACCTGGCGCGTCGTCGCCCAGCGCACCGTGGACGCCTACCGCGAGGCCATCGCCGCGCACAACGCCCGGTGACCGACCACTTCACAAGGAGCGGCAAGTGCTGACCGTCGACTTCGACCGGCTGCCCGTCGGACCCGGCCTGCGTGTCCTCGACCTGGGCTGCGGGGCGGGACGGCACGCCTTCGAGGTGCTGCGCAGGGGCGCGGACGTGGTGGCCTTCGACATGGACGCCGAGGAGCTCGAAGGCGTCGCGGGCATGTTCGCCGCGATGGCGAAGGAGGGCGAGGTGCCCGAGGGCGCGGTCGGCGAGACCGTGACCGGCGACGCGCTGAAGATGCCCTTCGAGGACGCCACCTTCGACCGGGTGATCGCCGCCGAGGTGCTCGAACACATCCCCGACGACATGAGCGCCATGCGGGAGATCTTCCGGGTGCTCAAGCCCGGCGGACGCGCCGCGATCACGGTGCCGAGTTTCCTGCCGGAACGGATCTGCTGGGCGCTCGACGAGGCCTACCACACGGCCCCCGGCGGGCACGTGCGCATCTACACCCTCGCCGAGCTGAGCGCGAAGCTGAAGGCCGTCGGCATGGAGATCGGCTCCCACCACCACGCCCACGGACTGCACGCGCCGTACTGGTGGATCAAGTGCGCGGTCGGCGTCGGCAACGACGACCACCCGCTGGCCAAGGCCTACCACGAGCTGCTGGTGTGGGACATCATGAAACGCCCCGCCGTCACCCGGATCGCCGAGACGCTGCTGAACCCGTTCATCGGCAAGAGCGTGGTGCTCTACGTGCGGAAGCCCGCGTGACCCGGTACGGCCCCGCGCCCCGAGACGACCGGAGCGGCCGATGAGGCGGGAACTGGTCGTCGAGACCGCCCTGAGCATCGCGGCCGTGCAGGAGGCCGACGGCGGCGTCCCCTGGCCCGAGGGGCACGTGGACGCCTGGAACCACGTCGAGTGCCTGATGGCCATGGGCGTCGCCGGGCTGAGCGGCCCCGTGCGCAGGGGTTACGACTGGCTGGTGCGCAACCAGCGCGCCGACGGCTCGTGGCCGATGAAGCTGGTCGGCGGCCTGGCCGTCGAGCGGGGCGGGGAGTCCAACCACGCCGCCTACGTCGCGGTCGGCGTCTGGCACCAGCTGCTGGTCACCGGGGACGACGGCTTCGCCCGTGAGATGTGGCCCGTCGTCAGGTCCGCGCTGGACTTCGTGGTCGGGCTGCAGACCGCCCGGGGCGAGGTCGTCTGGGAACGCACCGCCGACGGCGAGCCCGCGGGCTACGCCCTGCTGACCGGCTGCGCCTCCATCCACCAGGGGCTGCGCTGCGGCGTGCTGCTCGGTGAACGTCTCGGCGACCCGCAGCCCGACTGGGAGCTGGCCGCCGACCGGCTCGCCCACGTGCTGTCCGACCACCCCGAGGCGTTCGCCGACAAGAGCCGCTTCTCGATGGACTGGTACTACCCGGTCCTCGGCGGCGCGGTGCGGGGCCCCGCCGCGCGGGCGCGACTCGCCGCCGAGTGGGCCGTCTTCGTCGAACCCGGCCTCGGCGTGCGCTGCGTCTCCGACCAGCCGTGGGTGACCGGCGCCGAGTCGTGCGAGCTGGTGCTCACCCTGGACGCCCTCGGCGACCGGGACGAGGCGCTGCGGATCTTCACCGACATGCAGCACCTCAGGCACGAGGACGGTTCCTACTGGACCGGCTGGCAGTTCGCCAACCAGAAGTGGTTCCCGCACGAGCGTTCCGCCTACACCGCCGCCGCCGTGGTTCTCGCCGCCGACGCCCTGTACGGCCTCACCCCGGCCTCCGGGCTGTTCAGGGACGTGCGCGGCGCCATGCCCGGCGCCGTGGAAGACCGGGCCGCCGACCGCCCGGCCCAGGACTGCGGCTGCAGTCACGCCGGTTCACCCGCCTGACGACCCCGCGCCCGAATCCCCTCCCCCGAATCTCTTCGCCTGAATCTCTTCGCCTGAATCTCTTCGCCCGAATCCGAGGCGGTGCTTGAAGGCTCGGGGACGGCTCACTACGTTCGGGCACGTGAGCGACACGGAGGGCGACGGAGAGATCGCGGGGGGCGACGGCGGCGTGACGACGGTCGCCGCGCCCCATCCAGGAGTGCCCGGTCCCGGGGCACCGGAGCCGGAGGCGGGCGAGCGCACCGTCCCCGTCCGCTCTCCCTGCCCTGCGCCCCGTGCCCCGTCGCCCGCCCTGCCACCCGGCGATCCGGCACCGGGCAGGCCGCGTGGCCTGCCCGGGTTGTTCTGGCAGGACCCCGATCGGACCGGGTTCGGGGTGCGGCGTTTCCGGCTAGGCCCGGCCAGGGAGCACCTGGAGAACGCCGGGCGGGCGTGCGTCGCCGGGCACAACGCGGTGATCGCGGGCGAGCCCGAACGGATCGACGACCTGCGTGAGGAACTGCGCGGCTTCGCCTACGAGGGGGCGGGCATGGCCTGCGCGTCCCTCGACGTGCTCACCGCGTCCGGCGGCAAACGGCTCAGGAACCTGCTCAGCGGCCAGGGCGTGCGCTACCCGCACATGATCCACCTGGGTGCCGGCCGGGGATACGCCCGGCTGCGGATGCGCCCGATGTGGGGCATCCACTCCGTCCACCCCCTGCTGCGCTGGCTGGCCTTCGACGGCTTCGGCTTCCACCAGGGATTCTACGCCGCCGACCGGACGGTCGGGCGTCAGCGTACGGCGGGCCTGCTCGACCGGACCAGGCGGGCGATCTTCGACCAGGGGGTCGGCCGGATGCTCTGGTTCCACGAGTGCGCGGGCGTCGAGGACGTCGTCCTCCGGCTGGCCGAGTTCCCCCTCGGCCGCCGCGCCGACCTGTGGAGCGGGATCGGGCTCGCCGCCGCCTACGCGGGCGGCGCGCGGGCCTGCGAGCTGGAACGGCTCAGCGCCGCGGCGGCCGAGGACGGCTTCCGCGCCCACCTCGTGCAGGGCGCCGCCTTCGCCTGCTCGGCCCACCTGATCTCAAGGACCGTACCCGAGCACACCGCCGAGGCCGTCCTCGCCCTGTGCGAGGTCGGCGTCGAGGAGGCGGGCGGCTGGACGGACACCGCGCTCGTCGCCCTCGGGCACAACGCGCACACCGGCGACCACTACCAGGCATGGCGGGCCGGGGTCAGGAAGGCCTGGGCGAGGCGCAACCGCGGCTCGTGACCGAAGTACGGCCAGGCGCGACGTCCAGGGACACGGCCGATGCCGTGCCCCCGGTCCGTCCGGCCGCCCTGGTGGCGCTGGCGGCCGTCGCCGTCGGGTGGGCGCTGACCGGTACGGCCGAACCCCCCCCCCCCCCCCCCACCACCCCGGTCTTCTCCTTCGCCGCCGACCGGCTCGGTGGTTCCGCGACGGGAGTGGCGCTCTTCGACCTCGACGGCGAGATCGTCTCCGACGACGTCTGCCTGGCCGACCCCCGTCACGGCGGGGTGACCGTGGCTCCCGTGCCGGGCACCCACGGCGGCTACCGGCCGTTCAGGCTGACCGCCCCCGGCCCGCGCGGGGTGCCCGTCGGATGCCTGCCCGCCGACCTCGACGAGGACGGCGCGCAGGACCTGGTCGTCCTCTACCGGGACCGTTCCCCCTCCCTGTTCGTCCGCCTTCCCGGGACCCGCCCCTCCGCCACCGCCTTCGCCCACCGTGAGCCCGCCGTACGGCCCGGCCCGTGGAACACGGCCGCCGCGAGCGTCGGCGACTTCGACGGCGACGGCCACCTCGACCTGGTCCTCGCCGCCGGGACGGCCTCGGGCGGCTCGTCGCCGGACGTCCACGACGACGGGCCGCGGCTGTACCTCGGGACGGGGACGGGCACGTTCACCGAGGCGCCGCAGGCGTTCGGCGAGGCCGGGCGGACGGGCGGGACGCTCGCGCTCGGCACCCGGGACCTGGACGGCGACGGGCTGCCGGAGCTGTACCTCGCCAACGGCCTCGGACCCGACACGCTGCTCGTCAACGAGTCGGCACCGGGCAGGGCCGCCTTCCGGGTGGCGTCGGGCACCCGGGACCTGACCACGCCGAGGTCGTCCGTCCTGGGCCGGGACTCCTCGGACAGCGGGGCGGTCGCCTTCACCGACCTCGACGCCGACGGCGCGCAGGACATCCTCATCGGGCGGGGCCCCGACGAGATCGGGCCCGTCTTCGTCTCCACGGTCCTGCCCGGACTGCGGGAGCACCTGCACGAGGGCGAGGCGCCGTACGAGGACCGGGCCGGGGAGCTGGGGCTCGGCCGTACCGGACGGGTGTGGGACGTCGAGACCGCCGACCTCGACAACGACGGCCACGACGAGATCATGTACGCGGTCGCGGCGCCCGGGGGCGTCACCCTCTTCACGCCAGGCGCGGACGGCCGTCACACGAACGTGGCCGGACCGGTGCCTCCCGGGGGCGACGCGACGGCCCTGGCGGTCGGCGACGTGGACGACGACGGCCGTCTCGACGTCGCGGTCTCCGGCCCTCTGACCCCGGCCACGCTGTACCGCAACCACGGTGTCACCGCCCCCTTCGTCGGCCTGCGTCCCCGCCTGCCCGCCGGTCCCTGCGGCGCGGCGCACGGCGCGGCAGGCGTGACGCGCCCGGCGATCGGGGCGGAGGCCAGACTGCGGCTGCCGGACGGCGGCACACTCGCCGGGCAGCTCTACCCCGCCGCCTCCGCCCCCGAGTTGCTCCTCGGTCTCGGCGAGACCGACACGGGTGAGGCGGCCCTGCCCGTCGCCCTGTCCTGGCGTGACGAGTGCGGCGTCCCGCGCACCGCCACCGTCTCCCTCGACCCCGGCTGGCACGACCTCCTGCTGACCCCCCAGGGCGTGACGGAACTGAGGAACCCATGACAGCTCCTACAAGGGTGCCCGTTTCGCGCCGGCTGGCGGTCTCGGTGACCGTCGTCACCCTAGCCGGGCACCTCCTGCTCGGGTTCGAGCAGGCCTACCTGGCACCGGTCGTCGGAGTCCTCACCGGCGTGACCGCCGAACTGGCGCTGGAGACCGTGCGGGCCTGGACATCCCGCGACAGACCCCGCTACCTGACCGACCGCGCCTTCCTGCTGCCGTCCTACGCCGAGAGCCTGCTGTGCGCGATGCTCCTGTACGGCCAGGCCCACCTGGCCGGGATCGCGCTGGCCGCCCTGGTGGGGGTCGCGAGCAGGCACGTCCTGCGGGCCGGGCGGCCGGGGACGCCCTTCGTGAACCCGGTCGCCCTGGGGGTGACCGTCGCGGCGCTGCGCCCCGGGGTCGAGATGGCGCCGCCGTACCAGTTCACCGCGTGGGTGCCGGAGGCCCTGCAGTCGTTCGTGCCGCTGGTGCTCCTGGCCCTCGGCATGACGTTCGTACGGTCTTCCGGGCGGTTGCCGCTGGTGCTGGCCTGGGCCGGGGGCGTGGCCCTGACCGGACTGGTCGCGGGTCCCGGTTCGGGTCCCGGTTTGGGTCACGGTTTGGGTCACGGCCTTCTGGCGGTGACGGACGCGGCGTTCGTCCTGCACACCTGCTTCGTGCTGCCCGAGGCGCGCACGACGCCGTCCCGGCCACGTGAGCAGGTCGTGTTCGGCCTGTCCGCCGCCGTGCTGTACCTGGCGCTGCCCGGCCCCGGGCCCATGGCGGCGCTGCTGGCGGTCTGCGCGCTGCGGGGTGCCTGTCTGGCCGTGCTGGGGCGGCGGGGTCAGCCGATGCCGGGGCCGACACGCTCCAGGACCCGCAGTGAGCCCTCCCGTCTGACCTCCCTGAACGCCCCGGAGGCCAGGGCGCGCAGATAGACGCGGTGGGGCTCCTGCCCGCCCTCGGCCGGGTCGGGGTAGATGTCGTGGAAGACCAGTGCCCCGCCCTGGAGGACGTGCGGGGCCCACCCCTCGTAGTCACCGGTCACCGGCTCCCGCGAGTGGCCGCCGTCGATGAAGAGCATCGCCAGCGGGGTGCTCCAGAGCGCGGCCACCCGCTCGGAGCGGCCGACGACGGCGACGACCTCCTCTTCGAGACCCGCGGCGGCGATCGTGTGGCGGAAGGTCGGCAGGGAGTCCATCCTGCCGAAGCGCGGGTCCATCAGCGTGGGGTCGTGGTGCTCCCAGCCTGGCTGGATCTCCTCCGAGCCCCGGTGGTGGTCGACGGTGACGACCACGGAACCGGCCAGCCTTGCCCCCGCCCCGAGGTAGACGGCCGACTTCCCGCAGTAGGTGCCGATCTCGCAGATCGGACCGCGCGGGCCGTACTCGACGGCCGTCTCGAAGAGGGCGAGGCCCTCGGCGTGCGGCATGAACCCCTTGGCGCCGAGCGCGGCGTCCAGCAGGTCCTCGGGCATGGTCACGTCGCTCACCGCAGCAGGCTACCGGGGACCGATCGGCGTTCCACACGGCCCTTGCCCACCGTTATGCAACATGTTCTACTTTCCACCGTGAACCAGCGCGCCCGCCGTCAGGCCCCGGAGCGGGCCGCGAAGAACCCCCCGTGACAGACCACACGCGACGTCCGTGCCCTACGGTCTGATCCAGGGGCGGGTTCCCTCATCTGACCTGTCCCCCGCGTAGGAGGTTCACATGAAGGTCAAAGTCGACCACATGGTGTGCGAGGCCAACGCCGTCTGCACCGGACTCGCCCCCGAGGTCTTCGAACTCGACGACGACGACCAGCTCCACGTGCTGCTGCCCGAACCGCCGCCGGAGGCACAGGACCGTGTCCGGCACGCCGTACGGTCCTGCCCGAAGGCCGCCCTCTCCATCGAGGGCAACTAGGAAGGCTTCCCCCCATGCGTGGTGCGTTGCTGCACGCCGTCGGCGACGACCGTCTCGACATCCGGGACGACCTCACCCTCGCCCCCGTCGGGCCCGCCGACGTCCGTGTCAGGATCAGGGCGACCGGCGTCTGCCACTCCGACCTCTCGGTGATCAGCGGAGTGCTGCCCATGCCGCTGCCGGTCGTGCTGGGGCACGAGGGCGCGGGCGTGGTCGTCGAGACCGGGGAGCGCGTGACCTCGGTCTCCCCCGGCGACCACGTGGTCGTCAACTGGACCCCGGCCTGCGACACCTGCTCGAACTGCCTGGCGGGCCAGCCCTTCCTGTGCATGACGTACATGAAGGACGCCTTCGTCAACGCCCGCTTCCGCTACGACGGCGGGACCCCGGCGTACGGCATGGCCGGATGCGGTACCTGGGCGGAGGAGATCGTCGTCCCCTGGCAGGGCGCGGTCAGGATAGATCCCGAGCTGCCCTTCGAGATCGCGGCGCTGATCGGCTGCGGCGTCACGACCGGTGTCGGCGCGGCGCTCAACACCGCCCGCGTCAGGCCCGGCTCGACCGTGGCCGTGGTCGGTTGCGGCGGCGTCGGCCTGTCCGTGGTGCAGGGCGCCCGTGTCTGCGGGGCCACGACGATCCTGGCGATCGACCCCCTGGAGTCCAAGCACGAACTGGCCCTCAAGCTCGGCGCCACCCACGCCGTCACCCCCGACCGGCTCTCCGACGCCGTCCGCACGATCACCGGTGGACGGGGCTTCGACTACGGCTTCGAGGCCGTGGGCGGCTCCGCGACCATCATGACCGCCTGGAAGGCGACCCGCCGCGGCGGCGACGTCATCGTGGTCGGCGCGGGCGCCTCCGACGACCTCGTCCCGTTGAGCGCCTTCAACCTGTTGTTCGAGGGCAAGAACATCCTCAGCTCCCTGTACGGCGGCGCGGACGTCCGCAGGGACTTCCCCTTCCTCGCCGAGCTCCACAAGGCAGGCAAACTCCACCTGGAAGGCCTGATCAGCTCCCGAATCTCCCTGGCCGACCTGAACGAGGCGATAACCGCCCTGAAAACCGGCGAACCCCTCCGCCAGATCATCCTCATGGACTGACTCTCAGCCCGGCCTCCCCCGGCGTCGCCCGTGAAGGGTTTGGTCCTGTGCCTTACCGGTGCCGTGCGTGAGGGGCGTCGGCTTGGGCGCGTCGGTGTCTGGACTGAGGAACGCAGGAGCGCAGCGACGGAGAGACGAGGGAAGACACCGACTCAGGGCGCCCAAGCCCCCGCGACGCCGCCAGGCGGAGCAAAGAAGCAGGGCTTGTGCCTTACCGGCGCCAAGTGTGAAGAGTGTCGGCTTGGGCGCGTCGGTGCTTGGACTGAGGAACGCAGGAGCGCAGCGACGGAGAGACGAGGGAAAGCACCGACTCGAAAGCGCCCAAGCCCGCGACGCCGAAGGCGGCGCAAAAAGGCAGGACACGGCCTGCGTTCACTCTCAAGTGAACGCAGGCCGTGCCGTCGCATCCGCCCCCCACCGGGTGGATGCGGGTTCTCGGGCCACCGGCCGCCCGCCTTGTGGGCGGGGACGCCGGTTCCCGAGTGGTCGTGCCGCCGGTCAGGCGGGCTGTCGCTGTGCCGTACCGTCCTCGACGTCCTCGTCGGCGAGGGCGGCGCGGTAGTCGCTGGGCGCGCAGCCGTAGATCCGCCGGAAGGCCCGGCTGAAGGAGGCGGCGTCGGAGAAGCCCCAGCGCGCCGCGATGGAGCTGACCCGGTCGGCGCGCAGGTGGGCCGTGGACAGTTCCCTGCGGCAGCGGTCCATTCTGCGGGTCCGCACGTGGGCGGCGACGGTCATGCCGGCCGCGTGGAAGATCCGGTGAAGCTGGCGCACCGAGACGTGGTGGGCGTGCGCGATGACGGCGGGCGACAGGTCCGGGCGGTGCAGGTTGCGCTCGATCCAGTCGGTGATGCACTGCAGCAGCTCGGCGCCCGCGCCGGGTACCGGCGATTCGCCGCTGAGCCGCTCGCTCAGGGCGGAGGTCACCATGTTGACGATGGCCTCCCCGAGATACTGGCCGTGTGGCCCGTCGACGGCGTCTCCCTCGGCGGCCAGGGAGGTCAGGAAGGAGACGGTCAGTCTCCCCGGTCCCTGCCTGCTGGCCAGCAGGGTGCCCGCCAGGTCGGCCACGTGGGCCGCGGGCAGCGGGATGGCCGAGCGCGGCACCGTGAGGGCGAGCAGGTGGTGGGCGTCGAGGACGAGTTCCATCGGACGGCTGAGGTCGTAGAAGACCAGGTCTCCGGCGCTCGCCACGACGCGGCGCCCCGCCTGCTCGATGACTCCGGAGCCCCGCAGCAGCAGGCAGAACTTGTAGTTCTCCCTGCCTCCCCTGGTGGTCATGTGCCGGGCGGCACGGCTGACCACGTGCGCGGGGGCGCGTACGTCGCTGACCTGGACGGGGCCGAGGGTACGGCTCGCGATGCGGCCGGCGAACCCCCCGGTGTCCCCGGCCCGCAGCTGTAGCGGGCCGAAGGCGTCCGACACGACATTACGCCAGAACTCGACCTGCTCCCTCGGGGGCAGGCCGGCCGTACTGACGAGTGTGGGCATGACGCTCTCCTCGGCGTTAATGAGGCGATGACCCTAGCTTCACCCCTGGTTTCTACTCGGCGGCAATCCCATTCAGATCCAACATCGCGTTATGCCCGGCACGCCCTGACAACAGACTGGCACTTAGAGTCAACCTTGCAAGTCAGATGAATGGATATACACATCTGGAGCCGTGCGCACCCCCAGCACGGCCACCACCTCGCTGAAGGAGAACCTCGATGTCCGAGATTCCTCTCACCCCAGAAGAGGAAATGGAGTCCGGCCTGAGCCGCAAGCAGTTCGTCGCGGCGGTGGGCCTGGGCGCGATCGCGGCCCCGGTGGTCGCGGGCGCGATCGCGGGCCCCGCCTCCGCGCTTCAGGGGCAGGACCTGCCTCTGGCCTGCACCCCCGGCGGCTCGACCACCATCGCACAGACGGAGGGGCCGTACTTCAAGCCCAACTCCCCGCTGACCGCCAACATCGTCCCGGCGGGAGCGGGCGGCACCAAGCTGACGGTGACCGGCCGTGTTTACAGCCGTTCGTGCAAACCGCTGGCGAATGTGCTGCTGGACTTCTGGCAGGCGGACAACGCCGGCAACTACGACAACTACGGCTTCAGGTTCCGCGGCCACCAGTTCACCGACGCCAACGGCGCCTTCTCCCTGACCACGATCGTCCCGGGCCTCTACCCGGGGCGGACCCGGCACATCCACGTCAAGCTGCAGGCGCCCAACAGGCCGATCCTGACCACGCAGCTCTACTTCCCGGGTGAGCCGCGCAACCAGACCGACACGATCTACGACCGGCGCCTTCTCATGACCGTGCAGTCCGTGCCCGGCGGGCGCGCCGCCTCCTACGAGTTCGTGCTCAACGTCCCCTGACGGACCGCCTGATCTCCTGACGGCCTCCTTGGACCGGCCGGGCCGTCGTTCCGCCTATCCCGTAGCCAGGCGGAGCGGCGGCCCGGCCTCGCCTTCTCCGCCATAACTCCGGCGTTCACCGACCATGACCTCGGACCGTTCCAAAACGGCCTGACAGACCTTTTGTCAAGGCCACTGTCAAGCGTGGCGTTTGTCGCAAATGTCGCAACAGGGATGTTTTGCCGGACATCACATACGCCTTCACAGAACATACTTCTGCCTTCCGGCATGTCTTCCCGGGCGCCCGGTGAGCCATGATGTTCACATCCGCGCCCTCCCGAAGCACGGAGGAAAACGACAGGGTGTCAGACCGTCGCGGATAGTGATCGAGCGTGTGAATTTCTGCTAAAGTTTCTGCACTTACCGGGCGAGGGTAATCAATGCAACTCCTCCCAGTACGGCCCTGCCCAAAGACCCCGGGCTGGAGGCCCCCATGCCCCCACCGCCGCCCCTCCGCGTGGTCCAGTGGGCCACGGGCGCCGTTGGCAGATACTCCCTGCGCAATCTGATCCGCCGTCCCGAATTCGAACTCGCCGGAGTGTTCGTCTACGACCCCGGCAAAGTCGGTCTCGACGCCGGTCCGCTCGTCGGACTGCCGGAGACCGGCGTCCTGTGCACCGACGACGTCGAGCGCATCCTCGCTCTCGACGCCGACTGCGTGCTGCACATGCCGTTGCCCTCGGCCGCCTTCGACGGGGATCCGACACCCGACGTGGAGACGTTCTGCGCCCTGCTCGCCTCGGGCAAGAACGTCGTGACCACGACGGGGTTCGTCTACCCGTGGTGTTACGGCCCGGCGGTCGTCGGGCGGATCGAGGCCGCCTGCGCGACGGGCGGCTCCTCCCTGCACGGCACCGGCATCAACCCGGGCTTCGTGAGCGACATGCTCCCTATCGCGCTGAGCGGCCTGTCCGGCAGGATCGACCACGTCTACGTCCGTGAGTGCTCCGACTTCAAGGGGCATCCGTCCCGCAGGCTCGTGGTCGACCTGTTCGGCTTCACCCGCTCGGCCAAGGACTACGCGACCGCGGTGCGCCCGTTCCGTGCGTACCAGCGCGGCCTGTTCGCCGAGAGTGTCCAGCTCGTGGCGAGCACCCTCGGCGTGGCCCTCGACGAGGTCGACGAGAGCGACGAGTTCGACCTGGCGTCGGAGGAGTTCGAGATCGCCGCGGGCCTGGTCAGGAAGGGCACGGTCTGCGCGTCCCGCTGGACGTTCAGCGGGCTGGTCAGAGGCCGTCCCTTCATGACCGTCGAGTGCGTCTACAAGGCGGACGCCAACAGGGTCGACCGCTGGTCCGCCCCCGGTTTCGTCGTCCACATCGAGGGTGTGCCGCAGATGACGGTCTCCCTCGACGCGATCTCCCACGGCCTGGCCGGAGCCGCGGCCCACGCGGTCAACTCGGTGGCCGCCCTGTGTGCGGCGCCGCCCGGCATCCGCACCCTCCTCGACCTGCCGCCTCCCACCGGGCGGGGCACCGTACGACTGGCCTGACCGGCGGGGACGTCCTTCGGGCGTCCCCGCCGGACGGTCAGGTGTGCGGGGTGAAGCGGCCGAACCTGCCCCGGTGGTAGAGCAGGGGGCGGTCGTCGGAGACGAGGTTGGTCTCGGTGACCAGGCCGACGACGAGGACGTGGTCGCCGATGTCGACGGTCGAGTGGGGGACGCACACCAGCTGGGCGGAGACGCCCCCGAGGATCGGGACCCCCTGGGGACCCGGCCACCACTCGGTCGGGGCGGCGAAGCGGTCGACGCCCTTGCGGGCGAACCTTGAGGCCAGTTCCGCCTGGTCGCTGGCCAGGACGTTCACCGCGAAGTGCTCCGCGAGCCTGAGCGAGGGCCAGGTGGTCGAGGACTGGTCGACGTAGAAGGAGACCAGCGGGGGTGTGAGGCTGACCGAGGAGAACGACGTGGCCGTCAGGCCGACGGGGACCCCCCGCGCCTGCGCGGTGATCACCACGACGCCGGCCGCGTGTACGGCCAGCGCCTGCCGGAAACGGTCGGCGTCCACGGCCCGGCCGGGGAGGGTCTCGGTCACGAGTCCTCCCCCGCGAGTCGTTCCACACCGGAAACGCCGGAGAGGATCTCGGAACCGGTTGCGTCGTTCCGCTCGGTCACTTCTCCTCCTCCAGGGCGTAAACCACGCTTATGATTCGCAACCTATTCATAACGCCTTCTCTTCCCGATCTCATCGGGGACTCCCTCCTTGCCGCGTTCACGCCCGGGTCACCGAGTCCACCGAGTCCTTCGCCGTGAGCACCGCCCTGACCTGAGGGGCGACCCTGTCGGCCCAGGGACCGAGGACCTCGTCCAGGGCGGGGATCTGCGACTCGACCACCGCCAGCCCGGGGGTCGGCACGCTCGCGCCCAGCTCGACCAGGAGAGGACGCAGGTGGACCTCCACGGCCAGGGCGTGCCTGGCGTCGCCCAGCACCAGCAGCGGGAGCGCGACGACCGAGGCGAGCGCGCCCCCGGGAAGACGGTCCAGGAAGACCTTGAGCAGGCCGGTGTAGGTCCCCTTGTAGGTCGGGCTCGCGACCACCAGCACGTCGGCCCGCCGTACCAGGTCGAGGGCCGCCTCCACCTCGGGCGAGGCCTGGGGGGAGAGCAGCCAGGGGGCCAGGACCGACAGGTCGACGACCTCCTCCTCGGCTTCCCGCCCGGACCACTCGTCGCCGAGCCGCCCGGCCACGGCCCGCGCCGCCTGGACGGCCACTGCGTACGTGCGCGACCCGGTCCGCGGGTTGCCCACCACTGTCACGATGCTCATGAGGCCACCGACACCTTCTGCTCGAACTGCTCAAAACTGGACACCGGTCGCGCCAACCCGTAGTTCTGGCGCAGGGTGCGGCCTTCGTACTCGGTTCTGAACAGGCCACGGGCCTGCAGCTCGGGTACGACGTGATCGACGAAGTCCGCCAGGCCGCTCGGCAGGACAGGCGGCATGATGTTGAAGCCGTCCGCCGCGCCGCTGGTGAACCACTCCTGGATCTGGTCGGCGATCAGTTCCGGGGTACCGGCGACCACCCGGTGTCCCCTGCCTCCCGCGAGCCTGCCGATCAGCTGACGCAGGGTCAGCCGCTCACGCCTGGCGAGGTCGGTGACGAGTTTGAACCTGCTCTGCTGACCGTCACTCGGCTCGGGCAGTTCGGGCAGCGGCTCGTCCAGCGGGTGGCCGGACAGGTCGGCGCCGAGCATGGTGGACAGCTGCTGCACGCCGTACTCGGGGATGATCAGGTCCTGGAGCTCCCGTTCCAGCCTGAGTGCCTCCTCCTGGGTCGAGCCGATGATCGGTGAGATGCCGGGCAGGACCAGCAGCTCGCCGGGGCGCCTGCCGTACCGGGCGAGGCGGGACTTGAGGTCGGTGTAGAACGCCTGCCCCTCGGCGAGGGTCTGCTGGGCGGTGAACACGGCCTCGGCGAACCGGGCGGCGAACTCCTTGCCGTCCTCCGAGGAGCCCGCCTGCACCAGCAGGGGATGGCCCTGCGGGGGACGGGAGGTGTTCAGCGGGCCCCTGACCCTGAAGTGGGTCCCGACGTGGTCGAGGGCGTGGATCCTGCCGGTGTCGGCGTAGCGGCCCGCGGCGCGGTCGTTGAGGATCGCCCCGTCCTCCCAGCTGTCCCAGAGTTTGGTGACGACCTCGAGGAACTCCGTGGCGCGGGCGTAGCGGTCGCCGTGGGAGGGGCGTTCGATTCCGAAGTTGTGCGCCTCCGCCTCGGTCGCGGAGGTGACGATGTTCCACCCCGCCCTGCCGCCGCTGATGTGGTCGAGCGAGGCGAACTTGCGCGCCACGTGGAACGGCTCGTTGTAGGTGGTCGAGACGGTCGCGATCAGGCCGACGTGCTCGGTGACCGCGGCCAGCGCGGCCAGCAGCGTGAGCGGTTCGAGGCCGCCGAGGGCGTTGTGCCGGACGTTTCCCCACAGGGCCAGCCCGTCGGCCAGGAAGACCGAGTCGAGCCTGCCCCGTTCTGCGATCCTGGCCAGCTCCTGGTAGTGCCGTACGTCGGCGATCAGGCCGGGGTCGGTTTCCGGGTGCCGCCAGGCCGCCTCGTGGTGCCCGACGCCCATCAGGAACGCGTTGAGATGGAGCCTGCGTTCGGTCATCAGGAGGTCCTCCACGTCGAGAAACGGCGCTCCAGGCGAACGAGGAGCTGGTTGATGAGCAGTCCGAGCACCGAGATGGTGAGGATGCCCGCGTACATCTCGGGCACCCGGAAGTTGAACTGCGCGTAGTTGATCAGGTAGCCGAGGCCGGCCTTGGCGCCGACCATCTCCGCGGCGATCAGCACGAGGATCGAGTAGGCCCCCGCCAGCCTGATGCCGGTGAAGATCGTCGGTACCGCCGCGGGGAGGATCACCTTCTGGAACAGCCGGAACGGCCCGAGTCCCATCGACCTGGCCGACTTGACCAGCAGCGGATCGACCCCGCGCACCGCCGCGATCGTGTTGAGCAGGATCGGCCAGGCGCAGGCGTACAGGATGATCGAGATCTTGGACGTCTCGCCGAGCCCCAGGATCAGCACGAACACCGGGAGCACGGCCAGCGCCGCGGTGTTGCGGAACAGTTCGAGCAGCGGGTTGAGGAACTCGGCGACCGGCCGGTACCAGCCGATCAGCAGGCCGAGCGGGATGGCCACCACGATGGCCAGGGCGCATCCCGCCAGTGACCTGACCAGGCTGGCCTGGGTGTGGTCGAGCAGTTCACCCGAGACGAGCAGGTCCCACCACGCCGTGAGGACCTGCGAGAGCGGCGGCAGGAAGGTGGGGTCGACCACCTCAAGGCGGGGCAGGACCTCCCAGATCACGGCCAGCACGGCGATGGCGGCCGTGCGCCTGCCCACCGCGACGGCGGCGCGCGCCGTACCGCGCAGCAGGCGGGTACCGGCTCCCGGGACGGCGCCCGCCGTACGGGACGCCTCCTGGAGCGCCTCCCTGGCG
This sequence comes from Streptosporangium sp. NPDC000239, assembly GCF_040300765.1. Classification (NCBI taxonomy): domain Bacteria; kingdom Bacillati; phylum Actinomycetota; class Actinomycetes; order Streptosporangiales; family Streptosporangiaceae; genus Streptosporangium; species Streptosporangium sp. NPDC000239. The sequence goes on along the minus strand of NZ_JBEPEI010000020.1, from coordinate 58,742 downwards.
AGACCCCGCGTGGTGACCTCGGTGGAGACCGTCCTGGTCGAGACGCTAGCCAACGGGGACCACCTCCTCGGCCCTCGTCTCGATCCTGGCGGCCCCGGCGGCCTCCTCGCGCAGCAGCGTCCACACCTCGTGGCGGTAGGCGCCGAAGCGGGCGTCGGCCCGCAGGTCGCCCTCGCGGCTGTCGAACTCGATGTCGAGGATCCGCTTGATCCGGCCGGGGCGGGGGGTCATGACCGCGACCCGCTGGCCGAGGTAGACGGCCTCGTCGATGCCGTGGGTGATGAAGACCACCGTCTTGCCGGTCCGCTGCCAGATCCGTAGCAGCTCCTCCTGGAGCGACTCGCGGGTCTGGGCGTCCAGCGCGGCGAACGGCTCGTCCATCAGCAGCACCTCCGGGTCGAAGGCGAGGCTCCTGGCGATGGCCACCCGCTGGCGCATGCCCCCGGAGAGCTCGTGCGGGTAGCGTTCCTCGAACCCGCGCAGCCCGACCAGCTCCAGGTGCGCCCTGGCCCGTTCGGCGCGCTCCCGCTTCGGTACGGCCTTGGCCTCAAGCCCGAACTCGACGTTCGACAGCGCCGTGCGCCAGGGGAAGAGCGCGTACTGCTGGAAGACGACTCCCCGGTCGAGACCCGGCCCCTCGACCGGGGTCCCGTCGAGGAGGATGCGGCCCCTGCTCGGCACGGCCAGTCCGGCGAGCAGGTCGAGGAGGGTGGACTTGCCGCAGCCGCTCGGCCCGACCAGGGTGAGGAACTCCCCCTCCCGCACGTCCAGGTCGACGTCGTCGAGGGCGGTGAAGGGCCGGTCGGCGCCGCGGACGGCGAACTCCTTGCCGACGCCCTGGATCTGGAGCTTCATCCCTTGCCTCCGAACGGGTTGTAGGCGTTGGTGAAGAGGTCCTCGGTCTTGACCTGGCCGGGCTTGATCTCACCGGCGCGCTGCAGCCAGTCGATCCAGATCTGGAACTCCCTGGGGTCGATCACGCCGCCCTTGCCCGCGACCCCGCTGCTCTTCCAGAGCTTGATGGCGGCGGTGTCCTCGTTGCGGTGCCGTTTGGCGATGATCGCCTCCGCCCTGGCGACGTACTCCTGCCGGGAGTGGGTCTGGGTCCACTCGACGGCCCTGGCGACCGCCTCGACGAACTTCTTCGTGGTGTTGGGGTTGCGGGCGATGAACCTGTCGGTGAGCACGTAGCTACCCGCGGTGAAGGGGCCGAACAGGTCGATGTCCTTGAACAGGGCGCGGATGCCGCCGCGTTGCAGGGCCGTGTCGCGCAGGACGCCGTTCAGCGCGGCCACGTCGATCTGGCCCTGGCGCAGCGCCTGCTCGGTGCTGATCGGAGGCACGACGACCAGCTCGACCTGCTTGATCTCCTCGGGGGTCAGGCCGCCGCGCTTGAGGTACTCCTTGAGCACGGCCTCCAGGTGCGCCCCGAGGGTGTTGACGCCGATCTTCTTGCCGATCAGGTCGCGGGGACCCTTGATCGGCGAGCCGTCGGGGACGAAGTAACCGACGTAGCTGTCGGCGTCACTGCCGTAGTAGCCGACGACCGCCTTGATGGGAGCCTTGGCGGCGGCCAGTTTGATGATGGCGCCGTTGAACGCGCCGCCGAAGTCGGTCTGCCCGGTCGCGGCGGCCTGGATGTCCTGCGGCCCCGAGATCGTGTTGCCGATCCACTTGAGCTTCACAGGGGCGAGGTAGCCGAGGTCCTCGGCGAGCTCGGGGAAGGTCACGGCGCCGACGTTGCCCTGGTAGCGCAGCTCCAGGGTCTCCGGCGCACCGGGTTTGGCCGCGGCCTCCGCGCCGCAGCCCGCGAGGCCGAGAGCGAGCAGCACAAGGAACGGGACGTTTCTGAACTTGATCACGAACGTTTCCTGAGGGATGAAGGAAGGGGGGACGGAGGTCGGTTCGTGATCACGGACACAGAGCACTGAACACGCGACAGAAGTCGACATGTGCACACCGGGTCAGATAGAGGCCCATACCGGAGAAGCTACGCACGACTCCACGCTTAGTCAATATTTCCTACTTGTTTTGCATGAAATCGTAGGTGAGAAGTATGTGACAGGGGACGACCTAGACTGAGGTCCGTGATTGAGGACATCCGGGTCGACCCCGCCGTCAGCGCGCTGCGGCCGGACTTCGCCGTCCTGGCCATGGCCGTGTACGGCCTGCGCAACGGCCCGACCGACGACAGGTCGAGGGCCTGGCTGGCGACGGCGGCCCAGGAGGCCGTCTCCGCGGACGACCCGAAGGTCGAGGCCTGGCGGGAGGCCTACCGGGCATTCGGCGCCAAACCCCAGCGGACCAGGCCGTCCGTCGACGCGTTGGTCAGGCGCATGCCGCTGCCGGAGATCAACCTGGTGGTCGACGCCTACAACACGGTCAGCGTCAGACACGGGCTCCCCATCGGCGGAGAGGACCTCGGCCGTTACGCCGGGGCGGCCAGGCTGGTCAGGGCCGTGGGCGACGAGCCGTTCGAAGTGATCGACAAGGGCGAGACCGTGATCGACACCCCCGAGATCGGCGAGGTGGTCTGGCGCGACGACCTGGGTGTCACCTGCAGGCGGTGGAACTGGCGGCAGTGCGTGCGGACCCGGATCACCGAGGAGACGACCGACGCGCTGTTCCTGCTGGAGCGCCTGGCCCCCATGTCCCTCGACGAACTGCACGCCGCGGGCGAGGAGCTGAAGGCCCTGCTTGAGGCCGTGACGCCGGGCGTCAAGATCGAGTCCAGGCTCGTCGAGCATGAATGACCAGACCGGTACCACCCAGATGGACCCCCCGGGGATGACCGTTTTGAGCTGTCCTGAGAGGATCAGGCGGAGAGCTGCGGTCAGACTGGCGCAGGTCCGGGTCCGGGCGAGTAGCCTTGGACAGGTTCTCTATCATCAACGCCGATCTGCGGAAGAGGGCGATTTCCGCCGTGTCGTCTGAGTCGTCGCGGACAAACCCGCTGGCAGCCTTTGGTCAAAACGAATGGCTGGTCGACGAGCTATATCAGAAGTACCTCCAGGATCCCGAGTCCGTGGACCGTGCCTGGTGGAACTTCTTCGCTGATTACAGCCCTGACTCCGGGGCGGGCAGAGCCGCGCCCCCCGGGACGGCCCAGGCCGCTCCCGTTCCCCCGACCTCCGCTGCGGCGCCGGTGACCCCGGCGGCCACTCCGGCACCCCCCGCGCCGAAGCCAACCTCGGCGCCGGCTGCCCGATCCAAGCAGGAGACCCCGTTGCCCGCCGGTACCGAGGAAGTCAGACTCCGTGGCGCGGCCGCCCGTACGGCCGCCAACATGGAGGCCAGCCTCGAAGTGCCGACGGCGACCAGCGTGCGCGCCGTACCGGCGAAGCTGCTGATCGACAACCGCATCGTGATCAACAACCACCTGTCGCGGGGTCGCGGCGGCAAGGTGTCGTTCACGCACCTGATCGGTTACGCGGTCATCAAGGCCCTCAAGGTCCTGCCGGAGATGAACCACTCCTACACGGAGGTGGACGGCAAGCCGGTGCTGGTCAAGCCCGAGCACGTCAACCTGGGCCTGGCCATCGACGTCGCCAAGAGCGACGGCACCCGCCAGCTCCTGGTGCCCTCGATCAAGGCGTCCGAGTCCATGGACTTCCGCCAGTTCTGGGTCGCCTACGAGGACATCGTGCGCAAGGCCAGGTCCGGCAAGCTGGGCGTGGAGGACTTCGCGGGCACCACGATCTCGCTGACCAACCCGGGCACGATCGGCACCGTCCACTCGGTGCCGCGCCTGATGCCCGGCCAGGGCACGATCATCGGTGTCGGCGCGATGGAGTACCCCGCCGAGTACCAGGGCGCCTCCCCGGAGACGCTCTCCCGCCTGGCGGTGAGCAAGGTCATGACGCTCACCAGCACCTACGACCACCGGATCATCCAGGGCGCCCAGTCGGGTGACTTCCTGCGCCAGATCCACCGGCTGCTCCTCGGCGAGGACGGCTTCTACGACGAGATCTTCGAGGCCCTGCGGATCCCGTACGAGCCGATCCGCTGGGTCCAGGACATCTCGGCCACCCACGACGACGACGTCGCCAAGTCGGCCCGTGTCATAGAGCTGATCCACGCCTTCCGGGTCCGCGGTCACCTGATGGCCGACACCGACCCGCTTGAGTACAAGCAGCGCAAGCACCCCGACCTCGACATCAAGTCGCACGGGCTGACCCTGTGGGACCTGGAGCGCGAGTTCGCCACCGGCGGCTTCGGCGGCCGTCCCCTGATGAAGCTGCGCGAGATCCTCGGCGTGCTGCGTGACTCCTACTGCCGCACCATCGGCGTGGAGTACATGCACATGCAGAACCCCGAGGAGCGCGCCTGGATCCAGGCGCGGGTCGAGCGTCCGCACGCCAAGCCCGACCGCACCGAGCAGCTGCGCATCCTGGAGCGGCTCAACACCGCCGAGGCGTTCGAGACGTTCCTGCAGACGAAGTTCGTCGGCCAGAAGCGCTTCTCGCTGGAGGGCGGCGAGTCCCTGATCCCGCTGCTCGACTCGGTGCTGTCTGCCGCCGCCGAGGAGGACCTCGACGAGGCCGTCATCGGTATGGCCCACCGCGGCCGGCTGAACGTGCTGGCCAACATCGTCGGCAAGTCCTACGGCCAGATCTTCGGCGAGTTCGAGGGCAACATCGACCCGCGCAGCGCCCACGGCTCCGGCGACGTGAAGTACCACCTGGGCGCCAGCGGTGACTTCGTCTCACCCGACGGCTCCAAGCTCAAGGCCTCCGTCGTGGCCAACCCCTCCCACCTGGAGACGGTCGACCCGGTCCTTGAGGGCGTGGTCCGCGCCAAGCAGGACCTGCTCGAACGCGGCGAGGAGGGCTTCAGCGTCCTGCCCGTGCTCGTCCACGGTGACGCGGCCTTCGCGGGTCAGGGCGTGGTCGCGGAGACGCTGAACCTGTCGCAGCTGCGCGGCTACCGCACCGGCGGCACCGTGCACATCGTGGTCAACAACCAGGTCGGCTTCACCACGAGCCCGGCCAGCTCACGTTCCAGCGTGTACGCGACCGACGTGGCCCGGATGATCCAGGCGCCGATCTTCCACGTCAACGGCGACGACCCCGAGGCCGTGGTCCGGGTCGGCAACCTGGCCTTCGAGTACCGCAAGGCGTTCCGCAAGGACGTCGTGATCGACCTGATCTGCTACCGCCGTCGCGGCCACAACGAGACCGACAACCCGGGCTTCACCCAGCCGCTGATGTACGACCTGATCGACGCCAAGCGTTCGACCCGAAAGCTCTACACCGAGGCGCTGATCGGCCGGGGCGACATCACGGTCGAGGAGGCCGAGAGCGCGCTGCGCGACTACCAGGCCAAGCTGGAGAACGCCTTCGCCGAGACCCGCGAGGCGGTCAAGCAGCCGACCGGTGAGTTCGCCCGTCCCGACACCATGGAGACCATCCCGTGGTCCCACGAGGACACCCCGACGGGCATCTCCGAGGAGACGGTCAAGCGGATCATCGACACGCAGCTCAACCTGCCGGAGGGCTTCACCGTCCACCCGCGTCTGCTGCCGGTGCTCCAGCGCCGGGGCCAGATGGTCGCCGAGGACCGCATCGACTGGAGCACGGGTGAGACCCTGGCCTTCGGCTCGCTGCTGATCGACGGCCACCCGGTCCGTCTCGTCGGCCAGGACTCCCGGCGTGGCACCTTCACCCAGCGGCACGCCGTGCTGGTCGACCGCATCACCGGTGCCGAGCACACGCCGCTCAAGACGTTCAACCAGGGCACCACGAAGTTCTACGTCTACGACTCGCTGCTCAGCGAGTACGCCGCGCTCGGCTTCGAGTACGGCTACAGCGTGGAGCGCCCCGAGGCCCTGGTCGCCTGGGAGGCCCAGTTCGGTGACTTCGTCAACGGCGCCCAGTCCGTCATCGACGAGTACATCACCGCGGGCGAGCAGAAGTGGGGTCAGCGTTCCAGCGTCACCCTGCTGCTGCCGCACGGCTACGAGGGTCAGGGTCCCGACCACTCCTCGGCCCGCATCGAGCGCTTCCTGCTGATGTGCGCCCAGGACAACATGACCGTGGCCCAGCCGACGCTGCCGGCCAACTACTTCCACCTGCTGCGCTGGCAGACGATGTCGAACCGGCGCCGTCCGCTGGTGGTGTTCACGCCCAAGTCGCTGCTGCGCCACAAGGCCGCGGTCTCGGCGGTCAGCGAGTTCACCTCGGGGTCGTTCAGGCCCGTGCTCGGCGACACCACGGTCAACCCGGCGCAGGTCCGCAAGGTCGTCCTGTGCTCCGGCAAGATCTACTACGACCTGGCCGCGGCCAGGGAGAAGCAGGGCAGGAACGACGTGGCGATCGTCCGCCTGGAGCGGCTCTACCCGTTCCCGGCGAACCCGCTGCAGGCCGAGCTGGCCCGCTACGGCGACGACGTCGAGGTGGCCTGGGCGCAGGACGAGCCCGCCAACATGGGCCCGTGGCCGTTCCTGACCATGAAGATGGTCGAGCACCCCGACGCGTTCGGTGGTCGCAGGCTCAGGAGGATCTCCCGCAAGGCGAACTCCTCCCCCGCGACCGGCTCGCACTCCGCGCACGAGACGGAGCTGCAGCAGATCCTGGACGAGGTCTTCGGCTAGACCGGGCACGAAGCACACCGAGGAAGTCCCCCACAGGCGATCCTGTGGGGGACTTTCCCCTTTGAGACCTGCCGAGAGACCTGTTGAGAGAGGACGACGATGTACTTCACCGACCGTGGCATCGAGGAGCTCGTCACGCGCCGCGGCGAGGAGGAGGTCAGCCTGACCTGGCTCGCCGAGCGGCTGCGCGAGTTCGTCGACCTGAACCCCGAGTTCGAGACCCCGGTCGAGCGGCTGGCGACCTGGCTGGCCCGGCTGGACGACGAGGACGAGGAGTAAAACACGATATATCTTGACCATTGCCGATAACGCGACATATCGTGTCTCCATAAGGAGGTCACGAACATGCGGCAGTGGACGATCGAGAAACCCGAGCAGCTCACCTTTGACACCGTGCGCAAGCTCAACGTGCGGATAGTGGCGGGGAGGCTGGCGGTGCTGGCCAGCGAGGGGCCGCCCACCCTTGAGGTCACCGACATCGGCACCCCGCCGTTGATCGTCACCCACGACGACGACGGCACGCTCGTCGTCACCTACAAGGATCTGACGTGGGAGGGTGTGCTCGGCTGGCTGCAGCCGGGGCGCAGGGAGGCCACCCTGACCCTGACCGTACCGAAGGACTGCCCGGTCAGCGCGGGAGTGGTCTCCGCCTCGGCCGTCGTCGCCGGTTTCGAGAACCGCACCTCGGTCAAGAGCGTGAACGGCGAGATCGTGCTCGACGGGGTGAGCGGCGAGATCACCGCCGACACCGTCTCCGGAACCGTGGAGAGCCGTGGCCTGGTCGGCGACCTGTCCTTCAAGAGTGTCTCGGGTGAGCTGACCGTGGCCCAGGGCACACCCCGCCGGTTGAGCGCGACCACCGTCTCCGGCCGGATCACCGCCGACCTGGAGCTTCCGCCGACCGGTCATGTGACGCTGAACAGCGTCTCCGGCGAGATCGTGCTCAGGCTTCCGTCCACGGTCGAGACCGACGTCACCATCCGTTCGACCTCGGGCAGGATCAACACCGCCTTCGCCGAGCTGCGCCACACCAGCCAGCCGGGTGCGAAGACGCTGAGCGGCCGCATCGGCGGGGGCATGGCCTCGCTGGCCGCGACCACCCTCTCCGCGGACGTCACCCTGCTGAAGGGAGCACTGGCATGAGCCCGGTCTTCGGCCACGGGCGGCTGCGTCTCTACCTCCTCAAGCTGCTCCAGGAGAGCCCGCGCCACGGTTACGAGGTGATCAGGCTGCTCCAGGACCGCTTCCTCGGCGTCTACTCGCCCTCGCCCGGCACGATCTACCCCCGCCTGGCCCGTCTGGAGGAGGAGGGTCTGGTCACCCACGAGGTGGTGAACGGCAAGAAGGTCTTCACCCTCACCGAGCAGGGTCAGGAGGAGCTGAAGGCCAGGGGCGACGAGCTCGCCGACCTTGAGCAGGAGATCTCCGAGTCGGTCCGTGACATCGCCCGCGAGGTCAAGGAGGACGTGCGCGACACGGTCAGGTCACTGCGCGATGAGCTGACCCAGATGGCGCGCGAGGTGCGCCAGGGGGTCAGGCACGAGGAGCAGCAGGTCAGGCAGGAGCAGCGCGAGTCCTGGCGGGAGCAGAAGGCCGAGTGGCGACGGCAGAAGCATGAGTGGAAGCGCCAGGCCCACGAGTGGAAACACGAGTGGAAGCAGCACTGGGCGGAGAGCTTCACCGGCCACGGCCCCACCGAGGCCGACGACCAGCTCGGGCAGATGCTTGCCGAGTTCGTCCAGGAGGTCCGTCAGGACACGGCGGCGGGACGGGTGACCGAGGAGACACTGGCCACCGCGCAGGACGCGCTCTACGACGCGGCCCGTCGTATCCGCGACGCCCTGCGCTGACCCGCGCGGCCCGACCGGGTACGGCTCAGCCGGGCGGGATTCGGTCCAGCGGTCCTCAGCCCGGCGGGCTTCGGCCTGAGCGGGCTTCAGCCCGGCAGGGTGAAGACGATCTTTCCGAAGACGTCGCCGTCCCGCAGGGCCGCGAACCCCGCGCGGGCCTCGGTCATCGGGAGCACCCGGTCGATCGTCGGCCGGACACCGGTCTGCTCCAGGAGGCGGGCCAGCCTGCCCAACTGGTCACGGGTGCCCATGGTGGAACCGACCACGGAAAGCTGCAGGAAGAAGACCCGGTTGAGGTCGGCGGGCGGTACGGCTCCGCTGGTGGCCCCCGAGACGACGATCCGGCCACCCGGGCGCAGCGCCTTGAGCGAGTGCGCCCAGGTGGCCTGGCCGACGGTCTCCATCACCGCGTCCACCCGCTCCGGCAGCCGGGCGCCGCTGTCGAAGACCTGGTCGGCGCCGAGAGCCAGGGCGTGCAGCCGCTTCTTCTCCGACCGGCTGGTGGCCCAGACCCGGTAGCCACCCGCCCGGCCCAGGACGATCAGTGCGGTCGCGACACCGCCGCCGGCCCCCTGGACCAGCACCGTCGAACCGGGTTCCAGCCCCGCCTTCTCGAACAGCATCCGGTAGGCGGTCAGCCACGCGGTCGGCAGGCAGGCGGCCTCCTCGAAGCTGAGCGCGGCGGGTTTGGGCACCAGGTTCCGCCGGGGTACGGCCACCCGCTCGGCGAAGGTGCCGTCGTGGACCTCGGAGAGCAGCGACCTTCCTGGGTCGAGTGTCTCGTCGGCTCCCTTCCCGATCACCGCGTGCACGATGACCTCGTTGCCGTCCTCGTCGACACCCGCGGCGTCGCAGCCGAGGACGATCGGCAGCCTCTCCTGACGGATTCCCACGCCTTTGAGCGTCCACAGGTCGTGGTGGTTGAGCGCGGCGGCCCGCACCGTGACGACGGTCCAGCCGTCCGGCGTCTCGGGGTCGGGGCGCTGCCCGAGTGTGAGCCCGGCGAGCGGGTCCTCCGGGTCGATCCGGGTGGCGGTTACGGCGAACATGGCCGCACCCTACCGAACCGGTTTGCCCCTGACTCCGGCGATCACCCGCTCCACGATGTCGCGTTCCCCGGAGGCCGCGACGTATATCCCGTTCTTACAGACGCTCTCCGAGACGCCCTGCCCCGCTTCGATCGGGCCGATCCCGGCGGTGTCGCAGCCCGGCATGGGCGCGACCACGACCAGTGGCCCGCCGAATCCGCCGAACCACAGCCGCGGCCCGGCGAGTCCTCCTCTGAAGATCTGCCCGGACTTGCCCAGCCGTACGGGGGAGGAGGCCTTCAGCACGAGGTAGCCGTCCTTCGTCACCTCACCGTGCAGGTTCTTGGCCCAGAGCTGCCGCTGTTCGAAGGTCATCCCGTTCCTCTGGTCGCGCAAGGTGACGTACCAGGGAGTGAAGTCGAACAGCAGGATCTGCCCCTCGGTGGGGCTCGCCGACTGCCAGAGGGTGCTCTGGCCGGCCAGCTCACGGATCATGGGGCCGCCCTGGGCGATCTCGTCGCGCCCTCCCGGGGGAACGGTCAGCTCCCGGTACAGGCTGAAGTAGCCGTCGAGCCAGCCGCCGAGGGCGGGCCGTACACCCAGTTCGGCCAGGCCGAGCTCCGCGGGATAGCCGATCTCGGCCTTCGTGCCGTCGGGGAAGACGACGTCCAGGATCTCCTTGCCACCCTTGCGGCGTGGCTTGGGGTGGAGCACGTTGGTGGGGGCCGACGCGGCCACCGGTGCCGAGACGGCGCCCGAGGTGGTGGCCCCCGTGTCGGGGACGGGCGGGAGCCCGGGATCCCTGCTGGCCAGCAGGCTGACGACCGGGACGACCACGAGCGCGGCCAGCACCGCGATCCCGACCCAGCGCCTGGGGCCCGCGGGCCCCTTGGACTCGATGACGTCGTTCGGATCCCCGGCCACGTTCAGACTGCCTTCACGAAATTACGGCTTTCGTCCATCTTCGGCGGCGTTTGACGCCCACGCCTAGATCATCTCGATCACGAATCGGAACCGATGTGTCACCGCTTCATGACACCGGGAGGTCCGTGATTCCGGCGGCCCATTGTTCCCACGGCTACCGGAGAAGCAGGGGGAACCGGTGTTGCCGGAGTTTCCCATGATGTGATGGACAGGCCTCTCACCTGCGGATCCACCCACCACACGGCCGTGCTGAATCGTTCCACGTCAACCGTCGGGTAAGGCCGTCCCTTTTCTTTTCAGGACAGCGGAACGGCCTTTTCCGAGTCAGGACTTTCCGTACGGGACCCGGCCGTGGAGACCGGACCCGTTCAGGACTTGGAGCGTTCCCCGAAGGAGAAGACCGCACCGGTCGCGGCGTACAGCGAGCAGTCGTTGCCGTAGGTCTTAACGAATCGGACAAACCTTCCATCCCAGGTCCCGGTGGCGGTCACCGTGACCGGGTCGTACCGGGTCGTACAGACCACGCCGGACAGGGGCGTGAGCGCACCCGGGTCCCCCTTGGCCGCGACCAGTGCGCCGCACGCCGCCACCGGATCGGAGTGCGTGCCCCGCGGCGGGTCGCACATGAGCAGGACGTGCCGGAGGACCGGCGTCGGACTCTCGCCACGGGCGAAGGTGAGCAGGAACGTCCTGACCCGGCTCGGCGGCCGGTCCCCGCCCGGCCTGACCGGCCCGGGGACGATCGGCACCACCTCTCCCGGGTACGGCGGGCCGGACCCGACCGGCGCGTTCGCCGCCCGGTCGGACCCATGGGGCGGCGAGGCGGCGGCCGTACCGAACAGGGACCCGGACAAGGGCAGGGCCAGGAACCCGGCAGCTGCCAGGCCGATGAGACGTCGCAAGGATTCCCCCGAATGTCGCGTGACGCCAGGTGCGGCTCAGCCTTCCGCACCCGTCCCGCCCCGGCAACGACCGACTCTCCCGTTTTCGCAGCTCACAGCCCGGCGCAGGCGCCGGCTTCCGGCACATTCAAAGCGGAAGAGATCAGACGCCGATCTTGCGAATTCGGTTCCATCCGTTTGGTAACGAAAACATAACGGTACCCTGTGATGTCCGTTTTGTTGTCTTTTAACCGTTCTTTGCCTAGTACGGTCAGCACTTGTCTCTTTACGCATGCGTGGGTTGCGTCCCGAGTGACCCATGACAAAGAAGGAGCTAGATTGAACTTCCGAGCAAAGCACCTGATCCTCCCCCTTGGCGGTGCCGTCGTGGCCACCTCCATGGTCAGTGCGACTCTCGCGTCCTCAGCTCAGGCCGCTCCGGACCGCAAGACGATCACTCTGGCCGCCTCCGGCAACGCGAAGGCCATCGCGGGCTACTGGACCCCCTCCAAGCTGAAGTCGGCCAAGACGTACACCTCCGAGGGCACCGTCTCCGCCAAGCTCAAGACCGGCGCCTCGCGCGCCTCCGCCGACGGCAAGGCCGGAAACGTCGCCCCCACCGGTGAGAGCGGCAAGAGCGCGGGCAGGTCCAAGAACCTGAACCTTCCCATCACCGTCGGCAAGGTCTTCTTCCTCGACGACAAGGGCCAGGAGCGTTGGTGCTCCGGCACCTCGGTGCAGTCGAAGTACCGCAACCTGGTCGCCACCGCGGGTCACTGTGTCTACGACACCGACACGAACAAGCCTTACAACAACTTCGTGTTCATCCCCGGCTACTACCAGGGCAAGGCTCCCTGGGGCATCTACGTCGGCTCCAAGGTCAACGTCCACTACGACTTCGACGTCTACGAGGACTACGACTACGACTACGCGTTCGTCAACGTCTACAACGGCGTCAAGCAGACCGGCGCCAGGGAAGTCAAGAAGGCGGAGTTCGACAAGTACACCGGCCTCAAGTACACCGAGGACACCAAGGTGTCCAAGGAGACCTACGAGGAGTGGATCGGCCGCTACGGCGGCGTCGGATTCGCCAAGGACGCCGTCGCCGCGCAGATCACCGGCCCCGAGGACAAGCGCGGCCTCTACGCCCCGGAGGAAGTCGACAACGAGGCGTGGAAGGAGGCCGCGAAGATCGGCGGCCCCTCCACCATCAAGATCGGCGCCCAGGCTTACCAGACGATCGAGGTCGTCTCCGAGGCCGAGGCCAAGGAGTACGAGGCCGCTTCGAACACCACCCACCCGGGACGCGTCTTCCGCGACGACAAGACGGGGCAGTGGAAGATCGAGCACTCCTACGTGAAGCGCTGGGTCATCCCCGGCAAGGACGCCGAGTTCTACATCACGAAGTTCTACATCAAGACCTTCGCCGACGCGGGCCGCCTCGGCGACAACGTCGGTGGCCAGGGCTTCAGCTGGAACCAGCGGACCGGCAAGAAGATCTTCACGTTCGGTTACCCGGCCGCGGCCCACCTCGACGGTGACAAGCCCTACAGCGGTCACACCATGAAGTGGTGTTACGGCGCGACCGGCGCGGCTCCGGTCGTGGCACAGTTCAAGGCCGAGGAGCAGCAGGCCATCAAGTGCGCCTTCACCCCCGGCGCCAGCGGCGGCCCGTTCCTGCTGCAGTACAAGAGCAGCAAGCGGACCGGTTACCTCAACGGCGTCGTGAGCCTGACGCTCGACAGTGACAAGAACGGCCGTTACGACCGGGTCACCACCCCGTACTTCAACGGTGAGACCTACGGCATCTACAAGTACGCGGCCAACCTCTGGACCGGGAAGCTTCCCGTCTGAGGACAGACACCGTGAACGGGAAGACCCGCCGATGGCGGGTCTTCCCCCCGTCTGACAAGGGGTTTATGTCCGAAGATGCATACTCTTTCAAGGAGGACTACAAAACCTCACGTCTAAGACCTCGAAGTAGATCACCCCACCGAACTGCCCAAAACCAAATCGATCTGGAAAAATCACCCCTTACGACCAACTTTTCCCCTTGATCCCAGAAGGGAACACCCGCCATGTCCCCCCGCGTGAGGCGGTTGACGGCCCCCCTGAGCGCCCTCGTGGCCTCCGGCGTGCTCGTCATGTCCGCGTTCACCGGGAGCGCGGGCGCCGTGAGCGCCCAGGCCGAGAAGGCGACGGCGGGCAGTATCACCTCCATCACGCTGACCAAGACCAACGCGGACGTGAAGCGGATCGCGGAGTACTGGAGCCCGGCCAAGCTCAAGCAGGCCCAGAACAACAACCCCGCCACCCCCGAGGTCAAGCCCAGCGACGGCAGCAAGGCCTCCTCCGCCCCGGTCTCCCCGACCCCCACCGGTACGGCCAGCGGCGGCACGGCGGTGAAGGCCGTCACCTACAGCAACCCCAAGGCCTCCTCTCCGGTCGTCAGCCCCGCCGTGCCGACGAAGAAGCAGTCATCGAACAGCAACCTCCCCCGCACCGTGGGCAAGGTCTTCTTCAAGATCGGCGACAAGGAGTACTGGTGCTCCGCCTCGGCCGTCGCCTCGAAGAACCGCCACCTGGTCGCCACGGCCGGACACTGCGCCTTCGACCCCAAGCGGAACAGGCACGCCGACTACTGGATCTTCATCCCGGGCTACGACCAGGGCAAGACACCGTACGGCATCTACGTCGGCCACTCGCTCAACCTGCACGAGAACTTCACCGCCCAGGGTGACTACGACTACGACTACGCCTTCGTGACGGTGCACGACGGGTTCGTGTGGAAGCCCGGCAAGGCGGCGAACACCTACCAGATGGAGTCGGTCGGCAGCCTGGAGGACAACGTCGGCGGCCAGGGCCTGATGGTCAACCGCGGTGTCGGGCTGTCCGTCTTCGCCTTCGGCTATCCGGCCGCCCCCAACATCGACGGCAGCAGGCCGTACGACGGGCAACGGATGCTGTGGTGCGACGGGCGCACCTACCAGACCAAGGCGCCGACCCGTCTGGTCGAGATGGGCGTCTCGCTGGGCTGCACGTTCACCGGTGGAGCGAGCGGCGGACCCTGGTTGATCTACTACGATCCTGACCAGGGCGTCGGCTATCTGAACGGCGTCAACAGCTTCGCCTGGGACACCGACACCGACAAGAAGTACGACCGCATCTCCTCTCCGTACTTCATTCAGTCGACCTATGTCGTCTACGAGTACGCCGACCGCCAGCGCGCTTTCTGAACCTTATAGGAACCTTATGGCTACCTTAAAAGGGACTTAAGGCAGCCTTATATCAAGCTTTACTCTTACCTGTCTGCATAGGTTTCTGTCGTCCCCTGATTCCGATGCCTGCACTCAAGCAGCGCAAGGAGCAGTCTTGAAGCGCATCCTCCTTCCCGTCGTCGGCACCGTCGCCTCCGCCGGTCTGCTGGCCGCCGGCCTGGCCGGTACCGCCCAGGCCGCCCCGGACTGGGCCACCGACCCGATGGCTGTCAACAACGCCGCGGCGGTCTCCGTCGTCGACTACTGGACCGCGTCGAACAACGCCGCCCTGAAGAACGCCACGGCTTACTACCACGACAGCACTCCGCCTTCCTGGAAGTCCGGCGGCGGCTACTCTCCCGACGGTAAGCCCGGCTCCGTCCTCCCCATCGGTGAGGAGCGGGCCACCCCCGCCACCGCCAAGAACATCAACCTGCCCAGGACCATCGGCAAGGTGTTCTGGGTCGACGCCAGTGGGCGTCCGAAGTGGGCGTCGGCCACCTCGGTGCAGTCGAAGTACCGCAACCTGGTCGTCACCGCCGCCCACAACGTCTACGACACCGCGGGCAACGGCGATCCCCAGGTCCTCGACAGGTGGGTCTTCGTCCCGGGCTACTACCAGGGCAAGGCTCCCTGGGGCATCTACGTCGGCAAGGTCGCCTGGACGCACTACGACTTCGACGTCTACGAGGACTACGACCGCGACTACGCGTTCGTCACCGTCTACAACGGCGTCCTCGCCAACGGCGAGAAGAAGGTCACCAGGAACGAGTACGACAAGTTCACCGGCCCCAAGTGGACCAAGGGCGGCAACTTCTTCATCGGCCTGTCCAGGGACGCCGGCCGCCTCGGCGACAACGTCGGCGGCCAGGGCTTCACCTGGAACCAGCGAACCGGCCAGGGCGTGTACGTCTTCGGCTACCCCCAGGCCCCGCACCCCGACGGTGACAAGCCCTACACCGGCGTGACGCCGAAGTGGGTGTACGGCAAGACCACCGGCAAGGTCTACGTCTCGCCCGCCGAGAAGGTCGAGGAGCACGTGGGCCTCAAGGCCGCCCTCACCCCCGGCGCCGACGGTGGCCCCTGGCTCGTCAGGTACAGCAACGCCAAGCGTCTCGGCTACGTCAACGGCGTCACCAGCCTCTTCGGCGACCAGGACAAGAACAACCGTTACGACCTGATCACCTCGCCGTACTTCGACGGTGAGACCGCCGACATCTACAAGAAGGCCTCCAACGTCTGGTCCGGCAAGATCGTCGGCCCCAACGGGGAGCTCTACCGCTAGAACCCGAGGTTTTTCTCTCCTCACACGACGCGAGGCCCGGCACCCGCCGGGCCTCGCGTCCTTTTTGTCCATATTTCAGTGAGTGACGATTCCACGACGGATTGACTATGGGCGCGTTAGACGTAGTTCAGGCCGATTTGGTGCCATCGAAAAATGTGATCTGCGTCACATGAGATCGGGGCGCCCCAACTTGGGATCGGTCCACCAAGGATCTTCACCACCCACACCGCCATCTCACTGATCTGCAAAAACAGTTCATATGCCTCACAGCAGCAACAGGCACCCCACCCCCACCATCCCTCTTTGGAACGATCCCTGACGGGTTGACCGGCGACTTTACTTAGCGGAGCGGCTTCCGCTTACGAAGATCGCCCCTGTATGTTTCTGGCTATCCCTTTACTGACGCTTGGGACGCAAGATGCGTCCCACATCAGACCAAGGAGTTCCCTTGAAGCGCATCCTCCTCCCGGCCGGTGGCGCCGTTCTCGCCTCCGGCATGCTGGCCGCCGGTCTGGCCGGCACCGCCCAGGCCGCCCCGGACTGGGCGACCGACCCGCTGGCCGCCAACAACGCTGCCGCGACTTCTGTCGTCAACTACTGGACCGCGTCCGACAACGAGGCCCTGAAGAAGGCGACCGCCTACTACCACGACGCTTCCGCCAAGGGCTGGAAGTCCGGTGGCGGTTACTCCCCCGACGGCAAGCCGGGCGCCGTGCTGCCGACGGGCGAGGAGAAGGTCGTCCCCACCAAGGTCAAGAACATCAACCTGCCGAAGAACATCGGTAAGGTCTTCTGGACCGACAAGCAGGGCAACAACCGCTGGGCCTCCGGCGCTTCGATCCAGTCGAAGTACCGCAACCTGGTCGTCACCGCCGCCCACAACGTCTACGACACCGCCGGTGTCGGCGACGCCGAGGTGCTGAAGAACTGGGTGTTCGTCCCGGGTTACTACCAGGGCAAGACCCCCTACGGCATCTACGTCGGTAAGACCGCCTGGACGCACTACGACTTCGACGTCTACGAGGACTACGACCGCGACTACGCGTTCGTCACCGTCTACAACGGCGTCTTCTCCGGCGGCATCAAGCGCGTCACCGAGAACGAGTACAAGTCCTTCACCGGTCCGAAGTGGGTCGAGGAGAAGAAGGCCTCGGTCACCAAGGAAGAGTACGAGAAGTGGGTCGGCACCACCGGCAACGCCGGTGAGGTCATCGCCAAGGTCGACCCGCAGATCACCGGCCCGGACGACAAGCGCGGCACCTACGCGCCCAAGGAAGTCAGCAGGAACGCCTACCTGCAGGCTGCTGGCATCGGCGGCCCCGCCGTCGTCAAGCCGGGCGCCCAGGCCTTCACCGAGACCATCGTCGCGTCGAAGGAGGAGGCTGAGAAGTACGCCCAGGAGCACAGCCTCTGCTACGTCGAGAAGAAGGACAACGGGCAGTGGGTCATCACCCGCTACTACGTGAAGCAGTGGGTCATCGCCGGCTCTGACGCCAAGTACATCATCAAGGACAACCAGTTCTTCATCGAGCTGTCCAAGGACGCCGGTCGCCTCGGTGACAACGTCGGCGGCCAGGGCTTCGCGTGGAACCAGAAGACCGGCCAGGCCGTCTTCATCTTCGGCTACCCCGAGGGCCCGCACCCCGACGGTGACAAGCCCTTCACCGGCATCACGCCGAAGTGGGTGTACGGCAAGACCTCCGGCAAGGTGTACGTCTCGGCCGCGCAGAAGATCGAGGAGCACATCGGCGTCAAGGGTGCTCTCACCCCCGGCGCCGACGGTGGCCCCTGGGTCCTGAAGTACAACAACAACAAGCGTCTTGGCTACGTCAACGGCGTCACCAGCCAGTTCGGCGACCAGGACGGCAACGGCCGCTACGACCTGATCACCTCGGCCTACTTCGACGGCGAGACCGCCGACATCTACAAGAAGGCCGCGAACGTCTGGTCCGGCAGGATCGTTGGCCCGAACGGCGAGCTCTACAAGTAAGCCGTTAGGGACCTGACGGTCTCCGAGTCAGGGGGTCCAAACCCCTGACTCACCCAGCTCCACCACAGAGGGGCCCGGTGTGCGCAACCGGGCCCCTTTGTCATGCCCGGAAAACCTCAGCGGGAACGCTCACGATCATGGTTCCAGCCTCATCTCGAGCCCGAGATGTCGCCGGAGAGCCGTTCCCCGGGCCGCCGACCGGAAGTGTTAGACGTGAATTTCCCGGATTCGGTGCCATCAGACTGATGTGATCTGCATCACATCAGTCCGGTAACGGAAAGTATTAGGGCGAACACGCCACTTCAGTCACACCGGCAACAAATTCAAGTTGATCTGCAAAAACACCGTAGATCACCTACAAGCGCCATGGGAGCGACATGGCCCCATAAAGGTAACAGAATGATATCGGGAGGTTTGGGCGCTTCGCAGCCTCGCCAACCGGCTTCCGCTCTTCAAGATCGACACTGTATGTTCCTGGCTATCCCTTTACTGACGCATGGGACGCAAGATGCGTTCCACATCAGACCAAGGAGTTCCCTTGAAGCGCATCCTCCTCCCGGCCGGTGGCGCCGTTCTCGCCTCCGGTCTGCTGGCCGCTGGTCTGGCCGGCACCGCCCAGGCCGCCCCGGACTGGGCGACCGACCCGCTGGCCGCCAACAACGCCGACGCGATCTCGGTCGTTGACTACTGGAGCGCGTCGAACAACGCCGCCCTGAAGAGCGCGACCGCGTACTACCACGACGCCGCCCCCACCTCCTGGAAGTCCGGTGGCGGTTACTCCCCCGACGGCAAGCCGGGCGCCGTGCTGCCGACGGGCGAGGAGAAGGTCGTCCCCACCAAGGTCAAGAACATCAACCTGCCGAAGAACATCGGTAAGGTCTTCTGGACCGACAAGCAGGGCAAGAACCGCTGGGCCTCCGGCGCTTCGATCCAGTCGAAGTACCGCAACCTGGTCGTCACCGCCGCTCACAACGTCTACGACACCGCCGGTGTCGGCGACGCTGACGTGCTGAAGAACTGGGTGTTCGTCCCGGGTTACTACCAGGGCAAGACCCCCTACGGCATCTACGTCGGTAAGACCGCCTGGACGCACTACGACTTCGACGTCTACGAGGACTACGACCGCGACTACGCGTTCGTCACCGTCTACAACGGCGTCTTCTCCGGCGGCGTCAAGCGCGTCACCGAGAACGAGTTCAAGTCCTTCGTTGGTTCGAAGTGGACCAAGGAAGAGAAGAAGCAGGTCACCAAGGAAGAGTACGAGAAGTGGATTGGCACCACCGGCAACGCCGGTGAGGTCGTCGACAAGGTTGACCCGCAGACCACCGGTCCGGACGACAAGCGTGGCGCCTACCTCCCCAAGGAGGTCAGCGAGGGCACCTACACCGGGGCTGCTGACGTCACCACCATCAAGCCGGGCGCCAAGGCCTTCACGGAGACCGTTATCGTCTCCAAGGAGGAGTACGACAAGTACGCGGGTCCCGGCAAGAAGGCTCAGGACCCCAAGACCGGCCAGTGGACGATCACCCGCTACTACGTGAAGCAGTGGGTCATCGCCGGCTCTGACGCCAAGTACTTCATCAAGGACTACGGCTACTTCATCGAGCTGTCCAAGGACGCCGGTCGCCTCGGTGACAACGTCGGCGGCCAGGGCTTCGCGTGGAACCAGAAGACCGGCCAGGCCGTCTTCGTCTTCGGCTACCCCGAGGGCCCGCACCCCGACGGCGACAAGCCCTTCACCGGCGTGACGCCGAAGTGGGTGTACGGCAAGACCACCG
The DNA here is from genome assembly GCF_040300765.1 of Streptosporangium sp. NPDC000239. NCBI lineage: Bacteria > Bacillati > Actinomycetota > Actinomycetes > Streptosporangiales > Streptosporangiaceae > Streptosporangium > Streptosporangium sp. NPDC000239. Next base: position 39,157 of record NZ_JBEPEI010000020.1, on the reverse strand, counting down.
GCAAGGTGTACGTCTCGGCCGCGCAGAAGATCGAGGAGCACATCGGCGTCAAGGGTGCTCTCACCCCCGGCGCCGACGGTGGCCCCTGGGTCCTGAAGTACAACAACAACAAGCGTCTTGGCTACGTCAACGGCGTCACCAGCCAGTTCGGCGACCAGGACAAGAACGGCCGCTACGACCTGATCACCTCGGCCTACTTCGACGGCGAGACCGCCGACATCTACAAGAAGGCCGCCGCTGTCTGGTCCGGCAAGATCGTTGGCCCGAACGGCGAGATCTACAAGTAAGCCGTTAGGGACCTGACGGTCTCCGAGTCAGGGGGTCCAAACCCCTGACTCACCCAGCTCCACCACAGAGGGGCCCGGTGTGCGCAACCGGGCCCCTTTGTCATGTCCGCTGTAAAGTCCGCATGAATTCGCCGGCCGTACCCTGTCAGGGTTCCTGTCAGGTTCGGCTCACGTGACGGAGACGAGATCTCCGGCCCGCACGTCCAGTTCGGCGACCGTCCTGTTCCCGGCGAAGGGGGCCAGCCTGCGGCGCAGGTCGGCCACGTAGGACCGGGTCCGTGCCGACTGCAGCCCCGTCGCGAGGTCCAGCGCCTCGGCCGCCGCGACGCAGGCGTGTTCCAGTTCCCCGCGCTGCAGCAGTCCCGCCGCCAGCAGCGCCAGGTTGAACATCCGCCCCCTGACATAGCGGCCGTCCATGTCCAGGGACCGCCGCGCGTGCCGTACGGCCGCCGCGCCGTCGCCCAGGTCGCGGAAGCAGTGGGCGAACTTGGCCGACAGGTAGGCCTCGTCGAAGTAGGCGATCCAGTCGGGCCGCTCCCCTGTCTCACGCCTGTCGAAGGCCAGTTCCGCCTCGTGCAGGGCGGCCCCGCACGCCGGGCGGTCCTCAAGGAGTGCGTGGGCGTGGGCCTCGACCACGTGGGCCTCGGCCAGCAGGGCGTAGACCCCGGCGCGGCGGGCCGAGAGCTGGGCGGCCCTGGCCAGGTCGAGGGCGTGGGCGGGCTGGCCGATGTACAGGGCTTGGTGGCTCATTCCCGCGAGGATCTCTCCGCCCAGTCCGTGGTCACCGGCCCCCCTGGCCAGCCGCAGCGCCTGGATCAGGTAGCGCTGGGCCAGGCCGTGCTGCTCCAGGTCGTAGGCCATCCACCCGGCGAGCCTGGTCAGCTCGGCCGCGGCCGACGCCAGCGCCCTGCCGGTCGTCTCGGCGTAGGAACCCTCACCGAGCAGTGGGGCGACGGCGGTGTCGAGATATTTCACGACCGCCGATCTGACCCTGCCGCCGCCGAACCTGTTGTCGAGTTCGCCGAACGACCGGGTGACCTCCTTGATCGCGGCGATGTCGGCCATGCCGACCCGGCGGGGACCGTTGGCCGTGGGATGCTCCTCGACGGGCAGGGTCAACCAGCGCAGAGCCCCGGTCGAACCCGCGCCGATCGCGAAGGTGGAGTCGAGCAGGAACCTGCGTCTTTCTACGTCCCCGCGCCACAGTGCTGTCACGGTCGCGATCCCTTCCTGCCACGTGTGAGTGAACTCCTGCCCCAGATCTGTGGGGGTGGAGACGGCGGGCAGGCCGAGATCTTCGACGCCGACCGCCCTGCCAAGCCGGAGGGAGAAGATCTCCGCGAGCAGCATGGGGACGGGGCCTCTGGGTCGTTGGCCACCGATCCAGCGCAGCACGGAGCTGTGGTCGTACTTCAGGCCGGACAGACCGCGGGTCACCCCGAGGTCGTTGAGCCTGCGGGCCAGCCCCTTGTGGGTGAAGCCCGACTCGATGATGAGCCGCTGAAGTGCGCGGTTCGGCTCGCGTTCCATTGCTCTCCTCACCGTGAGAACCGTCTGAGCATGGGAGACACGGCCGTCTGTGACGGCCACCGGCAACCGCCCCGCATGCCTCTCACCTGAGCAGGTAACGGAACGCCATTTTTATAGCACATTCCGTGAACATCGCTCATGGATTCGCAAACCAAAAAACGCCCCTCGCCGATCGGGCGAGAGGCGTCCCCACGAGGGTGTTCCACCGGCGGATCTGGAAGGGGGTGACCTGTGCAGACCCCGGCCGACGGACATGGAAGGACTGACCCGGACGAAACGGGCCTGAAACCGGAAAGCGCTACCTGCGGGCCACTCCGTCGAGACGGGCCTGCTCGGAGACAGCGGCGATGACCGCAGGGGCGACCCGCTCGTCGAACGGGCTCGGGATCACGTAGTCGGCGGACAGGTCGTCACCGACGACGGAGGCCAGCGCCTCGGCGGCGGCCACCTTCATGTTCTCGGTGATGGCCGTGGCGCGGACATCGAGTGCCCCGCGGAAGACGCCGGGGAAGGCGAGCACGTTGTTGATCTGGTTGGGGAAGTCGGAGCGGCCGGTCGCCACCACGTGGGCGTGCCTCCTGGCGACCTCCGGGTGGACCTCGGGGGTCGGGTTGGACAGCGCGAAGACGATGGAGTCCTTCGCCATCGAGGCGACGGCCTCCTCGGAGACGGTCGATCCGGAGAGCCCGACGAACACGTCGGCCCCGGCCAGAGCGGACTCGGTCGAGCCGCGCAGGCCCGCCCTGTTGGTGTCCCGCGCCAGGGCCTCCTTGACCGGGTTGAGCCCCTCGCGGCCCTCGTGGATGAGGCCCTTGGAGTCGGCCACCGCGATGTCCCCGATGCCGGCGTTGAGGAGGATGCGGCTCACGGCGATCCCCGAGGCGCCCGCTCCCGCGACCACGGCCCGCAGGTCTCCCAGCGAGCGCCCGGTCAGCCGCGCGGCGTTCTTCAGCGCCGCGAGCACGACGATCGCGGTGCCGTGCTGGTCGTCGTGGAAGACGGGGATGTCCAGCAGTTCGCGCAGCCGGTCCTCGACCTCGAAGCATCTGGGGGCGCTGATGTCCTCCAGGTTGACGCCTCCGAAGGAGGGGGCGAGGCGGGCGACGGTCTCGACGATCTCGTCGACACCGGTGCAGCTGATGCAGATCGGCACCGCGTCGACCCCGGCGAACTGCTTGAACAGCAGGGCCTTGCCCTCCATGACCGGCATGGCGGCCGCGGGGCCGATGTCTCCGAGGCCGAGCACGGCGGTGCCGTCGGAGACGACGGCGACCACGTTGGAGACCCAGGTGTAGTCGTTGACGAGGTCGGGCTCGTCGGCGATCGCGCTGCAGACCTTCGCGACTCCAGGTGTGTAGGCCAGGGCCAGGTCACCGGCGTCGCGGACGGGAACGGTCGAGCGGACCTCCAGCTTGCCCCCGCGGTGCAGGGCGAAGGCCGGATCGAGATCGAGGGATTCTAGAGAGATGGAAGATGGCGTGACAGCCACAGCGACCCCTGTGTTCAGTCAGACTCAGACGGATTGGTCCTTCGTAGACGGCCGCCGCGGGCCTGGCCCGGCTTCGGTAGTCGCTCGGGGCCTGCTCGTGGGGCCGTCGGAGGGGTACGGGGGTCACCCGTTGCTCGATTCTGCCACAGGGAGGCCTCCCACCAGGGGACAGGGGCCACTCACTTTCGTTACATGACGAGGGGCCTCTTTCGTTACATGGTGACGGTCCGGCCACCCCTGTAGGATGCGGCTCCGATCGTCGTCGCTCGCCACGACTGTCGTCATCACCCACCACGACGGAACAGTCCGATGGATCTGACCTCCTACGCCGAGCTGGCCGTACTACTGATCAACAGCCCGGACCGGCTGGCCGGCCTGGACGGCCTGCGCGCGCTGCTGGAGGAGAGCGGGCGTCACCGGCCCGGCTGCCGCCTCACCCGCGGCGACCTCGACGCCCTGCGGGACCTGCGCGCGGAGCTGACCGCCGTCTTCGAGTCAGCGCAGGCCGGTGACGAGGCCGACGTGGTCGACCGGCTCAACTCCCTGCTGGTCCGGCATCCCGTACAGCCGCAGATCTCCGGGCACGACGGCCAGCACTGGCACATGCACCTCACCGAGAGCGGCCGGGCGGCCGACCAGTACGCCGCCGGGGCCGTGATGGGCCTGGCCACCCTGGTGACCGACCTGGGGGTGAGCAGGCTCGGCCTCTGTCAGGCGGCCCCCTGCAGACGGGCCTTCCTGGACACCTCCTCGAACCGGTCGAGGCGTTACTGCTCCGAGCGCTGCGCCAGCAGGGCGAACGTCGCCGCCTACCGGGCCCGCAGGAAGGGCGGCGGCCAGTAGCGCAGCGCCACCCGGCCGACCAGTGACGAGGAGGGCACCGCGCCGAAGTCCCAGCTGTCCCTGCGGCCCGAGGCGCGCTGGTTCTCGCTCTCCAGCCACCAGTCCTCCCCCTCACGCCAGGCGGCCCGTTTGACGATGAGCAGCGACGGGTCCGAGGGGAGTCTGGCCACCACCAGATCCCCGGCGCTGACGGGAGCGCCACGCCGTACCCACAGCCAGTCGCCGGGGCGCAGCACGGGCAGCATGGAATCTCCCTCGACACGCACTCTCACGGATCTCAACCCCATCCCATACGGCATTTGAAGGCGAGTAAGGTCGGTAACGGACCATGTTGATCTCAGCATCAAGGAAGGACTTTCCGATGCTTGCACGACTTCTGCGGCCCAGGCTCGTCGCGTCCGCGCACTGCGACCTGCCGTGCGGCGTGTACGACCCGGCACAGGCCCGCATCGAGGCCGAGTCAGTCAAAGCCATCATCGAGAAGTACAACGCGAACGAGGACCCGGTCTTCCGCACTCGCGCACTGATCATCAAGGAGCAGCGGGCCGAGCTGGTCAAGCACCACCTGTGGGTGCTGTGGACCGACTACTTCAAGCCCCCGCACCTGGAGGCCTACCCCCAGCTGCACCAGCTGTTCTGGGAGGCCACCAAGCTCGCGGGCGCCGCGGGCGGCAAGGGCACCGTCGAGGTGGCCCAGGCGGACGAGCTCCTGGCCAAGATCGACGAGATCTCCAAGATCTTCTGGGCGACCAAGGCCGCCTGAGCCAGAAAGCCCGGTGATCGACACGTCCAGGCCTCGTGTGGGGTGCGACCACACGGGGCCTGACCTGTTCTTAGAGCCCATTCGGTGTCTTAAAGTGTTCTTGAGGTGCTAAATCACCCGGATCGCGAGTCCAAGCGGGCCAACCACCGCCGTGGGGCTGTAAGTTGCAGTCAGCGACTCTGCGAGGAGGAACGTGACCGAACACACCGAGACACCCGCGGTCGACATGGGCGGAATCCGTGACGTGGTCAGCGTCCGGCTGCCGGCCGCGAGTGCCTATCTGTCCGTGCTGCGTACGGCGACCGCCGGGCTGGCCGCGCGGCTGGACTTCACGCTTGACGAGATCGAGGACCTTCGGATCGCGGTCGACGAGGCGTGCGCGATGCTGCTGACCCAGGCCGTTCCCGGCACCGACCTGACGGCCGAGTTCGAGCTGACCGGGCAGCTGATGCAGGTCAGCGTCGAGGTCAGCACGGTCGGCAGCGCCGCGCCGAAACGTGATGACTTCGCCTGGATGGTGCTCACCGCGCTTGCCGACGACGTGGATGCCGTGACCGACTCCCCCGACCGTATGGCGATCGTGCTACGTAAGCGCCGGGGCGCGGCGAGGCCGGCGTGACGGAAAGGACTCGTGCCATGGCCGCCAGCGACCACGCGGTGCCCGACCGGGTGCGCGCGCGCCTGCTTTTCGCGGAACTGGCGGAGTTGACCCCCGACGACTCACGGCGCCAGCGCATCCGTGACGAGCTCGTCGAGCTCCACCTGCCTCTCGTGGAGTACCTCGCCCGCCGGTTCCGCAACCGGGGTGAGTGGCTCGACGACCTCACCCAGGTCGCGACCATCGGTCTGATCAAGTCGATCGACCGCTTCGACCTCGCCCGTGGGGTGGAGTTCTCCACCTACGCCACCCCGACGATCGTGGGCGAGATCAAACGTCACTTCCGTGACAAGGGCTGGGCGGTCCGTGTGCCGCGCCGTCTGCAGGAGCTGAAGCTCTCGCTCACCAAGGCGATCAGCGAGCTGTCTCAGCGCGAGGGGCGTGCCCCGACCGTCGGAGAGCTGGCCTCGTTCCTGAAGATGACCGAGGAGGAGGTGCTTGAGGGGCTTGAGTCGGCCAACGCCTACTCCACGGTCTCCCTCGACGCGCCCGACTCCGGTGACGACGACGCGCCCGCGGTCGCCGACTCCCTCGGCATCGTGGACGACTCCCTTGAGGGCGTCGAGTACCGCGAGTCGCTCAAGCCCCTTCTCGAACGGCTGCCGCCCCGCGAGAAGCGCATCCTTCTGCTGCGTTTCTTCGGCAACATGACGCAGTCGCAGATCGCCACCGAGCTGGGCATCTCCCAGATGCACGTGTCCCGGCTGCTGGCCAGGACCCTGGCTCAGCTCCGCGAGGGGCTGACGGCGGAGGACTAGACGCCGTCCCGGTGCTCTCCGTAGAGCGCCTGGGTCGTCGGGGGTGACAGCAGCGCGACCAGTCCGATCACTGCCACGGTGATCAGCGGGATGCCGATCGTCCGCTGGTCGGACTGGATCAGCGTGACGCCCACGACGACGGCGAAGATCTGGGCGAGCACTCCGGGGCTCCTGGACCATCGCTCGGTCCTCAGCATGCCCAGGGCCACCCAGACCAGCGCGGCCCCGAGCAGGATGCCGAAACCGGCGACGAAGGCCGAGCTCACCACGTCAGAGGGCTGCCCGATGACCGTCTCGACTCCGACGTAACCGCCGAGCAGCACGGTGACGACGCCTTCGAGCGCCATGACGACGGCTGCGACGGTGAGAGTGAGCGGGCGCTGGTTCGACACGGGGTTCGACACAGCCAAAGCCTATCGCCGGGACATCTCGCCCTTCTCTGCCGCCGTGGCCGTGGTCGCGGCGGATACGCTGGCGTTATGCGAGCGATGCTCCTGGTGAACCCCAAGGCCACCACGACGAACCAGCGGACGCGGGACGTGCTGATCAGGGCGCTGGGCGCGACGGTGGATCTGACCGTCGAGGAGACCCAGTACCGGGGGCACGCGGCCCATCTGTCCCGCGAGGCCCATGGCTCCGGTTTCGACGTGGTCGCCGTGCTCGGCGGCGACGGGACCGTCAACGAGGCCGTCAACGGCCTGCTCGACGCCCCTGGCATCGCCGACATCACCGGGGAAGCCGTGGAGGGCGGCGACGCCGAGACGGCCCGTCGGGAAGATTCGTCCGATGACGGTGCCGTGGACGACGGTGTGAGCGGGGGCGCGGTGAACCGTCCCGCGCTGCTGACGATCCCCGGCGGCAGCGCCAACGTCTTCGCGCGGGCGCTGGGGCTGCCCAACGACCCGGTCGAGGCGGTCGGCGCGATCCTTGAGGCCCTGCGTGACGACAGACGCAGGACCGTCGGACTGGGCCAGGCCATCTGGAACGGCCGGCGCAGATACTTCACCTTCTGCAGCGGGCTCGGGTACGACGCCGAGGTGATCAGGGCCGTCGAGGGGCTGCGGGGCGCGGGACGCAAGGCCACGCCCGCCCGCTATGTGAACACGGCCCTGCACCACTATCTGTCGACGGACAGGCGGCAGGCGCCCATGAGCGTCGAGGGGCCCGAGGTGCCTCCCGCGGACGACCTCTTCATGGCGATCGTCTCCAACACCTCACCCTGGACCTACGTGGGCTCCCGTCCGGTCTGCCCGACGCCGTGGGCGAGTTTCGAGACCGGCCTGGACCTGCTGGGGTTGCAGCGGCTCGACCCTGTCACGATGTGCCATCTGATGCCCCAGATCATCGGGGTGCGTGAGACCCTGCCCACCGGCCGCCACCTGGTACAACTCCATGACGAACGGGAGTTCACGGTGAGCGCCCTGCGCCCCGTGGCCTTTCAGCTTGATGGTGACTATCTGGGAGAGGTTGAGCGGGTAACGTTCCGCTCCATCCCGAAGGCGTTACAAGTGGTGGTATGACCAGTTACATCCGGTCATCGTGTGACGCATCCGACATGCATATCAGGCAAAACCTTCTCCCAAACCTCTTGCATGTACTGAGCGTGGCTGACAATCTCAACATTGACGTCGGAACGTAGGACCTTTGAGCGGAGACATCGCTCTTGGGCCACCGGCGATCTAGTGAACGCAACCCCGAACCGAACCAGGCTCGGGCGATCGTTCGCGCTGGTTAGTGAAAGTCTTCACAAAGTACACCGCCGGAGCCGAAGCAAGGGCTCCTCATCCGAAGGAGTGGACGCATGGACTGGCGCCACCGAGCCGCCTGCCGTGACGTGGACCCCGAGCTTTTCTTCCCGATCGGCAACACCGGCCCCGCCCTGATGCAGATCGAAGAGGCCAAGCAGGTCTGCCGCACCTGTAACGTCAGCGAGGCCTGCCTGAAGTGGGCGCTGGAGTCCGGTCAGGACGCCGGTGTCTGGGGCGGCATGAGCGAGGACGAACGCCGCGCCCTCAAGCGTCGCACGGCACGCGTCCGCACCCGTGTCAGCGCCTGAATCTCAGCGATCCGACAGAACCTTAGCAAACCAGGCGACGACTCCCGCGCGCCCCTCCCCCCGGGCTCGAACCGTGACCCCATGCCACGGTCTCAGGCCACGGGGAGGGGAATGCTCAGCGTGACCTCGGTGCCACCGCCCTGACGAGGTTCGATCGCCAACCTACCCGACAGTTCGCCGACGACGAGCGTCCGTACGATCTGCAGGCCGAGGCTGGTCGACGACTCCAGGTCGAAGTTCTCCGGCAGGCCGTTGCCGTCATCGGAGACGATCACGTCAAGCCGGTCGGCACCTCGCTCGACGATCACCTGAAGCTTCCCGGGACGCTGGGCGAGACCGTGCTGGACCGCGTTCTGCAGCAGCTCGGTGAGAACCATCGCCAGCGGCGTCGCGATCTCCGAGCGCAGTACCCCGAACGTCCCGATCCGGCGCGGCACCACCTGTGCCTCGGGTGCGGCGACCTCCCCTGTCATCGCGATCACCCGGTCGGCGATGTCGTCGAAGTCGACCTGTTCCTCGGGTGTGTGGGACAGCGTCTCGTGCACGATCGCGATCGAGCCGACCCTGCGCACCGCCTCCTCCAGCGCCTCCCGCCCCTCCGGCAGTTGCAACCGCCTGGCCTGCAGCCGCAGCAGCGCGGCCACCGTCTGCAGGTTGTTCTTGACCCGGTGGTGGATCTCCCTGATGGTCGCGTCCTTGGTCATCAGCTCCCGCTCACGGCGACGCAGCTCCGTCACGTCGCGGATGAGCACCAGCGCGCCGATGCGCCCGCCCCCCACGACCAGCGGGATCGCCCGTAGCTGCACGACCGTCCCGCCCGACTCGACCTCGGTCTCCCTCGGTTCCCGGCCGCTGGCCACGATCATCAGGTTCTCGTTGATGGGCTCGTCGGAGTAGCACAGGTTCGCCGTGGTACGGCCGAGCTCGGCACCGACCAGGTCCGCGTTGAGCCCCAGCCTGCGGTAGGCGGACAGGGCGTTGGGCGAGGCGTAGGTGACCCGCCCCGCACGGTCGAGCCTGAGCAGTCCGTCGCCGACACGCGGGGAGCGGACCAGGATCGGTTCGGCGCCGGAGAAGGGGAAACGTCCCTCGGCGACCATCTGGGCCAGGTCGGAGGCGCTCTGCAGGTAGGTGAGTTCGAGCCGTGACGGGGTGCGCGCGGAGGAGAGGTTCGTCGAGCGCTGGATCACGCCGATGAAGTGGTCGGCGCGCCGTACCGGGATGGTCTCCTCGCGCACCGGCACTCCGCTCGACCAGTCGGGGTCGCCCTCCCGGCAGATGCGCCTCTCGTTCCAGGCGGTGTCGATGAGCGCCCGCTCGCCCTTGGCCGCCGTCATCCCCACGATGTCGTCGTGATAGACGGTCGGGCCCGTGGTCGGCCGCATCTGGGCGACCGCGATCCAGCCGGTGCCCTCCCTGAGGGGGATCCACAGGATGAGGTCGGCGAACGACAGGTCGGCCAGAAGCTGCCAGTCGGAGACCAGTGAGTGCATCCACTCAAGGTCCGCGTCGTCGAGCGCGGTGTGACGAACCGCCAGGTCGCTTAGAGTCGGCACTCGTGCATCATGCGTGGTTTGAGGGGCCGAACGCGAATCGGGCACACCACATTGGGAAAATGCCCCCATGACACATGGGCCCGATCCGCTGGCGCGCTTCCGAACCGCCGCGGTGGCGCGGGAGGCCGCGGGACTCAGACGGGTCCTGCGTGCCCGGGCCTCCGACGACGACCTGGTCGATCTGGCCTCGAACGACTATCTCGGGCTCGCCGGGGACCGGCGACTCGCCGAGGCCGCGTCCGCGGCGGCCTTCGAATGGGGAACGGGTGCGACCGGCTCCCGCCTCGTGACCGGTTCGACCGTGCTGCACGCCCGCCTTGAGGAACGGCTGGCCGCCTTCGCCCGCGCGGAGGGCGCCCTGGTGTTCTCCTCCGGGTACCTGGCCAACCTGGCGGCCGTCACGGCGCTCGGCCGCGACGCCCTGGTGGTCTCGGACGCGGGTAACCACGCCTCGATCGTGGACGCCTGCCGTCTGTCGCGCTCCCCCGTGACGGTCACCCCGCACCGGGACGTGACGGCCGTGGAGAAGGCGCTCGCCGGCCGGGACACCGAGCACGCGATCGTGGTCACCGACGCGCTCTTCTCCGTCGACGGGGACCTGGCCCCGCTGGCCGAACTGCACGCGGCGGCCGTACGGCAGGGCGCGCTGCTGGTGGTCGACGAGGCGCACTCTTTGGGGATCCTCGGGTTCGGAGGACGGGGAGCGGCGCACGCGGCGGGCCTGGCCGGGGAGCGGACCGTTGTGAGAACGGTCACACTCTCCAAATCCCTCGGTTCCCAGGGCGGGGCCGTCCTCGGCGCTCCCGAGGTCATCGAAACCCTGATAAACACGGGCCGTTCCTTCATCTTCGACACCGCTCTCGCGCCGGGGAGCGTGGCCGCCGCACTCGCCGCGCTAGATATCCTTCACAATCAGCCCGAACTGCCCGGACACGTGCTCACCAGAGCGAAGGAGCTGGCCGCCCTGGCCCGCGACCTCGGTCTGGAGACCAACGATCCGGCGGGTGCGGTCGTCCCGATCGTGCTCGGCCAACCCGAGACGGCGCTTCGGGCCGCCGTCATCTGTGCGGAACACGGGGTGCGGGTCGGATGCTTCCGGCCGCCCTCGGTACCGGCCGGCCGCTCTTGCCTGCGGTTGACCGCGCGGGCCAATCTGAGTTCCGACGATCTAGCGGTGATCAAGGGTGCGCTCACCGCCGTGGCCGAGATGAAGGTGACCATGTGAGTGAGCGAAGCGAGCGGACCTGCGGGTGGGACACGGGTCCCGTCGCCCTCGAACCTCCGGACGAGGTGCGGGCGTGACGGAGGAATCCCCCAGAATCCCGAAGTACTACGACGTCAAGCGCAGCCTGCTCGCGCTCACCAAGAGCCTGGCCGCCGGCAGCGCCCTGCCCCCCGAGCGGACGCTCGCGGTGCGTTTCGAGACGTCGCGCACCACCGTGCGCCAGGCCCTGTCCGAACTCGTGGTCGAGGGACGGCTGGTGCGCATCCAGGGCAAGGGGACGTTCGTCGCGCACCCCAAGGTCGCCCAGGTGCTGCAACTCACCTCCTACACCGGTGACCTCAGGACCGTCGGCCTCGAACCCGACACCAAGATCCTCGACATCAGCTACATCACCGCGGACGAGCCGCTGGCCCGGCGCCTGGCGATCAACCCCGGCGGCCGGGTGCTGCGGATCCACCGGCTCCGTCTGGCCAACGGAGAGCCGATGTCCATCGACACCACCCACCTGTCCGCCCGCCGTTTCCCCCGGCTCAGGCGCGAGCTTGAGGTGCACTCCTCGCTGTACGAGACACTGCACAACGCCTACAACGTACGGCTGACGGACGCCGAGGAGATCATCGAGACCGTGCTGGCCACGCCGTACGACGCCCAGGTGCTGAGCGTGGACGTGGGTCTGCCGATGCTGCTGCTCACCCGGCACGCCTTCGACGCCGACGGCAACCCGGTCGAATGGGCCCAGTCCCTCTACCGGGGAGACCGCTACAAGTTCGTCACCCGCCTTCGCCGCCCCTGACGTCCGTAAGGTGTGGAGGATGAGCATCCTCGTGATCACCGGGACCGACACGGGAGTCGGCAAGACGATCGTCACCGCCGCGGTCGCCGCGCTCGCCAAGGAGCGGGGCGCCTCGGTCGCGGTGGTGAAACCGGCGCAGACCGGGGTCGGCGCGCTCGACCCCGGCGACCTGGACGACGTCATCCGGCTGACCGGGGTGACCACCACCTTCGAGCTGTCCAGGTTCCCCGACCCCCTGGCCCCCGCGGCGGCGGCCAGGGTCGCGGGCCTGCCCCCGGTCTCCCTCGACCACGCCGCCGCCCGCATCGCCGATCTGGCCTCCTCCCACCGCCTGGTGCTCGTCGAGGGCGCGGGCGGGCTCCTGGTCCGCTTCGACGAGGAGGGGGCGACCCTGGCCGACCTGGCCAGGGCGTTGTCCGCTCCGGTGCTGCTGGTGACGCGGGCGTCCCTGGGCACGCTCAACCACACCGCGCTGACGCTGGAGGCCATGGCGGGACGCGGCCTCGACCTGGCGGGCGTGATCATCGGTTCCTGGCCCGCCGAACCCGGCCTCGCCGAACGGTGCAACGTCGCCGATCTGGAGATGCTCGCCGCCAGGCCGCTGGCGGGTGCGCTGCCCGAGGGCGCCGGATCCCTCGACCGGGAGGCCTTCGCCCGTACGGCCCGCATGGGCCTGGCCCCCGTGCTGGGAGGGGGCTTCGACTCCTCAGCCTTCAGATCCACATTTAGGCTCTAGCCGTAGCCGACGGCCTTCAGAGTGGAGCAGCATGAGCGACATACTCGACATCGCCCGCGTCCAGGTGCTTGAGGAAGGCAGAGGACTCGACGCCGGACAGGCCCTGCGGTGTCTGGAGTTACCCGAAGAGCGAGTTTCCGACCTGCTGGCGCTCGCGCACGAGGTACGTGTGAAGTGGTGCGGCCCCGAAGTCGAGGTCGAGGGGATCATCTCCCTCAAGACGGGCGGCTGCCCGGAGGACTGCCATTTCTGCTCCCAGTCGGGGCAGTTCAGTTCACCGGTCCGCGCCGCGTGGCTGGACATCCCGTCCCTGGTCCAGGCGGCCAAGGAGACCGCGGCGACGGGGGCGACGGAGTTCTGCATCGTGGCCGCGGTGCGCGGCCCCGACCGGCGGCTGATGGACCAGGTCCGCGAGGGGGTCGAGGCGATCAGGCAGGCCGTCGACATCAACGTCGCCTGCTCCCTGGGCATGCTCACCCAGGAGCAGGTCGACGAGCTGGCCGGGATGGGCGTGCACCGTTACAACCACAACCTGGAGACCGCCAGGTCGCACTTCGACAAGGTCGTCACCACCCACAGCTGGCAGGAACGCTGGGACACCTGTCTGATGGTGCGCGAGGCCGGGATGGAGCTGTGCTGCGGCGGCATCGTCGGCATGGGCGAGACGCTGGAGCAGCGGGCCGAGTTCGCCGGACAGCTCGGCGAACTCCAGCCCGACGAGGTCCCGCTGAACTTCCTCAACCCCCGTCCCGGCACGCCCTTCGAGTCGTTCCCGCTGCTGACGGGTACCGAGGCGCTCAGGACGATCGCGACCTTCAGACTGGCGCTGCCCCGCACGATCCTGCGCTACGCGGGCGGCAGGGAGCTGACGCTGGGCGACCTGGGCACCCGTGACGGCATGCTCGGCGGGATCAACGCGATCATCGTCGGCAACTACCTCACCACGCTTGGCCGTACCCCCGAGGCGGACCTCAACCTGCTGGCCGACCTGCGGATGCCGATCAAGGCGCTCTCCGAGACCCTGTGAGCCGAGGAACCCGCTCCCGGTGCCGTCCGAGGAGCGGGTTCCCCCATGTGACAGGTGGTCAGAGCGTTAGCCGGGGGGAATCTGGGCAGGGTCTCCAATCACTGTCCGGCTAAGTGACTGACTGGTAGGTTGCGCGATATGGAGTCTCCAAAGCACGCGGGCGACATCGCGGTCGCCGTCTCCAAGGCCTACGGGATCGAGACCATGTTCACCCTGTCCGGCGGGCACGTCTTCCCGCTGTACGACGGGGCGGTCCACGAGGGCGTGCCGATCCTCGACGTACGGCACGAGCAGAGCGCGGTCTTCGCGGCCGAGGCGACGGCCAGGCTGACCCGCAGGCCGGGTCTGGCCGTGCTCACCGCGGGCCCCGGCGTCACCAACGGCGTCAGCGGCGTGGCGACCGCGCACGCCAACGGCTCCCCCGTCGTGATCATGGGAGGCAGGGCGCCGAGGTCGCGCTGGGGCTCCGGCGCACTGCAGGAGATGGACCACCCGCCGTTGCTGGCTCCGATCACCAAACTGGCCTTCACCGGCTCCGGGCCCGACTCCGTCGGCGAGGACGTGGAGATGGCCTTCAGGACCGCCCTCGCCCCGCACCGGGGGCCGGTCTTCCTCGACTTCCACATGGACGACCTGTTCTCCCCGGCTCCCCCGCTCGAACACGCGACCAGGACCCTGACCCCCTCACCGCTCGAACCCGATCCCGACGCGCTCGCCGGTATCGCCGCCCTGCTCGCCGAGGCCGAACGCCCGGTGCTGGTGCTCGGCTCCGACGTGTGGATGGACCGGGCGGAGGAGGTCGCCAGGGGCTTCGCCGAGGAGTTCCGCCTGCCGGTCATCCCCAACGGACAGGGTCGTGGCATCCTTCCCGCGGGCCACGAACTCCTGGTCACCCGCGCCCGCGGCCTGGCCTTCTCCCAGGCCGACCTGGTGATCGTCGCGGGCGCCCCGCTGGACTTCCGGCTCGCCTACGGCTGGTTCGGCGGCAAGAACGGCACCCCGCTCGCCAGGGTCGTGCACCTGGCCGACGCGCCGTCGCAGCTGACCCCCCACATGCAGCCCTCCGGTGCCGCCGCGGGTGACCTGTCGCTGGTCTTCTGGGGTCTCGGTACAGCCTGCGGCGAGGCGGGAGTCTCCCCCAAGGCGTACGCGCCGTGGCTGTCGAGGTTGAGGGAGGCCGCCGACGCCGCGGTCGCCGGGGACGCCGAACTGCTGGCCTCCGACGCCGACCCGATCCACCCGATGCGGATCTACGGTGAGCTGAACAAGATCCTCGCCGACGACGCCGTGGTGATCGGCGACGGCGGCGACTTCGTCTCCTACGCGGGCAAGTACGTCGAGCCGAGGCAGCCGGGCAACTGGCTCGACCCCGGCCCCTACGGCTGTCTGGGCACCGGCCTCGGCTACTCCATCGCCGCCCGCCTGGCCAGGCCGTCCTCCCAGGTGGCGTTGCTGCTCGGCGACGGCGCCGCCGGGTTCTCGCTGATGGATGTGGACACGCTCGTCCGGCACCGCCTGCCGGTCGTGATGATCTGCGGCAACAACGGCATCTGGGGCCTGGAGAAGCACCCCATGCGGCTGCTGTACGGCTACGACGTGGCGGCCGAGTTGCAGCCGCAGTGCCGATACGACGAGGTGGTGACGGCACTCGGCGGGGGTGGTGAGCTGGTCACCGACCCGGCGGAGATCGGTCCCGCGCTGCGCCGGGCCTTCGACTCCGGCGTGCCGTACATGGTGAACATCGCCACCGATCCGGCGATCGCCTACCCCCGCAACACGACCGGGGTCTGAACGGCCCCGGATCGCCGGGGCCGTCCAGATCAGGAGGTGCTCGGGCTCGGGCTCGGGCTCGACGGGCAGGCGTCGTTGACCAGGGTGATGTCCACCGGCCGCTTCGCGTCCCACATGGTGCCCGCGCCGGGCCGCTGCTCGACCACCTTCATGCACTGGGTGACGTCGACGTCGGGGCCGATGCTTGAGGCCGCCTTGAAACCGGCCTTCTTGAGCACCGCCTTGGCCGCCTCCTCGTTGAGGCCCATCACGCTCGGCACCTTCTTCTTCACCACCGGCGTCGCGGTCGCGCTCGGCGAGTGAGTCGGGGACGAGGACGGTTTCGGGTTGTCAGCCGTCTTCGTCGGCTTTGCCGTTGGCTCCTCCGGCTCGTCGGATTCGGTCTCCGTCGGAGTGGGGGTCCGCGTCGGGGTGGGCTTCGGCTCGTCGTCCTGGGTGGGCCTCACCGTTGGGGCGGTCGTCTTGGGCGGCCTGTGGGTGGACGGAGGCTTCGCGGCGGAGGTGCTCACGGTCGGGACCACCATGCCCTGGGTGTCCTTGGTGGGGCCGGTCTCCCCCGCGGCCATCGCGTTGATCGCGATCCCGACGAGCCCGGCGCACGCCACGCCCGCGACGGCGAACACCGCGATCGTCCCGCCCTTACGCCGTGGCTTGCGTAAAGCCCGGCGACCACGTCCGGGGACGGAGACGGCGACCTCGGTGGCCGGGCTCCGTGGCGAACTCTCCTGGGGAGGCGTGGTCGCGGGCCCCGTCATCGGCGGACCCGGCTGCGGCGCGGGCTGCCAGGCGGTCTCCTGCACCGCCGGAGGCGGAGTGCCCGCCATACCACCCTGCTGGCCGGGAGCCGCCGTGGCCTGCCTGGCGGCGGCGCTCATCGCGGCACCGCTCGGGAAACGCCGGGCCGGGTCCTTGGACAGCGCCCGCTCGACCAGTGCCCGCACTCCGGGCGGGATGTGCGGCGGCAGCGCGGGAGGCTCCTCGCGGATGTGTTTGAGCGCGATGGTGACCGGTGTGTCACCGTCGAAGGGCCGCTGCCCGGCCAGGCACTCGTAGGCGACCACCCCGAGCGCGTAGATGTCCACGGCCGGTGTGACGGGTGCGCCCTCCGCCTGCTCAGGGGCGCAGTAGGCGGCGGTGCCCAGCACCATGCCCGCGTCGGTGAGCCTGCTCGCGGCGTCCGACCTGGCGATGCCGAAGTCGGTGAGCACGAGAGTGCCGTCCGAGCGGACCAGCAGGTTTCCCGGCTTGATGTCGCGGTGGACGATGCCCTGCTCGTGTACGGCCTGCAGGGCCGAGGCCGCCTGGGCGATGAGCTCCATCGCCGCCCCCGGCGCGATGCTCCCCAGACGCGCGAGCAGCCGGTCGAGCGGCTCCCCGTCGACGAACTTCATCACCAGGTATGCCGTCGCCCCCGCGCCGGGCACCTCGTGAACCCCGTAGTCATAGACCTCGACCACTCCGGGGTGGTTGATCGTCGCCATCGCCCGGGCCTCGCCCTGGAACCGCACCAGGAAGCCCGGATCGTCGGTACGGCCGGGCAACAGCACCTTGACGGCGACCGTCCTGGCCAGAACGATGTCCTCGCCACGCCAGACCTCGCCCATACCGCCGGCGCCGATGCGGGTATCCAGGCGATACCGCCCCGCCAGCGTCGTGCCTTGGGCCACCATGAAAATCCCCCGTAACCCTCTCCGCTCCCGCCTCAGGGCTCTCCAACAAAGCGGATTTGTATCGCGGCAACGTCACGGCGAAGTCACGAAACCCTGTGGGCCGGACAGCTTGTTAAAGGCGCGTGCCGTAGCATGGCACAAATCTCAAAATCTTTGCGGTAATTGTACAGATTGTGGCTTTACCCGCCGGGGGACGAAGCCACTTTGGCGGTCACGACCAGAAAACGGCAGGTCAGGACAGTCGCGATCAGCCGCTCAGCGAGCCGTGTTCCGAACAACGCGCCGACCAGCCACGCACAGTCACCTGAACCACCATTCGGCGGCGGCAGCGGGCGCAGTAGCGGGGCGGCTCGAAGGCACGGGCGGCGAGACAGGCCGCGTGGTCTCCCTCATCCGAAGGACGACCGCAGTGATCGCAGTAGGGGGTCACAGGATCAGACCCTATGCTGGCCCGCATGACGCTCGCTCCCGGTATGCACGCCCGGCTGCTCATCATGGTCGAGAGGAGCGACACCGCGACGAAGGTCGGCAGCGGGGACGTCCCCGTGCTGGCCACCCCGCGGCTGCTCGCCTTCGCAGAACGCGCGACCGTCCAGGCGATCGGGGACGCCCTCGGACCCGGTCAGACCTCCGTGGGGACGAAGGTCACGCTGGAACACCTGGCCGCGAGCCCGGTCGGCGCCCACGTCGAGATCAGCGCCGAGCTCACCGCGGTCGAGGGCCGTCGCCTGTCGTTCGTCTTCACCGCCCGCGACCGCGACTCCGTCGTCGCGACGGGCACGGTGGAGCGGGTGATCGTCGACCGCGAGCGTTTCCTCGCCGGTCTCACCCGCTGACCCCCGGCCGCGCCGTCCGCCCCGCGGGTCTACTCGATGACGGCGATGAGGTCGCCCTCCTGGATGACGTCGCCCTCGGCCACCTTGAGCTGGGCGATGACCCCCTCGTCCTCGGCGATGACGGGGATCTCCATCTTCATGGACTCAAGGATGACCAGGGTGTCACCGTCCTCGACGGTGTCGCCCTCGGAGACGAGGACCTTCCAGACGTTGGCCACCATCTCAGCGTGTACTTCAGCCACCGGAAACTCCTATCAATCACTGTGATTCAACTGTGCCAGACGGGATGACTCAGGCCCTCATCCGGGAGACCAGCCCGGTGTCGTAGCTCCCGTCAACGAACTCGGGGTGTTCCAGCAGCTCCGCGCAGAACGGCAGGTTGTTCTTCGGTCCCTCGACCTTGAAGTCCGCCACCGCCCCGCGGGCGCGCTCCAGGGCCTCGGCCCGGGTCTGGCCGTACACGCACAGCTTGGCCATCAGCGGGTCGTAGAACGGGGTGACCGTGTTGCCCTCGGTGTAGCCCGAGTCGACCCTGACGCCCTCACCGGACGGCTCCGACCAGACGGCGATCTTGCCGGGGCCGGGGAAGAAACGCTTGGGGTCCTCGGCGTAGACCCGGAACTCGATCGCGTGGCCACGCGGGGTGGCGTCGAGGTCGGTCCGCTCACCCGCGGCGATCCGCAACTGCTGCTCGACCAGGTCGACCCCGGTGACGAGTTCGGTCACCGGATGCTCGACCTGGAGCCTGGTGTTCATCTCCAGGAACACGAAGTCCTGCTTGTCGGCGTCGACCAGACACTCGACGGTGCCCGCGCCGAGGTAGCCGACCGCCTCGCCGGCCCTGACCGCGGCGGCCAGCATGCGCTCGCGCAGTTCCTGGGTGATGCCGGGGGACGGGCTCTCCTCGACGACCTTCTGGTGACGGCGCTGCACCGAGCAGTCACGCTCGCCCAGAGCGAGGACGGTGCCGTCGGTCAGGCCGAGGATCTGCACCTCGACGTGGCGGGCCCGTTCGATGTAGTGCTCAAGCAGGATGGCGGGTGTCCCGCCGAAGCGGGCCGCCGCCCTCGACGCCTGTTCGAACGCCTTGGCCAGCCCCTCGGCGTCGTGGGCGACGCCCATGCCGATACCGCCGCCGCCCCCGGCCGTCTTCACCATCAGGGGGTAGCCGATCTCCTCGGCCGCCGCGACCGCCTGCTCCAGGTCGGTGACCGGGGTACGGGTTCCCGCGGCGACGGGCACGCCCGCCTCCTCCATGAGGTTCCTGGCGTTGATCTTGTCGCCCATCCGCTCGATCGCCTCGGGAGATGGGCCGATCCAGACAATTCCCGCCTCGGCCACGGCCCTGGCGAACGCGGCGTTCTCCGAGAAGAAGCCGTACCCGGGGTGGATCGCCTGCGCGCCCGACTCACGGGCGGCCCGCAGGACCTTCTCCGCGTCGAGGTAGCTCTGCGCCGGGTTCGCGGGCCCCAGAAGGATCGCCTCGTCGGCCTCCCTGACGAACGGCAGATCCGCGTCTGCCTCGGAATACACCGCGATGGCCCGCAGGCCCATGCGCTGGACCGTACGGATGATCCGTCGTGCGATTTCGCCGCGGTTGGCGACCAGAACGGACTCGAACACTGTGGTGGACCCCTTTCGACCGCTCCACCTTATGACCGGCTTCCCCACTCGGCCCTTCGTCTGAGCCACCGATCACGGCAACACGATCTGTAGGAAACCCACAACAGTGCGAGGAAACCGTACGGCTCAAAGTCTGTTGAGGCAGGCCAGCCTGCCGACGACGCGGGTCATGGCCTCGACGACCTCGGGGTCGTACTCCTCCCCCGCGCCGAGGTGGAGCCGTTCGAGCGCCGCCCCTGCCCGGTCGCGGTCGACGGACCCGCCGACCAGGTCGTCGTAGGCGTTGGCCGCCTTGATGACACGGCTGGCCACCGGCGGGTTCTCCGCGCAGCCGTCGCACTGACGCCGGACGATCTCGGCGACGCGGTCGAGCACCCCGGTCTGGCGGATCACCTCCGCCCCGAGTTCGGCGATGCGCCTGGCCTGCTCGGGCTCGGTGAGGACCGTGGCTCCGCCGGGGATCGGGTCGCGCAGGGACAACTGCCCGATGTCGTGCATGAGCGCGGCGTACTCCAGGTCGAGCAGCTCGGGCTCGGCCATGCCCAGCTCACGGCCGGTCGCCACGGCCAGGCGGCTGACCCGGTGGGAGTGCCCCGGCTCGACGTAACCGCCGACCTCGGTCACCCGCGCCAGCGCCCTGACCGTCTGCAGGTAGGTCGCCCTGATCCCGGCGTACTTACGGAAGGCCACCTGGGTGACCAGCAGGGGCGCGGCGAAGACCAGCAGCGCGGCCATGTCCATGCTGTGCGAGGCCAGCGCGAGCAGGATGCCCGAGGCCGCAACCGCCGCCCACAGCGGAGCCGCCATCCGCAGCTCGTCCTGTACGGCGACGCCGAAGGCCGCCCGCACCTGCTCGGCCCGCAGCACGGCGGCCAGCAGCACGTCGACCAGCACCATCACCAGGACGAGCAGGCCCATCACCCCGAGGGCGGGCCACCAGCCCCCCTCCGGACGTTTGGCCAGTTCGAACAGCGGACCGGCCAGCGGCCGGTAGGCCAGGGCGAGCAGGGCGCCGGTGAACAGCCTGCGCGCCATGGCGTCCGGGCTCGGCGGCCTGCCGACCGCCAGATGCGGCAGCGCACCGGCGATCATGCCGACCGTCAGCACCGCGATGACCTGCAGGGCCGTGTGCCGGGCCGGGACGCCCCCCAGATCCAGCAGCAACGTGTAGCCCAGGGCGGCGGCGGCGCCGATCGGCGCGACCTCCCTGTTGCCCGGCATCGTGAGCCTGGCCAGCTCACCCGCGGCGATCAGCGCGCCGAACCCGACGGCGACGCTGGGGGCGGTCAGACCGGTCGCGGCCGTGTGCGCGACCCCGGCGACCGCCAGCAGACCGGCCGCGCAGATCAGCAGGAGCTGACCGGAGTCGAGCCGCCGGAACGTCCTGGTGGCCAGGGTTGTCGTGGTGGTGCTGCTCACCGCTCGGGCACCACCTGGATGGGCATCGTCGGATCGTCGTGGTCCTTGGCGGTCGTCTCCGCCGTGTCCTCGGGGGGTGCGACGACCTTGCGCGGCGCCTCCCAGCCGTGACGGTCGACGGCCTTGGTGAAGGCGACGACCATCTCCGGGTCGAACTGAGTGCCCGCCCCCTTGCGCAGTTCGGCCATGGCCACCTCCACGGGCCGGGCGCCCCGGTAGGAGCGGTCGGAGGTCATCGAGTCGAAGGCGTCGGCGACCGCGATGATCCGGGCGAACTCCGGTATCTCCTCCCCGGCCAGCCCCATCGGGTACCCCTTTCCGTCCTGCCGCTCATGGTGGTGCATGATCCCGGCGAACGCCTCGTCGAGGAAGTCGATGCCCCGCACGATCTCCAGTCCGCGCATCGGGTGCAGCTGGATGGCGGCGTACTCCTCCTCGGTGAGCGGCCCGTCCTTCTGCAGCACCTTGGTCGGCACTCCCAGCTTGCCCACGTCGTGCAGCATCCCGGCGTAGCGAATCGCCCGCAACCTCTCGGAGCCCATGCCGATCTCCTGGGCGATCATTCCGGAGGCCAGCGAGACCCGGGTGCAGTGGCCTCGGGTGTAGTAGTCCTTGGTCTCCACCGCCTGGCACAGCGCGGCGATCGTGGCGTCGTAGGAGCGTTGCTGGGCGAGGTACTGGCCGAAGGCCCAGCGGGCGACGAAGAGCGGCAGCAGCACGAGCACCGCGGAGATCGAGTTGACCGTGGCCCACAGCCCGGCGATCAGCAGTCCGAAGGTGGCGTAACCCAGGTAGGAAACCATGAACTGGGCCAGTCCCCGCAGCGGAGGCACCTGGTCGGCCTGCCCGGTGACGACCAGGACGATCGCGATGAGGACGAAGTTGAGCGGTACGAAGACAGCCGCGGCCCCGGCGAACGGCACGATCAGGTCGTCGAACCCGGCGATGTCCGGCAGCCTGGCCCTGCCGCCGAGCCACTCGTAGGCGCAGCCCGCGGCGTAACCGCAGATGGCGAACTGGGCGCCGTTGAACAGGCGCTTGACCAGCGGCAGCCCGGGACGCACGCTGAAGACGGCCGTCATGCCGACCAGCGCGGCGCCCTGCGGCCCGACGAGCACCACGGCGGCGAGCGCGGCCGAGAAGCTGACCGAGACCGCCGCCTGCTTGACGTTGAGCAGGGTCGGCACCGACTCGCACACCAGGAACAGCAGGGCCAGCACCAGGAGGTTCGACCAGTCGAGCCACTCCAGACGATCGCTTCCCGCCACGCTGTATCCGAGCAGCGCGCACGCCACTCCGATCACAGCGACCAAATAGACCTTGGCAAACCACGGCAGTCCACGCAAAGCGGCCACCCTTGGGGTCCTACGCGCGCGTGCTCAGGTCCAGGAGATCCCCAGTCGGATGGGGGTGACCGTTTCCTTCAACATGCGCTGCCTCCATGTCGATTTCCCACTCAGGCTACAGAAGCCGAACAGGCCAAGACCGGCAGACGTGGAATCGCAAGCAAAGCGTAACCAATCCATCACCCCACGCCATCACGGACCATCCCGTACGGCTCGCACCCGTTACGGCGCCGTACGCCTGGCCCTGGCCCAGTCGACGGTGACCTTCAGCCCGGCGGCCAGGTCCGTTCCCGGCCGCCAGCCGAGGCCCTCGAACGCCGGGGTGGGGTCGACCGCCATCGCCGGCAGGTCGCCGAGCCTGGCCGGCGCGCTGTCCGGCGCGTCGGGGGCCCCCGCCGCGGCGGCGACCAGGGAGTGCAGTGCCCGGTCCGTCGTCTCGACGCCCGTGCCCAGGTTGAACCTGCGGCCGTCGCCCTCCTGCCCGCAGGCCCGCGCGAAGCCGTCCACCACGTCGTCGACGAACACGTAGTCACGGGTCTGGGTGCCGTCGCCGTACACGACCGTGGGGGTGCCGTTGAGCAGGGCGTCGGTGAAGATGGCCACCACCCCCGCCTCCCCCTGCGGAGACTGGCGCGGGCCGTAGACGTTGGCGAGCACGAGCGTGGTGTACTCGATGCCGTACAACGCCCTGAAGGTCGCCAGGTAGGTCTCCGCGCTGAGCTTGGACGCCGCGTACGGCGAGCGCGGGTCGGTGGCCGCGTCCCCGGGCACCGGGATGACGGCGGGCCTGCCGTACACGGCGACGGAGGAGGCGAGGACGACCTTCCTGGTGCCGCCGCGGTGGGCGGCGGTCAGCACCGAGGCGGTCCCCTCGACGTTCAGCCTGGCGTCGTGGACGGGGTCGGCCACGCTCTTGCGCACACTGATCTGCGCGGCCAGGTGACAGATCACCTCGGGCCTGACCTCGGCGGCCAGGCCGATCAGGGCCGGGTCGCGGATGTCCATCTCGTGCAGGGAGAAGCGCGGGCTCTCGGCCGCGGCGGCGAGGTTGCCCCGGTCTCCACCGGACAGGTCGTCGACCGCGGTGACCTCGTGGCCGTCGGCCAGCAGCCGGTCGACCAGGGTGGAACCGATGAACCCGGCCCCACCGGTGACGAGTATCCGCATGCCAAACCCCCAGGTCTCTCGTGTGGCACAGCCGTACGAGAGATCCTAAGAGGTCAGCCCGTCAGTTCGGAGCGGACCTGCTCGATCCGGCCGAGCACCTTGGCACGCAGGTCCTCGGAGGCCTTGTCACAGCCGCAGTGTTTGGCGATCAGCTGCTTGACCACCTGTTCGAGACCGTACTCCTCCAGGCAGGGACCGCACTCGTCCAGGTGCACGCGGATGTCGGCGCAGTTGCCCTCGTCCAGCTCGCCGTCGAGGTAGGTGTAGACCTTCTCCAGGACGTCCCGGCAGTCGGTGGCGTGGGGCTTTCCACAGCTCATGCGATCACCTCGCCACAGAAGTCGCCGTGCTCGCTCACTTCGCACCCTCCGCGGGGACCAGACCACGCTCACGGGCGTAGTCCTCAAGTTGCGTCCGCAGCTGACGCCTGCCGCGGTGCAGCCTCGACATCACGGTCCCGATGGGCGTGCCCATGATGTCGGCGATTTCCTTGTAGGGGAAGCCCTCCACGTCGGCGAGGTAGACCGCGATGCGGAACTCCTCGGGCAGGGCGGCGAGCGCCTGCTTGACGTCACTGTCGGGGAGGTGTTCGAGCGCCTCGATCTCCGCCGACTTCAGGCCGCCGGAGGTGTGCGACTCGGCCCTGGCGAGCTGCCAGTCCTCGATCTCCTCGGCGCCCGACTGCTTGGGCTCCCGCTGCTTCTTGCGGTAGCTGTTGATGAAGGTGTTGGTCAGGATGCGGTACAGCCAGGCCTTGAGGTTCGTGCCTTCCTGGAACTGGTGGAAGGACGCGAAGGCCTTGGCGAAGGTCTCCTGAAGGAGGTCTTCGGCATCCGCCGGGTTCCGGGTCATCCGAAGGGCCGCGGAGTAAAGCTGGTCGAGATAGGGCATGACATCCCGTTCGAACCGCGCGCTCCGCTGCTCCAGAGTCTCCTCGTCTGTCGCAGGGACCGGACCCACCCCCTTAGTATCGCCGGAGTCCTGCTGACGCGGGACGCCGTACTGAGCGGAGAATACCCGCTCATCAGGGAATGACCGATCACCGGGGCGGACGACGGGTTCGATCAAGGCGAGCATTGGCTGGCCAACCTCCCGAAAGGATCTGTGTTGTCCGCTGCAACACCCCCGCCCGGCCATCTGTTCCCACAAGATAGAAGGTGACGAACACCCCGGTGTGGGGAAAACCATACGTACCGGTAGGTACTGGAGACCACCGGAAACCAGACGCCAGGAGCCGCTTGTGCTGCCCATCCCGGCCGAAGAGCTGAACGGCTCAGGAACGCTCGGGCCGTACTGGACCTTTTACCGAGCCGTAGCCGCCGAGCAACTGAGCCGCTGGCTGCCG
This sequence comes from Streptosporangium sp. NPDC000239, assembly GCF_040300765.1. NCBI lineage: Bacteria > Bacillati > Actinomycetota > Actinomycetes > Streptosporangiales > Streptosporangiaceae > Streptosporangium > Streptosporangium sp. NPDC000239. The sequence goes on along the minus strand of NZ_JBEPEI010000020.1, from coordinate 14,239 downwards.
GAGAGCCCCTCGACCGTCCTCGACCTGTCCGGGGGCAGGGGCCGCTGGTCCGCCCAGGCCGCCAGAGCCGGGCACCGGGTGCTGGAGGTCGTCGACTTCCGCAGGGCCGTCGAGGGACAGGCGCTGCACGACGCCTCGAAGGTCCGCCAGGTACGTGCCGACGACCTGCGCTTCCTGCCCGACGAGAGCATGGACGCCGTGCTCGCCGAGGAACGCGCGATGTCGGTCGAGCTCATGGCCGAGTCCGCGATGGGCGACGTCGCCAGGGTGCTGCGCCCCGGCGGGCGGGCCCTGGTCTGCGTCGACTCCCTGGTGCTGGGGATGGCGATCCTCGCCGAGCAGAACTACTGGGCCCACCTGCGCCAGACGGACGAGGTCATGCTCGTGCCCTGGCCGGACGGCAGCATCACCCGCTGCTTCAGCAGCGGCCAGCTCCGCGAGCTGCTCACCGGCGCGGGGCTGGAGGTCGAGTGGATACGGCCCCGCACGGTGCTGTCCCCCTCGACGGTCGACCACGTCCTGGCCTCCGACTCCAGGGCGCTCACCTGGCTGGTCAACACCGAGCTTGAGGCGCACCCGGACGACGACGACACCGTCGGCATCCACCTGGTGGCCAGCGCCAGACGGGTGTGAGGAGCGTTCAGCGACGGCGTTCGCGCCGCGACTGACACCGGACACAGCGGGCGGCCTCGGGGCGCGCCTCAAGCCTGCCCTCCGGTACGGCCTGGCCGCAGTCGGCGCAACGACCGTAGACCCCCTCCTCCAGACGTCTGAGCGCGTCGGCGACCGCGCGACGCTGCACGGTCGCCGCCTCCAGCATGGCCAGGGTCCGGTCGGCGTCGGTCAGGACGGATCCGGCGTCCGCGAGGGAACGTTCCCATCCGGCCAGTGGGTCCCCTCGCAGAACCCCGATGGATCGGTCGAGCTCGGCGAGCATGCTCTCCAGGCGCATGCGCACGGTCGCGGCGTCCACGAATCCGCACCTCCGCAGGGTGGGGGCGGCCTGTGAAGGGATTTCCCCGACTTCTCCCGTCAGGCGGCAAGACGATGAGGTCTGTGGGCGAACGCCCCACCGATGGCGCCATGAGGCATCGCTCCCTCAGCGGATGCCCGCTACGGAGGGTTTCCACACCGTTTACCGAGAGGTTTCCTTTCCCGGCTCTTTCAGAACAACGCCTGACCGTCTCCTTGGTCCTCGGGGAGCGGCTCCACGAGTTCGGGACCGTTGTTGCGCACCGAGTTCACCGCGCTTGAGACGGGATAGGCCGTCAGCCCCGCCGAGGCGGCGGGCACCAGGAACTCCTCCGCCTCGGGGACGCCGGGGTCGAGCCACTGCGCCCAGCGGTCCCGCTCGATCAGCATCGGCATCCGCTCGTGGATGGCGCCCAGTTCGTCACGGGCCGTGGTGGTGACGACCGCGCAGGTCGTCAGCCAGGCGAGCGGATCGTCCTCGGCCCTGCCCTTGTCACGCCAGAACTCGTAGATCCCCGCCATCGCCATGACCTCGCCGTCGGCGGGGTGGATGAAATAGGGCTGCTTCTTCGGCCTCTTGGCCGTCCCGCCCTCCTCAAGCACCGCCCACTCGTAGTAGCCGTCCGCGGGCAACAGGCACCTGCGCTGGGCGAACGCCCTGCGGAAGGACGGCTTCTCCGCGATCGTCTCCACCCGCGCGTTGATCATCTTCGAGCCGATCGACGGGTCCTTCGCCCAGGCCGGGACCAGTCCCCATTTGACGACCCGCAGCTGCCGTACCGCCCGGTCGCCCGGACCCTCCTTGGGCACGCGGCTGAGGATCGCGTAGACCGGCTTGGTCGGCGCGACGTTGTAGTCCGGCCCCAGGTCCTCCTCCGCGGCGCCGTCCAGTTCGACCTCGAACTCCTCAAGCAGCTCCTGCTTCGGTCGCGTGGACGCGTATCTCCCGCACATATCCCCCACCTTGCCACGCCTTCGAAGGCGCGGGCCCCTCATCCCGGTAGGCTTTTGCCCATGTCCGCTCCGCTGTGGCCCGCACCTACCGCGACCTCTCCCGTCCACGCGACCGTCTCCCTTCCCGGGTCGAAGTCCGTGACCAACCGCGCGCTGCTGCTCGCCACGCTGGCAGAGGGCCCCGGCACCGTACGGCGGGCGCTGCGCAGCCGTGACTCCGACCTCATGGCCCAGGCCCTGCGGGCGCTCGGCGCCACGATGACCCCGTCCGGCGAGAGCGCCTCAAGCTCCGACTGGACCATCACCCCCGGTCCGGTCGTCGGCGGGGCGCACATCGAGGTGGGGCTGGCGGGCACGGTGATGCGGTTCGTGCCGCCGGTGGCCGCGCTGGCCGACGGTGAGGTCTCCTTCGACGGCGACCCGCACGCGCGCAAACGCCCCATGGGGGTGATCCTGGACGCGCTGCGCGCCCTCGGCGCCCAGGTGCGCGGCGACGCGCTGCCGTTCACCGTACGCGGCCCGCTGTCCGGCGGCGAGGTCACGCTCGACGCCTCCGGCTCCTCGCAGTTCCTCTCCGGCCTGCTGCTGACCGGTGCCCGCTTCGACAAGGGCGTCACCGTACGGCACCAGGGCCCGCCCATCCCCTCACAGCCGCACATCCTGATGACCGTCTCGATGCTGCGCGAGTACGGCGTCCACGTCGACGACTCCGAGCCCGACGTCTGGCGGGTCGAGCCCGGGCCGATCGCGGCCAGGGACTTCACCGTCGAACCCGACCTGTCGAACGCGGCGCCGTTCCTCGCCGCCGCGATGATCACGGGTGGCTCGGTCACCGTGCCGGACTGGCCGACGAACACGACACAGCCGGGCGACCAGCTCAGAAGCCTGCTGGCGGACATGGGCGCCTCGGTCGAGCACACTCCGCTCGGCCTGACGGTCACCGGCACCGGGAGCGTCCACGGCATCGAGGCCGACCTGCGTGACGTGGCCGAGCTGACCCCGACGATCGCCGCGCTGGCCGCGCTGGCCGACTCGCCCAGCCGCATCGGCGGCGTCGCCCACATCCGCGGACACGAGACCGACCGCCTGGCCGCCCTGGTCGCGGAGATCAACGGACTCGGCGGCGACGCGAACGAGACGGCGGACGGCCTGGAGATCAGGCCGCGTCCGCTCAGAGGCGGCGTCTTCCACTCCTACGCCGACCACAGGATGGCGACCGCGGGCGCGGTGATCGGCCTGGCGGTGCCCGGTGTCGAGGTCGAGGACATCGCGACCACCGGCAAGACCCTGCCCGAGTTCGCCTCCATGTGGGCGGACATGCTGCGGGAGACGCGTTGAGGACCGGGTTCCGGGTCTTCGGGGTCATGGACGGATCGAGGCGGCGAAACTGAGAAAACGGGAGTACGACGAGGACGACGTCAGGATCCGGCCGGGGAAGGGCTCCCGGCCCCGGACGCGGATTCGTCCTGCGCACGAGGACGCGGTCGAGGGCTTCGTGGTCGCGGTCGACCGCGGCCGATACACCTGCCTGGTCGAGCCGCCGAAGAAGGACAGCCGGATCGTCGTCGCCATGAAGGCCAGAGAGCTGGGCCGCAAGGGCATCGTGGTCGGTGACCGGGTCGCCCTGGTCGGGGACGTCTCCGGCGACTCCGACACGCTGGCCCGGGTCGTCCGCGTCGAGCCCCGCAGCTCCATGCTCCGCCGTTCCGCGGACGACACCGACAACACCGACGGCATCGAGCGTCCCGTGGTCGCCAACGCCGACCAGCTCGTGATCGTGACTGCCCTGGCGGACCCGCCGCCCCGGCCCCGCATGATCGACCGGATGCTGGTCGCGGCGTTCGACGCCGACATCGAGCCGATGCTGTGCCTCACCAAGGCCGACCTGTCCTCACCGGAGGATCTGGTCTCCCTCTACGCCCCGCTGGGCGTGCCGTACGTGGTGCTGCACAAGGGCGGTCCTCTCGACGAGATCAGGCATCGCCTCCTCGACCGGGTCAGCGTGCTGGTCGGCCATTCGGGCGTGGGCAAGTCGACCCTGGTCAACGCCCTGGTCCCGGACGCCAACCGGGCCGTCTCCCACGTCAACGCGGTGACCGGCCGGGGCCGCCACACCTCGACCTCGGCCGTCGCCCTTGAGCTCCCCGAGGGCGGGTGGATCATCGACACGCCCGGCGTGCGCAGCTTCGGGCTGGCGCACGTGTCCGTCGAGACCGTCCTGGCGGGCTTCCCCGACCTGGTCGAGGGCACCGTCGAGTGCCCGAAGGGCTGCAGTCATCTGGGCGAGGAGTGCGCCCTCGACGCCTGGGTCGAGGCGGGCCACGCCGACCCCGCCCGGCTCGTCTCGCTGCGCCGCCTGCTCGCCAGCCGCGAGGGCGCCGCCGACGACGACTGATCCCGTACGGCTCAGCGGTTGGGACGCAGGGTCCAGGTGACGGTCACCTCGCAGACCGGCGTGCCGTCGGCCGTGCCGACGGTGACCGCGACCTCGAACTCAGGGCGCTCCCCCGCGTCCAACCTGGCCACGACCTCCTCCCTGGAGGCCGAAAGGCGCGCCTCGGCGACGACCTCGCCCATCGCCAGCTTCACGTAGCGGACCGCGGCGCCGACGGCCAGCGGGGTGGCCCGTGTCAACTGGTCGCCGAAGGCCGACAGCATCGCGGCGCCGGAGGCGGACTCGGCGAGGGTGAACAGCGCTCCCGCGTGCGGGCCGCCCACGTGGTTGCGCAGGTCGGGACGGTCGGGCATCCGCGCGACCGCGATTCCGTGCCCGACCCTGTCGAAGGTGATGTCCAGCGTCCGTGCGAACGGAACGCTCTGCAGCATGAAGGCACCCACGTCGAACGTCATGACCGCATGCTACTCGCGGGTAACACCCGATGTTCCCGACCATTCGCATGACGCGCCGCAATCCCCCCGCATCTTCCTCCACCTCCTATAACCGACCGGCGACGCGATAGCGTGGCCCAACGTGACGGACTACAACGACGACCTACGCCTGGCACACGTCCTGGCCGACGCCGCCGACGACCTGACCATGCGCCGCTTCAAGGCCGTGGATCTGAAGGTCGAGACCAAGCCGGACCTCACACCGGTGAGCGACGCCGACCGGGCGGTCGAGGAGGTCATCCGCAACACACTCGGCCGGGCCCGCCCGCGTGACGCGGTGATCGGTGAGGAGTTCGGCAGCACCGGGAACGGCTCCCGTTCCTGGATCGTCGACCCGATCGACGGCACCAAGAACTACGTGCGGGGCGTCCCCATCTGGGCCACGCTCATCGCCCTGATGGACCAGGGCAGGGTCGTCGTCGGACTGGTCTCCGCCCCCGCGCTCGGCCGGCGCTGGTGGGCCGCCCACGGCAGCGGCGCCTGGACGGGCAAGAGCCTCACCAAGGCCACCCGTTGCCAGGTCTCCTCGGTCTCCCGTCTCGACGACGCCTCCTTCTCCTACTCCAGCTTCGGCGGGTGGGAGGAGGCGGGCAGACTCTCCGAGTTCCTCGACCTGAACAGGGCGGTCTGGCGCAGCCGCGCCTACGGCGACTTCTGGTCACACATGCTGGTCGCCGAGGGGGCGGTCGACCTGTCCGCCGAGCCGGAACTGTCCCCCTGGGACATCGCGGCGCTGACGGTGATCGTCGAGGAGGCCGGCGGCATCTGGACGGACCTGTCCGGAGCCTCCGGCCTGGACGGCGGCAGCCTGGTGTGCAGCAACGGCCTCCTGCACGCCGAGGCCCTCAAGCGCCTCGGCGGCGGCCCGCTCACCCTGCCCATGTGACGCCACCTGCGGGGTTTCGGCCCCGCAGGCCAAGCCATTCGAAGAGACCGTTTCCAGGCCCCCGGTGAACCCACCCGGTACGGCCGGGCGCCCCGGCATTCGCTCGATGATCACCGGCCGTTCACCTGATGGGCCGTTCGATCGTTCACGACCTCCCGGGAACCGTTCAATCCGGTTAGGCCCCGTCTGGGCAGTTCAGCACACCCATATCCTGGTGTCCGGCGGGTATGCCACCGGCAACCGCACCCGGAGAGCGCTCCAAGTCCGGCCCAAGGGATCGCCACGACAGCGACCGGATGCATTCATTTTGCGTTCATCTTTCTACCGGTTTTGAGTCACCTTGCCTCCCTACTCTCCTGAACGTTGAAGGACTTAGTGGGAGGAACCCAACCGTGAAGTATGCAGGCCGGCTCGCCGCGGTCACCCTTGTTGGCGCGCTCTCGCTCGCTGCGTGCGGCACCGATAACAACGGCGGCTCCGCCAACGGCTCCACACCGGCCACCGACGCCTCGTCGGCCGGATCGGGCTCCGGCGGCCTCAGCGGCACGATCAACGCCGCCGGCTCCTCGGCCCAGGCCAACGCCATCGACGAGTGGAAGAAGAACTTCCAGCAGGCGAACTCGGGGGTCAGCCTCAACTACCAGCCCAGCGGCTCCGGCGCCGGCATCCAGGCCTTCATCCAGGGCACGGTCTCGTTCGCGGGTTCCGACTCGGCCCTCAAGGACGACAAGGGCGAGCCCGCCCAGGCCGACGCCCGTTGCAAGACCGGCAAGGCGATCAACCTCCCCATGGTGATCGGCCCCGTGGCCGTGGTCTACAACCTGCCCGGTGTGGACAACCTGCAGCTCTCGCCCAAGACCATCGGTGACATCTTCAACAGCAAGATCACCAAGTGGGACGACGAGGCGATCAAGAAGGACAACCCCGACGCCAAGCTCCCCTCGACGGCGATCCAGGCCTTCCACCGCTCGGAGGAGTCGGGCACCAGCGACAACTTCACCAAGTTCCTGTCCAAGACCGCCGACTGGCCGTACGAGCCCGCCAAGGCGTGGCCCGCCGAGGCCAAGGGCCAGGGCGCCAAGGGCTCCGACGGCATCGCGCAGGCGGTCAAGACCGGCGTCGGCGCGATCAGCTACGTCGAGCTCTCCTTCGCCGAGAACTCCGGCCTGTCCAAGGCCAAGGTCGCCAACGGCTCCGGCGAGTTCGTCGAGCTGACCCCGGAGAGCGCGGGCAAGACGGTCGAGGCCGCCGAGATCACCGGCCAGGGCAACGACCTGAAGCTGAGCATCGACTACGCGACCAAGGCCGCAGGCGCCTACCCGATCGTCCTGGTGACCTACGAGATCACCTGCGAGAAGGGTCTCCCCGAGGACCAGTCCAAGCTCGTCAAGGCCTTCCTGACCTACACCGCCAGCGACGAGGGCCAGCAGGCGCTGACCAACCTCGGCTACGCCCCGCTGCCTGCGACGCTGGTCGCCAAGGTCCGCACCGCCGTCGAGGCGATCTCCTAAGTTGATGGCCACGTCACTTCGTACTCGCGACGGCGGGCCGGCCACCGGCCGGCCCGCCTCGCGGCGCAGCCGAGGTGAGACCCCCTTCCGATACGCCTCGACGGGTGCCGGAATCCTCCTGCTGGCGATCATGGCGGCCATCGCCGTCTTCCTGATCGTCGAGGCGGTTCCCGCCCTCCAGGCCAACCAAGGAAGCTTCCTGGGGACCCTCACCTGGACGCCGAACAACACCGAGCCGTCCTTCGGTATCGCGGCCCTGGCGTTCGGCACCCTGCTCAGCTCGCTCCTCGCCCTGGTCATGGCCGTGCCCGTGGCCGTCGGGGTCGCGCTGTTCATCTCCCACTACGCTCCCCGCCGTCTGGCCGGCGTCCTGGGCTACGTCATCGACCTGCTCGCCGCCGTACCCAGCGTCATCTACGGCCTGTGGGGCGTCATCTTCCTTGTCCCGCTCGTCCAGGGGCCCTACGAGTTCATCAACGAGTACCTCGGGTTCATCCCGCTGTTCGGCGGCGAATCGGTCGGCGGCCACTCGATCATGACCGCCTCGATCATCCTTGCGATCATGATTCTGCCGATCATCGCGGCGATCTCCCGGGAGGTCTTCCTCCAGGTGCCGCGGATGCACGAGGAGGCGGCGCTGGCCCTCGGCGCGACCCGCTGGGAGGTCGTCAAGACCGCGGTGCTGCCCTTCGGACGACCCGGCGTCATCAGCGCCTCCATGCTCGGCCTCGGCCGCGCCATGGGCGAGACCATCGCCGTCGCCCTCATCTTCCCCGCGACGTTCGGCATCAACTTCCACATCCTCGCTCCCGAGGGCAACAGCATCGCCGCCAACATCGCCAACGGGTTCGCCGAGGCGGGTCCGGTCGGCCGTGGCGCGCTGATCGCCTCCGGTCTGGTGCTGTTCATCATCACGCTGCTGGTCAACACGGCGGCACGCCTGATCGTCGCCCGCCGCAAGGAGTTCTCCGGAGCAGCCGCATGACCGCGATCCAGCACGCGCCCGCGATCCGGCGCATCTCCGCAGGCAGACGCGCCAAGGACAAGATCGTCCATGGGCTCGTCTACCTGTCGTTCGCCATCGCCGTCGTACCGCTGCTCTCCGTCCTCTGGCTGGTGCTCAGCAACGGCTTCGCCAGGCTCAACATGGAGTTCCTGACCCACTCGATGCGCAACGTCGGGGCCAGGGACGCGGGCGGCGGCGCCTACCACGCCATCATCGGCACCCTTGAGCAGGTCCTGCTGGCGTCGGTCATCTCGATCCCCATCGGCCTGCTCACCGCGATCTACCTCGTCGAGTACGGCAGAGGCGGACGACTGAGCCGGGCGATCAGCTTCTTCGTCGACGTCATGACCGGCATCCCCTCCGTGGTCTCCGGCCTGTTCATCCTGGCCTTCTGGATCCTGGCCCTGGGGATGCCCTTCTCCGGTTTCGCGGGCGCCCTCGCCCTGTCGATCCTGATGATGCCGACCGTGGTGCGCTCCGCCGAGGAGATGCTCCTGCTGGTCCCCAACGACCTGCGCGAGGCCTCGTACGCGCTGGGCGTGCCCAAGTGGCGGACGATCGTCAAGGTCGTCCTGCCGACCGCGTTCACCGGCATCGTGACCGGCGTCATGCTGGCCATCGCCCGTGTCGCGGGTGAGACGGCGCCTCTGCTGCTCACCGTCTTCTTCACCGACTCCATCAACACCGACCCCTTCAACGGGCCGCAGATGGGGTTGCCGCTCTATGTGTTCGACCAATCGGCCCGTCCCACCGACGTCGCCATTGACCGGGCGTGGGCCGGAGCGCTCACGCTCATTCTGATCGTCATGCTGCTCAACCTGGTGGCGCGCCTCATCGGCTGGTGGCGCTCGCCCGCCAGACGATAGGAAGGAGGAACGTCGCAGATGAGCCAGCAGATCCAGGTTTCAAGCCTCGACGCGTACTACGGAAAGCACAAGGCGATCGAGGACATCTCGATGACGATCGAGCCTCAGTCGATCACCGCCTTCATCGGCCCCTCCGGATGTGGCAAGTCCACCTTCCTGCGGACGCTGAACCGCATGCACGAGGTCATCCCCGGCGCTCGCGTCGACGGCAAGGTCCTGCTCGACGGCGAGGACCTCTACGCCCCCGACGTCGAGCCTGTCTCGGTGCGCCGCATGATCGGCATGGTCTTCCAGCGCCCCAACCCGTTCCCCACGATGTCGATCTACGAGAACGTGGCGGCCGGCCTCAAGCTCAACGGCGGATACGCCAAGTCCGAGATGGACGGCATCGTCGAGACCTCGCTGAAGGGATCGAACCTCTGGAACGAGGTCAAGGACCGTCTGAACAAGCCGGGAGCGGGCCTGTCCGGCGGTCAGCAGCAACGCCTGTGCATCGCCAGGGCCATCGCGGTCAAGCCCGAGGTCCTGCTGATGGACGAGCCCTGCTCCGCCCTCGACCCGATCTCCACCCTGGCGATCGAGGACCTGATGTCCGAGCTGAAGAGCCAGTTCACGATCATCATCGTGACGCACAACATGCAGCAGGCCGCCCGGGTCAGCGACCGTACCGCGTTCTTCAACCTCGCAGGTCAGGGCCAGCCTGGCCGAGTGATCGAGATGGACGACACGTCCCGCATCTTCACCAACCCCAGCCAGAAAGCGACCGAGGACTACATCACCGGCCGCTTCGGATAAACCAACCCCATAAGGAGGACCCGGGTGATCCAGCCGCAGACGGCACCCGAGGTGAGCGGGGACACCCGGACAGCGCCCCTGCTGCTGGTGGCGGATCCGGAATCGGCTCTGGTCCAGGGTCTGGCCAACGCCCTCGAACGCGAGGGAATCGAGGTCATGGGCGTCGCCGACGGCGCCCAGGCCCTGTTGCAGGCCGGGGCGCTCCAACCCGACGTGGTACTCGTCAGCGCCTCACTGCCGGTCATCGGCGCGGTGGAGTTCATCCGCGCGGTACGGCTGACGCGGGCGGTACCCGTCCTGCTGGGCGTGGGAGACAACCACGCCGAACAGGCCGTCCAGGCACTCTCGGCCGGCGCCACCGCCTGTGTGGCCCGGCCGTACCGCGTGCCTGAACTCCTTCCTCTGGTACAGGCCGCCTTCTCCGGAGAGTCTGGCATGCGCCGTACGCTTGTGGTGGGCAACGTGGAACTCGACGTCAACGCCTACCAGGTCAAGGTCAGCGGGCGGACCGTCCATCTGCCCCTGCGGGAGTTCGAACTGCTGCACTACCTGATGCGCAACGCGCATCGCACGGTGACCCGGGAGCAGATAATGCGCCACGTCTGGAACTCCACGGACACCACCTCGACCAACACCATCGCGGTGCACGTCAAACGACTGCGGGCCCGCCTCGGCGACACCGACGACCAGCTGATCCAGACCGTCAGGGGCGTCGGTTACCGGCTGGTCGACAAGGCCGCCTGATCCTCGGCGCCGGTCGGTGGACGACCGGCGCCGTTCGCGCACTCTCCACCGCGGAAGGCCGCCAGCACACGCCTGGCCGTCCCCTCGGCCACCGCGATACCCGCGTCCTTACTCGGCCCGTCCTCAGTGAGTACGGCGACGGCGTAGTCATGACCGGGCTCCCGGATCAGGCCGACACTGGCGACGGCCCAGAGCCTGTTGGCCACGTGGTGCAGCCAGCCGTTCTTCAACGCGACCCGGCCTCCGTCGCAGACCGCGGCGCTGATTCCCCACGCCTGCCTGGCGACCACCTTTCGCATCAGCCCGAGCACCTGTTCACGGTCCCCTTCCGGCAGCAGGTCCCGGTGCCCGGCCAGGATCCCGACAAGCCTGACCTGGTCCTCCGCGACCGTCTGCGTGATGCCCCAGCAGTACAGCCCCGCGCACCGGCCCGGTGGAGCGTAGGTGGCGCCGAGCCCGAACCTCCGGTTCGCCCGCGCCAGACCGTCCTGCAGCCCGATGCGCTCGTAGAGCCGGTCGGCCGCCGCGTTGTCGCTGATGCGGATCATCCTCTCCGCGTCCCGCCTGGTCCGCGCGTCCAGCTCGCGCCAGGGCGTGTCGAGCAGCAGCGCCATCAGGATGTCGACCTTCGAGACGCTGGCGGTCGGCAACCGCAGATCACCGTGGTAGACGTACGAGCGGCCGGTGCTGAGATCGCGCGCCGCGGCGGCGACCCGGACGCCACGCCCCGAAAGGAACCGGTCGAGCTTCCGGGTGAGCCTTGAGGCGACGACCTTCGGCGAGGCCACCGTCCTCCTCGGCTCCTCCTTCGGCGCCTCCCCCGAAGGCGCCGGTTCCTCCGTCGGAACGGGCGACCGCGACATGGGAAAGGCCTTGGCGGACGTCACGCCCACGGGCGCGCACCCCCATGTCAGCCCGGTTGTCAGCACGGCGACCGTCACGGCGGCTCGGCGTGTCATCCTCGTCGTCAGATCGGGGCTTCCCCAGTCCATGATCGAGGTCTATCCCACCGGACGAGGACGGAAGCCGGCGCGGGCAAACCCAGCCCGAAGAGTGGACAAGTCCTTGATCAGCGAGCGGGCCCGGCCTCCAGCCCTTCCGTCTTCAGATGGCGGCCTACGGTGAGGATCGCCGCTGAGAGGCCGTCCCTCAGCGGGCGTCGGCTACCAGCCTGGCGATGGACTCGTCGTCACATGTGGCCCAGAATTCTCCGACCACGTCCTCAAGGTGGTCCAGAGAGTCAGCCCGGAAGAGAACATCCTGATATTTCGTGATGTCGTACTGAGTGGTGCCCATACGGGCGACGTCCAACGGCCGGATGTCCATCCCGCGGAACTCCTCGATCTCCCCGTAGGAGGACAGGATGCCCGCGCCGTACGCCCGTAGCTCACCCTGGTCGGTCATCACGCCGAACTCCAGGGTGAACCAGAAGACCTTCGAGATGAACTCCAGCGCCGCGTCGCTCTCGACTCGACGCGCCGCGCCACCCGCCAGGCGGTACAGCCTCGCGTAACGGTCGGAGGCCAGCGAGTTGGCGTGTCCGATCACCTCGTGGATCACGTCAGGTTCCGGCGTGTAGAGCGGTGTCGAGTGGTGCCTGATGTACTGCGTCGAGTGGAAGAACCCCTCGGCCAGCACACCGTAGAACTCACGCAGCGGCACCAACCCCGCGGCGGGGATGTAACGGAAGCCGGTGAGCGGATACAGCAGCTCGCTGACCTCCTGGAGCTGCGGAATCCTCTCGCGGGGCAGACCGAGCCTCTCGACGGCGTTCAGATACTCCGCCGTGGCGTACACGCGGTGCTTGGTCGCCAGCTCACGGCTGACCAGCGTCCACACCTCGTGCTCCTGCGGGGTGTACTCGGCCGTCGGAATGGGCGTACCCGGCACGTAGTCGACCGCCAGCGCCGCGATGGCGTTGCGCCGAGCACGATAGACGGGGTCGGCGAACCCGGGGTGACTGGCGGCCAGCTCGACCTCCACCGTGCCGTCGTCACGGGTCGCCACCGGTGCGAAGTACTGTGCTTCTTCGAACATACATAAAATGACAGCAATCCCAAGAAACGTTGGCAAGAGAGAGCAGTTTTACTACTCGATCCGCGCAAGATCGCATGGTCAGACCTACCTATGGCTGGTCATATCGCCTAGCCTGATGCGGTGTCCATAGACGACCTTGACAGTCGCCTCCTGGTGACGATGCGAGCCAACCCCCGGATAGGCCTCACCGAGCTGGCCCGCCTGCTCGGTGTCGCCAGAGGCACGGTCCAAGCCCGCGTCGAGAAACTCATCAACCGCGGTGTGATCGCCGACTTCGGCCCAACCGTCACCCCCGAGGGAGTGGGCTACCCCATCCTGGCCTTCGTCTCCCTGCAGATCGCCCAGGGACGGCTGGCCGAGGCCGTAGAGGCCCTACGCCCCCTCCCAGAGATCCTTGAGGTGTATGGCACCAGCGGCCAGGCCGACCTGCTCTGCCGCGTCGTCGCGCGGAGCACACCCGACCTCCAGGAGATCATCGCCCGGATTCTGGCCTCGCCGGCAGTGCAACGCACCGACACGACGATCGCCCTGTCCGTCCAGGTCCCCTACCGAATCGAGCCGCTGCTCCACACCGCGCCGAACAACTGATCACCGGACCACTGCCTTTCACGAAGGCCATGATCGCCCGGCTGTTGAGGCCGTCAGGCGAGTATCGCCCCTTCGACCGCACCCAACCCACCGTCACCCACTGTCCCCAAAATCTTGACTCCCTTCGCACCCAACCCACCCCCCAAGGCCTTGGCTCCCCTCCCCCTACCTCACGGCCCTGTGGTCCACCACGCCTTCAGAGAAGGTACGGCTCGCTCCCGACACGATGCCGGGACCGTGGGGACCGTCGGACACCGGCCGCCGGAGGAGCGGCCCTTCGGCCTTCTCCGGCCCCCGACCCGGGACCTCATCGTTCGCAGCCAGGGCCGTCCACGACCAGGGCGAACAGGATCAACCTGACCACCCCGTGGACCCCCGCCGGCAGACAACACCACCCCCGAGGCCGCTGCCGGAGGCCGCTTCTGAACCAGAAAAGAAACAGCCCCGACCGCGAAGCCACCCCGCACCAGAGAAAGGGGCAGCCTCGCCGCCCCTCACGTCACCTTTCCAGGCCGGGCACAAACAAAATAAGGGGGCAGCCGCCAGCCACCCCAACCCCCAAACGCGCCCAACACCCCGCCTGGAACGCAACCCCACCCACCACAACACCCCTGGAAGACCGGATAAAGCCGACCGGACGAGCGGAGCGGTGACCGTCCTGTCCGGCGAACCCCACACCCTCCCACCCCGCTCCTGAAACAAAAAAAGGGGGCGGCTTTCGCCACCCCCAACCCCAGACACCCCGCCCAGAACGCAACCCCACCCACACCAAACACCCCCGGGACCCCAAGAGCCACACACAAAAAACGGGGGGGCAGCCCACAACCACCCCACCTACGCACGCACCCCTGAAAAACAAAAAAAAAGGGGGGCCACCCAAAAGGATGACCCCCCACAAAGATTGTCCGGCGGCGACCTACTCTCCCACACCGTCCCCGGTGCAGTACCATCGGCGCTGAAGAGCTTAACTTCCGGGTTCGGAATGTAACCG
>NZ_JBEPEI010000019.1:0-159769 GCF_040300765.1 Streptosporangium sp. NPDC000239 | reverse complement strand
TCGCCACATAACGTGCGAACAGCGCCGACACGGTCGTCTTCCCACTGCCGCCCTTACCGACGAAAGCCACCCTCACGACGACGATCCAATCTGATTATGAAAATCATTGCAAGGTCTGAGAGTGATAATCATGCCACGCCGGACGGCGGGCGGCGCCGGCAAAAACGAGAACGGCACGAGGAGTTAGGTGATGGCGCGCCTGATACCAGTACTTTCCCTCTGATAAGTCACTTCGTATTTTTTCCTACCTAAATGGGATATATCGGTCAGGGGTTGACGGGTCTCTGTGGTGCGTCGACTCGGGAGAATGTCGCTGATTGCGTAATTAGTGCTACTTTGTGTGGTTTTCGGGGGAAGGGTTTGACTTAGAGCGCGCTCTAACTTCTAGCCTGTTCGATGTGGCGAACAAGGGGTCGCCGAAGCGCCGGACTCTCCCAGGTGAGGGCAGGGGCACGGTCCCGGCGTCACGTAGGGCTTGGGCACGGATCAGGAAGAAGGGGGCAGTTCCCATGGGTGAGAGCACGACCCGCGAGGAGCGCTACGAGCACGGGCTGGCGATGCTCGACGCCGTGGACGGCACGGCCGGCGCGAACGTCATCGAGTCGCTCAAGGACGTCGCCCCGGAGCTCGGTCACCAGATCGTCGCGTGGGGGTTCGGCGAGATCTACTCCCGTCCCGGTCTCGAACCCCGGGACCGGCAGCTCGTCACGCTCGGGATGCTGACCGCGCTCGGCGGCTGCGAGCCGCAGCTCACCGTCCACATCAACGCCGCCCTCAACGTCGGGCTGACGCCGCAGCAGATCATCGAGGCGTTCCTGCAATCGGCGGCCTACTGCGGCTTTCCCCGGGCGCTGAACGCGACGCTCACCGCGAAGAAGGTCTTCGCCGAGCGCGGGCTGCTGCCGGTCGAGTGATACACCCCGCTATTTGTTGATATTTCGGGGTCTGGGGTCGGTCGTGTGGGTCGTCGAAGCGGGAGACGAACCACGAGGCGAATGAGGCGGTGACCACGCCCAGCAGGCCGACCCCGCCCAGCATCAACAGGCCGCCACCGTCCTGCCCGTGCCCGTGCCCGTGCCCGCAGCCGACGCGGGCGGGTCTTCGGCTGTTTGAAACACTTGTTTGCGGCGTTGGTAGGATCATCACGTGGGAGTTCCTGAGGATTTGCTGGCCGCAACCAAGCAGTGCCTGTCCGAGCGCGGATACGCCCGCACGACGGTGCGCGACATCATCGCCGTCTCCGGCAGCAACCTCGCCGCGATCAATTACCACTTCCGCTCCAAGGACGCGCTGCTCACCCAGGCGATGATCGAGGTGACCGGCGAGGCGGTCACGGAGATCCTCAAGGCCTTTCCCGGCGACTCCAAGGAGTGGTTCGAAGCCTTCTGGGGTGAGCTGATCGAGTCCTTCCGCACCAACCCGACCGTCTGGCGGGCCAACGTCGAGACGCTCGCACAGGCCGCTCACCTGCCTGATGTGCGGGCCCGGCTGGCCGAGGGGCAGGCGCTGGCCCAGCGGGAGCTGAGCGCGCGCCTGCCCGGGCACGACGAGGCGGGGGCCCAGGTGCTGCTGACGCTGTTCATCGGGCTGCTGGTGCGGTGGCAGATCGACCCCGACAGCGCCCCGACGGCCCGCGACCTGGCCACCGGCCTCCGCGCGGTCGTCCAGGCGGCGGGAGGCGGAGAAGCGGCACCCGCCTGACCGCTCCAGCCGCCCCACTCCAGGCTCCTCGCCCAGCGTCCCCGTTCTGCGCACCTCGTTCCGGCCCGCCCCGTTCCGCCTGCCGTGGCACGCGGCCTCTTCAGCGCATCGCGTGGCGGCCGGCGTGCTGGTCCTGTGGCGGCGCCGGGGTGCCCTTCGCCTGCCGTACGGCTCGCAGCATGACGGGAGCGAGCACCGCCATCACGCACAACGCGGTGGCCGCGGCGAGCATGGCGTAGTGCTGACCCTGTGTGAAGGCCTCGCGGGCGGCGGCGGCCAGCGAGGTCGCGGCCGGTTCCGGCAGGTGCCGCGCCGACTCCAGGGCGCCGCCGAGGGTGTCCAGCGCCGCTGACGGAGCGCCCGTCTCACCGAGGTGCCCCCGGTAGACGGCGGCGCCGATGCTGCCCAGCAGGGAGATGCCGAGCGCGCCGCCGAACTCGGTGGCCACCTGCGACAGCCCGGCGACCGAGCCCGCGCGCTCCGGCGGAGCGGTGGCGATGATCAGGTCGGAGGAGACCGTCAGGACGAGCGTGACGCCCCCGGCCATCAGCATGATCCCGGCGATCAGCAAACCACTCTGTCCCGTCACGCCCAGCCTGGACAGCAGCATGAACCCACTCGCGCCGACGAGCAGCCCGGCGCAGACCACCAGCCCCGGCCTGACCTTGCGGACCAGCACCGGCGCGAGCCCGGCGGCGAACATCGCCATGCCCGCCGACGGCAGCGCGTACAGTCCGGCGACGAGCGGCCTGGCACCCATGACCATCTGCAAGTACTGCGTCGTGAACAGGCTGGAGCCAACCATCGCGAAGACCCCGAGGGTGTTGGCGCCGATCGAGGCGGTGAAGGCGCGGCTGCCGAACAGGCGCACGTCCAGCATCGGATCGGCCATCGAGCGCTGGTGCCTGACGAAGGCGGCCCCCAGCGTCAGCCCTGCCACGATGGCCAGCACCGGCGCCCAGCCGAGGCCGTCCTGGGCGATGTGCTGGATCCCGTAGATCGTCGGCAGGATGGCGCCCAGCGACAGGGCCACGCCGAGCAGATCGAACCTGCCCGGACGCGGGTCACGCGACTCGGGCAGCAGCAGCGGCGCCAGGATCAGCAGCAGCGCCATGACCGGCAGGTTGACCAGGAACACCGAGCCCCACCAGAAGTGCTCCAGCAACGCGCCCCCCATCAGCGGGCCCAGCATCGCGCCGCCGGCGAACGCGCCGGTCCAGATGGCGATCGCGACGCGGCGCTGGCCGTCATCGTGGAACATGTTGCGAATCAGCGACAGCGTCGAGGGCATCAACGTGGCGCCACCCACCCCGAGCAGGGCACGGGTGACGATCAGCAGGTCGGCACTGGGAGAGAACGCGGCGACCGCGGAGGCGGCCCCGAACGCGGTGGCCCCGGCCATCAGCAGCCGCCGCCGCCCGACCCGGTCACCGAGCGTGCCCATCGGCAGCAGCAGCCCGGCGAGCATGAACGGGTAGATGTCGATGATCCACAGCAGCTGGGAGCCGCTCGGTGCCAGGGAGGCACTGATGAACGGCAGCGCGTACGACAAGACGTGCAGGTCGACGGAGATCAGCAACACCGGCAGGACCAGGACGGCCAGTCCGATCCACTGTTTGCGTCCGGCTTTCATGAGCGGCCCTTCTCTCGGAGCGGAGCACCGGCCTGGTGCAGGTGCCGCAGCGCCTCGGCGTGCGAGGCGACGAAACTGACTTCGTGGTACGGCCGACGCAATCGCCGGCAGTGGGCCTGCACGATGGGTTGCGCCAGGTGCAGGTTGGGGGTGGGCATGCTGGGGAACAGGTGGTGTTCGATCTGGTAGTTGAGCCCGCCCATGGCGAGGTCGATGAACCGGCCGCCGCGTACGTTGCGGGTGGTGAGGACCTGCTTGTGCAGAAAGTCGAGCTTGGCCTCCCCCGTGAGGGTCGGCATGCCCTTGTGACCAGGGGCGAACACGCAGCCCATGTAGACGCCGAACACCCCCTGGTGGACGGCGAAGAAGGCCAGTGCCTTGCCCGGTGACAGGGTCCACGCCAGCCCACCCAGGTAACAGGCGAAGTGCGCGAACAGCAGCGCGCCCTCCAGGACGCGCTGTTTCATCCAGGGCTGCCGCAGTGCCCGCACACCGCCGACGCGCAGGTTGAGCCCTTCGAGCAGGAGCAGCGGGTAGAGGAGGAACGCCTGCCGGCCGCCGATGAGCCGGGCCAGGCCGCGCGCGTTGCGTGCCTGTTCCTGTGACCACACCAGGACGTCGGGTGTGACGTCCGGATCGAGCTCCTCGTGGTTGGGGTTGGCGTGGTGGCGGGTGTGCTTGTTCATCCACCAGCCGTAGCCGAGGCCGATGGCGAGGTTGCCGCCGAGCCGCCCGAGGATCTCGCTCGGGCGGCGATCGGCGAAGACCTGCCGATGAGCCAGATCGTGCAGAACCAGGGCGACCTGAGCGAAGACGATCGCGAAGTAGACGGCCGGCAGGAGCTGGAGCCAGGAGTCGCCCAGCCATAGGAACGCCGCCGTCCCTGCGAGGTAGGCGGCTGTGACGGCGCTGATCCGGATCAGGTAGTAGCGGGGGCGCCGGTCGAGGAGTCCGGCCTGCCGGATGTGTCTGGCCAGGCGACTGAAGTCGCTCGCGGCCGTGGCCGCTGCGGTTGCTTGTGCCATGCCGATGACCATACACATGTTTGAAACATTTGTGCAAAACACCTGTTTGTGACACTTGTTTGGACAGGGTGGCGGAGCGAAAGAACGAGACAAGCTGATCGAAGGACGCGCTGCCGGCCGACGCCATGGTCGAGGCGACCGCCGAGTAGGCCGACAAGCTGCGTCAGGCCATGGTGGGCGAAGTGCCACGTGAGGGGGAGGCAGCAGGCGATCGAGCTCCACCGCCCGGTCTTCGTGGCCGGCATCGAAGCCTTCGCTCAGGCCGAGCGCAGGCCACAGCCGCGCCAAGCACTGGCTGACGCTCAGGAGGCCGCACGCCTGGAACCGACCCACTGGCTCGCCGAAGGGACGTCGTCCCAGCGACGCGGCGGGCGGTCGGCGCCTTCTATCTGACCCTGCTGACGGGACTGATCCTGCAGCGTCTCATCGACCGGAGTGGCGTTGGGCGAGCGCCCGCCACCGTTCCAGTCGAGTGGTTGGCCCGTGTCGGGCCAGTGCGCTTGGCAGAGGTCGATGACCTCGACGCCCAGCCGCCGCGGCGACCATGTCAGGCCTGCCGGGTGGGGTGGACGACCGTCTTAAAGAGGGTGACGTGGGCGGGACGCGAGGCCGTGAAGGCGACCACCTCGGTCACGTCGTCGGGCGAGAGCCACTCGGACGACTCGCGGGCCTGGGCGACCCGGGCGTTGACTCCCTCGTCGGTGACGTGCCCCTGGAGTTCTGCGGCGGTCATGGCGGGCTCGACCACGCTCACCCTGACGCCCTGGGGACCGAGCCCGGCGCGTAGGTGGGGCCTCGTAGACCACCTCCACCCTCCTGGCCTACTCCGGCCACAACTCCGTCGCCTCCCTGGCCCGCTACACCCGCGTCTCACCCGAAGCGCTCGCCCGCCGGCAAGCGGACCGCGACCCCGCGACCCGGCACCGCTGAGCACAGATCACCAGGCCGAAATGTCGCCGAGCGCGGTCAGCGTGGAATCTCCGCACCGCCTACTCAGGGTGATCACGTTCGACGGCTGCCGCCTCAGCGAGGGAGTCCTCCGGTGCCACTCACCGCCCCTTGCCGACATCGGCCTTCTCGATGCCACCCGCGAGGACCCGCCCTGGTCAAGCGTCCACCGAGTGCGCCGCCGCCTCGAACTGCGCTGTCCAGCCTGCGACTGGAACATGCACGCCGAAGTCAGCCCTGCGGGGACGCGATTCTTCGCTCACGACGTCGCCAACCCGGAGTGTTCCTATCGGAGCGAGTCCCAGGCCCACCTCTGCGGAGGTGGTTCATGAGTTTTGCCGGTGACAGGCGTGAGGTCGTGAAACGAGGACGGCCACAGCGCCTTCGTCTGCGCTGGTGGGCGACTACCGATGCGTTCCCGCCGGGATGAGTGTGAGCTGGTCGACATGACACCTCCCCGTCGGAAGAGAGCAGGCGAGCACCTGCGCATGCACCACCTTCGGATTGCTGTAGCCGACCAGCGATGAAGGCCCGAAGGAAATAACGCCATGATCACGATTGACTTAAAAACAACTGTAGTCCCCGAGGGGAATATCCCTTATGTAACCATATGTGCCCATGAGTGCCCAATGGAAATTGGTATATATGGGACATATGGTATAATAATGATTATTAGTACAAAGTGCCTTATTGTCCGGTTTCCCTGAAGATGCGCACCGTTCGTTGATGTACTCGGCTTGTTATCGATGAAGAGGCAACCTCTTCTACGTAGAGTGCTCCAGGGGGCGCTCTGTGTAGTGGCTCGGTTCGCTTATGCGATCTTGGGCATAGAAAAGAGGGCTGCACTGGTTGGCGACCATGGCGTGCAGCCCTCGGTGTGATGGGTGAGGCCCTAGCGCTTTCTCCTGTAGGGGTAGGCGTTAGGGTCCTCAGCCATTAAAGAGGTTCCTCAGAGCTTCCCGGATCTGATCGGCGAGGCCGTCCCTGAGTGCCCGGTGCGCCTCCAGCAGGAGGCGTCCTGTCGCGGCGACGGCGGCGACGATCTTCCACGGTTCCTTCGGATTCTCTCCAATGGTATTGCGCTTGTTACGCCGACCCATCTGTACCTGCCTCTTCTCGGAAGAACGGCCGTCCTCCTGGGGGGAGGTTCGGCCGGGATGGCCTTCGGCCGCCCTAGGTCCGGTCGAAGGCGGAGAAGACCCGACAGGTCTAACTGACTGTAGTACGTCGTAGCGCACCAAAGGTGGCACTTCGGGCTCTCTTCGAGAGAGGGGGATTACCGCGTGGCCAGTTGACTAGCGACTACTAGTGCTAATGGGGGGCGGAGGGCCCTCCCTATCGTTAAAAATGTCTATGGCGTAGCGATTGACCTCGAAGTTGAGGAACCGGCGGAGGAGGGTTTCCGCTTGGGAATGACTATGGTGAGTAGCCGCTTCGGTGTTTTCCGGCCGCCGGGAGCCCGCGGACGGCCGATGACTGTGAGAGCGATCATGAAGTCCCGGCGCCGGTGGGCTGGTTGATCTTCCCGCCGCCTGTGATCCGGCTCGGCTGTTGTCCGTCGGGGTCGACGGTCACGCCGAACCGGACCGGTCCGACTGGCCCCAGCTCACCCACGGGAAGAAGGTGTCGGCGGCCTCGCCCCAGACGGCCGGTCGCCATGCTGGTGGACCTCGAACTCGTCCAGGCCCGACGCCAGGTCACCGCCGCTGCCCGGCGCGTGTCCGGCTCGAACACCCACAGCCGGTATACGGGCCGCTGCCGGACGGCCCTCGGCGCCGTCGCCGATGACCAGGCGCGGGTGATGACCGGCGGCGGCCGGGTTCTTGGCAGACCGACCACTCAGAACCTGAGTTTTGTCCGGTCGGCGTCCCAGCGCGGTCCGTTTCCGCCGTATTCCGGTGGCACCCCTACTTCGGCGTGATCCGGCCCTTCCACCGCCTGGTGGCTCGCGCGGGCGTCAGGGGAGGGCGTCCTTCGCGATATGGGCGAAGGTGATCTCGCTCAACAGCGTCTCCTCGTGCTCCCGCAACGCGCTCCACACGTCGGCCAGGGGCCTGGCCACCCCGGGGTAGTCGGCGCGCGGGGACTGCTCGGGATTGCCCTCCACGACCATGATCACGTCGGCCAGGGTGATCTGCTCGGGGGGCCTGGCCAGCCAGTAACCCCCGTCGGGACCGCGCTGGCTGTTGATGAGCCCGGCCCTGCGCAACTGCAGCAGGATGTTGTCCAGAAACCTCCTCGGGATGTTCTGCGCGACGGCGATCTTCTCTGCGGGGACGGGGCCCGGAGGCGCCGCGGCCAGTTCGGTGACCGCCCGCAGCGCGTACTGGGTTCTGGCGGAGAGCCGCATGTCGGTCAGCTACGCACCTGCTGCAGGCCCCAGCGGCGGCGCAGCGCGTTGTCGCCGGTCTCGAACAGCAGGTCGATGCCGACGCCGATCACCAGGATCACGATCATCGTGGCGAGCAGGCCCGCCGAGTCGGCGAGCTCGCGGTCGTAGTAGAGCCGCTCACCCAGCGAGGACTGGTGGGCGATGATGACCACCAGCTCACCGGCCATCAGCGAACGCCAGGCGAACGCCCAGCCCTGCTTGAGACCGGCCAGGAACGACGGCAGCGACGCGGGCAGGATCACGTACCGGTAGAGCTGCAGGCGCCGGAAGCCCAGCACGTGGCTGGCGCGCAGCAGGATCGGCGGGGTGTAGTCGACACCGGTGATCAGGCCGTTGGCGATGGACGGCGCGGCACCGAGGATGACCACGAAGGTGATCGCGCTCTCGGTCAGCCCGAACAGCAGGATCGCCAGCGGGAACCACGCGATCGACGGCATGGTCTGCAGGCCGGTGATCAGCGAGCCGAAGGCCGCCCTGAGCACCTTGACCCGGGAGACCACGGCGCCGATGACCAGGCCGATGACCACGGAGATCGCGAAGCCGGTGACCGCGCGGCGCATCGTCACCGCGATGGCCTGCCAGTACTCGGGGTCGGTGAACCGCTCGCCCAGCTTGCCGAAGGTCTCGGCCGGGCCCGCGAAGACGTACTCGGGCCACCGGCCGCTCCACACGACGCCCTGCCAGATCGCCAGCACGATGGAGATCGCGAGCAGCATCGGCCAGACGCGGCCCCAGACCCGGGAGGTCAGTCCGCTGCTGGTGCCGCCGCCCAGTTCGAGGGCGTCGAGCCCGGCGAGCTGCCTGGCGTGGACGTCGGAGGGCTGACCGGCGGCGGGTGCCTGGTCAACGGCCATGGCGCAGGACCTCCTGGCGCAGTCGGGCGGTGATGGTCGAGGCCAGCTCGGCCACCTCGGGAGAGTCGGTGAGGCGGGGCCGTTCGATGTCCACCTCGAACTCCTCGGCGACCTTGCCCGGCCTGCTGCTCAGCAGCACGACCCGGTCGCCGAGCCGTACGGCCTCGCGGACGTTGTGGGTGACGAACAGGACGCTGAGGCCGCGCTTCTGCCAGATCCGTTCGAGTTCGTCGTGGAGCAGGTCACGGGTCATCGCGTCCAGCGCGCCGAACGGCTCGTCCATCAGCAGCACGTCCGCCTCCTGGGCGAGCGCGCGGGCGAGGGAGACGCGCTGGCGCATGCCGCCGGACAGCTCGTGCGGGCGCTTGGCGCCGAATCCGCCCAGGTGGACGATGTCCAGGAACTCCGCGGCGCGGTCACGCCGTTCCCGCTTGGCCACTCCCTGCACCCGCAGCGCCATCTCGACGTTGGCGGCGACGGTGAGCCACGGGAACAGCGCGGGCTCCTGGAACATCATCGCGATCTTGCGTCCCCCGACGCTCAGCGTGCCGGCCGTCGGGCTGTCCAGCCCGGCGACCAGGGACAGCAGGGTGCTCTTGCCGCAGCCTGAGGCGCCGAGCAGGCTGACGAACTCACCGGGCGCCACGGAGAGCGAGATGTTGTCGAGAGCCAGCAGCCCGTTCCTGCCCTGGCCGTAGATCTTGGAGACGCCGTCCAGCCGGACCGCGGGCTCGTCGCCCTCGGCCCGGCGGGCGGCCCGCTCCGTGAGCGGAGCTGTCACTGTGCCCTCCTGGGGGACTCGGATCGGGTGGTGGGGACTTACTTGTCGGCTACCTCGGACTGCCCCTGGGCCTTGAGGACCTCGTTGAGGGGCTTGAGGTCGTAGATGCCGGTCAGGTCGACGGGCTCAAGCAGGCCGATCTTGACCGCGTGGTCGGCGCTGGCGACCAGGGAGGAGGCGATCGGGTCGTTGGTGAAGGTGATGTTCTTGAAGGCGCTGTCGATGACCTCGGGCTTGAGCGCCTTGCCGCTCAGCTTCTCCAGCGCGGCGTTGACGGTCTTCGCGGCGTCGGCGGGGTCGGCGTTGATCGCGGCGTTGGCCTCGACGTGCCCTTCGAGGAGCTGCTTGACGACGTCGGGGTGCTGGGCGGCGAACTCCTGGCGGACGATCAGGTGGGTGATCACGAACTGCTTGTTCGGCCAGAGGTCGCGCTCGTCGATGAGGACCTTGCCCTTGCTCTCCTGGATCAGGCGGCTGGCGAAGGGCTCGGGGACCCAGGCGCCGTCGATGTCGCCGGTGGCGAAGGTCTGCAGGGTCTGCGAGTTCTCCTGCGGGACGATGTTGACGTCGCCGCCGCCCTTGGTGTCGGTCTTCAGGCCCTTCTCCTGCAGCCAGTAGCGCAGGGCGACGTCCTGGGTGTTGCCGAGCTGCGGGGTGGCGATCTTCTTGCCCTTGAGGTCGTCGACGCTGTTGATCTCAGGCTTGACGACCAGGAAGACGCCTCCGGAGGCCGCACCGGCGATGATCTTGATGGCCTTGCCCTTGGACTTGGCCCAGGCGTTGATGGCGGGGTTGGGGCCGATGTAGGTGGCGTCGATGGCGCCGGAGAAGACCGCCTCGATCGCGGCCGGGCCGGCGTTGAAGGTGGTGGTCGTGAGCTTGGTGCCGCCCAGGTGCTTGGCGAAGAAGCCCTTCTCGACGCCTACGAGCGCCGTTGAGTGAGTGATGTTCGGGAAGTATCCGAGCCGGACCTCCGCGAGCTTGCCTCCGCCACTGCTGGAGCCCCCGCTTCCAGACGTCCCTGTCGTTCCCGAGCTCCCGCAGGCCGCGGCCAAGGTCGTGAGCGCCAGTACGGCGAGTGCCGCCACCACCCCGCGTGCCCCGCGAGCTTTCATGACTACTCCCTAATTCCTACTTAATAAGTCGGTTAGGTGTATATAAGGGTTCGGCGGGGGTTTGTGTCAAGCCGATCACCTGAAGGGGTGGGCACTGTTACCGCTTCGTGTTCTTGTGTGTGGGTTCGGTGACGCTCTGTGGGGCCCATGGGGCGCATGTTCACCATTGGTGCTGATGAGGCTCCTGTGACCTGGATATCCGGTTCCCTGAGCCCGAACGGGGTGGGTTCACCGCATCTGTGTCGCGTTCCCCGCGTTCGTTACACCGCCTGCCACGGAGAGTCCTGGAACGGGTTCCGGTACGGCAGGGCCCGGGAGGTCAGCCGCAGACGGCGTCGAGAGTGGCCGGGCCGTCGCCGGTGTGCCGCTGGGCGGTCCTCTTCGGTCCTGAGGCCGTGGTGGCCGAGGACTCCTCGGGCCGGGCGAGAATGGCGGCGATCTTGTGCTTGATCAGGCGGTAGTCGGGGTCGCCCGTGTCGATCAGCGGCGGGACGAACTGGAAGCTCCTGATCTTCGAATCCTTCACCTTCTCGGACAGCTCGATCAGGTTCGGCAGCAGCTCACGCGGGATGTCGGTCGAGACGGCGTGCGCGGTCGCGTCGGCCAGCCTCTCGAAGCTCCTGAGCACCGTCACCGGGTCCGCCTGCTTGGTGACGGCGTTCATCAGGCACTTCTGCCTGCCCATCCGGACGTAGTCGTCGCCGTAGGTGCGGGACCTGCCGAACCAGAGGGCCTCCTCGCCGGACAGCCTGCGGGTTCCGGCCGGGATCAGGCCCTCGTTCTGCCTGCCGTACACGATGGGGTCCTTGATGGTGACCTTCACCCCGCCCATCGCGTCGATGATCTTCGCGAAGCCGAACATGTCGACCATCGCGTAGTTGGTCACGTCGAGGCCGGTGAAGTCGCTGATCGTCTGCTTCAACAACGCCGGGCCGCGCTTGCCCGCGGGGACCCCGGGGACCATGTCGGGGTGCTCCTCGGCGTACTGGAAGACCTCGTTGAGCAGGCCGGGGGAGTACGGCGGCTCGCCCCCGAAGCCGAAGGGGAAGTGCTCACGCGGCGGCCCCTCGGGCATCGGGACGTGCTCCAGGTTCCTGGGCAGGCCGAACAGCACGGTCGAACCGGTCCGGGTGTCGATGCTGGCCACGGTCATGCTGTCGGTGCGCACCCCGGTCCGGTTGGCCGCGGCGTCCGCCCCGATCAGCAGGATGTTGAGCCGTTCACGACCCTTCCACGGATCGACCGGGATCGGGGTGGCGCTCTCGGTGAAGACCGAGGTCACGACCTCCTGGGAGATGTAGGCGAGCCGGGCCGCGTAGGCCATGGGCGCGACCACCAGCGCGCACAGCCCCCCGACGGCCAGGGCCGACAGGTAACGGGCGGGGCCGGACAGCGTCTCCGGTCGCACCAGCCGGTAGGACCGGACGACCACGGCGACCGTGGCGACGGCGAACAGGATCGCGCCCAGCGTGAGGACCCACAGCCAGCCGGGCTGCACGATCAGGGAGAGGACCTCGGGCCTGCCCGTGACGAGGGCGGAGGCGACCGTCCCGACGACGGTCAGGTACGTCCCCATCAGCAGCGCGCCCGTCACACGCCTTCCGGTCCACAGATGCGCCAGGCCCCACAGCACGGCGGAGCCCAGGGTGAGAGCCAGACCCCGTCCGATTCCCGAGTGATCCCTGTTACCTGCCATCTGGTCGACATCTCCCGTCCCTCTGGCCCCCCGTGTCCGCAGGTTAGTGATGGTTTTCGAGTGAATGGCCTATGTACCCCCGCGACGCGCTGAGAAGCCTGAGTCAAGATTCGGTGCGCGCATTCCCGCTGGTTGCCGTGGTTTGCGGGTCTTCCAAATCGCGGTCAAAAACGGTTCCCCGCGGGATCTCCCGGGCGAGAAAGGGGATTCCCGGTTATGTGCGAAGGACGATCAGCGCGGTCCTCGTCGTGCTCGGCTGTGTCTGCGCGCCGCTCGCCCTCGTCGGCTTCTGGATGGCGGACCGGGCCGTCGGAACCGGACGCTACGTCGAGACGGTGGACCCGCTCGCCGAGAACTCCACGATCCAGGACGACGTCGCCGACCGGGTCACCGCCGCGATCGCCGAGCCGATGCGGGAACTGGACACCTCGGTGCCCGACCACACCGCCCGGATGGCGGTGGACAAGGTCGTCACGGGTGACCGGTTCCCCGAGATCTGGAGGTGGGCCAACCAGGTGGCGCACCGGCGCATGTCCGGCGACCCACAGGGCGGCAACCTCGTCCTCGACCTCACCCCCGTCTACGAGATGGCCAAGGGCGAACTGGAGCACGAGGGCGTCCCGGCCGCCACGCGCCTGCCCGCGCTGCACCCGGAGATCGAGCTGCTCTCCGCGACCGACCTGGTCAGGGTCGTGACGGTACGGGACATCCTGGTCCCCTGGAGATGGGCGACGCTGAGCCTGTCGATCGTCCTGCTCGCGGTGGGCACGGCACTGGCCGGGGACCGGCTGTGCGCGCTGGTCGGCGTCGGGCTCGGGCTGGCCGGCGGCATGACGGTGCTGGCCGTACTGCTGGTCGTGGTCCGGGACACCGCCCTGTCCGACGTCACGGACGACGGCGCGCAGGGGCGGGTCTTCGTCACGGTCTTCGACGCGCTGACGAGGTCGTTGTGGACCGGGCTACGTGTGCTCTTCGCCGTCGGCCTGGTCGTCGCGGCCGTCGCGTTCGCCGTCAGGCACGTCCGGTCCTCACCAGCTGGCGGCGCCCGTCCACCGGGTGGCGGCTCCGGTTCACCAGGTGGCGGCGCCCGTGAAGGACGTGGCTGAGGGGCGGTAGCCGAGCCTGGTCCTGGCCGCGGTGATGTCCAGGGTCCGTTCGACGGCCAGGTGACCGACGGCGTATCGGGTGAGCCGTGGCGGACGCTGACGCCGCAGCATCCGGAACACCGCCTCGGCCATCGCGGCGGCGGGCTCGGCGAGCGCCAGGGGCAGATAGTACGGCTCGGCGTCGATACCGAGCTCCGCGATGAGCTCCCGCAGCGCCTCGTCGAGGACCACGGGCTCGGCGTCGGTCACGTTGAAGACGCCGTACTTCACCGGACCCGCCGCCGCCCGTAAGCACGCCTGGACCAGGTTGCCGACCGAGGTCAGGCTGATCCGCTGGCGCCCGTCCCCGACGGCCAGGAGCCTGCGTCCCCGGACCGCTCCAAGAACGCGGGGCAGCAACGTGGTGTCGCCCCTGCCGTAGATCGCGTGCGGCCGCAGGATCACCGCCGTGTCCAGTGCCCGTTCCGCGGCGGCCTTCGAGGCGCCGTAGGCGTTGGCGTACCGGCGGATCGGGGCCGCGTCCTCGGTGGCCATGACGGTCGGCTTGAACGGGTCGTAGACGCTGGCCGTACTCACGTGCACGAACCTGGCCTGGGGAAAGGCGGCGGCGGCGTTGCGGGTGCCGTCCACGTTGGCCGCCCAGATCGCCGGGGACGCGCCCCAGTCGGTGACGCTTCCCGCGCAGTGGATCACCGCGTCCACCTCGGGCAGCGGCGGACGGGCCCCCAGGAGGTCCCACGAGGTGTACGGCGCGCCGCCCACGTGCTCGGGATCGACGCGGGGGCGTCTGCCGAAGGCCCACACCTGCCAGCCCTCGTCCACGGCGCCCCGGCAGACCGCTCCGCCAACGAACCCGGAGGCCCCCGTGACCCCGATCCTCATCGGATCACCCCTTTCGGCAGTTGCTCAGGCGCGTTCACGGGCGGCGTTCACGGGCGGCGGGCCACCAGTTCGCGAAGGGCCGCGCGGTCGAGTTTGTCAGCACGACCCGAGCGGGGGAAGGCATCGATTGTCTCGATACGGGTGGGTATGGCGAGGGCGTCGACGATCTCGGGAAGCGCCTTCCTGAGCAGGGTCTCGTCGTACCCCTCGGCGGGGACGACGGCGAGCACGACCTCCTCGTCACCGGTCTCCGCGTCGGCGATCCCGACGACGGCCGCCTCGGCGACCCCCGGCAGCGCGGCGATCGCGGGTTCGTACAGGCCGGGGTAGATGTTCACCCCGTCCCGCAGGATCATGTCCTTCTTCCTGCCGAGCAGGACCAGCCTGCCGTCCTCGACACGGGCCAGGTCGCCGGTCGCGATCTCGGTGAGCGGCTCCTCCCCGAGGTAGCGCTGGGCCAGGTGCGGTCCGGAGACGAACAGCTCTCCGTCGTCGGCGATCCGCACGCCGACCCCGGGCAGCGGCGCGCCCAGGAGGTCGCCCCCCGAGTGGGCCAGCTTCTCCTCGGCCGAGGCGATCGCGATCGGCAGCGCCTCGGTCATCGCGTAGACCGAGAGCACCCGCGGCCCGGACTCGACGGCCCTGCGCAGCACGCCCGCGGGTGCGGGGGCCGCGCCGAGCAGCAGGTAGCGCAGGGTCTCCGGCAGCCTCGGCGTACGGCGCAGCAACCTGTCCAGGTGGACGGGGACGGCGAAGGTGTGGGTGGCCCTCCTGGCGGCGAGCTCCTCGGCGAGGTCGCCGCCCCCGGGGAGCGACCAGGTCGCCCCGGCGAGCAGCGCGGGCAGCCCCAGCATCAACTGGTCGGTGTGCACGACGTCGCCGGGGCCGAGGGGGAAGGCCTCACGGAACAGCTCAAGGCCGGCCGCCAGGGACCCCCGGGTGTGGACCACGCCCCGGGGACGCGCGGTCGTTCCCGAGGTGAAGATCACCGCCGCAGGCTGATCTGGTGAAATTTCGGATATGTCTGGCGCGGTAGCGCCGGACATATCCGGCTGGGGGGTTCGCGGAAGGTCACGGCCTTCTTCCCCCGCCCGGTTCTCCGCCTGTCCTCCGGTCAGCTGCTCGGAACGGCCTTCATGCTGTTCACCGGTCTGTTCGCCACCCGCTTCCCCAGGACGGCGGGACCCGGCCGTGCCGGGCTCGGCCTGGGAACCGGTTCCGGCCTTCACGGGCTCCGCCCGGTCCTCGGGAACGGTCCCCCGTAGAACGCGTGACAGGCTCAGGGCGCCCCTGGGCACACCGGGCAGCCAGGGCCCCGTGTGCAGGTGCCGTACGGCGTGGCCGGGAAGCGGGTCGCGCAGGTTCGGCAGCAGCAGGCCCCGGCGGCGGGCCAGACTCCGCAGCGGCCCGCTCAGGGTGTAGAGGACGGACTCGGCGACCACCCACCCGGGGCGGGTCGCGGTCATCCGGGCGGCGAGCACGTCGGGGGCGAGCCCGGGGTCGGCCAGCACGAGCGTCCCGCCCGCCGCGACCGAGCCGAGCGCCAGCACCACGGCGTCGACGCCGGGCCGTACCGCGAACAGCACGCCCCGCCCCGGCGCGGTCCCGGTCATCGCGGCGCGCACGGCCTCGACCCTGCGGGCCAGCTCGCCGTAGGTGATCTCCCGCCCGCGCCCGTCGATGAGGGCGGTCCGGTACGGCTCCCGCCGGGCGGTCTCCAGGATCCCGGTGATGATGTCGTTCATGCCGCCTTGATCCACAGATGTTCGTAGGTGGGGATGAGGACCCCCCTGGCCGCGCGCCGCCGTACGACACGGACGTCGTGGGAGAGCAGGACCGAGGCCACCGCCCTGATCTCGGCCAGGGCGAGCGGGTAGCCGATGCAGAAGTGCGCCCCCGCGCCGAACCAGATCCGCCGCAGCTCCGGAGGATGTCTCCTGGACGGGTCGAAGGGGCCGTAGGAACGGGCGCAGTTGTGCGTCACGATCACCACCCGGTCGCCGGGCCGTACGGCCAGCCGCCCGACCCTGGCCGGTTCACCGACCGAGCGCAGCATCACCGGGGTCGGGGTGGTGACCCGCATGGCCTCGTCGATCACCCGGTCCAGGTCGTCCACCCGGGTGCCGTGGTCGTGCAGCAGCGCGACCAGCCGGGGGACGAAGGTCGCGACCGTCTCCGTCCCGGTCAGGAAGAACGCGCCCGCCGCCCCCCTCGCCTCGGCGGCCGACAGCCCCTGAGCCCGCATCCTGCCCATGACCGTGGACTCGTCCCCGGCCTCGTAGGCGGCCTGCGCGATGTCCCCGATCCGGTCGAGCACGCCTCTGGCGATCGCCACCTGCCGTTCGTTCAGCCGCCGGGAGCGCAGCGAGACCATCGAGACGACCCGCTCCCCCTCGGCGAACAGCTCCCTGGCCCTGGCCGCCGAGACCTCGCCGAGGCCGATCACCCGGCAGATCACCGCCCCGGCCATCGTCCGCATGACGTCGACCAGGTCGACCGTCTCACCCCGTCCGAGCCGCGCGGACAGGTCGTCGAGCGGCTCCCGGAGCACGTCGGCGACCAGCTCCGAGACGTACCCGGGGGTGAACAGCGGCATCAGCTTCCTGCGCAGCGCCGCGTGCCCGAGACCCTCCATGTTCAGCAGCACCGAGGGGCCGAGCACCGGCGTCCACAGCTCACCGGGGGAGCCGGGGCCGTCCTTGCGGAAACGCCCGTCGGTCAGCACGGCCCGCGCCGTGGCGGTGTCGTTGACCACCACCCCGAGACCGGGGACGCGGACCACGGGACCCAGCCGGGCCAGCAGTCGCACCAGCGGATAGGCGAAGGGGTGGGCGGCCAGGTGGAGCCTGGTCTCGTGGTTCACCGGATGTCGACCACGTCGGGGCGGTAGCGGTGGTCGGCGTACCACGCCAGGGTCCCGGCCAGGCCGTAGGCGCGCAGGCGGCGCACCGAGCCGTAGACGACCACGTCGCGGCGGGAGCCGTACGCGGAGGTGATCCTGCGGACCTGGTTGACCAGGGCGCGGTCCTCGTGGACCTCCTCGATCGCGGTCCTGGGGAAGCCGCCCGCCCGCTCGTACAGCGATGCCGTGATGGCCATCGCGCAGCCCGGCATCATCACGTAGGGGCCGAGGTACTCCGGCGACCGGTTGCCCGGCCTGAAACGGCCGAACGTCGCGGCCACGTCGACCACGAACGGGATGAACCGCCGCTCCCAGAACTTCAGCGGGAACTCGTCGGTCCTGGGCAGCAGCCTGCCCCCGACCATTTCGAGCCCGTCGTCGAAGGCGCGCCTGACGCCGCGCACCCAGTCGGCGCGGGGCAGGCAGTCGGCGTCGGTCCTGGCGATGTGGGTGGCGCCGTTGGCGATGGCGTGCCGTACCCCGGTGTCGGAGGCGGCGCCGGTGCCCTTCTGCCGTTCGGTGATCACCCGGACGCCGTGCCGTTCGACGATCTCGGCGGTTCCGTCGGTGCTGGCGTTGTCCACCACGACGAGCGTGAAGTCACGGTCGTCCTGCGCGTCGAGCGCCCTGAGCGTCGCCTCGATGCCCCGCGCCTCGTTGTAGGCCGGGACGACCACCCACAGGTTCATCGCGTCAGGTTCTTTCACATCTCCGCCAGCATCACGCCGGTGCTGATTCCGCCGCCCAGGCCGAGCAGCGCCACCATGTCTCCCGGTCGCCAGTCGCCCAGCGCGAGCTGCAACGGCAGGGTGGTCGAGGCGCAGTTGCCGTGCTCGGGGAGGCTGACCACGAGCCTGTCCCGGGGGATGCCGAGCGTGGCCGCCAGATGGTCCAGGTACGGCAGCGCGACCTGGTGCACCGCGACGAGGGCGAAGTCCTCCCAGCCCAGGCCGGTGCGTTTGAGCGCGTTGAGGAAGACGTCAGGACCGGCCAGCTCGAACGCCTCCTTCAGACGCCGCCCGTCACCGCGGAAGTAGGAGTACTCGGGGTCGCGCGGATGCGCGGAGCCGCCGCCGGGCAGCGTGCCGATCGCCCACGCGGTCGAGTCGGCGGTGAAGTCGCGGTAGAAGATGCCGCGCTCGTCGTCCGCGCTCAGCATCACGGCGCTCCCGGTGTCCGACAGCGTGTATCCGGCGAAGGACTCGGCGAACTGGGCGTGGTCGCGCACCCGCCAGCGGACCGCCCGCGAGGGGACCTCGCCCGAGCAGACCAGCACCCTGCGGTGCGCCCCGGTCAGGATCAGCGCCTCGGCCACCTGGATGCCGTTCAGCACGCTGTTGCAGGCGTTCTTGACGTCGAAGACCGGGCACGAGAGCCCGAGCTTGGCGGCCACGATGTGCGCGGTCGCGGGCTCGACCATGTCCTGCGAGGCGGAGGCGAAGATCAACAGATCGACGTCGGTGTGGTCGAGCCTCCTCACGGCCTCGACGGCCAGGTCGGAGGCCTGTTGGCCGTCCTCCGCGACGTGACGTGACCGGATGCCGGTCATCCGTTCGATGACACCTCGGTGGGGGACGTATCCCTCGATCCGTCGCTCGACCTCCGCGCTGGACATGGTCCGTGGCGGCAGATACGTCGCGACGCCCGTGATCCGGGCCTTCATGCTCCCCCTAGGTGGTGTCACCTCTTCCTCATATCGGGGCAATGTACCGAAAATATGGGTAATTGTCCTGGTCAGCTCGGGGCGGGGGGCCGCCGGCCGGGTGGGTGAGGGACGGACCGAAACCCTCAAGATCGTGGTGAGGGTGCCCGGCGGGGTGGGTTTCGGCCCTCTGGAAATCATGGACTCGGCTGGTGGAAATCCCTCCCGTGGTGGGTTGGGTGTTTTACGGAGTGATGTCTTGATTTATCGGAGTATGTGGTAGGGATTCTGTGATTTTCCCTGACTTCACAGGGCGGTGGCAGACGTGCTCCATATTGCGGAGATCTTTACTTGAAAGTGGATGGAAAATAATCTTGTTGCCGTAGTCGCCGTATTCTGCCGACCGCGTTGGAGCCCTCCCCTCTCATGGCTCATCCATATCCCACGCCCTCGCCGTTGCCGACGGTCTCGGCGCCGCCTCGGCCGTCCACCGGTCAGCAGGCCGGGGAGTCCCAGGCGAAAGCCGCCGCTCCCGTGCCCATGCCGCATCCGGCCCCGGGCGTCAACGGTGAGTACTCGGGAATCGACCCCGCCTCGATGGACGACTTCGAACGGGGACTCGGCAGGGCACAGGACACCCTCGGCAGGAACGAGCCCCGCATTCGCAGCGCCCTGCAGAAACTCGACCTGGACACCTCGGGCCTGAACGCCCTG
The DNA here is from genome assembly GCF_040300765.1 of Streptosporangium sp. NPDC000239. Classification (NCBI taxonomy): domain Bacteria; kingdom Bacillati; phylum Actinomycetota; class Actinomycetes; order Streptosporangiales; family Streptosporangiaceae; genus Streptosporangium; species Streptosporangium sp. NPDC000239. The sequence continues at coordinate 140,378 of NZ_JBEPEI010000019.1, read as the reverse complement.
CGCGAGATACGGAGCTGGATCGAGACCAGCCGCCCCGACCTGCGTCGCCGCAGCGAGACGATCCGCGCAGAACGCACCGCCTGGGGAACGGCCTCCTCCCTCGACACGACCCCTTTCGGCCTGCCCACCTTCGACGAGAAGCTGTACGGCAAGGCCGCCCACGACCCCGACGTCTACGCCGCCACCCTCAAACTGACCGAGGCCGCGCAGAAGGGCGAGGCCGACGACAGGACCCTGGCGGAGCTGGAGAAACGCACCGGCGACAAGACATTCGCCCTCGGCCTGATGACCACCCTCGGCGCCACGGGGTTCCGCGAGCTGATGGCGAAGGCGGTGGAACAGGGCGACAGCAAGAAGGCGAAACGTCTGCAGGCCGCCCTCGGCAAGACCCTGGGAACGGCGAGCCCGAAGCTGAGCAACGCCTGGCGTGACGAACTCACGTCCAATCTCACTCCTGGGTGGCAGGAGCGGGAGTACCACGCGATCACGCTGGCTCTCAAGAACGGGACCTTCGCCGCTCCCTTTCTACTGGCGGTCGCGAAGAAGGTTGACGCCTGGGACCGTACGCCGTATCCGCCGGGTACGAATTCGAACGTCATGGTGCCGCTGATGGAAGCCCTCAGCCGTAACCCCGCAGTGGCCCAGGACTTCTTCGCGAGCGATCCGACCGCGCTCAAGCACTTCCTGACGGAGTGGAGCATGACTGACGGAGGCGAGGCACTGGGCAAGGCACTGGAGGCCGCGACGCTCACCTTCCGCGACCACGACGGTTCCCCGGAACATCCGTCACGGGGCTACCTGTCGGCCAAACTCGCCTCGGAGTTCGTCCACCTGAGGGCTCAGCAGATCAAGTCCGGTGATTCCATAGGGGAATTCCTGAAGCCTGTCACAGTTGGCCGCATCCTCGCCGGATACATCAGCGACATCAACAGTGTCGCTCAGACGGGACGCGATGTCATTGTGGACGGGGTCCGGGACGCGGATAAACCCGGTACAGCCGGCCGCGAACCATGGGGGGCGCAGTTCGGTAAGAAAGAACTGCAAAGTGTGATGAGGGAGGCGTTTGCTGACCCCAAAGCGCTTGCTCCTGTTCTGGCTGCTCAAACGAGATTCACCGACTGGGTTCTCGACCATGATGCGATGAGGATCGCCAAAGGGCAGGGTGACGAAACTCTTCGAGCGAACGCCAAGCAGATCGGTGCGACCTTCGGAATGATCACTGATGCCGCAGGGCTGGCTAAAGTCGAGGAGGGGAAGGAGTTGGACGATAAACAGGCGCGGAATATGAAGCTGCTCACGGGAGCGGTGAATACCGCACTCGCGATTCCTCAGACGCCAGGATGGCCGATCGCGGCTGGAGTCGTCGGGGCGTGGACAGGGTTCATCGAAGACAGGGTCAAGGGGGATTCGGAGACCAGGGCGCGCGAAGACGCCAACACCGCAGTTGATCAGTCTCGGCGCCTCGTGCATGACCTCGCCGCTCGCGCGATGCTCAAACATGGCGTGTTCGGCTCGGCCAAGCCCGCTGCGGCCGCTCACCCGTGGGCATCGCTGGAGGGGCTCAAAAAAGGAGATGATCCTGTTGACAACCCTAACAACTTCCTTAAAAGTGACGGTCGAACACTTATGAGCATGGATGAGATGATTGATAAAAACGCCAAAAACAACACCGACAAATATCGGCGAGTCGAGGCGTATGATCGATGGTTGTACGAGGGGCTGGCGGGGCGAAAGTGGCTGGACATAGAGGATCGCCTTGATCAAGGATTTTCCAATGGCTTTGCCCAGTACGGATCATGAAGCGGTCGCCGTTCGTCTTGGTGGCGGTGCTGATGTGCGCCCTGGTTTCCTCAACCGCCTGCCAGGTTTCCAGTAGGGAATTTGATCGTTCCCCACTTCCGGAGGCCGCTGCGCCGCCATATCTGTGTGGGCATATCCCGCAGAGGGCGGTCGAGTTGATGACCGGCGTGAGTAATCCGCTGGTGCGTGGTCATTTTGACCTAAGTTATCCGAAAGATCTCGACGATGGAAGTTGTGCGATTTATCAGCGAGACGGTGATCAACTTGAGGTGCTGCAGATCGACCTTACGCCGGGAGGCTACACGGAGAGAATCGAGGAACAGCTGAAGGCGGGTGCCCTGCCCCTGCCGGAAATCGTTCCCGGAGCCATCGGCTACTACTTCAAACCTGCCGACGGTGAGGACGGGGAAGCGTACGCCATGCTCGTGCGTGGCAAGGCGGAGCTCAACATCCAGCTGGAAAGAGGCGTCGCAGGGCGTGACAACGCCGCTGATGTGCTGGCGTTGATGAAGTTGATCGCGCCGAGGCTCATCACCGATGCCGGTGCCCCGTCCGCGAGTCCCTCCTCGAAGAGAAGCTCATGACCAGGTTGGTGCCCAATCCGCTTCATGCCGCGTTGGAGGACGCGCTGCGGACGATCGAACCGTTGGTCCAGGAGGTCGAGAGCGGTTTCGAGACGCCGTTTCAGGAGTTCCACTCCGGCGGAGTGTGGACGGGCCCGGCGGCGAAGCGTTTCGACGAGCAGCTCGTCGGTCACCGTACGCGCCTTCGGGGGGCGGCGGACAGGATCCTGGCTGATCTGCGGCAGACGCTGGCCCGCACGCCGCGTCAGGTGTCCGAGGAGGAGGCCACGGCGATCAGGAAACGGTACGGCCTGCCCTGACAACCGGGCGGAAGCCTCAGCGGCCGGAGACATCGAACCCGGAAACGCGGGGGCCGGGAAACGTCACGATCGAGGTCGGCCAGGTGGGCGAGGGGCGGACTGAAATCCTCAAGATCGTGGTGGAGGTGGTTTCGGCCTTCCGGAAACCGGGGGACGCCCGGCGTGCGGTCCGCTGGGTGTCATGAGGTCCGGTGGCCGCGCCGGGGGCCTGCGGCCGTACCCGCTCGTGCCCGGCTCGTCGCTCCGCGGGTACCGATTTCACATGAACGCCGAATTTTGTGAACCGAAGACCGGTGGGTGAAGGGCGTTTCCACGCCACCGCCCGAGGGGCGAAAAGCACCCTCGGGCGGTGCGCCAGGCATAAACGTCAGCGGTTCACGGCGCAGGTGGCGAACGTGTCGTCAGGCGTCTTCGACGTCAGCAGTTGCGGATGGACCACACCGGTTCCCAGTTGTAGTCGTGTACGCCCGAATCCGGAGTGAACGAGTGCAGCACCTCACCCGCCTGCCCGTAGAAGTACGACGTGACGCCTCCGGTCTGGTTGTTCGTGTAGAAGCCCTCGCCCTTCCAGTAGGACAGGCTGTACCTGGCGCACGTGTACAGCCGGAACTGCCGCCACTTGTTGGTCACGGGGTTCCACGCCTCGGGGCAGAGATTGCCGCTCGGACAGGTGATGGTCGTCCCGGGGTCGTACTCCGCGTAGCCGGCAGAGGGTGAGACCGTCGGAGGGTTCGCCAGGAGGGCGGACGTGGCGGGAGGGGCGGCCGGGCGCCTGGCCTGGCCGCCGGTCGCGCCCGCGGCCTCGGGGGCGTCCGGCGAGGTGACGGCCGCGCCGGTGGTGCTCACCGTCGTGCCGGTGGTGCTCGCGTCCGCCCCGGCGGGGGCGAGACCGGCCACCAGCACCGCCGCGGACAGAACGACTCCGATCCTTTTCATGATTGTCACTTGCGTGAATTCCCTTCTTGGAGGAGAGGGTCTTGCTGCGAGTGATCCGGGTCGGCACCGGCCTTCGGGACACGTGGTCCGGCCTGAATCGCCGACCAAAAGACAGATCTGGTCGGCAGGGCGACCAGTTCCGCAGGGAGAGCATAAGCAGACGTTCCACGGATGAACAAACTGATTATTTCTTCGCGCGAGAAAGCGGCTGGTCGTTATTGTGGCGGTGGGGTACTTTATTGTCTTTCCGGTGATTCCGGAAATGCTCGCCATGACAAGCCGTTTCCGCGGGGACGCTCCTGCCCGGCCGCCGGGGAAACCGGGGGGACCCCGCCGTCCGGCGGGCCGGGCAACGACCGTAAACGTCAGGGCAGGGGTGCCGGGGCGGGGCATGAGGTGATCCTTTCGGGGTAGCCGGGGAGGCATGAGCGACGTTCAGACGGGGACGGTGACCACGAAGGTCCCCGCGAGGTTGGACCGGCTGCCCTGGTCACGGTGGCACTGGATGATCATCATCGGCCTCGGAACCGTCTGGATCCTCGACGGCCTCGAAGTGACGATCATCGGTAACCTCTCCGCCCAGCTCGCCAAGCCCGGCAGCGGCCTGGAGATCACCCAGACCCAGGTCGCCGGTACGGCCGCCGCCCTCTACGTGGCCGGAGCGTGTCTCGGGGCGCTGTTCTTCGGCTGGCTGACCGACAGGTTCGGCCGTAAGCGGCTGTTCATCATCACGATGGTCGTCTACCTGGTGGCCACCGCCGCGACCGCGTTCTCGTTCTCGGCGTGGTGGTTCTTCCTGTTCCGTTTCATGACCGGGTTCGGTATCGGTGGTGAGTACGCCGCGATCAACTCCGCCATCGACGAGCTGATCCCGAGCCGCCACCGGGGGCGCATCGACATCGTCATCAACGGCAGCTACTGGCTGGGGGCCGCGGGCGGCGCCCTGTTGACGGTCCCGCTGCTCAACGGTTTCGCGGTGAACATCGGCTGGCGTATCGCCTTCGGTCTCGGCGTCGTCCTCGGCCTGGGCATCCTGCTCGTCCGGCGGCACGTGCCGGAGAGCCCGCGATGGCTGTTCATCCACGGCCGGGACCGGGAGGCGGAGGAACTCGTCGACGGCATCGAGGCCCAGGTGGAGGAGGAGAAGGGGACGCGCCTCGACGAGCCGGAGCGGTCCATGACCATCCACCAGCGCACGTCCATCGGGTTCGGGCGGATCGCCCACACCATGGTGGCCCGCTACCCCAAGCGCACGATCCTGGGCTTCTCCCTGTTCATCGGGCAGGCCTTCCTCTACAACGCCATCACCTTCGGGTACGCGCAGATCCTGTCGACGTTCTTCAAGATCGACACGACCACCGGTTACTTCTTCGCGGTCATCGCGATCGGCAACTTCCTCGGTCCCCTGCTGCTGGGGCACCTGTTCGACACCGTCGGCCGTGTCCCGATGATCTCGGCGACCTACATCGGCTCCGGTGTGCTGCTGCTGGGTACGGCCTGGCTCTTCTCCCAGGGGGTGCTGACCGCGGTGACCCTGACCGCCTGCTGGTGCGTGGTGCTCTTCTTCGCCTCGGCGGGGGCGAGCGCGGCCTACCTGACCGTCAGCGAGATCTTCCCGATGGAGACCAGGGCGATGGCCATCGCGTTCTTCTACGCGATCGGCACCTTCGTCGGAGGCGTCGCCGGCCCGTTGGTCTTCGCCAACCTCGTGGGCAGCGGCCAGGTCGGGGACACGGCGCTGGCCTTCTGCATCGGCGCGGTCCTCATGATCGCCGCGGGCCTGGTCGAGGTGTTCCTCGGCGTCAAGGCGGAGGGCAGGGGGCTTGAGGACATCGCGGAGCCGTTGAGCGCCGCCACACCGACGTGACGGTGCAATTCGGACGAAGAACGTTCCATAATCCGGACCGGGGACTTGATATGATAGTGATTATCATTTGAGCATCTGTTCAGGAGTTCGCCCATGGATGTCGCCACCGCGCCCGACATACACCCCACCATGGAGCTCGACGAGGCCGAGGCGGGGGCGACGCGAGAGCGGATCGTCACCGCGGAGGAGGCCACCCAGCTCGCGGAGCTGTTCCGGCTGCTGGGAGACCCGACCCGGGCCCAGCTTCTCTACGCCCTGCTCGAAGCCGGTGAACTGTGCGTCTACGACCTCACCGAGACGGTCCAGGTCAGCGACACCGCCGTTTCACACGCCCTGAGACTGCTGCGGACCGCGGGCATCGTGGCCAGTCGCAGGGCGGGCAGGATGATCTACTACCGGCTCGCCGACGTCCATGTCCGAATGCTCCTCGACCTCAGCCGTGAGCACCTACGGCATGGCTGAGGCCGTTCGCCGTCGGCCTGAACGTGCGGCGGTAGGCCATCGGTGAGACCCCGACCGTGCTCTGCATGTGCTGCCGCAGCGAGGCGGCGGTGCCGAAACCGGCCTGGGCGGCCACGGCGTCCACGGCCAGGTCGCTGGTCTCCAGCAGGCGGCGGGCCAGTTCGAGCCGCTGCAGGACGAGCCACTGGCCGGGACTGAGCCCGACCTCGTCGCGGAAGCGGCGGGTGAACGTACGGCGGCTCATCCTGGCGTGGGTGGCGAGGTCGACGAGAGACAGGGGCAGGTGCAGGCGTTCCAGCGCCCACGCCCTGGTCGTGGCGGTCGTCGCCGCGGCCTCCTCGGGCACCGGGCGCTCGATGAACTGGGCCTGGCCGCCGTCACGCCACGGCGGGACGACACAACTCCTGGCCACCCGGTTGGCCACCTCGCTGCCGTGGTCACGACGGACGATGTGCAGGCACAGATCGACCCCGGCGGCGACGCCCGCTGAGGTCAGCACGTCCCCGTCGTCGACGAACAACACGTCCGGGTCCAGCTTCACCTGGGGAAACAGCTTCTGGAACCGTTCGGTCCAGCTCCAGTGCGTGGTCGCGGGCCGTCCGTCGAGCAGTCCGGCGGCGGCGAGCACGTAGGCGGCGGTGCAGATCGAGACGAGCCTGGTGCCCGGCCTGATCAGGGCGAGCGCGTCGGCCAGGGGAGGCGGCAGCACCCCCTCCACGGCGATCGGGCCGAGCCGGTGGGTCGCCGGGATCACCACGGTGTCGGCGGTGGCCAGCACCTCGGCCCCGTGGTCCACGGAGATCGAGAAGTCGGCGTCCGTCTCGACGGGGCCACCGTCCAGGGTGCAGGTGAGCACCTCGTAGAGGTGTTCTCCCGCGGCGTTCCTGGCCATGCCGAAGACCCGGGACGGGATGCCGAGCTCGAAGGGGATGACACCGTCCAGGGCGAGTACCACGACTCTGTGCATGACCCGATCCTTACACACAAATGATTCGGGCCACCATGACTGGGTGATTCTTTGCGTTTCGTCACCTCGCCCCTCCGGACAGTGGGGGTACTTATCGCCATGTGATCAAGTTTTTGGCGGGGACGGTGGCTCTGTCCTTCGGCGCACTGGGCTTCGCGGCTTCGACACCCGGCGGCTCGTTGCGCCCCGGCGACTTCGCCACGCCCGTGAAACGGCTGCAGCAGGAACTGCTGAGGCTGGGGTTCGCGCCGGGACTGGTCAACGGCTACTACGGCTCGGAGACCCAGGCCGCCGTCTGGGCCTTCCAGAAGTCACAGGGGCTCGTGCCGCGTGACAGGGTCGGCAGGCGGACCTGGCGCGCCCTGGCCCACCCGCGCGTCCCGGCGCCGCTGGTGCCCGGCGGTGAGCCGCGGCGGGTGGAGATCGACCTGGAACGTCAGCTCCTCACCGTCTACCGGGGCCGTCACCGGGCACTCGTCTCCCACGTCTCCCCCGGCGCCGGACCCGCCTTCTGCCGGAACGGCCTCAGCTCGGCGGAGGAGGCCCCGACGGGGGACTTCCAGGTCGCCGAACGCCTTCCGCGTCCCGGGGTCGATCCGCTGGCCCCGATCTACGAGACGTTCTCCTTCGCGGCCTCCGGACCGGGCGGCGGCGGACCCGGACCGGGCGGCGGACCCGGGGCAGGGCCGAGCGGTGACAGACCCAAGGTCGGGACGGACGGTGACAGACCCAAGGCCGGGACGGACGGTGACAGGCCTGAGGTCAGGCCGAGCGGTGGTGGGTCCGAGGTCAGGCCGGTGCGCCGGATGAGGGAGGTCCCCCTCCCGGACGGAACGCCCCGTCCCCGGCCGACGGTCCGGCGGTCCTACCCGATCAACACGGTCGCGCCGGTCAGGCCGGCCCCCACGGTCAAGCCCGTCTACCCGATGGCCACGGTCAAGCCGATCCGCCCGGTCCCCACCGCCGGGCCGTTCCATCTGCGGCCCCCCGCCGAGCCCCCCGTCGGGCCCCCTGTCGGACCGATCGACATCGGGCCGATCAGCCGGGCCCCCGCCGTACGGCCCGTCCTGCCCGAGGCCCGGGCGCAGGCGAGCCCGGAGCCCGTCGCGTCCGCGGTCCGCGGGTGCGTCCGGGTTCCCACGCACGTCGCCGAGCGGCTCTTCGGCCTGGTCGAGCCGGGTGATCCGGTGTACGTCCGCCGCGGCTGAGAGCCGTCACGGCGTCGCCAGGGACAGGGGGAGTTTGAGGACGAGCCTGGCGCCCTGACCGTTCGTGCTGGTGGCCGCGTACAGGACGCCCTGGTGCGCCGAGGCGATGTCCCTGGCGATGGGCAGGCCGAGACCGGTCCCCCCGGCGTCGCGGCTGCGGGCCGAGTCCAGGCGGGCGAACCGCTGGAAGATCCGTTCGCGTTCCTCGGGCGGGATGCCGTGTCCGTCGTCGGCGATCTCGATGACGGCGTCCCCGTCCTGGCGCGCGACGTGGACGTCGACCTTGTTGGCCGCGTGACGGTCGGCGTTGGCGAGGAGGTTGGTCAGCAGGCGCGTCAGCTGGAGCCTGTCGCCCCTGACGACCACGTCCGGGGCGAGGTGCGTGCGGATCTCGTGCCGGGAGGGGCGGCGCCGTACCTCACCGGCGACCAGTTCGCCGAGGTCGATGGATTCGGGGTCGCCGGTGACCCCGGCGTCGAGATGGGCGAGCAGGAGGAGGTCGTTGACGATCGCCTGGAGGCGTTCGGCGTCGTTGAGCGCCGACCGTATCGTCTGGGAGTGGTCCTCGAACTCCGGGTCGGACAGGGCGAGTTCGAGCTTGGTGCGCAGTCCCGTCAGCGGGGTGCGCAGCTCGTGCGAGGCGTCGGAGACGAAGCGGCGCTGGCGTTCGGCGGCCTGGTCGAGCCGTTCGAGGGTGGTGTTGATGGTCCGGGTGAGCGCGCAGAACTCGGTCTCGTCGTCGCCGACGGTCAACCGGCGGCCGAGGTCGGAGGCGCTGATCGAGGCCATCTCCTCGCGCATCTCGTCGACCGGTTCCAGGGTCCGTCCGACGGCCCGCCAGGTGCCCCAGCCGAGCAGCGCCAGGAGCACGAGGGACAGACCGGCGAGCCCGAACTCCAGGGTGTGGCCCGTGACCAGCGCGGACTCGGGCGTCGCCGCGTAGACCATGACGCCCCCGGCGGGGGCGTTCGTGTCCAGCAGGCCCACGACGACGAAGCACGTCCTTTCGCCCGCCCGGGTGGCGCACGACCTGGTCTCCACCCGGTTGTCGTTGTCCGGAGGCCAGGCCCGGGTGATGGCGGGACGGCCCCTCATCGCCAGACTGGCCGCGAGGACCCGGCCGTCACGGGCGACGACCTGCAGGCGCCTGACCTGCTGCGTCGGCAGGATGTCGTCGTTCACCCTGCGGTTGACCTCGTACGCCTGCCGGGCGGCCTGCGAGACGAGTTGCACGGCCCGGTCGGAGAGCCAGGCGCGTATGGCGAGCGACGTCGCGGCCGAGCCGATCCCCAGGATCACCGCGAAGATCATGACCGTGGTGAGCGTCGCCCGGGCCCGGATCGAGCGAGGCCTTCGCCATGAAGCCACGCTTCCCCCCAAAAGATCCTCTTCTCCTATTTATAGGTTGTGGATCTTCACAGGAGAGCAAAGGCGAAATAGCCCTTATGTCCTTTTAAACGAGTGCGGCAATCGGATGGTCGATCAGTCGGAGAGGGCGATCGTCGCCAGCTCCCCACGGGAGGCGACCCCGAGTTTGGGATAGGCCTTGTAGAGGTGGTAGCCGACCGTGCGCGGGCTCAGGAAGAGCTGGGCGGCGATGTCCCGGTTCGACAGTCCACGGGCCGCGAGCCGTACGATCTGCAGTTCCTGCGGGGTGAGCAGGGCCAGCAGGCCGGGCGCCGAGGTGGCGGGGGCGGTTGAGCCGGTCGCGTTCAGCTCCGCCCTCGCCCGGTCCGCCCACGGCGTGGCCCCCAGTCGTTCGAAGACCTCAAGCGCGGCGCGCAGGTGGGGCCGGGCGTCGGCCTTCCTGCGCGTACGGCGCAGCCACTCCCCGTACAGCAGCGCGGTCCTGGCCCGTTCGAACGGCCGTCCCTCCACCCGCAGCGCCTCGGCGAAGTGCTCCTCGGAGTCGTCGAGCAGGGCCTGGCAGCGCGCGAGCAGGGCGCACGCCCACGGCTGCCCGATGCCGAGCGCCCACCGGCGGAAGCCGTCCAGGGCCTCGGCCGCCCGTTCGGGGGCGCCGAACCGTACCGCCGCCTCGACCAGGTCGGGAACACTGCGCTTCCCGGCCACCTGGTAGCCGCCCGCGACCGGTTCGAGACGCGAGAGCGCGGCCTCGATCCGGCCCCGCCCGAGGTCGAGGACGCCGAGCGCCCAGGTCGCCCACCCGTGGCCCGCCGGTCCCGCCGCGAGTGCCTCGTCGGCCAGCGCGCGGCAGCGCTCCTCGTCGCCTTCGAGCGCGGCGAGGTAGGCGAGGAAGGCTCCCAGCTGCGCGGCCCACTGCGTCTGCCCGGTGTCGCGCGCGATGCGCAGGCCCTCGGTCGCGGTGGTCAGCGCGTCGCGGTGCCGTCCGTGGAACATCTCGGTCTCGGCGAGGAAGAACAGCAGCGTGGGCAGCGTCCCGATGCCGCCCGTCGACCTGGCCTCGGCGACCAGCGCCCTGGCCGTCTCGCCGACCTCCTCGTCCTGCCCGGCGACCAGCCCCATCCCGCAGACCTGGACCAGGTCACCCGGGCGCGCGCCCGCCTCGCGGGCCTCGGCGATCGTCCTGGCCAGTGAGGGCGCCGTCCCGCTCCGCGTCAGCGTCGCCGTGACGAACGCGGCGACCGGCGCCAGCGGGTCACCGTCCGACAGGGACAGCGCACCGAGCCGGGCGGCGGCGTGGTCGACCTCGGCCGCGCCGATGTACCAGGCGCCGTGCAGGGCCTGGAACAGCATGCGCGCCGCCTCCGTGCCCCCGGTCAGGGCGGCCCCCTCGACCAGCGCCTCGTAGGCGGCGCGCACGGTCCCGCGCAGGAAGTCGGCGGTCGCGCGGACGTGCGTCAGCCGCGCCCCGAGCGCCGCCGTCCCCGAACGCTCCCCCGCCTCCGCGTGCTCCCCCGCCTCCGCACGCTCCCCCGGGCCCACGTGCTCTCCCGGCTCCGCACGCTCCCCCGGGCCCACGTGCTCTCCCGGCTCCGCGTGCTCCCCCGGGCCCAGGGCGAGTACGGCCAGCAACCGGGCGGCCTGTTCCGCGAGCGTCCCCGCCCGGTCGAGCTGGCCCGCCCACGCCGCCGTCTCCGCGGCCAGGGTGAGCCGTCCGGCCCGGGTGTCCGGCCGGAGGCTCAACCTGGCGGCCCGCTCGTAGGCGCTCGACGCGGCGGCGTACCCGCTGCGGTCGCTCGCCCGCGCGGCCGTACGCTCAAGCTCGGCGGCCACCTCCTCGTCGGGGCCGGTCGCGGCCATCGCCAGATGCCAGGCGCGCCGGTCGGCGTCCTCCCGGCCGTCCAGGGCCTCGGCGAGCGCCCGGTGTACGGCCAGCCGCAGACTGGGCGGGATCCCCTGGTAGACGGCGGCCCTGACCAGGGGGTGCCGGAAGGTCACGGTGCCCGCCTGGACCCTGACCAGGTCAGCGCTCTCCGCCGGATGCAGGTCTTCGAGGAAGTCCCCGAACGTGGCCGCGGCCCGCAGCACGACGCGCAGGTCACCGGTGTCCTCGGCCGAGGCGACGGCCAGCAGCCCCTGGGTCGCCTCGGGCAGCCGCTTGACCTGCCCGAGGAAGGCGTTCTGGACCCGGTCGGTCAGCGCCGGCGCCGTACCGTCTCCGGCGGCGGCCTTGGGCAGCTCGATCAGCGCGAGCGGATTGCCCCGCGCCTCGGCGAGCACGCGGTAGCGGGTGACGGGGTCGATCTCCGGACCGAGCAGGGCCGCGGAGGCGGGCGCGTCGAGGCCGCGCAGCACGAGCTCGTCGATTCCCTGGGCGGTGAACGGGTCACGCGCGGCGAGGATCAGCACGACCCCCTCCGCGTCCAGCCGTCGCGCGGCGAACAGCAGCGCGTCCGTCGAGGCCCGGTCGAGCCACTGGGCGTCGTCGACGAGCACCAGCAGCGGCCCCTCCTCGGCCAGCTCGGACAGCAGGGAGAGCACCGCGAGGCCGACCAGCAGCCGGTCCCCGGCCTGTACTGCGGCCAGCCCGAAGGCGGCCCTGACGGCCCGTTCCTGCTGCTCGGGCAGCGCGTCCAGCCGGTCGAGCACCGGCCGCAGCAGCAGGTGGAGCCCGGCGAAGGGCAGCTCGGCCTCCGACTCGATCCCGGTGCCGCGGAGCACCCGCGCGTCCCCGGCCGCGGCGTGGTCGAGCAGCGCGGTCTTGCCGATGCCGGGTTCGCCCCGCACGAGCAGGGCGCCGCTGCGGCCCGCGCGGGCCTCGGAGAGCAGCCGGTCGATCACGGCCTGTTCGGCGGCCCGCCCGTACAACATGCCCCGAACCCTACTCAACCAGGATCAGGTGCCCGCACAGGAGTCGTGGGTGGCGTCGAAGCCCTTCAGACTGTCGAGGTCGTCCTGCTTGAGCGGCTTGAGACCCTTCCAGTCGTCGCCGATGGTGAGGATGAGCCTGGGCGTGGTCGCCCGCCGTACGAGCAGGCCCGAGGACTTGAGCACGTCCCGGGTGAGGGTCGGCGCCGCGGGGGCGCCGTTCGGCGAGTAGGCGATCGTGGTCTTCGGGTACGGCTTGTGCGGCGCGTCGGTGATCTTGGCGATGTGGTAGCCGCGCTCTTCGAGCTGTACGGCCACCAGCGAGCCGAGACCCTTCCTGGCGGTCCCGTTGCGGACCTCGACCTGGATCTTCGACCGGGAGACCTTGGCCTGGCCGCCCCTGACGCCGGACCCCTTGACGGCCGTGTCCTTGGCGACGATCTGGAAGAGCTTCCTGCTCTGCGGCTCGACCCACTCGACCCGGCCCGGATAGGTGACGGAGTAGCGCCACGGTGTGGTGATGAAGTGGATCTGCCCGGCGGCCAGGCCCTGGGCGCTGGTCGCCAGGTCCTTCATCACGCTCGGGGTGAGCGCGGGGTCGGTGGTGACCGACTTGGTGGCCGCGTCGAGGAAACCGAAGAGCCGGGCCGGGTCGGTGAGCGTCTCGCCGCTCATCACCTTCTTGATCATGGAGGCGATGAACATCTGCTGTCGCTGGATGCGCCCGATGTCCGAGCCGTCACCCAGGCTGTAGCGGGCCCTGACGTAGCCGAGGGCCTGCTCGCCCTTGAGCGTCTGCTTGCCCGCGGGCAGGGTGAGCAGGGCCTTCTTGTCGCGGATCGGCTCGGGGATGCACACCTCGACCCCGCCGACCGCGTCGACCATGTCCTTGAAGCCGGTGAAGTCGACCTTCACGAAGTGGTCGATGCGGATGCCGGTGAGCGTCTCGATGGTCTTCCAGGTGCAGGTGATCCCGCCCGAGTTGAACGACTCGTTGATCATGCCCAGGTGTGCCCGCTGACCGGTGAGCCCCGGCTTCGCCTTGCAGTCGGGGAGCTGGACCATCGAGTCGCGGGGGAAGCTGACGACCATCGCGTTGTCCCGCTTCGGGGAGATGTGCGCGAGCATGATGGTGTCGGTGCGCTCGCCGGGGAACTTCCCGTATTTCGCGTTCTTGCCGCCGCGCTGGTCGGAGCCGACCACCAGGACGTTCAGCGCCTTGGTCGCGACCTTCACGGGACGGGCGCCCAGTTCCTCGTCGGGGACCTCGATGTGTTTGACGTTGCCGCTCAGCCTGAGGTAGGCACCCGCGACCGTCGCCACCGCCAGGACGACGACGGTGGTGACGATGGACACCAGCCACCACAGCCATTTGCGACGTCGCCGTGGGGCCTGGCCTTCCGGCTTCGTGGGCGCCTCTGTCAGCCCGCTACTCACGTGTCTCCCGGGGAGGATGGGTCAGGGACACGCCCATGACCGTGGAGCCGGTTCCCGGCCGTCGCTGAGTGTACTAATCCTCCGTAAGGGTGGGATAAGAACCGGGAATCACCCCATCTGCCCAGAGTGGTGGGGCGCCCCGGCCTGCCCGTCGATCGGCAGGGTAGCGCGTGCGCACGCTCCATGACCTGTGGACCGGTGGCTTCCGTAGAACCTTCGGCGGGAGATGTCCTGTTACGATCCGCCGGTGATGATCCGTGATGGACTGCCGGAGGATGTCCCCGCGGTCCTGGCGATGTTCGACAGCGCGGTCGCATGGCTGACGGCGCGGGGCCGTACCGGACAGTGGGGCGACCGGCCCTTCTCCGAGGACCCGGCCCGCGTCGAGAAGATCACCTCCTGGGCGCTCTCCGGCGGGATGCGCGTGGCCGAGGTGGACGGCGGGCCCGCGGGGTGCCTCGTGCTCGGCAACGCCGTCGAGTACGTGGAACCCGCGCCGGAACCCGAGCTCTACGTCCAGGGACTGGTGGTCGACCGCCGCTTCGGCGGCCACGGCGTCGGCGCGGCCCTGCTCGCCAGAGCCCGCGAGGAGGCGATCGAAGGCGGGGCCGTACTGCTGCGGGTGGACTGTTACGCCGGTGACGACGGCCGTCTCGTCGCCTACTACGAGAGCCAGGGCTTCACCAGGGCCGAGCCGTTCACGGTCGGCGCGTGGCCGGGGCAGGTCCTGCAGATGAGGCTGTGACCCGGACACGCTTGTAGACGGGGCTGTGCCTGGGCATGCGGGCGGGCCCCGCTGGTGAGAGCGTGACCTGGACACGCGGAACGGGCCTGTTGGTGAGGCGTGACCTGGACACATGGAACGGGTCCTGCGGACGGGAGTGTGACCGAAGTCGCGGTTGACCTCAAGCCAGCTTGAGGTTGCACGGTTGGGGGTACGAGCCGTGCACCCCGAGGAGGCCACCGTGCTGGACATCGCAGTGATCATCGCCAGTCCCCGCGAGGGCGGCGTCGGCACGACGATCGGCCGATGGTTCCTCACGCAGGCCGGCCGCCGGGCCGACCTGCGCCTCGACGTGATGGAGCTGAGCCGCACCCCGCTTCCCCCCGCCCAGCCGTCCCTGACGGGCGACACCGGGCAGGAGGCCGCCGCGCTGGCCGCCAGGATCGCCGCCGCCGACGGCTTCGTGGTCATCACCCCGGAGTACAACCACGCCTACCCCGCCTGCCTGAAGCTGGCGATCGACGCGGTCCGCCACGAGTGGGCCGCCAAACCCGTCGGGTTCGTCTCGTACGGCGGTCGCTCCGGGGGCCTGCGCGCGGTCGAACAGCTCCGCCTCGTCTTCGCCGAACTGCACGTGGTGTCCCTGCGCGAGACGGTGAGCTTCCACCACACCCCCGTGCTGTTCGACGCCGAGGACAGACCGACCGGGGGCGACGGCGCCGACGGCGCGGTCAAGATCATGCTCGACCAGCTCATCTGGTGGGCGACCACCCTCAAACAGGGCCGCCAGGCCAGGCCGTACACGCCCTGAAATCAGGACTCCAGGGGGTAGACGCGTAGCCAGTCGACCTCCATCCAGGCTTCGCCCTGGTCGCCCTGGCCGGGGAACCAGTCCAGTTGCAGGCAGACCGACATGGGGCTGCGGGCCGCGTTCGGCGAGCGGAACCACTCCTGACCGTCGAGGTAGCCGACGACCCCCTCCGAGGTGTTCTCCACGGCGTAGGTGTGCCAGTCGGTCATGTCCACCTGGGCGTGCGCCTGCTCCTGGCCCTGTGGCGTGTGCAGGAAGAAGTTGGGGCGCTGCCGCTGCGGGTCGTTGATGACCTCAAGGAAGTCGATCTCCTCCCCGGTGGAACTGCGCACGTTCCCGCCGCCCTCCTGCGGCCACAGCAGGGCGACCGGGTGGTAGGACCCGGCCCCCGGGTACAGCCGGATGCGCGTCTCCCAGCGACCGTAGGTCTGGACGTGGCGGGCGGCCAGCCCGGCGGTCGTGCCGTCGGCGCGGCCGTACAGGTAGAGGGCGCCGTCACCGAGGAAGAGCTGGTCCGGGGAGCGGCGGCCGTTGCCCGCGTGTCCCGGGGAGTCGTAGACGACCCACTCGTCCTCGTCGAGGTAGTCGTCGAACTCGGCGCACCAGGCGGGCGCGCCCCAGCCGAGGGCCTCGGCGTTCTCCGAGGGGGAGCAGTCGGCACCGGACAGCACCTGGCCCTGCGCGACGGTGAGGGTGCTCACCGCCAGCGCGGCCACCAGGCTGAGCACGGCTAATCGTAGGTTCGACCTGGACATCAGGATCGCCGCTCCTGTGGTCTGGCGCAGAGCGCGGAAGGACTGAAGCTCCAGCAACCCGGTGCCTTCGGCGACCAGGTCCCGGACGGGTTCGCGGGACGGCCCTCACGCCCGGCGGGTGGCCCGAAGGCCCACCGGGAGGTCACGGCCGCCGACCACGGCGTGTTCGCCGCCGCGGTGGGGAACTCGGAGGTACGGCTGTGCCACGGCCCGAGGCTCCAGCACGCGGCGAGCTGGTCGGCGCCGCAGACCCCGGAACCGATGGAGTGCCGCAACGGCGGCAACGGGACGACGACCACGGAGAAGGGGGACGAGGGGAAGGGCACAGCGGCGGGCGCAGTGGTGGATTCGGCAGTGGGTCCGGAGGCGGGCACTTCGGACGGTGCTGTGGCGGGTGCCGCGGTCGGTGTCACGGTGGGCACCTCGGACGGCACGGTGGCGGGTATCGCGGTCGGCACTGTGGCGGGTATCGCGGTCGGCACTGTGGCCGGCACAGCGGGAGTGGCCGTGGGTACGGCGGTCGGGGCCAGAGCCGGAACCGAGGTCGGAACCGGGGTCGGGGTCGGCGGGACCGGTTCGGGTGGGGAGGCGACGGAGACCGAGGGGCTCTTGGTCGTCGACTCGGGGTTCGTGCCGGTCTTCGCCTTCTGCCGCGTCTTCCTCCGGGCCTTCTCGTGGGCCTTCTCACCGCCGCTCTTCTTCGCGCCGGCCTTCGCACCGCCCTTCTTGTCACCGGCCTTCTTGGTGGTGTCGTTCTTTCCCTGGTCCTTCTTCTCGTCGTGTTTCGCGCCGGGCTTCTTCGCCGTGGGCTTCTCGCCGGTGGAGTTCTTCGGCGGCTTCGGGGAGGCGGTCAGGTCGTCGCCCGGCTTCTGCGCCGTGGCCGGGGCGGGCGGCGTCGTGGCCACCTGCGGAACCTCACCCTTGCCGGGCTTGCCGAGACCCGGGGTGGGAGCGGGGACCGGGGACGCCGGATCGTCGATCGAGAGCGAATCGATGTCACTCGTCTTCCCGGCGGGCGCCTTCAGCGCCGTGACAGCGGGGGTCTCCTGCGTCGTGGGGGCGTCCGTGTCGGAGGAGGGCTCCTTGTGTGCCGCCTTGGGGCGCGCGAGCGGCTTCGACGAGGAGGTCCCCTTGCCGGTTTCGGAGACTTTGGTGGACTTCCCGGCGGACTTCTTGGCGGGCTTCTTCGCGGAGCCACCGTCGGAGTCGCCAGCAGAGCCACCACCGGAGTCGCCGTCGGAACCGCCACCGGAGTCGCCGTCGGAACCGCCATCGGAGTCGCCGGTGGAACCGCCGTCGGAGTGATCGGCCGGCTGGTCGGATTCCGGAACGTCGGGGTCGGACCCCTCGGCGGGCGCCACCTCCCCGGCCTCCTCCGAGCCCCCGGAGCCGCCGGAACCCTTGGAACCTTCAGAGCTCTTGGAGCCCGCAGAGTCCTTGGAATCCCCAGAGCTCCCAGACCCCCCGGAGTCCTTGGACCCCCCGGAGCTCCCGGAACCTCCGGAACCCTTGGAATCCCCGGAGCTTCCGGAGTCCCCGGACCCCTCAGCGTCCCCGGACCCCCCGGAGTCCTTGGAGATCGACGAGCCCTCCGAATCGGAGAGCGCGGAGGTGTCCGACTCGGTCTCGGGAGCCGTCTGGGAGGTGGTCGAGGTCTCACTCGTGGGTTCGGCCAGGGCGCTCCACGGGTGGGCGGCGACCGCTCCCGCCGTCGCGGAGACCCCGGCGAGCAGCAGGCCTGACATCAGGGTGACGCGCCGGGACGGGATGCGTCGGGGCATGGGCGGTCCTCCTCGATCTAGGGGGTGGGGTCGGAACCGGCGATGGGCTTCCAGCCCGCGGCGGTGAACTCGGGACTGCCGGGCAGGGCGACCTGGGGCACCGTGGTCGTGACCGGGTCGGGGATGTTGACCCAGTCACCCTGGCTCGGGCCACGCATGGTGGGGTTCCAGCTCATGAGCAGGTTCATGGCGTACGGACTCGAATAGGTGGGGTCGGTGTCCCCGACGCCCTTGGTCGCGGTCACCTGGACCAGGACGGAGACCTGGACCAGGTCCTTCGAGCGGGAACGCCACTGGACGCCGATCGTCCTGGTTCGCATCGCGGCGTCCTCGGGCAGCGGTCCGGTCCTGGGCAGGCCGAGGGTCTGCCGCCATCCGGCGACCGCCGCCCGCGCCCCGGCCAGGGCCGTGTCCCGCTGCTCCGGCGGGGCGTACAGGACGGCGGCGTGCTCGGCCTGGGCGACGTCCAGCGTCCAGGCCCCCTCAAGCGCGGCGGCGGCGGCCGAGGCCGCCCCCAGGTCCGTGTGCGGGAACCCGACGGGATAACCCGCCTCGCTCTCGTAGCCGGACGGCTGCGCGAGCACGACGCCCCCGCCTCCGTCCTCGGCGGTGGAGACCGTCGAGACCACCTGGGGTTCCTGGCCGCCTCCCACGACGCGCCACATCACGGCCGCCAGCAGGATGGCCCCGACCATGGAGACGACGACGAGGAGCATCCTGCGGTTGTTGCGTGGCGGGCCGAGGTCCCAGTCCAGGTCGCCGTTCTTGGCCACTAGCGGCTCCGGTCCTGGCGCTGGCCGAACGCCTGGCCCGCCGCGGCGGCCAGACGCAGGTAGGCGCCCCTGGTGGTCGGGCGCAGCCGTACGAGGTCGACCTCGGCGCCCTCCTTGAGATGCGGGTCGTACGGCACGCGGATCACCGAGCGGCAGCGGGCGGCGAAGTGCCGTTCCAGCAGGCTGACGTCCACGTCGGACTTGGGCTCGACGGCGTTGAGCACGACGATGGCGTTCCTGACCAGGTCGGAGTGGCCGTGGGCGGTCAGCCAGTCCAGCGTCGCGGCGGCCGAGTTGGCGCCGTCGACGGCGACGAGGCTGACCAGCACGATCTGGTCGGCCAGCTCCAGCGTCGCCCCCATGGCGCCGTGCAGCAGCCCCGTCCCGCAGTCGGTGATGCAGATGGAGTAGTAACGCTCGATGAGCCCGGCGACCGTCCGGTAGTCGTCGGCGTCGAACGCCTCGCTCACCGCCGGGTCGCTGTCTGAGGCGAGGACCTCAAGCCGGGCGGGCGACTGGGAGGTGAAGGCGCGCGCGTCGGCGTAACGCATGATGTGCGGGGCCTCGGCGAGCATGGTGCGGATGGTCGCCGCGGTCTCCGACTTGACCTTCAGCCCGAGGGTGCCCCGGTCGGGGTTGGCGTCGATGGCGATCACCCGGTCGCCCCGCAGGGAGGCCAGGGTGTTGCCGAGGGCGACGGTCGTGGTGGTCTTGCCGACCCCGCCCTTGAGACTCATCACCGCGATCCGGTGGTGGCCGCTGGCCACCGGGGTCTGGGCCTGGGCGATCAGCGTGCGGCGTTCCAGTTCGGCGCTCGACTCGGCGGGGGTGATCCTCCCGCCGGAGACCTGCCACACCAGGCGGCGCCAGCCGCCGGTCGGTTCGGGACGTCGGTTGATGAGCAGGTGTTCGGCGGTGAGGGGGACCGTCTCCTGGAACGGTTCGCCCTGCGGGGGCGGCGAAGCCTGGATCTGGGGGGACGTCTCCGTCATGGCCAGGGTCCTTTCACAGAGGGCAGCGCGGGAGGTCAGCAGGTCTGCCAGCGCACCGTGGTGGTGATCGAGTCGTCGGGTCCGTGGACGGTCAGGGAGGTCGTCGCGGTGAAGGGCGTGCCGCACCAGTGGCGGATGCGGTGGGCGCGCAGGGCGATCACGTCGGGGCGGCCCGGCCGTGTGGTGCCGCTCGACGGGCGCACCGTCAGGCCGGGGGCCGTGACGCGCCACCGCAGGGGGGAGCCCGTCACGGTGAGGAGGATGTTCCCCTGACCGAACTCGTCGAGCGTCACCAGGGGAGGGACGCGCACCCGCTTGGCGAGTTCCCCCGACCCTCCCGGCTCTCCCGAGGCGGACCCGGACGACTCGGCCCCGGGGAACGTCAGCTGGGGCGAGGCCGTCGGCCGGTCGGGTGTCTGGCTCTGCGTGGTCGTCCGCAGGGAGGTCACCGTGTCCCGCGACCCCATCACGGGCGCCAGGAGGTTCATCCCCAGCAGGGTGCCCGTCGCGCCCGCGACGACGACGATCACGACCTTGACGGTGGTGTTCCTGAGCCACGTCCCGAGGGGGGCGAGCGCCTCCAGGACGCGGACCCCGAGGGGATACCCCTCCGTATCGTCCGGCTCGCGTCCCGTCGCGGGCTTCTGGGGGGACTTCTGGGAGGACTTGGCGACGGCGGGCAGGGACGGCATGGTGGCCGAGGCGTCCGTCTCGCGTTCGGCGGTGTTCCGCGCCCATGCCTGGGTGAACAGGGCGTCGTAGAGCGGGGTGTTCTGCCCGGGGACGGGCGGCGCGAGTGGCGGCCCCGAGGGCACCGGGGGCCCCGGGGTGGACAGCACGGGCAGGGACGGCAGCGTGGGACGGTCCCTGTGCTGCTCGGGGGACCTCGGGGTCTCGGAGGACTTGGGAGACCTGGAGGACGTGGGGGAGCGGTCTCCCGAGGCCGGGCCGTACGGCATGGAGCGGTCCCGGCGGCTGCGCCGGTCGGTTTCGGTCTCGGGCGCCGGACGATCCCGGCGGTCAGGGCTCTGCTTCGGCCCGGTACGGCTCACGCCCTCGGGACGGACGGTCCGGTAGGGCATCGTGGAGCGGTCCTGCCTGGCGGGACGCGTCCGGGGGTCCACGGCGGCGGGGGGCCCGGCGGCGGGTTCGGTACCGGTTTCCGCGACGGCCGTGGGCGCGGCGAGCGGTCCCGCTCCGGTGATGCCCGGGGAACGCCTGGCCGGGGGCTTCGGCGGGGACGGCGGCGGCTCGGGCAGGGCGTCCAGGAGCTGACGCCGGACCTGCGGGGGAAGCGAGCGGATGCGCGGATGGGAGACCATCTGCGGGACCGTGTAACGGATGTTGATCGGCCGCGCGCACACCGGGCACTTCAGCATGTGGGAGATCAGGTCCCCCCGTGCCTCCGCGTCGATGTCGGCGGCCGTCCACTCCTCCTCGGGGAAGATCCGCTCGACGAGGGGGCCCAGCTCGGGGCAGGTGCGGCGGTGGTTGGCGAGGGCGTCGAGCCCGCTGGCCAGGATCTCCAGCAGGTCCTGGGTGCGGGTGGCGAGCCTGGTGACCTCCTCGACCGGCATGGCCAGGACGTGCGCGAGGTCCTCGGTGGTGAGTCCGTGGCGGTACATCAGCCTGAGCGTCTCGGTGCCCAGCGGTTCGACGAGCGACCAGACGCGCTCGGTGACCTCCTCGTCCGGCATGCCGGGCCCCGTGTCGGGGACGTAGATCTCCCGGTGGTCGGGGGACGCCAGGCAGTCACGCCGCAGGGCGGAGAACAGCCGTCCTCTGACGCCGACCCCCTCCGGCGGGGACGGCTCGGCCAGGCACGCGGTCAGCACGGAGGCGACCGCGGGTAACGCCCGGCCTGAGGCGAGGTGGGAGGCGGCGTAGTCCAGCAGGTGCGCGCCGTGTTCGCTCACCCACGCCGCCCCCTCGCCGCCGGCGCCGGGCGTGACACGCCCGACGCCGGTGGAGGTGCTCATGGTCCGGTGGGCCCGTCCTGGTCCGGCTCGACCTGGCCGGGGCCGTTCTTGATGTAGCGACGGGTCTCGTACGGCCCCGCGTCGGACGGGGTCTCCCGCCGCTGCTGCTTGGAGTGGCTCGTCTGCTGGTCGGGCTGCGGCTGGGCGGGTACGAGGCCGCCGGACTGGTCGTGCTTGTCGGGCTGGGCCGGGGGCTGCTGGCCGTACTCGCCGTTCTGGCCCTGCTGGTTCTGCTGGTCGGGCTGGCCCTGCTGACCGGGCTGGTCGTCCTGGCCGTAGGGGTCGTACTGGTCGTTCTGGTCCGGCTGCTGCTGCTCGGGCTGCGCGGGGGCCTGGGGAGACTGGGCGGGGGCCTGGTCCGTCACCACGAACTCCAGGTTCCGCTCGGGCAGGCCGGTGAACTTGGTCCAGTTGCTGACCTCGCCGGGCGCGGGCTCGGCGTAGAGCCAGCGGACGAAGGCGGGCCACCGGCAGGAGTCGCGGGGGATGACCGCGCCGTCCTGGTCGGCGCCGAGCTCGCGCAGCTCGTCCTCGGTGTAGTCACGGCACGGCGGGGTTCCCGGCGGGGCGATGTTGAGGTCCCACACGCCGTTCTCGTCGGTGTAGCGCATGTTCTTGTCGAGCCCCAGGGCCTCCTGGGCCCGCTTGAGCAACTCGGGGTCCTTGAAGACCGGCAGCGTCTCTACTCCCGCTCCCATGGGGGCGGGCTGGAGCACGGTCTGGTCGGGCTCCTGCTCGGGGGTGAACGCCTCCCCGTTCTCGTCGGTCGTCTCGGTCGTCTCGGGCGCCGACTGCGCGTCCGGGTGGTGTTTGCCCGAGGACTTCGGAGCGGCGTCCGAAGTCTTGGGAGCGGCGTCCGAGGACTTGGGAGCGGCGTCCTGGGGCTGGTTGACCGGGTTCTGGGGCTTCTGCTTGGCGGTTGTCTTGGGCGGCGTGACCGGCTTGGCCGTGCCGTTGGGCAGGGCGGGCTTGAGGGCGCCGGTCGGCTTGGCGGCCTTGGGCGGCTTGGGAGAGTCCGGCTGCGGCTTCTCGTCACGGTCGGCGACCTTCGGCGCGTCCGCGCCGATGCCGAGCTTCGGCTTCTCCGCGAGGGTCGCGGGCTTGTCGATCACACTGCCGTTGTCCGAGATGCCCCCGCTGACCTTCTTCGTCGGCGGGGGTGGGGGCGGGTCGGCCTTGGTGTTCGTCTTCGGGGGCTGGACCGGGGCGGAGACGGGTGCCTTCTGCGTGGTGCCGCCGCCTCCACCGCCTCCGCCCCCGCCGCCCGTGTTGCTCTTCGGGGGGGCGTCGTTCTTGACGGGCTTGACCGTCGGCTGCGGCGCGGCCTTCGGCGCTGTGTCCTTGGCGTCCTTGGTGTCCTTGGCCGTCCCGGACTTGGGGTTGCTGGGACGCTGGAGCGGGGCCGTGGCACTGGCCAGCACGGGCAGGCCGATGCAGCCTCCCGCGCTTCCTGAGACGGCGTGCCCGTCGGCGGTCGCGGTCAGGCAGACCTTCGCACCGGCCAGGGCCGTGCCGAGGGGACCCTTCTTGCTGATCGTGCTGCCCGCGTCGGAGCCGGACAGCGACGGGGCCTCGCCCGCCTTCCACGCCTGGGCGAGTTCGTCCAGGTGATAGGTCCCCGCGGCCAGCCGTACGGACTGCTCGGCGGGGGGCTGGGAACGGGCGGCGATGACGGTTCCCAGCCCGGCGCCGGCACCGAACACGCCGATCGCGATGCTCGCGGTGATCACCGTCGCACGTGAGGGCTTACGTGAAGGTGTCATATGGGCGTTCCTCTTCTCCCGGTGGGACGTCAGTCGCCGTGGCTCTCCAGGACCTCACTCCACTCGCCCAGTACACGGACGGGGTCGGTGGAGCCGGCGGGGGGTACATATGTCACGTACATCCGTCCATAGGTGGCGCTCGCCGAGTGGGTGAACGCCTTGTTGCGCGTGCGGACTGCGGCGGAACCCTTCAGGGTGACCTTCGCCCCCGCGCGCTCGGCCATGCGGGTGTCGGTTGAGCGCGCCGAGTACCAGACCAGGGCGCCCCCGTCCCCGGTTCGCAGCGCCCGGATCGGGCCCTCCTGACGGTAGGTCAGGCTGAGGATCCATCCGGCGTCCTCAAGCTGGGCGCGTTCCTGCTGCCAGAACTTCACGGTCTCGCTGGTCCACGGCCCGTCCTCGAATCTCTGGTCGGGCTTGGCGCTCTCCAGGCTCTCCAGGTGCTCCTCGGCGATCTGGCGCGGGGTCGCGACCAGGCCGGTGGCGTTCTCAGGAAGGCTCGTGGCGTAGCCTTCGGCGTCCGTGGCGATCTTGGGGAAGGCGGGCAGGATCGCGCGGGTGTCGAGTCCCGAGGCGACCAGGCGCCAGCCCGCCGGGGTCGAGCTCATCAGGTCGACGACCCGGGCGATGCCGGTCTCGTGGGCGACCGCGACGAACCAGTCGGGGGAGCCCTCGACGTGCCGGGGCACCCACACCTGCGGGTTCGGCCAGGTGCCCGAGGCGACCGTTTCGCCCTGCATCTTGGCGGTCTTGAAGCTGGCCCGGGTCATCTCGACCGCCAGTCCGCCTTCGAGCTTGCCCATGGCCGCCGAGTCCATCCGGGTCTGAACCGCCGACAGGTTCTTCTGGTACGAGCCGTGGATGCGGTAGGCCTGCCGGACGGTGAGCTGGGGGGACTCCTCGGGCTTCGCGGTCGTCCCGATGGCGGTCTTGCCCGGTGGCGCGGTGGCGGAGGCGCCGTCCCCGGCGCCGCTCCGGTCGACGTAGACCGAGGTGGAGGGGGCGGGCTTGCCGGCGTCGGTGTCCGAGGGGCTCCGCGACGCCGCTCCCCAGCCCGCGCTCGACGTCTGCGGCGAGGGGTCGGCCACGAGGGTCTGCGGGGTCGCGGAGTTGGCCCTGATCAGCCAGACGCCCGCGCCCGCGACGACCACGGAGAGGGTTCCGAACAGTACGGCACGGCGCCAGTTGAACGTCGGCAGGCTCTCGGGGTGCCAGTCGGACTCGTGCTCAGATTCGTCTCCGGTGGAAGCGCCGCCACGACCGGGAGGCCAGGCTTCCTCATCTGGGAAATCTGATGCACGCCATGACATAGGTCCAAATATTAGACTGACCGTGATCCATTGGGAAGGTAAAGCGCAATGGTAATCGGCACTTATGGTTATTAAGTTATAAATAATACATAATCATAGATATGTGCTGTCCGAAACCCCTCCTTTGCGGCCGGGTGCCGAGGCCGTACGGGGGGTGCCGGAACCTCTCTGGAGAGGTTCGCGGCCTGAGGTTTGCGCTGGTCTGCGCTATTTGCTGGTGATCTGATATTTCCCTGAAGCGGGGTTTCCGTTCTCCTTGCGTTGTATTTCCGTTTTCCGGGGGTGGGGGCGGGGAGGGGGAAATCGTTTCCAGCCCCGAGGCGCCGTCCCGGCCCCCCGGCGGTCGGACGGAATGGCCCGCGCCCTTTCGAGGTGCCCGATCGGGCGAGCTGAACACGACAATTAGGGGCTGTCCCTTTTCCCGAACGCGCGAGGGTTTCCCGGCGCGGGTCAGCCGATCCGCGCGGGCTCGTCGTCCTGCGCGCGGCCCGCGTCGTCGAGGACCACCTCCGGGATCTCCTTGGGAACACCGCGCAGCGTGAACAGCACGGCCACCGCCAGTACGGCCAGCAGCGCGGCCCCCGTCACCAGCGTGGTCCGCATGCCGTCGAGGAAGGCCAGCCTCGCGGCCCGCCCGACGGCCTCCGCGACCTGGGCGGGCAGGCCGGCCGCGACCTGCAGCGCCCCGCCGAGTGACTCCCCGATCTGCCCGGCCACCCGGTCCGGCACCCCGGCGGGCAGCCGCAGGCCGTCGCGGTAGGCGCCGTTCAGCACACTTCCCAGTACGGCGATGCCCAGCGCGCCGCCCATCTCCTGACCGGTCTCCGCGATGGCCGAGGCAGCCCCGGCCCGTTCCCTGGGGACGGAGGCCAGGATGGTGTCACCGGTGACGGCGAAGGCGAACCCGTTGCCGAACCCCGCGAGGACCATGGCGAGCAGCATGTACGGGTAGCCGGTGTCCGTCCCGAACCGGCTGTACAGCACGAACGCCGTCGCGCCGAGGGCCAGCCCGAGGGCCACGACCCGGGCCCTGCCGAGCAGGCCGACCAGCGGGGTCGCCAGGGCGCCGCCGACCGCCGCGCCGAGTCCGCCGGGCAGGCTCGCCAGCCCCGAGACCAGCGGCGACCACCCCAGGACGAGCTGGAAGTACTGCGCGAAGGCCAGTGAGGCGGCCAGCATGGAGAAGATGCACACGACGTTGGCCCCGACCGCGCCGGAGAAGGCGCGGTGGTGGAAGAGCCGCACGTCGATGAGGGGTTCGGCCAGCCGCCGCTGACGCCGGACGAACAGGGCGAGAACCACCACGCCGACCACCGCCGCGACCAGGACGCCGGGCGCGGTCACCCCGTCGTGGGCGGCGTTCTTCACCGCGTAGATGACCGCGACCACCCCGACGATCGACAGCGGGACGCTGACCGGGTCGATCCGCCCCGGGTTCGGGTTGCGCGACTCGGGGAGCACGAGGGCGCCGGCGACGACGATCAGCGCGGCGACCGGGACGTTGACCAGGAAGACCGACCCCCACCAGAAGTGGTCGAGCAGCAGGCCCCCGATCACCGGGCCGAGGGCGAAGCCGAGCGCCGAGACGCTGCTCCAGACGCCGACCGCGGTGGCCCGCTCGCGGGGGGAGGTGAAGACGTTGCGGATGATCGACAGGGTCGAGGGCATGACGGTCGCGCCCGCGACGCCGAGCAGCGCCCTGGCGGCGATCAGCAGCTCCGGCGTCGGGGCGTAGGCCGTCAGCGCGGAGGCGCAGGCGAAGGCGACGAGCCCGGCCAGCAGCAGCCTCCTGCGCCCGATCCGGTCGCCGAGGTTGCCCATCGTGACCAGGAGCCCGGCCAGGGCGAAGCCGTACACGTCGACGATCCACAGGAACTGGGTGGCGGAGGGGCGCATGTCCCGCGTCAGCTTCGGCGCGGCCAGGTGGAGCACGGTCAGATCGATGCTGAGGAGCAGTACGGCGAGACAGGCGACGGCCAGTGTGCCCCACCGGCGGGAGGAGGAGATCATGGGAGGAGCGTCGGTGACGGCGTTGACGGGACGCTGACCGGACGCTGACGGCCCGTCCGGTTGCGCTTCCGTGGATCAGGGAAGCCCTCCGGTAGGCGGGAACGGGGACGACGGAGGGGAAGGCAATGCGGGTAGCGGTGCTCGGGATGGGTCGGATGGGCAGGGCGATGGCCCAGCGACTGCTCGCCCGCGGTCACACGGTGCGGGTCTGGAACCGTACGCCGGGCAGGGCCGCCGAGGTGGTCGACGCGGGCGCGACCGAGGTCCACTCGCCGCTGGACGCCGCGCTGGACGCCGAGGCCGTGCTGCTGTCCCTCGCCGACGACCGGGCCAGCCGCGACGTGATGGGACGGCTCGTCTCCCTGGGGCCGGACGAGGCGACGGTCATCGCCGACACGAGCACCGTCTCCCCTTCGACCTCCCGTGAGCTGCGGGACATCGCGCCCGGCCGCCGTTTCGTGGCCGCGCCGGTCATCGGGGCGCCGCAGGCGGTGGTCGAGGGACAGGCCACGGTGCTGATCGGCGGCGATCGGGAGTACGCCCGCGACCTCGACCCCGTCTGGTGCGACCTGTTCGCGGTCCAGCACTACTGCGGGGAGGACCCTGGCGGCGCGCTGACGTTCAAGCTGCTCAGCAACTACCTGCTCATGGCCGGGCTCGCCGTGCTCGGTGAGGTGGTCGCGACCGGTCAGGCGGCCGGGCTCGACCAGGAGAGGCTTCGCGACTTCCTGAGCCGCTGGCCGACCGTGGCCCCCGCCCTGCACAACCGGCTCGACGACGTCCTCGACGGTGACCACAAGGGCTGGTTCACCACCCCGCTCGGCGCCAAGGACGTACGGCTGGCCGTCGAGCTCGGGGAGTCCCTCGGCCTCGAACTGCCCGTCGCCCGGCTGGTCGAGCGACGTTACGAGGAGGCCGCGGAGAACGGCTGGGCGGACCGCGACATCGCGGCGGTCGTCGAGCTGGTTCGCCGCCGTCCGGAACCCCCCAGGTGACGGCCGGAAAACACGGCTGATTTCCTTCAAACGCTGATAAACCCCGGCTTGACAGGAATTCCCAACATCCCTACTGTCTGTGTAGGTAATATAGGAAATAGCGCACATATCCCTGATTAGGGTCTGTGCGGGACAGCACTTCCGTGGCCACTCTCGCGATAGGGGCGACGAGATCGATGGCAAGAACGAGAGCTGATCTTTCCGGCGCACGCGGGGCGGCGACGTCCCGCACGGAGCCTGGTGGCGCGCCCACCACCTGTCGGACCTGTACCGAGAGCTGAGAGGCCGGGGGCCGCCGTGGCGGCTGACCCGTTTCGTTTTCCGTGGCGCGTGCCCCTGGGGCCGGGGCCGCCGGATCGCCGTGTCCGTCTCACGGGCGCCGTCGCCACAGGCCGAAGGTTGGGCCGACTCCTCCAGAAACCGGGGTTGAATCATCATGCGGACGTTGACGGAGCACACGAACACGCTGCTGGGGATATTTCCCAAGAAAATCGAAGAACTTAAAAAGGACGGGCTTTATCGCAGTTTCGTCCCCTTCTCCCATCTGGCCGCCGAACGCGGCCACGCGGTACACGGCACAGACGGTGCGGGCCGGGTCCAGGTCTGGTGCAGCAACGACTACCTCGGACTCAGCCAGCACCCCGAGGTCATCCGGGCGCAACTCGACTCGACCGTGGAACACGGCACGGGCAGCGGCGGATCACGCAACATCGCGGGCACCAGCGCGGCCCACGTCGAACTGGAGACCAGACTCGCGGCCTGGCACGGCAAGGAACGCGCGCTGGTCTTCTCCAGCGGCTACATCGCCAACTTCGAGACGCTGAGCACCGTCATCTCCGCGCTCCCCGGCATCGTCGTCTTCTCCGACGCCAAGAACCACCGTTCCCTCATCGAGGGAATCCTCCGTACGGGATGCGCGAAACACATCTTCCCGCACAACGACCTCGACGAGCTGGAGAGGGCGCTCGCCCAGTACGACCACGACCGTCCCAAGCTGATCGTGTTCGAGACCGTCTACTCGATGGACGGCGACGTCACCCCGGTGCGCGCCATCTGCGACCTCGCGGAGAAGTACAACGCGCTGACCTTCGTGGACGAGACGCACGCCGTGGGCACCAGGGGCCCGACGGGCGCCGGAGTGTGCGAGGAGGCCGGGGAGAACAGGCCGACCTTCGTGCAGGGCGTCTTCAGCAAGGCCTTCGGGACGGTGGGCGGATACGTGGCGGGTCCCGACGCGGCGCTGGACTACGTCCGCTCCCACGCGCCCGGGTTCATCTTCACCACCTCGCTGCCCCACTCCAGCCTGGACGCCACGCTCAGAAGCCTGGAACTCATCCAGGACGGCGACGCCCTCAGGCGCGCGCTGGCCGACAACGTGCGTCACCTGAAACAGGCGCTGCGCGCCGCCGGGATCGGCTTCCTCGACGCGGACAGCCACCTGGTCCCGGTGCTGGTGCCCGGCGCCGAACGTGTCAGGCGGGTGGCGCGCGTGCTCTTCGAGGAACACGACGTCTACGTCACCCCGATCAACTTCCCCTCCGTGCCCAGGGGCGCGGAGCGCTTCCGGATCACCGTTCCGCCCTTCAGGACCTCCGGCCAGATCGACGACTTCGTGGCCGCGCTGCGCAAGAGCCTGGACTCCTGAACGCCTCAGAATCCGACGAGAGGGCCAACCATGACGATCAGTGAGATCACCCCGTTCATTGGCGCCGAGCTGACCGGCGTCACCTACGAGGACCTCGAACGCCCAGAACTCTTCGACCAGCTCGTGGACAACCTGAGACGGCGCGAACTCGTGGTCGTGCGCGGCGTCGAGCTGACCCCGAAACAGCAGATCACCCTGGCCAGACGCCTCGGCAGACCCGTCCCCTTCCTGCTCAGGGAGTATCGCCATCCGGAGTTCGAAGAGATCATGATCTCCTCGAACGAGGTGCGGAACAACAAACCGGTCGGGGTGGCCAGGGTCGGCAACTTCTGGCACCAGGACTCCTCCTACATCGCCGACCCGGCGCCCTACACCATGCTGCACGGCGTGAACGTGCCCTCGACCAGCGGGCACACGCTCTACGCCAGCGCCGTGGACGTCTACGAACGCCTCCCCGAGGAGTGGAAGCGAAAGATCGCCGGGAGGAACGCCCTGGCGACCGTCAACAAGCGCCTGCGGATCGGCAAGGAGCACGTCGGCCTGTCGGTCGCCGAGTTCCGCGCGCTGATCGACATCGAACACCCGAAGGTCGAGCACCCCCTGGTGCGCGAGGACCCCTTCACCGGACGCCCCTACCTGTACGGCTCTCCCGAGTACCTCGACTCGGTGGTCGGCTTCGACGCCAACGAGAACGCGGCCTTCTTCGCGATCGTCGACGAGCTCGTCCAGGACCCCGAGCACGTCTACACCCACCGCTGGACCCCCAACGACCTGGTCATCTGGAAGACCGCGACGACCTACCACTGCGCGACCGCCGTCGAGCCGGGCGTCGGGCGGACGGTGCACCGCGTCAGCATCCAGTCCGGTGACTGATGGGCGGCATCGTCGACTTCGAGGTCCGTCTCCCCAGGGGACGGGCCGCCGTCCACCTGATGCACCGGGCCTCCGGCGTGCCGGTCGAGGCCATCAGGGAGATCACGCACACCGAGGAGTTCCCCGTCCTGGGCGAGACGGAACAGTCCTGGGAACTCGCCGCCGAGGCGGCCAGGGCACTGCTCGGCCGTACGGCGGTGCGACCGGGGGACGTCAGGCAGGTGATCTTCGCGGGCTCCGGTGAGTGGGACGTCCCGTTCTGGTCACCGGCGGCGCGGGTGGCCGCGGAACTCGGCGTCGAGGACGCGCACTGCTTCGAGGTGGCCAACTTCTGCAACGCGGGCACGACCGCGATCAGGATCGCCCTCGACCGGCTCGCCGGGCAGCGCGGCGACGGGTACGCGCTGGTGCTCGTCGCCGACCGGCTCAGCCAGCTGGTCGACCACGCCGACCCCGGGTCCAAGGAGCTGTTCAACTTCGGCGACGCGGCGGCGGCCGTACTGCTGTCGAGGCGGGAGGCCGTCTTCGAGGTGCTGCACACCGCGGTGCGGACCGACCCGAGCTGGGCCGACTACTACCACGGTGAGCAGCGGGACGGGCGCCTGGTGATCCGCAGGGGGCCGCACCGCTCCGGACTCGCCGACGCCTACGTGGACAACTTCACCCGGCTGGTCGAGGAGACCCTGCGGGCCGTCGGCGGCAAACGGGACGACGTCGCCCACTTCCTGATCAACCAGGGTGACCGGAGGATGCACGAGCGGCTGCTGCGGGAGCTCGGGCTGCCACGGGAGAAGAGCGTCTTCAACTACCACAGGCTCGGCCACATGGGAGGCGCCGACACCCTGATCGCCCTGGACGGGCTCAGGGAACGGCGGGCGCTGCGGCGCGGGGACCTGGTCCTCCTGGCCACGAGCGCCATGGGCTTCAGCTGGGGAGTCACCGCATTGGAGTACGCGCGATGAAGATTCTGGTCGTCCACCAGGTTCCCTACCGGAAGATCGACTACCACCTCGCCATCGACCACGAGGTCCACGACGTCACCTACGTCGGCCGCGCGGAGCGGATCGCCGAACTGCCCGAGGGACTGCGCTGCCGGAGACTTGAGGTCGGCCCCGCCGACGACCTGGCCGGGTGGATCATCGAGAACGTCTCCCCCGCCGAGGGGTTCGAGCAGCTGCTGTCGCTGTCGGAGGACGGCGTCCTGCTGGCCTGGCGGGTACGGCGCCACCTCGGGATCGAGGGCCCCTCCCTCGACCGGCTGCGCCGGGTGCGCGACAAGGTCAGCATGAAGGAGGCGCTCGAAGGCTCGGGGGTTCGTCACCCGCGTTTCGTGGCGGCCGACGCCGTACCCGGTTCGCTGCCGTGGAGCGGCAGGACCGTCCTCAAACCCCGGCAGGGCGCCTCAAGCCAGGAGGTCGTCATCCACGAGACGGCCGAGGCGGCGCTGGCCGCCTGCCGCGCGCTCGGCGACCCCGGCGGGTTCGAGCTTGAGGAGTACGTGGACGGCGACGTCCTGCACGCCGACGGGCTGGTCCAGGACGGCGAGCTGGTCGACGTCGTGTTCAGCAGGTGTGTGCGGACGCCGCTGGACTTCGCGCAGGGGACGCCGATCGCCTCGCACCAGATCCAGCACGACGAACGCCACCGGGTCTTCGCCGAACGGGTGCTCAGGGCCCTGGAGATCGACACCGGCTGCGTCCACCTTGAGTTCTTCGAGACCAAGGAGCAGGAGCTGGTCTTCCTTGAGGCCGCCAACCGGCTCGGCGGCGCGGGCATCGTGACCTCGCACCTGCGTCACACCGGGGTGCACCTGCCCTCGCACGAGATCGCCATCCGGCTCGGCTGGCCCAGGCCGCGACCGCGCCCGGCGAGCGGGCGCTACCACGGCTTCGCCATCTTCCCCGGCCACCACCTGAAGCCGGCGGAGGGCTACACGGTGGACGTGCCCGATCACATCAGGAACCACCCGTGGGTGGACAAGGTACACAGCCTGGACGGCAGGCAGCCGCTGCCCGACCACATCTCCTACCAGGAGTGGGAGATCCCGGTCTTCATCGAGGCCTCGCACCCCGACCCCGGCGTGCTCAGGCAGATCCTCGGCGAGTTCGTCCTGGCCCCTCTCGTGAGACCGGGAGGCCCGCCGGTGAGACCGGGAAGCCCTCCCGTCAGGCCGGGAAGCCCTTCCACCGAGCCGGAGGGCCCGCCTGTCCGGTCGGAGGGCCCGCTCGTCAGGCCGGAGGGCGTGCGGTGAGGCACTACCCGACCGACCTGTTGCTGGCCGTCGAACACGCCGAACGCCATCCCGTGGAGGCGCTCGCCGAACACGGGCTGACCGGCCTGCTGAACGGCACCGCGCTCACCGAGGCCCTCGACGAGCTGTTCGACGGCCTCGGCCGGTATCCGTGGCGGCCCCTGCCCGACGGCGACGTCGAGGAGTTCGCCCCCGTCGGCACGGTGCCGCTGGACGACGAGGAGCCGGGGGCCACCCTGCGCGGCCTGCTGTACGGCCTGGCCACCGGCAACCGGGTCGTCGTGCGCACCGGGCGCCGGGACCTGTGGCTCGCGGTGACCGGCCTGCTGACCGGGGCGGGCGTGCCACTGCCCGACGTCACGGTGACGGACCGGGACGACCGTACGGCGGGGCCGCCCGTGGAGGTCCCGCCGCCCCGGGTCCGGGGCGCCTTCCCCACCGAGGCCGCCAGGCGGGCCGCCGAACTGGCCGCCGACGCCAGGGCCGGGTGGGTCGGGCGGCTGTTCACCCGCGACCACCTGGCCGGTGTCTCCCTGGCCGTGGCCCGGGGCCGGGACGCGGCCGAGGAACCAGGACGGATCGGGGCGAAGCTTCGCTACCTGGCCGGGCGGGCCCGCCGTACCCGGTACTACCGGGACCTGCCCGCCGTCACCGGGCGGCAGGACCTGACCCGGCTGCCGATCCTGGACAAGGCGGTCCTCGACGCCCACACGCCGCCGGTCAGCCGGGACATGTCCAGCGACGCGCCGCCGAGCGGCGAGATCCTGCGCAGCGGGGCGACCACCGGGGAGCCGCGCTACATCGTCTACTCCCTCACCGACTGGTCCAACATGGTGCGCGAGGCCGTGCCCATGCTGTACGGCGTCGGCCTGGAGAAGGGGGACCGGCTGGTCAACGCCCTGTTCGGCGGCAGCCTCTACGGCGGCCTGATCACCAGCAGTTGCGAGCTGTCGCGGATGCCGATCGAGTGCTACACGACCGGCCAGCACATCACGGTCGACGACCTGCTCGCGCTGGTGCGGAACTTCTCCGTCAACGCCGTCGTCGGCCAGCCCGCGCTGATCCTGCCCCTGCTGCGCGAGGCCGCGGCCCGCGAGCCTGACCTGCGCCTGGAGAAGGTCGTCTACGGCGGCACCGCGATGACCGAGACCGACAAGGCGTGGCTGCGCGAACGGCTCGGGGTCCGGGTGATCTCCAGCATCCTCGCGGCCAACGACGGCGCCCAGCTCGGCTACCAGTGCCCCGGCCTCGACGGCACGCTGCACCACCTGTGCGACGACTACAACCTGATCGAGGTGGTCGACGAGGAGGGCCGCCCGGTGCCGGACGGCGAACCCGGCCACCTGCTCGTCACCGCCCTGCAGAAGTTCGAGGGGCCGCTGGTCCGCTACCGGATCGGCGACGTCGGCCGCGTCCTGCCCGGCCGTGACTGCGGCTGCGGGACCCCCGGCAGGATCCTGGAGTATCTCGGCAGGTCGGACGGCCTGATCAAGGTCAAGGCCCGCACGGTCCTGTACGACGAGATCCTCACCGCGCTGGCGGTCTTCCAGGTCTCCCGGCTCCAGGTCGAGATCACTTCGAGCGACGGCACGGACACGGTGGTCGTCCGTACCGAGTCGCCGCTCGACCTCGACCCGGAGAAGGTACGGCACCTGCTGGGGAGCGAGTTCGAGGCGCTGAGCGACCGGCACGCCTTCGGCGACGGGCTTGAGGTGTTCCGGCTGCTCGTCGAGTGCCACCCCGAGGGGGGCCTGCCGAGGAACCCGGTGAGCGGGAAGGTCAGACCGGTGATCGACCGGCGCGTCGGATCCGGAGCGGTCTCATGACCAATCGCGTCACGGAGCTGTACAACGAGGAGCTGTTACGCGGCGGCAGTCCCCTCGCGGAGATCGACCTGCACGACGAGGAGCGCTTCCCGTACCTGGCCGGCATCGACCGCCGGTATCTGAACCGGCCCGTCTTCGTCGGAGAGGGGGAGCTGAACCGGTTCGCCGACGACGTGGTCCGCGCCGTGGACATCCTCATGTCGCTGCCCGAACGGCTCTACGACGGCGACCTCGACCGGCTCTGCCGGACCCTGGGCGTCGAACCGCGCAGGGCCCGGCTCATGCGCCGTCTCGGCGGGGCCAGGCCGTACCGCTTCGGCCGGATCGACGCCTACCACGACGGCGAGTCGTTCAAGATCCTGGAGTTCAACGCGACCAGCGAGACCGGCGGCCTCGAATGGGTCGGTCCCGCGACCAGGGCCATGCTCGACCACGACGCGCTGCGCGCCTTCGCCGAACGGCACCGCCTCGGCTTCGTCGACGCCCCGGAGAAGGTGGCCGAGGCGTTGCGCGAGGCGGGCGCGGCCGTCACCGGGGGCCGGGATCCGGTGGTCGCCCTGATCGAGGGGGAGGGCGGGCTGGCCGACTACGGCGTGGCCTGGCGTCCGCTGCACCGGCTCCTGCGCGACCTCGGCCTCGACTGCCGTCTGGGCGAGATCACCGACCTGGGCTTCGGGAACGGCCGGGTCCTGTTCCGCGGCACCCCGGTCGACGTGGTCTACCGCGTCTTCGAGGTGGACCAGGTCGTCGACCACCCGGAGGGCCTCCGGCTCACCGAGCGGCTCCTGGCCGCGCACGAGGAGGGGAGCGTGGTCGTCTGGACCCCGCTGGAGACGGAGATCTACCGGCAGAAGGCCTGCATGACGCTGCTGTCCGACCCCGGTCTCGGGGTACGGCTCTCCGCCGAGGAGCGGGCGCTGATCGACCGTGTGCTGCCCTGGACCCGCTCCCTTGGGGAGCCTGGCCTGTTCGAGGAGTGCGTGGAGCGCAGGGAGCGTCTCATCCTCAAGCCGAACGACGCCTACAGCGGGCGGGGCATCGTCGCGGGCTGGGAGGTCGGCGAACGCGAGTGGCTGCGGGCCCTGCGGGACGGGGCGGAGACGGGCGCGATCGTGCAGGAACGGGTCGTGCCGCGCCACGAACCGGTCGTCGATCCGGTGACCGGCCGCGTCGAGCCGTGGGAGGCCTGCTGGGGGCTCTACTACACCCCGGCCGGGGGGTACGCGGGCGGCGGCTGCCGCTTCCAGAAGGTCGGCCAGGTGGACATCAGGGCGCTGGGGCCCGGCACGAAGACCAAGGTCGCGGGCGTCCTCACCTACCCCGACGCGGTTGAGGGGGTCGGCTCGTGGTGACCGAGGACACGGCCGTACGGCGGGCGGAAGGGGGCCTGGGGCGCAACTTCAACTACCTGCTCTCGGCCTACTCGATCCAGACGCTCGGCGAGGGCGTGGTGATCGCGGCCCTGCCGCTGCTGGCGAGCAAACTCACCGACGACCCCCGGCTCATCTCCTGGGTGCCGCTGGCCACCGAGCTGCCCTGGCTGCTGCTCGCCCTGGTCGGCGGCGTGATCGTCGACCGCTACGACCGGCGCCTGCTGATGATCGGCGCCCAGACGGCGCAGACGCTGCTGCTCGTCACGGTCGCGTTGATCGTGACGCTGGGCGGCACCAGGATCTGGATGATCTACATCCTGGCGTTCGGGCTGTGCGTCGGCGACATCCTCTTCATGGGGTCGAGCCGGGCGCTGATCCCCACGGTCGTGCGCGGCGCCGACCTGGAGACCGCCAACGGGCGCAACGTGACGGCCGAGACGCTCGGCCGGATGTTCCTGGGGCCCGCGCTCGGTTCGGTGCTGTTCGTACTGTTCATCCCGCTGCCGCTGTGGGTGAACGCCGCGACCTACGTCGTCTCGATCGTGCTGATCTCCCGGATCCGCAACGCGGCCGGTCACTTCAGGGTGCCTCCCGCCCCGGAGGCGGCCGAGGGGCGGCGCGGGGTGGTGGCCGAGATGATGGAGGGCGTGCGCTGGCTGGCCGGGCACCGGGTGCTGCGTGTCGTCGTCCTGCTGGCCGCGACCAGCAACTTCAGCGTCTTCATGGCCCAGTCGGTCACCGTGCTCTTCGCCAGGGACGTCCTGGGCGTCGGGGACGCGGGATACGGCGTCCTGGTGGCCGCGATGGCGATCGGCGGGGTCGCCGGAGGCCTGGTCAGCCGTCGGGTCGTCGGCCGCTTCGGCACCCGTTCCGTGGTCATCGGGGTCTCGGTCGCCAGCGCGCTGAGCCTGGTGGCCATCGGCCTGTTCGGCAGGCAGCCCGTGGTGGTGGTCGCGCTGTTCGGCGTCTGGTCGGCGGGACTGTCCGTGTGGAACGTGATGGCCCAGTCGCTCAGCCAGCGGCTGGTCCCCAACCGGCTGATGGGCCGGGTCGGCAGCGCGACCAGGATGATCGCCTTCGGCGCGCTGCCGCTCGGCGCCCTCGCCGGAGGTCTGGTCGCCGCCGCCTACGGCCTGACGGCCCCCTGGGTGGTCGGCGGGGTGGTGCACCTGACCGTCGCCCTGCTCACGCTGCCCGCCCTGCTGCGCTGGCCCTCGGTGATCGAGGCGCCCCCGGCCTGACCGCTGCGGACGGCCCCGCCGCCGGCGTCACCACCCGCCGGGCGCCTGGCCGTACGGCGCGGCCCTATGGGGAGCCTGGCCATACGGCGCGGCCCGGGTATACGGCATGGCCTGGCCGTATGGCGCGGCTCCGTGGGGGGCCTGGCCGTACGGCGCGGCCTGGGTGGCCCCGGCGGCGCCGGGAGCCGGCGTGGGGGCCGGGGTCGCGGTGACCCGGCCGTGCAGGACGAGCGCCCAGGTGAGGGCGGCGAAGGCGGCGACGTTCGCGACCGTCCTGACGATGTTCCAGGTGACCCACCGCGCCTCGAAGGCGTGCCGTACGGCGGCCAGGTCGGCGATGTCACCGGGTTGGCCCGCCTTGGCGAGCTGGTCGTTGAGCGGCACGTTGACGGCGCTGGTGACGACGAACATGACCGCGTACAGGACGAGGGCCGCGATGATCCAGGGCAGGAGTTCCCGGCCGGTGCTCAGGTGCAGTACCAGCGCCGCGACGGTGAACGCGAGGCCGCCCAGGAAGCAGACCATGAACCAGCCGTTGATGATGGCCACGTTGATCCGCTGCATCGCCTCGACGAAGGTGCGGTCGTGCGAGCGCGCCAGACCGGGCATCACCGCGTAGGAGAAGGCGGCGAACAGCCCGGCCATGAGGCCGGTGGTGAGGGTCGCGGCCAGCAGGGAGACCGTCTGCAGAAGCTTGATCATGGTGCTGTCTCCCGGTCTCAGATGTTCCAGACGCCGGTCGCGGCGGTCGCGCGGGCGTAGTCGGCGAAGTTGCGGGGCCGCCGCCCCAGGGCGCGCCGCACGCCGTCGCCCAGGTGGGCGTTGCGGCCGTCGAGCACGGTGGTGAACAGGTAGGTCAGCAGGTCGACGACCTCGGCGGGGACACCCTCGGCGAGCATCGCGGCGGCGTGTTCCCTCGCGGAGACCTGGGTGAGGCCGACATGGCGTCCCGACGCGTCGCCGATCTCGGCGACCGCCTCGGCGAAGGTGAGCAGCCTCGGGCCGGTCAGCTCGTAGACCTCACCCACGTGCCCGTCCTCGGTGAGCGCGGCGGCGGCGACGTCGGCGATGTCGTCGGCGTCGACGAACGGCTCGGGCACCTGCCCGACCGGCAGTACGACCTGACCGGCCAGCACCGGGTCGAGCAGGTACCCCTCGCTGAAGTTCTGGGCGAACCAGCTCGCCCGCAGGATCGTCCAGTCGGCTCCCGACGCCCGCACCGCCTCCTCCGCGGCCTGAGCCTCCTCCTCGCCCCTGCCGGACAGCAGCACCAGCCGCCGCGCGCCCTGGGCGACCGCCAGTTCGGCGAAGGCGCCGACCGCCTCGGGCGCGCCTGGGGCCGCCAGGTCCGGGTGGTAGGACACGTAGACCGCCCGCACTCCCTGGAGCGCGGAAGCCCAGGTCTCCCGGTTCTCCCAGTCGAAGGGAACCCCACCGGAGCGGGAGCCGATCCGCACGGGCAGGTGGCGTTCCGTCAGCCGCCGCACGACGCGGCTGCCTGTCTTGCCCGTGCCGCCCAGCACCAGTGTCGGCGTGTGCTCTCCCATGTTCCCCGTCTCCCCGTGGTCTTTTCGGTCTTCCGAAACGTGCTGACCTCTTAAGGATCATTCACTCTGAAACCCGGAACAATGCCGTGTTATGCAACGTTCGTTAACACACAGGTTCACGAACGGGGGTTCGCGGTGGAGCGGCGGGACATGGAGATCTTCCTGGAGCTCGGCAGGGAGCTGCACTTCGGGCGGACGGCCGAGAACCTGCGGGTGTCCACGGCCAGGGTCAGTCAGACGATCAGGCAGCTGGAACGCCGCATCGGGGTCCGGCTGTTCGAACGGACCAGCCGCAGGGTCGAGCTGACCCCGGTCGGCCGCCGCCTGCACGAGGACCTGGCCCCCGCCTACCAGCAGATCCTCGACGGCGTGGCCAGGGCGGTCGCCGCGGGCCGGGGCCTCGACGGAGTGCTGACCGTCGGGTTCATCGGCACCGCCGTCGGCCGGTTCGTCTACGAGGTCGCCGACGTCTTCCACACTCGCAACCCCACCTGCCAGGTCCAGGTCAGGGAGAACGCCTACAGCGACGGCACGACCCTCCTCGACGAGGGGAGGATCGACCTCCTGGTCGCCGTGCTCTCGCCTCAGGAGGGCTCGGGGCTCAGCGCCAGCCCGGTCCTGTTCCGGGAGGAACCGCTGCTCGCGGTCTCCGCCCGCCATCCCCTCGCCCGCCGCGACGCGGTCACGCTCGACGACCTCGCCCACGAGAACGTCCTGCGTCCCCGCCTGCTGCCCGACTTCGCCGACGAGGCCCTGGTGCCGCGCCGTACGCCCGGTGGCGCGCTCATCGAGCGCGGACCGGATTTCAGCACCATCCAGGAGATGTGCGCGCTCGTCGGCGCGGGCAAGGGTGTCTTCCCCGTCCCCACCCACGCCGCGGAGTACGACGCGCGGCCGGACGTCGCCTACGTTCCGCTCACCGACGGGGCCGTCTTCGAGTGGCGGCTGCTGTGGCGTACCGGGGCGGAGACCAACCGCGTCCGCGCCTTCGTCCAGGCGGCCCAGGAGTACGTGGCCGGCAGGCGGGACCCGCTCATCAACCGGTGACTCAACCGGTGAGCAGGGCGGTCAGCGCGGCCGTGGCCTCGGCCAGGGACTTCTCCGCGAACGGCTGGAAGCGGGCCAGTTCCGGGAGCCTGTCCGCCAGCGTCATCTCGGCGCGGACGAGGTGCAGGTGCTCCCCGGCCACCCCGAGGTCGCCGAAATAGGCCCGCAGGTAGGGCTCCTGGAAGTCGAAGGCCTCCCTGGGCGTGCCCGGCCCGTAGGCGCCGCCCCGCGCGAGGACCACGACCACCCTCGTCCCGGCCAGGCTCCCCTCGGGGAAGGCGCCGGGGAAGGTGACCCGGTCGATCCACGCCTTCAGCGCGGCGGGAACGGCGAAGTTGTACATCGGCACGCCGAACAGCACCGTGTCGGCCGCCAGCACCTCGGTGATCAGCGGCAGCGTCAGCGCCCACTCCCGTTCCTCCTCCGGGTTCTCCACCAGGGCGCCGACCTCGGAGGGCGGGACGGGCCCCTTGACCTCGACCCGCCTGCCCAGGACGCAGTAGGCCGAGGAGATCGGCGGCACCGGCTCGACGGCCAGGTCCCGGTGGCGGTACCCGGCGGTGCCGTGCCGTTCGCACCACAGGTCGGCGAACAGCGTGGTCAGCCGTCTGCTGACGGACTCGCCGGAGTCGTCGGCACTTGAGTCGATCCGCAGCAGGGACGGTCGCGTGTTGACGGTCATCGGTTCTCCCCGTGTCACCTTGTTCGTGTCGTGTTCGTCATGGAACTGACGAGGGGGAGTGAGCGAAGGTGACCGGGATGGACGGCAACGACGAACTCGCGGAGCGGTTCGAGGCGCACCGGGGCCACCTGAGGGCCGTCGCCTACCGGATGCTCGGTTCGTCCGCGGAGGCGGACGACGCCGTCCAGGAGGCGTGGCTACGGCTCGTCCGTGTCGACGCCGGGGAGATCGGCAACCTCGCCGGATGGCTGACGACGGTCGTCTCCCGCGTCTGTCTCGACATGCTGCGCTCCCGCGCGGCCCGCAGGGAGGACCCGCTCGGGCAGCCGGTTCTCGGACAGCCGGACGACGGGGGGAGCGACCCCGAGCGGGAGGCTCTGCTGGCCGAGTCGGTCGGCCGGGCGCTGCTGGTGGTGCTGGACACCCTGGCCCCCGCGGAACGCGTCGCGTTCGTGCTCCACGACCTGTTCGCCGTGCCGTTCGACCGGATCGCGCCGGTCGTCGGACGCACCACGGTCACCACGAAGAAGCTCGCCAGCCGGGCCCGCCACAAGGTCGCGCCGCCCAGGGCCTCCGGTTCGGCCTCTTCCGCCGACCGGCGGGTCGTCGAGGCGTTCCTGGCCGCCTCCCGTGAGGGGGACATGGAGGCGCTCCTTGCGGTGCTCGCCCCCGGGGTGGTGCGCCGCGCCGATCCCGCCACCCTGCCGCCGGGCGTCCCGGCCGTCTCCCGGGGCGCGCGGGCCGTCGCGGGGGAGGTCCTCGTCCTCGGTGGTCGGGCCAGGTACGCCGAACCGGCCCTCGTGGACGGGACCGTGGGCGCGGTGGTCGCCCCGTACGGCCGTCTCCTGCTCGTTCTCACGTTCACGATCGAGGAAGGAATGATCACCGAATACGAGGTGATCGCCGATCCCACTCGTCTCCGTGCCCTGTCCCTCTCTCCATTTCGTTCGCAGAAACATGAAAAATAGAAGAAGGAAAGGTTTGCCCCGTGAGAACAGTTCGTTTCGCGCGTTGTGTGGTCGCGGTGACTCACTTTCCCGATGCGCAGCGTGTTCAGGGGTGAAAAGCGCTCTCTCGCGCCGCTGGATGTCCGGGATCAGGCGACTTTTGGCAGCTTGTTCGCTTGACAGTCCAGGGAGCCTGTGAATCGGGTCGCGTTTACCATCCGTCACATTTTCCTCAGTTGTAAAGTTTCTTTTCCGTTACCGTTTGACGGTTCCCCAACGATTGGACGCGGGTTATCGTGGCGATCGCGCCAACAGGGCGAAATTCACCACAAAACGCGACCGGTGCGTCCGGCCAGGCGTCGATTCATTCGCCATGGACACACGGGTGTCTTCGGCGTGCGCGAGGAACCACCGGAAGCCGCGGAGAGATTGAGGTCCGATGTCATCGAAGCGTGAGAGGCGAGGTTTATGGGCACGGGCGGTCGCCGTCGTGGTGCCCGCCCTCGTCATGGTAGGCCTGGTCCCCGCGACGCCCGCCGCGGCGAGCGTCCCCGTCATCTCGCAGGTGCACTGCGTCGGCGACGGAACCAGTGGTCACCGCGTCAAACTGATCTACGCCTACGAGTCGGGTTCCAACCGGTTCACCGAGAAGGAACCGCTGATCCGGCAGGCCGCGTGGGTCACGCAGGAGAACGTGAACGACAGCGCCCGCCGGGACGGCGCCGAGCGCTGGGTCCGCTTCGAGACCACCGGCTCGACCGGCTGTGACGTGGACATCGACTCCGTCGAGGTTCCCACCGGCTCGTCCGACGGCGACTGGACCGGGGCCCTGAAGACCCTCGGGTACACCGACACCGACCACATCTACATCGCCTACTTCGAGAACAGCACCGGTTGCGGCGGCACGGTCAGCGACGGCCGGATCAACGACGACAACACCATGGGAACCGGCAACCGCCACAACTCCTACGCCACCTGGATCAGCCTGTCGCCGGGCTGCTCCACCGGGCACGAGATGACCCACGAACTCGCGCACGCCCTGGGCGGAACCCTGCTGGGCTCCCCCAACCACACCTCCGGGGGTCACTGCACCGACTCCAACGAGACCCTCTGCCAGGGCGGCTCGACCGTGGTCTGCTCCGACCCGCTGGACGTCCGGCTGCTGGACTGCGGCAAGGATGACTACTTCGGCGTCGTCCCCGTGGGCACCTACCTGTCCACCCACTGGAACGCCGCCAAGGACAGCTCCTACCTGGAGCACGGCTCCACGGTCCCGGCCATCACCACGGTCCCGCCGCTGGCACCACAGTTGTTCTCGGCCGTGGACGTGGAGGGCACCGAGATCGTCTTCACCTACGTGCCGAGCACCCCGGTCTACGGTTCCGGCGTCACCCGTGAGGCCCAGGTGCTGCGCAACGGCACCGTGGTCGCCACCGTCCCGATCTGGCAGCGTTCGGTCCGGGTGACGGGTCTGCTGGCCAACACCAGCGCGACCTACACGATCCGGGAGAAGATCACCTACGGCGGCGTCTCCCGCACCTCCGAGCCGTCCGACGGGCTGATCGTCCTGACCGGTTCCGGCAGCAACCCCGCGGGCGCCGTCGACAACGGGATCACCACGGTCTTCACCAACGACGTCGTCGACTCCACCGGCCCGAACCAGGCCATGGACCTGTACTCCTTCAGCACCGCGGACAACGCCGCCATCGTGGAGTGGCCGCAGAACAGCCTGAAGAACCAGCAGTGGAAGCTGGACGCGGCGGGCGGCAGCTCCTACACGATCACCAGCGCGCACAGCGCCAAGTGCCTGAGCCCGCTGGCCGGCAGCGGCACCGCGGGGACGGCCATCGTCCAGGTCCCCTGCACCGGCGCGACCGCGCAGAAGTGGACGTTCCCCTCGATCTCCGGGATCACCTACCAGATCAAGGCGAGCGTCGGCACCAACCAGTGCGTCGCGGCGAGCGGCGGTGGCACCACCGGCGGGACCGCCCTGGTCCTGGCCACCTGCAACTCCTCCGACTCGACCCAGCGCTGGACCAGCAACCAGGTCGGCTGACCCTCCCCGACCGCTTCTCCCCGATCACCGAGCCGTACGACCAGCCCCCCGGTCGTACGGCTCGGCCATGCACACCTCGTCGAACCTGTGTACGAACCTGTGGAAACTGGGGATAACTCGTTCGAGGGTCAAGGTTCGTACGGACTTCGGACCAGTCAGGCGGCCCGCCTGAACCCGAAAGCATGGAGGTTGTGCCAGATCAGCGCGTAGCCATCGGTGCTGACCCCCAACGGCGCCGCGGGCAGGTCGCCGCCGAGCACCTTGCCGGTCCTGTCGTCCAGGGCCAGGTAGAGAGGCTCGGCTCCCTGCTCCTGCTTGACCTTGAGGTAGGCGATTCCGCCGAAGGCCGACTCGACCGACACCTCACGCTGGTTTTCCACAGCGGGGACGCGGAGCTCACCGGTCCTGGAGTCGATCAGCGTCAGTGGCCCGTCGCACAGCACGGTATCGCTGTCGGCGTCGAAGGCGGACGTCGCGCATCGCACACCCACCGAGTTCGAAACCTCGAACCCGCCCAACCGCTCACCCGTCATCAGGTCGTACAGCGAGTGTGTGGAGGACATCCCGTCCGACTGCCAGGTGAACAGGGAGTCGCCGACGATGGTTCTGCCCTGCACGTCTCGCGGTAGCCGCCAGAGCAGGCTCCCGCCCTTGGACAGGTCGAAGCCGTGGACGACCGCCGCCTCCTCGTCCAGGAGCATCCCCCTCGGCCAGTACACCGCCTTGTCCTCGATGACGCCGAGCAGGGAGTTCTCCTCCTCGGCACCGATCGGCAGGGCGACAGCCTGCTCGCCCCCGAGGGTGGACAGCTTGGACACATTGACAAGACCGGCTCCGTCCGCCTCGCCTTCGGCGACGTAGCCACCGACGAAGAAGGTGCCGCCCTCCGGCGAGCGCCAAACCTCCGCCCCCGTCTCGTCAACCACCAGGTCGGACATCTGGATGGACTCGGCGGTCAGCCCCGACGCGGCCAGTTGCCGCTTGTGCCGTACCACTGCCACCGGTTTGCCGTGATCGGTGTCCACGCGCAGGGTCGCGTCCTCGTCTTCGATCGGGATGCTCTTGAGCTCTTTGCCCGTGGCGGCGTCGATCACCTGGAGGGCGAGGAGGGTGTCGGCGGCCCGCCCGAGTACGGCGAAGGACTTGCCGACGGCGACGGCGTCACGGATGGAGCCGAGGGGTATCGTCCACGCCTGCTCCGTCGCGAGGCCCGGCAGGGCGGGGCCCTCGTAGGCGGGTCCTGCCGGTGCGGGTTCCGCCACGGCCGGAGCGGATCCTTCCGGCGTGGGCGCCGAGCACGAACAGAGCAGTAGGACGAGCAGTGGAGCCAGTAATCGACTGGACATTCCTGGAACGTATGTCCAAGATCATCCCTTGTCAACGAGGTCAAGCCAGTTTGTCGGGTACGGAGTTCGGATCTTCGGGTCGGTCAAGGCGGCGCCGCGCAGGTGAGGACCGCCTAGTTCCCATAGTCACGGAGGACGACGTTCTCGGCGACCCTGCGCGTCTTCTTGACCATCATCTGCTTGCCCGGCAGGTACGGCATGACCTT
Organism: Streptosporangium sp. NPDC000239; assembly: GCF_040300765.1. Taxonomy (NCBI): domain Bacteria; kingdom Bacillati; phylum Actinomycetota; class Actinomycetes; order Streptosporangiales; family Streptosporangiaceae; genus Streptosporangium; species Streptosporangium sp. NPDC000239. Next base: position 95,652 of record NZ_JBEPEI010000019.1, on the reverse strand, counting down.
GTAGTACCGGTGGAGGAACGCGGTCAGAAGGCGGCTCTCCGGGACCATGTACCCGGCCACGCCCTCTCCCATCTTCTGGCAGCCCTTGGCGTACTCCCGCATCGTCTCCTCGTAGCGGGCGAAGGCCGTCCTGTGGTCGCCGCGCGCGGCGGCCAACTCACCGGCCAGGACGTACGCGCCGACGAGAGCGAGCCCGGAGCCCATGCCCGAGAGCGAGGAGGGGCAGCAGGCGGCGTCACCGACCAGGGCGACCCGGCTCTTGGTCCAGCGGTCCATGTGGACCTGGCCGACCGAGTCGAAGTAGAAGTCGGGAGCGTGACGCATCTCCCGCAGCAGCCGGTCACTCTCCCAGCCGTTGCCCGCGAAACGCTCGGCCAGCACGGCCTGCTGCCGCTCCACGTTCCTGCGGACGCCCTCCAGCAGCGGTGAGGCGAAGTAGAAGACGGCCCTGGCCTCGGCGTTGCCGTTGGAGCTGTACATCGCCACCAGCTTGCCCGAGGTCAGGTAGGCGTGCCCGGTGCGGTCGAGGCCCAGGTGGTTGCCGGTGGTGAAGATCGCGCAGTAGACGCCCAGGTGCTTGACGTAGTCCTCCTCCGGCCCGAAGGCCAGGCGGCGGGTGTTCGAGTGCAGCCCGTCGGCGCCGATGACCAGGTCGAACCTGCGCGGCGCGCCACGCTCGAAGGTCACGTCGACCCCGTGGCCGTTCTCGGTCAGCGAGGTGATGGAGTCCCCGAAGACGTACTCGGCCCGGTCCCTGGTCGCCTCGTAGAGGATGCGGGCCAGGTCACCGCGGAGGATCTCGACGTCCCCGGAGAACAGGTCGTCGGGCATCCTGGTCTGCGGCCTGCCCGTGCCGTCGACGTACCACGTGGAGGTGATGTCGGTCTGGACGGCTTCGAGGTCGGTGAGCACCCCCATCCGGCGCAGGATCGACAGGTGCGCCTTCCCGCGGAAGTCAACGGCGTAACCCCCCTCACGCAGTGCCGGGGCACGCTCGACGATCGTGACCTTGAAACCGTGGTGGGAGAGCCAGTAGGCGAGCGCGGGACCGGCGACCGAGGCGCCGGAGACCAGGACGTTTCTCATGCCGCACAGCTTCACGCGACACGCTCACCGCGGGCTCACCGCGAACTCACCGCCTCCGTCCCGAGGCTCACACGACGTTTCCGGGAGCCGCCTTGGCCCCGGGTCATGCGGTGTCCGTCTTCGCTCCGGGAGCCGCCATGGGTTCTTCGGAGCCCACACGGTGTTCGTCCTCGTTCCGGGAGCCGTCCTGAGCCTGCCGGCCTGGTTCCGAGGCCCGCATGACCACAGAGGTCACACCGCCCTGGCCCCGGAGCTCACCGCTTCGACAAGGCTCTCCGGCAGGCCGATCAGGCGCAGCGCGTCCGCCCCGGGGGCCCCGGTCACGGCCGTCGCGGACTCGGCGGCCTGCCGGAAACGCGCCCTGGCCGTGGCCCGGTCGCCACGCGTCTCGGCGAGGCTGCCGAGTCCGGCGAGCAGCCGTACCCGGTTGCCCACGCTCCTGATCCAGAGCGGGTCGATCAGCTCAAGCGCCTCGGTGTAGTGGCTCTCCGCCTCGGCGAGGTGGCCGTCCCGCAGGGCGATGTCCCCAAGCCCGCGCAGGGCGGCCCCGACGTAGTTCGAACTGCCCGCCCTCCGGGCCAGGGCGGCGGCCCTGTCGTAGTCGGCGCGGGCCGCGGCCAGGTCGGTCTCGACGAGCTGGTCACCCCGGTTGACCAGCAGGTCGGCGGCGTCCTCCAGGGCTCCGAGCTGGTCGGTGAGGTCGAGTGCCTCGTCGATCAACGCGACCGCCCGGGTACGGTCGCCACGCGCGACCGCCAGACCGGCGAGCGCGTCCAGGGCCAGCGCGGTACCCCACCGGTCGCCGAACGCGCGGAACTCCTCGACGGCCCCCTCCCAGACACGCGCGGCCTCCGCCATACCGGGCAGGCCGCTCTCGCCGAGGGAGTCGCCCTCGCCGAAGAACTCCCCCAGAGCCCCGAACCCCAGCACGTACCGGGCGACCGCCCGCGCCCACCCGTGAGGGCAGTCACGTTGGGCGGTGACCAGCGCGAACGTCTCCAGCGCGCCCTCCCCGCCCGTGTTGTGCATCATCCACAGCAGCAGGACGGCCGGATACCGCCCCGGCCGGTCGCCCGGCCACGCGGCGGCCAGCGCCCGCCCCGCCGCGGCGCGGTGCCGCCGCCACACCTCCCGGCCCCCGGGACCGGAGGCGGCCAGCAGCACGCACACCGCGTACTCCTCGCCGAGCCCGGCGGGCGGCCGTTCACCCATCACGTCGAGCAGCGCGACGGCGTACGGCGCGACCGAGAGGGAGACGCCGCGAATCCACAGGTAGGCCGAGGCCGTGGCGAGCAGCTCAAGGCCCACGGCCGTGTCCGAGGACTCGACGGCCCAGCGCACCGCCGCGGGCAGGTCGCCGTGCTCACGCGCCAGGACTCCGAGCCACTCCAGCTGCCGTGTCCGCAGCAGGTGCGGGGCGGCGGTCCTGAACAGGTCGAGGACGGCACGCGCGTGGGCACGCCGTACGGGCTCGGCCTCCCCGGCCGCGTCGAGCTGTTCCGCACCGTAGGCGCGGATGGTCTCCAACATCCGGTAACGCCCGCCGACGACCTCAAGAAGAGACTTGTCGACCAGGGATTCCAGCGTCTCGCCGTCGATGCCGCACACCCGTGACGCGGCCTCGGCGCTCGCGCCCCCGGTGAAGACGGTGAAACGCCGCGCGGCCCGCTGTTCGGCCTCCGGCAGCAGGTCCCAGCTCCACGCCACCACCGACCGCAGGGTCCTGTGCCGCTCCTGGGCGGTACGGCTGCCGCGTGCCGCGACGGCGAGCCGGTCGTCGAGCCGCCCCGCGAGGTCGTCGAGTTCCAGGGTGCGCAGCCTGGCCGCCGTGAGCTCGATGGCCAACGGCAGATTGTCGAGGGCCGCGCAGATCCGCCGCACGACCCGTTCGGTACCACCGTCGGCGGTGCCGACGGCCGGGGCGACGGCGAAGCCACGCCGTACGGCACGGGCCCGGTCGGTGAACAGCCGCACGGCCGCCTCGTCGTCGAGGGGCCGTACCTGCCACAGGTGCTCCCCGGTGATCCCGAGCGGTTCCCTGCTCGTCGCCAGCACCCGCAGCCGGGGGCAGGCGGCCAGCAGCCGGGCCGCCAGCGGAGCCACCTCCTCCACGAGGTGCTCGCAGTTGTCCAGGACGAGCAGGAGCACCCGGTCGGCGAGTGCCGCGATCAGGCGGTCGACCGGCCGCCGCTCACCGACCTCCAGACGCAGGCCGTTCTCCCGCAGGCCGAGCGCGCCCAGCAACGCCTGCGGCAGCTCGGCGCCGTCCCGCAGCGCGGCGAGCTCGACGAAGCACACGTCGTCGGCGGCCCTCCCCGAGGACCTGGCGCCCGCGGCGGGTCCGGCGACCCCCGGCGCCCCGGCGACCTCGACCGAGAGCCGTGTCTTACCGACGCCGCCGGGACCGACCAGGGTGACCAGCCGGGCCGTCCGCAGCAACTCGGCGACCTCGGCCACCTCCCCGGCCCGGCCGACGAAGGACGTCAGCTGGGCGGGCGGCGCGACGGGCGGGGGAGACGGGTCGGCGGCCAGCAGTTCCCGGTGCAGCGCGAGAAGTTCGGCCGAGGGGTCGGCGCCCAGCTCGTCGGCCAGGTGCCTCCTGGTCTCCTCGAACGCCGCCAGCGCCGCGGCCTGCCCGCCCTCGGCGAACAGCGCGCGCATCAGCAGCCCCGCCAGCCGTTCCCGCAGCGGGTGACGGCCGACCAGTTCCCGCAGCTCGGGCACGAGCGCGCGGTGCCCGCCGAGCCGCAGCTCGCCCTCCATCCGGTCCTCAAGCGCCGTGAGCCGTAGCTCCTCAAGACGGACGGCGGCCGGACTGCCGGTGAGGTCGGCCAGCGCGGGCCCCCGCCACAGCGCCAGCGCCTCCCGAAGGAGTGCCACCGCGCGTTCGGCGTCCTCCTCCCGCAGCGCGGCCCGCCCCTCACGTGCCAGCCGTTCGAACCGGAAGGCGTCCACGTCGTCACGGGGAACCACGATCCGGTAGCCCGCCCCGGCCCGTTCGATCGTCGCCGCCGTGCCGAGAGCCGTACGCAACCGGGACATCTGCGACTGCAGGGCGTGCGCGGACAGCGCCTCGTCGGGGTTGACCTCGTCGGCCAGCCGATCGGCGGAGACCACCTCACCGGGGTTCACCAGCAACAGCGCGAGCAACCCGCGACGGGCGGGACCTCCGAGCGGAATCTCACTCCCGTCATCGCGCCACGCACAGGTCTGCCCAAGGAGCCCAAACCGCATATAAGCGATTATCCCCGTTGCCGGTCTCCCGATCACGCGGGACCACGGCTGGAGAACAGGCCGGTCATCACGGTGCCTCCTGGGAGACGACCCGGGCCGTGACCGGCGCCGAAGGACGGTCACCCGATGGGACCGAGGTAGGTCCCTCCGGAGACGTCGATGGTCTGCCCGGTCACCCAGCGGCCCTGGGGGCTCGCCAGGAAGGCGACGACGTCGGCGACGTCCTCGGGCTCGCCGAGCCGTCCCAGCGCGGTGATGGCCTCGAACGCGGCGACCACCTCGGGGATGGACGTGTGACCCGCGGTCATGTCGGTCCGCACCACACCGGGCGCGACCGTGTTCACCGTGATCCCGCGCCCGCCCAGCTCGTTGGCCAGGGACGGCGCCATCGCCTCGATCGCCGCCTTGCTGACGGTGTAGCCGATCTGCATGGGGACCGCGATCCTGGTGGCCGTCGAACCCATGTTGACGACGCGGCCTCCGTCGTTCAGCAGCGGCAGCGCGCGCTGGATCACGAAGAACGGCGTGCTCACGTTGACCGCGAGCAGCCGCTCGAACTCCTCGGGGGTGACCTGGGAGATCGGGTTGATCGACGCGATGCCCGCGTTGTTGACCAGGATGTCCAGGCCACGCCCGGCCAGCCCCTCGGTCAGCCCCTCGAAGAGCAGGTCGATCGCGCCCGGCTCACCGAACCTGGCCCGTACGGCGAACGCCCGGCCGCCCTCCTTCTCGATCCGCGCCACCGTCTCGCGGGCCGCCGCGTCGTCACCGCCGTAGTGGACGGCGACCAGGGCCCCCTCGGCCGCCAGCCGTACCGCGACCGCCCTGCCGATGCCCCGCGAACCACCCGTGACCAGCGCCGTCTTGCCGGCGAGAACACCCATCAGAACTCCTCGGTCTCGGCCGGCCCTCGGTGTGGCCCGGCGACCCCCCAACCATGAAGCCCGCCCCTCACCGCGCCCTCACCACGGGCTCACCGCTCCTCCCCTGATACCGGGTCACTCATCGTCCTGGAGGGGTCCCAGCCGGGCTGTCAGGAAGGCCTCGGCGTCGGGCCAGGGGAGGGGCGGGGGGATCGGGTACGTCGTCCTGATTCTGCTGAGTTCCCGGTGGGCGCGGGCCAGGCCGGCGAAGTCGCGTGGGTAGGCCCGGGGATCGACGCCGGTGAACACGCCCACCTTCTCCGCCCGTGCCAGCACCTGACGCCACTGCTCGATCGAGGCCAGCCCGACGGACTCGACCCCGTGGGAGAACAGCAACAGCCTGATCTCGGCGAAGGGGTCGGAGCGGTCGAGATAGCCGGTCAGGCTCGCGAGTGAGGGCTCGGTGTTGAAGACCATCCAGTACGGCACCGACCCGCTGCGCAGCGTCCACCACGGTTCGAGGAGCAGGAAGCACTCGGCGAGCAGCCGGTCGGCGGGCAGGTCACGCCGTCGGTACCGGTCCCGGTAGAGGTCGGCGACCACGGGGCTGAGCTCCTCCGGCTCCGTGAAACGCAGCCGCAGCAGCCGCCAGCCGTTGCGGGCGGCCAGCTCCCGCAGGTCGGGAAGCAGTGAGGGCTCGAACCCCCATTCGGCCTCCGGGCTCTCCTCGTCAACCGGCGGGTAGTCCCACCCGCGATGCGGAGAGCCGTAGCGGCGTAGGTAGTCGGCGACGCGGGGGCCGCCCTCCTCGTACTCCCGTGGCGTCGCCCCGCCGAGCGCGCCGTGCTGGAAGACATGGCGGGGGCCGACCCGTGTCACCGGCCTGCGCAGGCCGCATTCGACGACCACCAGGGTCGCGCCGGGCTCCAGGCTCGCCTCAAGGAAACGCCGGTAGGCCTCGGGCAGCCGCCGCCACTTGACCCGGAAGTAGGTCATCCCCGCGATCATCAGCCGGTCCTGGTTGGCGTCGTGCATCTGGTGCAGGACGAGGTCCGGGTTCGCGCTGGTCAGAGCGTTTCCGGCCTCCTGGGTGGCGAGGAGGTCCCGGCGGGGTTCGTCCGGATGGACGCCGCGACGCCGTACCGGGATCAGGAGGGTCTGCGGCAGCCAGGGGGCGGCCACGGCGGCGGCCAGGTGGACCAGGGCGCCGTTGGACGACCCGACGAAGGCCACCTGGCCACGGCGCCGGGGGTAGTGGCCGGTGACCCACCGCGCCAGGTCGTCCGACCTGATGTCGCCGACCCGGTTGGGTGGTACGGCCTCGGCCCAACCACTGGCGGCGTAGGCCTTTTCCTGGAGCGGACGCGGAAGCCTGTTGGCCAGGCCGAGTACGGCGGAGGCCCACGGCTCCGCCCACGCGGGCCCCTGCCCGATGAGCGGCACGTCACGGCCGTGCAGGAAACGGGAGAGCGCGCGCAGCATGCCGGTCGCCGAGTCGAACGACGCCACGACCTTGCCCGGTTTCACGGCCCGACCTCCCTCGGAAGGTTCGTCACGGCCTGGCCGGGGAGAGGGCTGACAGGCGTCAGCCGGTGGGGCGCTCTCACGTTCGCACCTCCGCCAGGAAGTCCGTCACGATCCGGGCGAGACCCCGAGGGTCGCGGTAGGGCGTCATGTGGGGCAGCCCTTCCATGATCACCAGGCGTCCCCGTGGCAGCAGCCTGGTCGCCTCCTCCGCCCAGGGCTGGGGCACGAGCCTGTCGTACTCTCCCCGCACGACCAGGGTGGGAACGGTGACGAGGGGCAGTTTGTCCTCGATCCGGTCGCGGATCGACTCACCGAACGTCGCCAGCACCCGTCGTAGCCCCGCGTCGCGGTAGTCGGCCACGTTCAACGGCACCATCCGAGGGTCCTCCCGTACGGAGTTGCGCAGCCACTGACCGGCGAGTCGTACCGGGGAGCGGGAGTGCGGATCGACCGTGGGACCGGCCAGCACCAGGGCCGAGACCAGCTCGGGATGACGGACGGCGATGTCGACCACCACCTGGCAGCCGAAGGAGCCACCGAGCAGGCAGGGCCGTTCCAGTCCCGCCTCGGTCACCCAGGCGGCGACGACGTCGGCCAGAGCGGGCAGGGTCAGCGGGCGGGACGGCTTGGCGCTCGCCCCGAAGCCGGGCAGGTCGAGGGCCCACGTGTCGTGCCGCTCCCCGAGCGCGTCGACGAAGGGCAGCAGTTCCCTGCTGGACACCCCGGCCCCGTGGACACAGACGACGGCACCACCGGGACCCCGCCGACGGTGACCGGCGACGGTGAGCCCGTCGACGACGAGGTCCCGCCGGTTCACCCGCACCCGCACTCCCCTCCCCGAACCTTGTGGGCCCCAAGGGCCTTCGAGCCTTGTGAGTCCCGAGTTCCCGAGGCACTACCCCCGGTTCCGGCGGTGAATCGGTGAGACGCAGGCCCCGGAGCCTAGCTACGGGTGAGTTCCTCGGGGCGGTGGAGTTGGGCGGTGAACCAGTCGATGGTCCGGCGTAGTCCCTCGGCCGCCGGGACGGTGGCCTGCCAGCCCAGCCGGGCGGCGGCCAGGCCGGTGTCCGGGCGGCGCACGGCCGGGTCGTCGGTCGGGCGGGGGACGAAGACGATCGGTGAGGACGATCCGGCCAGGTCACGGATGGTGTGGGCCAGTTCGAGCATGGTCACCTCGGCGGGGTTGCCGATGTTGACCGGGCCCGCGAAGTCACTGTCGGCCAGGGCCAGGATGCCGGCGACGGTGTCGTCGACGTAGCAGATGGAGCGGGTCTGGGAGCCGTCGCCGGTCACGGTGATCGGCTCGCCGTGCAGGGCCTGGCGGATGAAGGTGGGGATGGCGCGGCCGTCGTACGGACGCATCCGGGGACCGTAGGTGTTGAAGATCCGCACGATCGCGGTGTCGGTGCCCGCGGCGTTGCGGTAGGCGGTGGCCAGGGACTCGGCGAAACGTTTGGCCTCGTCGTAGACACTGCGCGGGCCGACAGGGTTGACGTTGCCCCAGTAGGTCTCGCTCTGCGGGTGTTGCAGGGGGTCGCCGTAGACCTCGCTGGTTGAGGTCAGCACGAAACGGGCGTGCTTCTCCTTGGCCAGGCCCAGGGCGTGCAGGGTGCCCAGGCTGCCGACCTTGAGGGTGTCGATGGGGTGGCGCAGGTAGTCGACGGGGGAGGCGGCCGAGGCCAGGTGAAGGACGAGGTCCACGGCACCGGGAACATGGACGAAGCCGGTCAGATCGGTCTCGATGAGCCGGAAGGCGGGCCGGCCCATGAGGTGTTCGACGTTGCCGGGCGATCCGGTCAGGAAGTTGTCCATGCAGATCACCTCGTCGCCACGGGCCAGGAGGCGTTCGCACAGATGGGAGCCGAGGAATCCGGCTCCTCCGGTGACCAGGACTCTCATGATGGGCTCCTTTCCTCTGCGGCCGGCAGGGTGGCGATGGCGGCCAGGACGTCGGCGGGGCTGATGGTCAGCAGACCGGGGTCGGGCCGGGTCGCGAAGGGGTCGCCGGTGCGGCCGCGCCAGAGCACCACGTGGTGCCCTCTCCCGGGCGGGGGACCCCAGCGGGCGGGCGGGGTGGGGCCGAAGAGCACGACAGAGGGGGTGGACAGCGCGGTGGCCAGGTGCGCGACCCCGGTGTCCCCGCACACCACCAGCCGTGCCGTCCCGACCAGCGCCGCCAGCCGCTCCAGTCCGGTACGGCCCGCGAGCACGGCTTCGCGAGGCAGCCCGGCGAGGGCGGCCACGGTGTGGGCGAGGTCGCGTTCGGCGGCGTCCCCGGTGATGAGAACGCGGTGGCCGTCATCGGCGAGGGCGGCGGCGACCTGGGCGAACCGGTCGGGGGGCCAGCGGCGGGCGGGAAAGGCCGCCCCGGGATGGACGATCACATGCCCCGGCCTTTCGGCCTCCCCGGCCCATCCGGCGTTCACGGCCGTGCCCGCCGACCCGGCGACTTCGACGCCTCCGGTGAGCCCGGCCGGTTCGGCCTCCCCGGTCGTCTCGACGGACGGAACGGGCAGTGCCAGGTCGGCGGGGTCGGCGGCGATGCCGTACCACTCAAGCAGGGCGCACCAGCGCTCCACCTCGTGCCGGTCGTCCCGCCAGGCGGGGCCGGACACCTCCGGCAGGGTGGGATGGGAGTGGGTGAGCAACCGGCCGGGGGCGGTGCGCAGCAGCGCCGTGGTGCTCTGCGGTCCCGCGCCGTGCAGGTTGACCGCCACCTCGGCCCCGAGGAAGGGGACGGGCCCGGGGCCGTGGACGTTCAGGACCTCGTCGACGGCGCCGGTCAGCCGGGCCAGCCCGGCCAGTACGGCGGGCGCGGCCAGCACGATCCGGTGCCGGGGCCAGGCACGGCGCAGGCCGCGCAACGCCGGTACGGCGGTCAGCAGGTCGCCAAGGCCCAGGCCCCGCAGCACCAGCACCGTCGGCTCACCCGCATGCCGCGGCCCGGGAACCCCGGTGCCCGAAGGTCCCGGGACGGGCGGCGGTGCGCCTGCCGGGAACCGGCTCCGGGGATCGGGGGCGGTCACGGCCAGGAGGCCTCGGTCGAGGGGCACACGACCAGTTCCCTGACCTCGCATCCCGGCGGCTGGGACAGCGCGAACAGCACGGTGGCGGCCACGTCCTCCGGCGGGTTGAGCAGGGTGTCGGGGCCCGGTTTGTACTGCTCGGTGCGGCCGTCGAAGAACGGGGTGCGCATCCCGCCGGGCACCAGCAGCGTCACCCCGACCCGTCCGGCCAGTTCCGCGGCCAGGGCGCGGGTGAACCCGACCACCCCGAACTTGGAGGCGCAGTAGGCGGTCGCGTCGCTGAGTGCCCGCAGCCCCAGCGTGGAGGCGCAGGTCACCACCCGTCCCCGGGAGGCGGTCAGGTACGGCAGTGCGGCCCGGACGACCGTGGCGGTGCCGATCAGGTTGACCTGGACGACCCGTTCCCAGGCGTCGGCGGGCACGTCCTCCAGCCGCCCGCAGGCGTCGATCCCGGCGGCGGTGACGACCCCGTCCAGACCTCCGGCGTGGTCGGCAAGTTCGGCCACGGCCCGTTCGGTCTGGGCGCGGTCGGTCAGGTCGGCGATCACGTGGTCGAAGCCGTTCTCCGGCGGGTTGACGTCCACGACCAGAGGACTGCCGCCCTCCTTGGCGACCGCGACGGCCACCGCCCGGCCAAGCCCGGACGCTCCACCGGTTATCAGGATATTTCCAAGCATGTGAACCTCTTCTCAACGTCAGGAACGAGTGGCGCGCAGGGCGGTGATCAGCCCGGTGGTCGAGTAGCCGGGCACGGTCGGCAGGATCACGACGTCGCCGCCGCAGCGCCGTACGGTGTCGGCCTCGGGAAGGTCGGCCTCGGTGTAGTCGCCGCCCTTGACCCACACCTCGGGCCGGAGCCGTTCGACGACGGCGGAGGGCGTGTCCTCGCCGAAGACGACGACCGCGTCGACGCACTCCAGCGCCCGCAGCACCTCGACACGATCCTGCTGGGCGATGACGGGACGGCCGGGGCCCTTCAGACGCCGTACCGACGCGTCGGAGTTGACGCACACGACCAGCGCGTCCCCGAGAGCCCTGGCACGGCGGAGCAGGCTGACGTGACCGGCGTGCAACAGGTCGAAGCACCCCCCGGTCGCCACGAGCCTGCCACCGGAGGCCCGGACGAGGGCGGCCGCGTCCGCGCCGTTCGCCGACACGCGGGGCGGGGGGACGCCGGCGGGGGAGACGGACCGGACCGCCGCCGCCCCTCCGGCCTTCACGAACCGGGTGGCCTCGCCGACCGCCGCGGTGACCGCCTCCTCGACGGGCACGCCGCCCGCCAGGGCGAGGGTCGCGGAGACGGCGAACCTGTCGCCCGCGCCGCACGGGTCACGCCCGCAGGCCACGTCGGGCGGCGCGATACGGACGTGCCTGCCGTCCCGGCGCGCCAGCACGGCTCCCCGGTCTCCCAGGGTGACGGCCACCGCCCCCACCCCGAGTTCACCGGCCAGCCGCAGGGCGACGTCCTCCGGCGTCGCGTACGGCCGCCCGCACAGCCTGGTGGCCTCGGCCTCGTTCGGCGTGGTGAGGGCGCAGCCCGGCAGCGGGACGGCGCCGCGCGGATGCGGATCCCACACGATCGGGGCGTGGAGACCCTCAAGAAGGAGGTCCTCCAGCAGGGGACGGCACACCTCGGCGACACCGCGCCCGTAGTCGGAGACCAGGACCGCCCGCGCGCCGCGCAGCACCGCCGACAGGCGCCGCCGGAGCACCCGGTCCGTTCCGATCCTGGCCAGGCCGTCGCCCGAGTCGATCCTGACCAGGGTCTGGCCCCCCGCCCTGACCCGGGTCTTGCGGACGGTTGCGCCCCGCAGCGGCAGCCGTACCACCCGGACGCCCTCGGGGAGCAGACCCGTCAGGTGACGGCCCGAGGTGTCGTCCGCGAGGGCGGTGACCAGGGTCACCTCGGCGCCGTCGCGGGCGGCGAGCAGCGCGGCGAGCCCGGCCCCGCCCGGACGCCGGTGCTCCACACGCACGTCGACGACGGGCGCCGGAGCCTCAGGGCAGAGCCGTTCCGCGCTGCCCTCGATGTCCACGTCGAGCAGGCAGTCGCCGACGATCACGATCGGGCCCGTCACGAGTGGTCCTCCTCGATCACGTCGCAGAGCATGTGGATCACCGCGAGGTGCACCTCCTGCACGGTGGCCACGTCCTGGACCGGGACCGCCAGCGTCTCGTCGCACAGCTCGGCCAGCGGGTTGGGGGCCGGGCCGGTCAGCGCCCACGTGGTCAGCCCGCACTCCCGCCCGGCCTGCGCCGCGGCCAGCACGTTGCCGCTGGCGCCGCTGGTCGACAGGCACATCAGCACGTCCCCCGGCCTGCCGTGCGCGCGCACCTGGCGGGCGTAGGCCTCCTGGGTGCCGAAGTCGTTGGCGATCGCGGTGAGGCTTGAGGTGTCGGCGTGCAGCGGGATCGCCGCGTACGGCCGCCGGTCGGCGCGGTAGCGGCCGACCAGTTCGGCGCTCAGATGCTGCGCCTCCGCGGCGGAACCACCGTTTCCGCAGGTCAGCAACCGGCCTCCGCCGTTGAGCACCGCGGCGAGCTTGCTGCCCCACGCCTGGATTCTGGAGGTCTCCCGGTCGACGGAGACCAGGGTCGTGCTCAGCCGGAACAGATGAGGATGCATGTCCGCTCAACCTTCCGCGACGGCGAGCCGGTCGAGCCGGCCGCTGATCAGAGCCTGGTAGACCGACTCGGTCTGGGCCGCGATCCGCGGCCATCCGTACCGCTCCCTGGCCCGCCGTACCCCGGCGGCGGCGAGCCGTTCGCGCAGGCCCTGGCGGGCCAGCAGGTCGTTCAGGGCACGGGCCAGGGCGTACGGCCTGCGCGGCGGCACCAGCAGCCCGCACCCGGCCACCGTGTCCAGGTGTCCGCCGACCGCCGAGGCGATCACCGGAACCCCGCACGCCATCGCCTCGACCGGCACGATGCCGAACGGCTCGTACCACGGCACGGTCACCAGCACGTCGGCCGAGCGCAGCAGCGCGGGCACCTCTCCCCGGCTCACGCTGCCGACCAGGCGGACCCGCCCGGCCAGCCCGTACCCGGCGACCAGGAGCCGCAGCCGCCCGACCTCCTCGTCGTCGGGGGAGCCGCCGACGATCACCAGTTCGGCGTCGGGCACCCGGCGCAGTGCGCGGATGACCGTGTCGACGCCCTTGCGGGCGACCATCCGGCCGATGCTCAGCACACGGGGACGCCCACCGGCCGGGGCGGCGGGACCGTCGGGGTGGAAGCGTTCCAGATCGACCCCGCACGGTACGACCGTGACCTTCCTGTCCGGGATCCCCATCGCCCGCAGTTCGGTGACCTCGTCGGAACAGGTGGCCACGATCGCCGCGGCCCGCCGTCCGATGTCGGTCTCCGTCGCGATCCGCTCGGGCGGGCTGGTGTCGGCGGCGCCCTGCCAGCGTCGCTTGACGGTGCCCAGCGCGTGGAAGGTCTGCACCACGGGAACCCCGGCCTCACCGGCGGCCGTCAGCGTGGCCATGCCGCTCATCCAGAAGTGCGCGTGCGCCACGTCCGGCGGTTCGGCGGTCCAGCGGCGCGTCAGGTGGGCCGCGAAGGCGGGCATGTGCGGTGGCAGGTCGTCCTTGGGGATCGGCCTGGCCGGTCCGGCGCTCACGTGTTCGACACTCACCCCGGGCGCCATGACCACCGTTTCCGGCAGGCCGGGGGCGTCCCGGCGGGTGTAGACGACGACCTCGTGGCCGCGACCGGCCAGGGCGGTGGCCAGGGCCGCGACGTGGACGTTCTGCCCACCGGCGTCCACGCCGCCGATCGTCGCCAGTGGGCTGGCATGCTCGGAGACCAGGGCGATCCTCATGACGCCTCCTCCTTCACCGTCAGACGGCGTACCGTGTCCTCTTCGTCCTCGCCCTCCTCCACCCAGTCCTGCGGCGCCGCCAACCGGCGTACCGCGTCGACGACCTGGGCCGGGGTCACCGAGGACAGGCACGGGTGCCCGGCGACCGGGCAGACCTGGGCCCGGCTGCCCCGGCAGGGCGCGTGCTGGTCCCCGAGCAGGGTCACCGCCACCCCGTAGGGCGCCCACCGGGCGGCGGGGACGGTCGGGGCGAACAGGCTGACCACCGGGGTCGCGACCGCGGCGGCCAGGTGCGCGGGCCCGGTGTTGGCGACCACCACCGCCTCCGCCCCGGCCAGCACCCCGGCGAGCTCCGCCAGCGAGGTCCTGCCGCCCAGGTCCACGGCGTGTGATCCGGCGACCCGCGCGGTGAGCGCCGTCTCGCCGGGGGTTCCGGTGACCACGACCCGGTACCCGGCCGCGGCCAGGTGCCGCACCGCCCGCTCGCAGTGGTCGGCCGGCCAGGCGCGGGCCGGTACCGAGGCCCCCGGGTGCACGACCACGTACCCGGCGGGCCCGGTCAGGTGCCCGACCGGGGGCAGCGGATGCCGTACGGCCAGCCGCCCGTCGTCGCCGGGAGGCAGCTCGAACCCGGCGGCACGGGCCAGGGCGAGCATCCGTTCGGCCTCGGGGACGTCCACCTCCTCGTCGACCGTGTGCCGCACGTCCAGCAGGGAGCCGGGGTAGTCGTTGCTGATCGCGGCGATCCTGGGCACCCCGGCCAGTCGCAGCAGCGCCGCCAGCGGCAGCGCCGACTGGTGGAAGGAGGTGAGGATCAACGCCTGCCGCGGCGCCACCCGCCGGACGGCCTCGATCAGCCGGGCGGCGTGCTCGCCGGTCAGGGGCGGCGGGGCCGGGTCGATCCACGGGGTGCGCCACCGGATCACCTGGTCGACCCCGGGCAGCAGTTCGGCCGCGGCCTGCCCGTTCGGTCCGGCCAGCACGACCACCCTGGCGGCGTGGTTGGCCACCGCCCGGATCGCGGGACCGGCCAGCAGCACGTCCCCCGCGTTGTCCGTCCGCGCCACCAGGACCGTCCCGGTCCGCGACCACGGAGCCGAGAGCGCCTTCGCGGCGGAGGACGAGGCGGTCATCGGCGCACCCGCCATTCGCCGCGCAGCCGATGGGCGCACGCGGCCGGCGGGATGAGCACGCTCGTGACCGTCATCCGCCTGATCTCCTCGCCGGTGCGCGGCCCCGGGGCGATCCGCGCCCAGGCGAACTCGGCGGTCAACGCCAGCCACCCGGCCCCGGCCAGTACCGCGCCGCCCCGCAGGGCGCGGGCGGCGCGGCCGTCGCTCCCCAGGGCGAGCGCGCCCGCCAGCAGGCCCACCAGTCCGAGGCCGGTGGTCAGCGCGTGCCTGCCGAGCCGTCCCCCGCCCTCGCCGACGGCCGTCCGCCAGCCGGGGCCGTGCACCCGGCGCATCAACGCGTCGTCGGCGTTGCCCCGCTGACGGCGCAGGCTGGCCCACGGCCCGTCGTCACGGACCGGGTGCCGCACCAGCCGTTCGCCCCGCACCAGCAGCCAGCCCGCCGTACGCAGCCGCAACGCCAGGTCGGCGTCCTCGCGGTAGGCCCGTGGGAAGCGCTCGTCGAAGCCGTTGACCTTCTCCAGCGCCGCCCGCCGGTAGGCCATGTCGGCGGTGATCCACGCGGCCCCCGCCAGGCCGGCGGTGTTGCGTTCGTCGTCGGTCGGCGCCCTGCCCTGCGGCAGCGGTACCTCGACCCGGCCCTGGCTGCCGGCCGCCTCCTCGGGCAGGCCGGCCAGGTCGGCCGTCACCGCCCGCGCCCAGCCGGGCGCCGGGACCACGTCGTCGTCAAGGAACACCACCCACGGCGTCCCGGCCGCCCGCCACCCGGCGTTGCGCGCCGCCGCGGGGCCCCGGCCGCCCGAGCGCACCACCCGCACCCGGTCCGACCCGGCCCCCGGCAGCTCGCCGACGGCCGTAGGGGGGCGGTCGTCGACCACGACGACCTCCACGTCCGCGCCGAGCGCGGCCAGTGTCGTGGCCAGGCTGGGACGGCCGATCGTGGGAATCACCACCGTGAATTCGCCGGGGGTCTCCGAAGCGCTCATGTGGCGAACACCGCCTCCCGGCGCACGAGGTACGGCCCCAGCACCAGCACGTCCACCGGCGCCGAGCCGAAGCACTCAAGGGCGTCGCGGGGATCGTCGACCATCGGCCTGCCCGCGGTGTTCAGGCTCGTGTTCACCACCACCGGCACCCCGGTCCGGTTCGCGAACTCCTCAAGCATCCGCGCGAGCAGCGGTTCGGTCTCCCGTTCCACGGTCTGCACCCGGGCCGTGCCGTCCACGTGCACGACCGCCGGGATGCGCTCCCGCCACACCGGGTCCACGTCGTGCACGAACAGCATGTACGGACTCGGCAGCGGCCCCCGGGTGAAGATCTCGCCCGCTCGTTCGGCCAGCACCATCGGCGCCACGGGCCGGAACTGCTCACGGCCCTTGACCTCGTTCAACCGTTCGGTGTTGCCCGCCCTGCCCGGGTGCGCCAGCAGCGAGCGCCGTCCCAGCGCCCGTGGGCCGTACTCGCTGCGGCCCTGGAACCACGCCACGATCCGGTCGGCGGCCAGCTCGGCCGCGACCGTCGCCGCCACGTCCGCCGGCTCCTCGTACGGCACGTGCGCCGCCCGCAGCCAGGCCGCCAGCTCCGCGTCCGACCACTCGCGGCCCAGGTCCGCTCCCGGCATCGGCGCGGCCGGTTCGCCGAACTCCCGCGCCAGGTGCAACGCCCCGCCCAGGGCGGTTCCCGCGTCCCCGGCGGCGGGCTGCACCCACACCCGTTCGAACGGGCCCCGTTCGGCCAGGTAGGTGTTGGCCACGCAGTTCAGCGCCACCCCACCGGCCATCGTCAGCACGCGCCGCCCGGTCCGTTCGTGCAGCCAGCAGGCCAGTTCGAGCAGCACCTCCTCAAGCCGGGTCTGCACACTGGCCGCCAGGTCCGCGTGCTCCTCGCCCCAGTCGTGTCCCGGCCGCAACGCCTTGGCGTACGCCGCCCAGTCGATCGGCTCGACGCGGAACCCGCCGTCCCCGGTGGTGTAGATCAGCTCCCGCAGCTCGTCCAGGAAACGGGGCGCGCCGTAGGAGGCGAGCGCCATCACCTTGTACTCGTCGCTGGAGCGCATGAACCCCAGGTGCTCGGTGACCGCCTCGTACATCAGCCCCAGCGAGTGCGGCAGTTCCTGGGCGGCGAGCACCCGCAGCCGCCCGTCCTCGTACACTCCGGCCAGGTGCGAGAGGGCCTCTCCCCGCCCGTCGCACACCAGCACCGCCGCGTCCTCGTACGGCGCGGCCAGCCCGGCGGAGGCCGCGTGCGCCACGTGGTGGGGCACGTACCGCACCTGTGCCGCGTCCAGTCCCGGCAGCACTCCCGCCAGGAACGCCGGGGCCCGCCGCGCGTACGTGGTGCGCAGTTCCTCCCACCGCTCGTCCAGTCCGGCCTGACCCGGCCGTACCAGGTTCGGGTCGTAGGAGTAGGCGACCGCGTCCAGGTCCTCCGGGCGCAGCCCCGCCCGTTCCAGGCACCAGGCCGCCGCCTTTTCGGGCAGCTCCCACGCCGAGAACGGCACCGGCCGTTTACCGTGTTTGCGCCGGCTGAACCGTTCCTCCTCCGCCGCGGCGACCACCTCACCGTCGACGATCAACGCCGCCGCCGGATCATGAAAGATCGCATTGATCCCGAGAAATCTCATAGGTCCACCTCTCCTACGCACCGGATAACTACCGACGAAGTCCTCCTCAAAACCGACAAATCAAGAAAAATCATGAAAATGATCGGATATTAGATATATGTGGATTTCTATAGTTAATCGAGGTTTACTGTCGGAAATGGCGAACGACAAGGCGTTCTTCGGGAAAGCATCGGGAATGATCACCCGCGTCGGACGGTGATCGCAGCCGGGGGCAACGGGTGAGGTACGGGAAAGCTCGGGTAGGGGGGTCGGGTGAACGTCCGAGCCGTACCGGTGATCGCGCTGGCCCTCACGCTGGGCCTGTCGGGATGCGCCACAGAGGGAAAGAGCGCCGCGGAGCGGACCGTCGAGCGCTTCTACACCGCCGTCCGCGACCACGACGGGCAGCGCGCCTGCACCCTGCTGGCCCCCGAGGCGGTCGAGGGGCTGCGCACCGGCGGTGAGGTCTGCGCCAAGGCCGTCCTCGGCCTCGACCTGCCCGGCGGGCAGGTGCGCGAGACCGCCGTCTGGGGAGACGAGGCCCAGGTACGGCTCACGCACGACACCGTCTTCCTGCACCGCTTCCCCCTGGGCTGGCTGGTGCGGGCGGCCGGGTGCAGGTCACGGGGTGACCTGCCGTACAGCTGTGAGGTGAAGACCTGAGATGCGCGCCATGTTCGTCGTCACGATGACCGTCATCACGGCCGGGCTGGTCTACTTCTTCGCCATCGGCCTGCTGCAGCGTTAGGGGGCGCCGTGAGACGTTTCGTGCGGGACAACGCGTTGAGCCTGTTCTTCCTGGTGGCCTTCCTGCTGGCGGTCGTCGGGCAGTCCGTCGCGGGGGTGGCGGACGCCAACGCCGACCAGCTCGCCAACGGCGGGTCGGCCGTCTCCTGGTGGCAGTACGTCACCTCCTCCGACTTCGCCGTCGACGTGGCGGAGAACTGGCAGTCGGAGTACCTCCAGTTCCTGCTGTTCATCGTCATCACCGTCTGGCTGGTGCAGCGGGGCTCACCCGAGTCGAAGAAACCGGGTGAGGAGGGCACGGGAAGCGACGCCGAGCAGAAGGTCGGGCGGCACACCGTGCCCGGCAGTCCCGAATGGGCCGGGGCGACCGGGCTGCGCCAGACGCTGTACGGGAACTCCCTCGGCCTGCTGATGGGGGCGATCTTCGTGCTGTCCTGGCTGGCCCAGGCGGTCGCGGGCACCGCGAGTTACAACCGCCGCCAGTTGTCACAGCTGCAGGACCCGGTGAGCCTGGGAGGGTACGTCGCCTCCCCGGACTTCTGGAACCGTACGCTGCAGAACTGGCAGTCGGAGCTGCTGGCCGTACTGTCGATGGTGGTGCTCTCGATCTACCTGCGTCAGCGTGGCTCACCGGAGTCCAAGCCCGTCGGCACCCCGCACGAGGAGACCTCAACGGAGAACTGAGCGTCTCAGGGCTTGGGCGTGTCCTTCCGGTCGTCGGGGACGTTCGGCTCGGGGCCTTCTGGGTCGATGCCGACGGGGGCGTCCGCTCCCGCGGCGTTCTCCCGGTCGTCCGGCACCTGGGCCGGAGGCTGTGGCGAGGTGTCCTCGGGGTCCGTCTCGGTCATCGTGATTTCTCCGTTCCGCTTTGCGGCCTTCCATTGCCGGGCGATCGAAATGTTGTCCGGGGGTCGATCTCCGGAATTGTCGATGGTGCGGCCCAGCCATCGATACCCCGACATATACGCATTTCGCATATGCCGCTATGAAATAATGGGAAAAGTTCTACCGATCGTGTCGGTCACGGAACCTGTTCAGCACCGCCGCGAGGGTGATGCCGTAGACCACGTGCCCGACGGCCATGACCGCCGGGCGCCCCGGCCGGTCCGCGGAGATCGGTGGCAGGGCCGTCACCCCCGGTACCCACCCCTGGTAACTGGCCAGCCAGATCGCCAGGCCGTACCCGATCCCGACCGGCACCGGAGTCCGGTGCCCCCTGCTGACCAGGCGGAACAGCGCCCCCGCCGTCATCCCGAAGCCGAAGTGGGCCAGGGCGCCCAGCACGCCCTCACCCGGTTTCCTGCGGTGCGGGTGGCCGGGCAGGACGGCGCGGGCGATGTGCTTGGGCGGCTGGTCCGCCATCAGCCCCGCCCGGCTCCCCGCCAGCATCACCGCGCTCATCGCGGCGGTGGCCAGCGCGCCGCCGACCCCGCCTTCGAGCAGCCCCCGCCCGTTCATGTCAGCTCCGGCAGGACCTGGGCGGCGTAGAAGTCGAAGAAGGCGTCCTGGTCGGGGCCGATCTGGTTGACGTAGACCTCGTCGAACCCGGCGTCGACGTACTGGCGGATGGCGGCCAGATGCCGCCGCGGGTCGGGACCGCAGGGGGAGGAGGCGACCGCGTCGTCCTCCCCGACCATCTCGGCGAGCTGCGCGAAGTGCCGGGGCAGCGGCAACAGCTGCGACGCCTCCCCCTTGATGCCCTGCGTCGGCCACAGCCGGTGCACGTGCGAGCGCGCCTGCGCCTCGTCGGAGGCGTAACAGACCTTCAGCCCGCCCTGCGTCGTCTTGCCCGCGCCACCCGACTTGTGGAACGTCTCCACCAGTTCGGCGCTGGGACCGGTGGTGATGAAGCCGTCACCGATCCGCCCGGCCAGCTCGGCGGAGTGCTCGCCGAGACCGGACACGTAGATCTCGGGGGGCTCGTCGGGCAGGGTGTAGAGCCTGGCGGTGTCCACCTCGTAGTACTGGCCGCGATGGGTGACCAGCTCGCCGCTCCACAGCCACCGCATGAGCTCGACGGCCTCGGCGAGCATCTCCATCCGTACGGCCGCCGGCGGCCACCGGTCGCCGAGGATGTGCTCGTTGAGCGCCTCGCCGGTCCCCACCCCAAGCCGGAACCGGCCCTCGGTGAGCACGGCGCTGGTGGCGGCGGCCTGGGCGACGACCGCCGGGTGGATCCGCACCAGGGGACAGGTGACGGCGGTGGTGATGGGCAGCGAGACGGCCTGGGAGAGGGCGCCGATCACGCTCCACACGAACGGGCTCTGACCTTGCTCGTCGAGCCACGGGTGATAGTGGTCGGAGATCCACAGGGCCTGGAACCCGGCCTGTTCGGCCAGCTTGGCCTGCCGTACCAGCTCCTTCGGATCGTGTTCCTCACAGCTCAGGAAATAGCCGAACCTGGTCATCGTCGGCTCCCTTCGACGGGGTGGTCCTTCCCCTACCCCGCCCGTCGGGGTGAAACAGATCAGCCGGTGAATAGCCTCTGGAGGCATGTACCCGAGTTCCGCTCTTGGTGAGTTCCTCCGTTCACGTCGGGCCAGGCTCAGGCCGCAGGACGTGGGGCTGAGCGCCGGAGTGAGGAACCGGCGGGTCGAGGGGCTGCGCAGGGAGGAGCTCGCCTCCCTCGCCGGGGTCAGCGTCGGCTACTGCACGCGGCTCGAACAGGGCCAGAGCCCGGACGTCTCCGAGAAGGTCCTGGACTCCGTGGCCCGCGTCCTTGGGCTGAACGGCGAGGAGGTCGCCCACCTGCACCGGCTGGCCAGGGCCTCCCGGGGCGGGGAGCGGGCCAGGCCGGAACGGCTGCGCCCCGGGGTGCGGCTCATGGTGGACTCCCTCACCGAGATGCCCGCCATCGCGGTGGGCAGGCGGGGCGACATCCTGGCGTGGAACCGCCTGGCGCACGCCCTGCTCGCGCCGCACCGGCCGTTCGAGGGGGAGGAGAGGCCGAACTTCGTCCTCATCGACTTCCTGGAGACCGAGTTCTCCCGTGGGCTCCACGTCGACTGGGAGCAGAAGGCCCGCGACTCGACGACCAGGAAGACGCCGGGAAGGACCACCGCGGCCGACAGCGCCAGGACATCGCCGGTGGAGACGCCGTAGACCAGGGCGAACAGCCCTCCGCCGGTCGGGCCGGACGACCAGTGGTCCAGATCCCCGTCCCCAGCGGCCCGAGGGCCGCGGCCGGGGGACGCGGACCGTCCGCTGCTCGACACCCGGGGATCGTGTCCACCCCGAGTACGCGGACCATCCCCACGGCTGTGATACGTTGATGGTAGTTGCAGTTTTGGTACCCATGATGAACTTGTGTGCACCTGACGGTTTGTAGCGTCGGGTGCATTTTTTGTTTACCGGTCTTCTCCGGTGTGGGCTTATCACGGCGACGCGAAATTCGTGTCAGTACGGATTTCGGCTCTACACCTACCAAGAGGAGATCAATATGGCTTCCGGCACCGTGAAGTGGTTCAACGCGGAAAAGGGCTTCGGCTTCATCGAGCAGGACGGCGGCGGCGCCGACGTCTTCGCCCACTACTCCAACATCGTCGGCCAGGGCGGCTACCGCGAGCTGCGCGAGGGCCAGAAGGTGACCTTCGACGTCACGCAGGGCCAGAAGGGCCCGCAGGCCGAGAACATCGTCGCCTCCTGACGACGAACACCGGGATCAGGGCCCGCGCCTTCACGGCGCGGGCCCTTTTTCCTTTTCACCAACGGAATCGCGTCTCCCACCGAGGTCACGGGGTACGGCGGGCACGCAGGGCCCGGACCTTGTGGCGGTTGCCACAGCGCTCCATCGAGCACCAGCGCCGGGCACCGGGCCGGGAGGAGTCGACGAAGACCAGCGGGCAGGTCTCGCTGGCGCACTCACGGAAGCGCTCGGCCAGCGGCCCGGACAGCAGCTCGATCATCTCCCGGGCCATCGTGGACAGCGCCTGGGACGCCAGAACCGGCGCCGCCCACC
The DNA here is from genome assembly GCF_040300765.1 of Streptosporangium sp. NPDC000239. NCBI lineage: Bacteria > Bacillati > Actinomycetota > Actinomycetes > Streptosporangiales > Streptosporangiaceae > Streptosporangium > Streptosporangium sp. NPDC000239. The sequence continues at coordinate 73,653 of NZ_JBEPEI010000019.1, read as the reverse complement.
CGACGGTCGTGCCGTTCCCGGTGAGTTCGGGGACCAGCGGCGGTGAGGCGGCGGTCCGGTTGACGGCCGCGACCGCCTCGGCGGGCAGCGGGCGGTACGCCGCCCTGGCCCGTGCCGCCTCCCAGATCGCCTGGCGGAGGGTCTTGGCCGCGACCAGGTCGTCGGCTGTCACGGGGGCCGTGACGACCGCGTCCAACGGCGGCTGGGCCAGCCATTCGACCAGGTCGGTCGACTCATGGAGGGTCTCGAACACCGCGTAGCGGCCTTCGCCCCCGGTGTAGGCGAAATCCAGGCAGACGGCGCCCGCGTCGAAGCGGAAGGAGCCGCCCTTGGGGTCGTGGAGCACCCGTCCGGTTGCGTTCGTGCGCATGTAACCACTATAACTGGTGTCAGTCGAAACCGGTATTACCGGTGTCATGCAGGAGGAAACACATGGGCGTCCGGCACATCAACCCCGAGGGTCTCCACCGCAGCCCGGCCTTCAGCCAGGCCGTCGTGGTCGAGCAGCCGACGAAGACCATCTACATCGGCGGCCAGAACGGCGTCGGCCCCGACGGCAAGGTCGTCGGCCCCACGGTCGGGGAGCAGGCCGCGCAGATCTTCCACAACCTCTCGACCATCCTGGAGAGCGAGGGGGCGACGCTGGCGAACATCGTGCACTGGACCATCGCCGTGGTCGACGGCCACTCCTTCGACGAGGGCGTGGCGGCCTTCCGTCAGGTCTGGAACTTCGCCGCCCCGCCGCCCGCCATCACGCTCCACATCGTCGCCGGTCTCAACCCCGGATGCCTCGTGGAGATCGACGCCGTCGCCGTCGTGTGACCCCGGTCAGAGGTCGAGCCCGGTGAAGTAGGCGGCGGTCTCCGCGTCCGCCGGGTAGTACGACTCGATCGAGACCTCCTCCAGTGTGATGTCCAGCGGGGTGCCGAACGTGGTGACGGTCGAGAACAGCCGCAGCTCCCGGCCGTCGAAACGGAAGATCATCGGAGTCGCGACCTCGGACCCGGCCCGATGGACCACCTCCGCACCCCCGGGGGCCAGCAGTTCCTCGTGGAGCGCGGCCAACCCGGGGTCGGGGGCGACCGCGAGCTGACGGGAGATCCGGACACGCAGCAGCGAGCGCACCTCCGCCAGGTTCACGATGAACGGGGCGAGTCCACGCGGATCAAGCCCCAGCCGCACCATGTTGACCGGCGGGCGGAGCAGCTCGGGGGCGACGCGCGCGAGAAACGGGGCGACGGCGCGGTTGGTCAGCACGATGTCCCACCGGCGGTCGACGACCAGCGCGGGGTACGGCTCGTGCGCGCGCAACACCCTTTCGACCGCCTCCCGGGCCGCGGGCAGCGCGTCCCCGTCGAGCGGCCGTTCCGGGTAACGGGGGGCGAAACCGGCGGCGAGCAGTAGCCGGTTGCGCTCACGCAACGGCACGTCGAGCTGCTCGGCGAGCCGAATGACCATGTCGGCGCTCGGGCGGGACCTCCCGGTCTCCACCAGACTGACGTGCCGGGCCGAGACGTCGGCGGCGATCGACAGATCGAGCTGGCTGAGCCCGCGGCGGTGCCGCCACTGCCGCAACAGTTCCCCGACCGTGCGCATGGCCGCCGACACTAGCCCTCCTGCGGGCCGTACGCCATGAAACGGCATTTCATCGACAACCCCGGCGGGGGTGGGAACACTGGCGACCCATGACCACAGGTAACAAAGGTGTCGTGGAACGGGCGCTGACTGCCCTGGTCGCGACCGGAGACGTCGACGCGCTCGCGCCACTGCTGAGCGACGGCTTCGTCCACCACCGGCCGGACGCGACCTCGAAGAACAAGACGGAGTGGCTCGCCGCAGTCGGCGCCGCGCTCGGCCCGCTCACCGGCATGCGGGTCGAGGTACGGCACCTGCTGGAATCCGGCGACCACGTCGTGATGCACTCGCTGCGCCGGCTTCCCGGAACCGGGCCGGAGATCGCCGTCGTCGACATCTGGCGCCTCGACGACGGGCTGATCGCCGAGGCGTGGGAGATCATCGAACCGGTGTCCCAGGCCGCGGCCAACCTGACCTGGTGGGCGCCGACCGGCCGCTGACCCGGCCTACGCGGGCTGCCGGGCCGTACAGCAGGCGGTATGGGGAGCGCCGGGCCGTACGCGGGGGCCAGGGGAGCGCCGGGTGGACCGGAGAACGGAGTCGCGAGTTCGCACGGCGAGCCGTCGCCGTACGAGTCGGCACCGTCAGCCGGTGTCCGGTCAGGGCTTGCGGCCCACCGCGGCGTACATGTTGGTCGCGGTGTCCGGGAGGGGCTGCTCGCCGGGGGTGGGGTGCCAGCGCGGCATCGGGACGATCCCCGGGTCGAGCAGTTCAAGGCCGGAGAACAACCGTTCGACCTCGGCGCGTCCCCGCAGATACATGGGGATGCCGCGCTCGGTGTACTCGCGGGCGAGCCGTTCGGACTCGGGGGCCAGCTCGCCGGTCGGGATGGTGATGGCGAGGTGGCTGCCCGGGGCGAGCGGTTCGAGGAGCGACTCCACCACCCCCTGGGCGTCCTCGACGAACTGGAGCATCGCGATCAGGGTGAGCGCGACCGGCTGGGAGAAGTCGATCACCTCGTGGAGTGTGGCGTCACCGAGAAGCGCCTCGGGGGTGCGCATGTCGGCCTGGATGTAGGCGATGCGCCCCTCGGGCGTGCCGGTCAGCAGGGCACGCGCGTGCAACAGCACGATGAGGTCGTTGTCGACGTAGACGACACGCGCGTCCGGCGCGGTCTCCTGGACCACCTGGTGCAGGTTCGGCGAGGAGGGGATGCCGGTGCCGATGTCGACGAACTGCCGTACGCCCAGGCCGGTGAGGTGACGGGCCATCCGGTGCATGCAGGCCCGGTTGGCCAGCATCGAGGTGCGCAGCCCGGGCCAGTCGGCCAGCACCTTGGCCGCGGTCTCCCGGTCAGGGGCGAAGTTGTCCTTGCCTCCCATGATGTAGTCGTAGACCCGGGCCGAGTGCGGCCGGTTGGTCTGCAGATCGACCGAGGCGATCCGGTCCTGGGGGGCGTCCGACATCTGTGACCACTGCCTTCCACTCGCTCCTGCCATAGTGTCATGATCGCGCACGCAAGATCGTCTTTCGTCCACGAATCACGGTTCACCCCTTCGTATCCCACCTTTCCCTCCCCCTGGGAAGGGGAATTCGGGTGAAGATCGAATGACGAAGGCCAGAGCCGCGGCGACCAGTGGAAAGACCGCGACGGCCACCAGCGCGCCGCCTGCCCTCCGGCCGCGAGCACGAAAACCACCGCCAGCGCGGCGACGGCGGAGTCCACGCCCGCGAGCAGGACCACGGCGACCACCGCCATGCCTCAGACCACCGGGCAACAGTCCTCCGAGCCGGAGAGCCGTCGACAGCGTCCCGAACCGCGGCCCGGCCACGAGGGTGCTCATCGGACGTCCCTGCCGGTTTCGTCGACGAAGTGGACGTCGTAGCGTTCCTGCTCGGACAACAGGCCGTCGAAGGGCTCCAGCCCGTGCTGGACGCGCCCCAGCCGCCGGAAGTATCCGAAACGTTCGACCCCCGGCGTCAGAACGGACAGCACGTCGGCCTCGGAGCCGGGCGCCGCGCCGAACGCGTGGGGCAGCCACGGCGGCACGACGACCAGCCCGCCCGCGGAGACCGTCACCCGCTCATCCCCCAGGAGGAACTCCATGTCCCCGGCCAGGACGTGGAACAGCTCGGTGGAGCGGGAGTGGAAATGGAGGCGGGCGCCGCCGCGTCCCCTCCCCAGCCTCAGCCGGTTGGCGCCGAGCGCGCCCGCGGTGTGGCTCGCGTCGGCGAGCAGCGTGAACGCGCCACCCGCGGGGAGGTCGACGACCTCCGCGGCGTCGGCGGGCATGACGAAGGCGGGTGAACCGGTGACGGTCATGTGGACTCCTGATGAGTTCTCCCGGAAACAGGGACCGGGATCGGAACCCATTGGAGTCCAGGAAGAAGCCGTGAACCAGAAGCGGTTATGACGTGCAGTGATCACCGATCGAGATGAATCAGAGGGCACGGATGGAGCTGCGGCAGCTGGAGTACTTCGTTGCGGTCGCCGAGGAGGGCGGGTTCGGCCGGGCGGCCGAACGGCTCAGCATCGTGCAGTCGGCGGTCAGCCAGCAGATCCGCCGCCTCGAACGCGAACTCGGTGTGCCGCTGTTCGACCGCTCGACCCGGCACGTGCACCTGTCCGGCGCCGGTGAACGCCTGCTGCCCGAGGCGCGCGCCGTACTCGCCGCCGTGAGTCGCACACGTCAGGTGGCCGCCGACATCGGCGCGGGCATCGACGGCGTCCTGCGCCTCGGGATCGTGCAGGGCCCCGGCGACCGGGTCTTCCGCACCCTGAACGAGCTGGCCGCCGTCGCGCCGCGGCTACAGGTCCGGCTGCGCCGGCTCCCCCTGCTCGCCCGCCTGTCCGCGGTCCGCACCGGCGAGCTCGACGCCGCCCTGGTCAGGGCGCTCACCGAGGCGCCCGGCCTCGAACTGCTTCCCGTCTGGACGGATCCGCTGTACGTGGCGCTGCCCGCCGCGCATCGGCTGGCGCGCTCGGCCGAGCCGAGGCTCCAGGACCTGGCGAGACTTCCGCTCCGGCTCGCCGCGCGTGAGGAAAATCCGCCCTTCCACGACCTGGTCACCGGAGCCTGCCGGGACGCCGGGGTGGCGCCGCCGCCGGGACCGCCGTTCACCACCCTCCAGGAGACCCTCGCCCACATCGGAGCCGGAGCCCCGTCCTGGACCGTCTTCTACGAGGTGGCGGGGCTGCCGGAGTTCCCCAGGGTCGCCATCCGCCCGCTGGCCGGACCACGGCTGACCACCTCGCTGGCCGTCCCCCCTGGCTCACCGACTCCCGCCCTGCGCCACCTGCTGCACAGCCTGACCCGCGTCGCACACGACGAGAGGCCGGACGACGCCGGTTGAACGGGTCAGAGGTTCTGGACGAACGGCAGCAACCGCCGCAGTTCGGCCGCGTCGGCCCGCCTGCCGTACGGGGCGAACTGGAAGGTCTCCGTCGACAGGTGGCCCGGCCAGTACTCGCCGACGAAGGCCCGGCAGGCGTCCACGTCGTCGGCCGGAGGAACCCGGTCCAGAAGACCGCGCTGGAACGGGCCGAACTCCAGGAACTGGGAGGCGTGCGCGAGGCAGGCGTCCACCTTGGCCTGCGCGACCGGCGTCACGTCCACCACCACGTCGTCCCGGTGCACCGGGTCGGAGGCGTAGTCGGTCATCAGCAGGCAGACCGGCTGCCGCTCAAGCGGGGGCTTGCCGCACTCGACGTTGCGCACGGTGACAAGTTCGACGGCCTGCTCGACCAGCTTCCCGGCGGCCCGGTTGTCCGGGTGGCCGGAGCCGTCGGCGTGCAGGGCGATCACCAGGTCGGGCCGCCAGGCACGGATCTCCCGCATCACCTGAAGGCGCAGCTCAACGGTCGGCTCAAGAAGGCCGTCATGCACGTCGAAGATCTCGTAGTTGACCACGCCGAGGGCGTCGGCCGCACGCCAGCCCTCCTCCGCCCTGCGGCGGGCCAGCGGAGCCCGTTCGAGCTCGTGGTGTCCGGCGTCGCCGTTGGTGAGCGTCAGGAACTTCACCGCGTGCCCGGCCTTGGACAGCAGTGCGGAGATGCCACCGGCGTAGAGCTCGGGTTCGTCGGGGTGGGCGGCGATCACCAGGGTGCGCAACATTTCTCAGCTTTCGTTGACGGGTCCGGTACGGCCTGCCGTACCGGCGTGGAAGACCTGCTCACGAGCCAGGTCGAGGGCGTGACGGACGGCGCCTTCCAGTACGGCGTTGCCGCTGACGCGGCTGACGGCGACGGTGACGGGCGCCAGACCGGTGGGGACCAGGAGGTCGGCGACGCGGGAGCGCAGCGCTTCCCCGGCCGCCGTGCAGACAGGGCCGCCGAGGACGACGTAGCCGGGGTCGAGTACGCCGACGGCCGCGGTCACGCCGAGCGCGACCCGCCTGGCGACGTCGTCGAGGAATTCGGCGGGGGGCTCGGCGCGGAGCAGCTCGGTGACCGCGCGCAGGGTGGGTTCGACCCCAAGCCCGTGCGCTGCGGCCAGTTCGGCGAGCGGGGCCGTACCGAGCAGCGCGCCGAGCGGGCCGCCGTCGGGGCCGTAGAGCCGCCCGCGGCTGACCGGGTCGGGCACGGTCACCGAGCCGACCTCACCGCCGCGCCCGGTGACGCCGCGCCACAGGACGTCGTTGAGCACGACTCCGGCGCCGACTCCGCTTCCCACCCAGAACAGGACGAAGCTACTGCCCTTGTGCTCCTCAAGCTCGCGGATCGCGACCAGGTTGACGTCGTTCTCCAGCCGGAAGCGTTCGGTGCCCAGCTGTTCGCGCAGGTCACCGAGGTCGTCGAGGTGCGACCAGCCGGACAGCTGCACCGCCTGGCTCAGCCGGTGGCCCCCGGCCTCCACGACGCCGGGGACACCCAGCACGATCTGGTCGAGGTCGTCGAGGGTGACCCCGGCGTCGTGGGCCGCGGCCTGCACGGCCTCGGTCAGGAACGCCACCGCGTCGGTGCCCTCGCCGGGGGCCTCGGCCTGGTGGCCGCCCCGGACCTCACCCGTGAGGTCGGAGACCGACACCTCGACGGCGCGTGCCGTCAGGTCCAGGCCCGCGACCCAGGAGGCCGAGCCGTTCAGCTCCCAGAGCTGGGCGGCGGGGCCCGCGTTGCCGGGCTTGGTGCCGGCCTTGCGCGCCAGGCGCCCGTTCTCCAGGCGGCGCAGCACCTCGGCGGCGGAGGCCTTGGAGAGCCCGGTGTGGAACTCCAGCTCGGCGCGGGTGAGGGAGCCGTGCCGCAGCAGCAGCTCCAGGGCCGCCCGTTCGTTGAGGGTTCTGAAGACGGTGGGGTTCCCGGTGGACACTACTTCACTGCTCCTGACGTCAGCCCGGACTGGATGTGCCGCTGGAAGACGATATAGGCCACGACCACCGGCAGAACGGTCATGCTGAGCGCCGCGAACAGGGCCGGCCAGTCCGCCTCATATCCGGCGATGGTGGAGATGTCGGCGATGCCCTGGGTGATGACCCAGTTGCTCTTGTCTCCGGGAAGCAGCACCAGGGGTAGGAGGTACTGGTTCCACTGGCCGAGCACGTTGAAGATGGTCAGGCTGACCATCCCCGGCTTGGCCATCGGCAGCATGACCTGGAAGAAGGTCCGGGTGTAGGAGGCGCCGTCGATCATCGCCGCCTCGGCGACCGCGTCGGGCAGCCCCCGGAAGAAGGAGGTGAGGAAGAAGATCGTGAAGGGCAGCGAGTAGGCGATGTAGACCAGGACCAGCCCGACGTGCGTGTTGAGCAGCCCGAGCCCGTCGACCACGAAGAACAGCGGCACCAGGGCGAGGAAGACCGGGAAGGCCATGCCCGAAACGAACAGGAAGTAGATCAGCCGGTTGCCGGGGAACTTGAACCTCGCCAGCACGTAGGCGGCCATGGAGCTGAGCAACATGGTGCCCGCGACGCCGAAGAAGACGACGATCACCGTGTTGAGCAGGTACCGGCCGACGTTGGCCCGCTCCCAGGCCCGCGCCCAGTTGTCCCAGCGCAGCTCGCCCGGCAGTTGGAGGGCGTCGCCGAAGATCTCGCCGTTGCTCTTGAAGGAGGCCAGCAGCGTCCAGATCAGCGGAGCGATGATGAGCAGGGCCCACACCGCGAGGATGGCCTGCGAAAGACCTCCGAAGAGTTTGCGGCCCATGTCAGTAGACGATCCTCTCGCGCCTGGTGACCCGCATCGTCAGTGCGGCGAAGGTGAGGGTCAGGAAGAACAGCGCCACACCGAGCGCCGAGGCGTAGCCGAACCGCGAGTAGCCGAAGGCGTTCTTGTAGATCTCCGTGGCCAGCACCGTGGTCGCGCCGTCGGGCCCGCCCTGCTCGATGGAGAGCACGTTGACCAGGGCGAAGCCGTCGAAGGCCGCGATCCCGAGATAGATCCAGCCGACCTGGACGGTGTCCCAGAGCAGCGGCAGGGTGATGGAGAAGAACAGCCGGGTACGGCCGGCGCCGTCCAGGGAGGCCGCCTCGAAGACGTCCTTCGGGATGGCGGCCATCCCCGCCGAGAAGAGGACGACGTAGAAACCGACCGCCTGCCAGACCATCACGGCGATGATCGACCAGAGCGCGAGTCTCTGGTCGGTCAGCCACCCGATCGGTTCCAGGCCCAGCTTGACGAGGGCGCCGTTGACCACACCACTGGCGTCGGGGCGGTAGACGGCCTTGAACAGCACGCCGACCACCGCCACCGCGAGCACCTGCGGCAGGAAGAAGACGACCCGGTAGAAACCGGAGCCCTTGACCCCGGTCATCGTGCCGCCGCGTGAGCCACCCGCCACGTTCAGCAGGTAGGCGAACAGCAGCGCGAGGAGAACCGTGACCAGCGGCATGGCGACGAGCAGGACCGCGTGGTTGCGGATCGCCTGCCAGAAGGTCTCGTTGCCGAACATCCGCCGGAAGTTGTCCAGCCCGACTAAGTTGAGCTTGGCCGAGACTCCCCGCCAGTCGGTCAGCGCGATCTGGAACGCCTGCACGTACGGGCTGATGACGAAGATGCCGTAGAGAACGACGGGAAGGAGCAGGAATCCCGCGACGAAGCCGTGCCGCCTCATCGGTCAGACGGTCCGGTTCTGCTTGGCGATGGAGGAGTCGGCCTTGAGCTCGTCCGCCTTCTTCTGCATGTTCTCGCAGAACTGGTCGGCGGTGATGCGACCGGCCATGACCGAGTTGGTCTGGGTCTGGCCGTGGTCGAACAGCTCCTTGTACCAGGTCTCGAAGCGGGCGTCGGTGATGGTGTTCTTCCCGGCGGCCTCCTGGGCCTTGGCGGCGCTGTTGACCGCCGAGGTGAGCTGCAGACCGTCCACCAGGCCGTTGACGATGGTGAGGTTCTTGGTCATCTCGGTGTAGCCGCGCGCGCCCTCCCTGGAGAGCATCATGCGCAGGTAGTCCAGGCCGCCCTGCGGGTTCTTGCCCTTGGCCGCGACGAAGAAGGCCTCGGAGACCCCGATCATGATCGCCTCGTACGGCAGGGCGTCCGTGGCGGTGATGCTCGGCACCGGGGCGATGGCGTACTCGAAGGTGTCCGGCTTGTCCTTGGCCATCTCGTTCTCCAGCCAGGAGCCGCACGGGTAGAACAGGACCTTGTCCTGCAGGTGCTTGATCTGGGTCTGGGTGTGGTCGAGACCGAAGTAGGCCTTGTCGCCGTAGTCCTTCTGGATCTGCGCCCAGGCGGCGACGGCCTGCCGGACCGGCTCGGCGGTCCAGGCGCCGTCGGCCAGGTTGTCGATGTCGATGATGACCTTGTTGCCGCCGACCTTGGCGGCGCTGTAGACGAGGTTCCACAGCTGGTAGAACGGGCCGACCTGGCCGGGGTAGGCGAACAGGGTGATCCCGGCCTTCTTCGCCTCCTCGCCGAGGGTGTTGAACTCCGCCCAGGTCTTGGGAACGGTCCAGCCCTTGGACTCGAAGAGCTTGGCGTTGTACCACAGGGCGCGGTGGGCCACGGTGTACTGCAGGACCCTCGGCACGCCGTCGATCAGCGAGTTCTCGTAGGCGCCGCCGACGAGGGTGTCCTTGACCTTCTTGTCGGGGAAGGCCAGGGAGGGGGCCTCGAAGAGCGGGGTGAGGTCGGCCAGGTGTCCCTCCTGGACCAGCGACTGCAGGTCGAGCGCCTCGGGGCCCGAGTTGTTGACCACGTCGGGCACGTCACCGGCGATGAAGCGGGGGCGCAGCTGGGTGCCGACCTTCTGCGTGGCGACGTGCTTGAGCTCGGCCTTCGGGTACGCCTTGCGGTAGGCGGCCTCGTGCAGGTCCACGGCGTACTTGTCGCCGTTGCCGCCGCTGAAGATGACGACTTCCAGCCGCCGGGCGGCGTCCACGCCGAGCGGGTTGTTCGTTGAGGTCGCGGCGGCGGAGGCGGTGGGGCTGGGGGCGGCTTCGCGACCGGCGGTCGCGCAGGCGGCGAGAGGGGTGGCGAGCGCGGCGAGACCGAGCCCGCGCAGGACTTCGCGGCGGCTGAGGGACATGCTTCCTCCTGGCGCTAACCGTCCGGATACCTTCCAGACGGTTAGCGGCCGACTATAGGTCGCCTCTCCTCAACCCGTCAAGAGTTCAGAACCGCCCGAGCAGTCGGGCTTTCGCGTCCTCACCTGCGCCGATGTGATCCAGGGCGCTCAACGCCGCGCCCACGACGGGCGGCAGTTCGGCGACGACCCGCTCCGCCAGCGGCATGCGGGCCGCGAACCGTTCGTCGAGCAGCGTGGTGAGCAGCGGATCGCGGGCCCGCAGCACGCCCCCGCCCAGGACCACCTCGGTCGGCGTACTGAGCAGGTCGAGCCGGGTGAGGCAGACCTGGGCCATTGTGGCGATCTCGTCGGCCAGCCGCGAGACCAGCCCACGGGCGATCTCGTCGCCGTCCGCGGCCACCCTGAACAGCCCCGGCGTCAGCTCAAGCAGCCGTTCCCGTCCCAGGACGCCGAGGTGCAGGTCGATCACCACCCGCTCGACCGTGTCCGCGCCGAAGTGCGACCTGACCAGCTCTGCGAGCCCGGTCGGGGCTCCCCTGCCGTCCTCGGCGCGGGCCGCGTGCCAGAGCGTCTCCGACGACAGGCCGAGACCGCCGCCCCAGTCGCCGCTGATCGCCCCCAGGGACAGGAACCGGGCGACCCGCCCCGACGGCGCGACGCCGACCGCGTTGATCCCCGCGCCGCAGACCACCGCGACCCCCACGGGCCGGACGCCCCCGACCGCAGGAGGGCGAAGGTGTCGTTGCGCACCACGACGTCCCTGGCCAGCGCGCGCCCCGAGATCTCGGCCTCGATCGCCCGCTCCTCCTCGGGCAGGTCCACCCCGGCCAGGAAGGTGACCAGGTGGTCGGCCCGGCCGATGAACCCGATCTCCTGCCGTACCACCCTCTCGATGACGTCGGTCGCGGGCCCGACCCCCTCGCTCTGCGGCGCGAAGGGGCCACCCCGGCCACGGGCGAGGATCTCGCCGAGCTCGTTCAGCAGCACCACGTCGGTCTTGCTGTTGCCGCCGTCGACGGCCAGCACGTTCACCACGACAGGTACCCGCTGTTCTTCTCCAGCAGCAGCTCGGTCAGCTCGGCGGCGATCGCCTCCTGCCCGACCAGCGGGTGCGCGAGAAGCGCGTTGCGCACCCGGTCCGCCCCGCCGTACAGCGCCGCCTGCAGGGCCAGCTCCTCGTAGGCGGACACGCCCGCGATCAGGCCCGCGTAGAGCGGCTCGACCGGCTCGACCGGCAACGGTACGGCTCCCGCCGCGGTGACCTTCGCGGGCACCTCGACGACCGCGTCGTCGGACAGGAAGGGCAGCGTGCCGTTGTTGCGGGTGTTGACCACCTGCACGTCACCGCGGTCGCCGAGCAGCGAGGCGATGAGCGCCACGGCCGCCTCGGAGTAGAAGGCCCCGCCGCGCTTGGCCAGCTGCTCGGGCTTGGTGTCGACGGAGGGGTCGGCGTAGAGCCTGAGCAGCTGCTCCTCAAGAGCCGCGACCTCGGAGGCCCGGGAGGGCCGGGTCCGCTGCTCCTCGACCACCAGGTCGTGGGCGTAGAAGTAACGCAGGTAGTAGGAGGGTACGACCTGGAGACGCTCGATGAGCTCCAGGGGCAGGCGCAGGTCGTCGGCGATGGCCTGCCCGTGCTCGGCGATCAACCTGGGCAGCACGTTCTCGCCGTCCACGTACACCGCGCGCTCCCAGGTCAGGTGGTTGAGCCCGACATGGCCGAGCCGGACCCGCTCGGGGGCCAGGCCGAGGTGGGCGGCGAAGCGGCGCTGGAAGCCGATCGCCACGTTGCACAGCCCGATCGCACGGTGCCCGTCGTCCAGCAGCGCCCTGGTCACGATGCCGACGGGGTTGGTGAAGTCGACGATCCAGGCCTCCGGGGCGTGCTCCCTGACCGTGGCCGCCAAGCCGCGCACGACCGGCACCGTGCGCAGGGCCTTGGCCAGGCCTCCAGCGCCGGTGGTCTCCTGTCCGACACAGCCGCACGCCAGCGGGAACGTCTCGTCGACGTCGCGTGCCGCCTGGCCGCCCACCCTGAGCTGGAAGAGTACGGCCTGCGCGCCCTCGACACCCCGCTGGAGGTCGGAGGTGGCGACGACCTCGGCGGGGTGCCCGGCCCGGGCCAGCATGCGGCGGGAGACCCCCGCGACCAGCTCAAGACGGGAGGCGTCGGGATCGACGAGCGCGATCTCGGTCAACGGGAGCTCGTCACGCAGGCGGGCGAACCCGTCGATCAGCTCCGGCGTGTAGGTCGAACCGCCTCCGACAACGGCGAGTTTCACTGGCGTCCTTCCGATCTTCCGGTCCGCAGGTTAGGAAACTTTCCTAACTTTTGGACAAATCTAGAAAGAAGGGGAGCATCCAGTCAATACATGACATTGGCTTGCGGCGCGCCGGGAGCGTCGGCGGTGATCCACATCCCGGGGCGTCGCGCAGGGGCCGGTGGTCCGCGTCCTGGGGTGCTGTGCCGGGAGGCCGGTGATCCGCGTTCCGGGCCGTCACACCGGGAGGCCGGTGGTCCACGTCCTGGAGCCGTCGCGCTGGGAGGCCGGTGGTCCACGTCCCGGGCCGTCGCGTCATGGGAGAAAGCCGGTCCGTCCTTTTCCCTTCGCGGGACGAGGGCGTGATCGACGACCGGGAGAATTCCGCCGAGGGCGTCTTCGCCGAGCCCTCTGAGCTTTTTCCGGGATCTTCTCCGGGCTTTCCCCGGGGGTTTCCCCGCGTTTCCCGCACTCGGCGCGCGTTCGCCGACGACCCTCGGGCACCTGCTTTGAGCAGCGGAAACGCAGCGGAAACAATGTCCTTTAGCGGGATCGGTTCTGGCCGACGCCGAATCGGCGCGCGACACGTGACATCAGCCGGGACATCCTCGAAGGAAACGCGTCGGGCTCGGGAACGGCGATGGGGCGGACGCGGCCGTTGTGAATGGCGCCGATTCTCCAGCCGGTTTCCGTCCGCACCACGACGACGGTCTGCCGCGACAGCCGCCGCCTGGGGAGGGTGGACCGCCACGGCATCAGGACGGAGGCCGTACCGTGCACGACCGCCACGTCCGGGGTGAGGTATCGGATCGACTCCAGGTCGCCGACCAGCGCGGAGCCGGCCAGGACGCCGCGGAAGAGCTTGTCATGGTTGTGCTGGTGGGCCTGGCGGCCACGGGCGACGGTCCCGTCGTAGGAGACGTAGTCGGAGTCGTCGGTGAACAGCGCGCCGAACGCCTGGGCGTCACCCGCCGTCCAGGCCGCGAGGAAGTCGGCGAAGAGTCTCTCGATCTCGGCGGTGTCGTCGGTTCGCGGGCTGGAAGCGGTGCCGGTGAGGATGGTCGAGCGCATGGGGGTCCCTCCGTACGTGATATCGTCGTTTCGACGAACGAAATGTACGATATCAGAAAGCTTCGAATGTCGAAACAAGCTGTCATCGGAGAGATCGCGACGGAGCTGCGGCGGCTGCAGCAGAGCTTCGACGCCTTCGACGAGGCGGCCGCCGCCCGGCTGCGCCTCAACCGCACCGACCTGCGCTGCCTCGACGTGGTGCTCGCCGAGGGCCCGGTGCCCGCGGGCGCGCTCAGTCTCGCGCTGAAGCTCAGTCCGGCGGCCACCACCACGGTCATCGACCGGCTGGAGCGCGCCGGAATGGTGGTCCGCTCCACGGATCCGGAGAACCGTCGCCGGGTCCTGGTCTCCGCGACCGACGCCGCCCGCTCGGCCGAGGCTGAGATCTTCGTCCCGGTCGGCCGGGCGGGTGCCCAGGCGCTGGGGGAGTACGAGCCGGACCAGCTGGCCGTCATCCTCGATTTCCTGCGTACCGCCCGAAGGGTCCAGGAGGATCAGGCCGCCCGGGTCAGGGCCCTCTCCTGAGCCGGGCCTCACCTTCCGGTGAGTCATGCCTGCCCGTGGGGGATCAGTCCTCTGCTCCGACGGGCCCGTTGTGACCGGCCCGTCGTTGTTGGAACGATGTCACCCTCCGAAGTTGATCGACTACAGAGAGGGAGTGGCATGGGAAGGACCTACCGGACCCGTGGCGGGCGTGGCCTCGCAAGGATGGCGGTGGCCGCGATGCTGCTGCTCGGCTCCTGGGCGATGAGCAGCCTGGGCGCAACCGCCAACGCCGCCGCGGACGGCACCCAGCCCCTGGCCGCCGCCGCGAACGTCTACCGGATCGTCAACACGGCCTCCCACAGCTCGCTGCGGGCATACAACGAGGGCAACGCGGTCTTCGTCTCCAGCACCCGGGAGAATCCGGGACCGTTCGAGCTGTGGGAGATCACCCCGGTCCAGGGCGGGTTCACGATCAAGAACGTCGGCCTGAGCCTCACCCGCGGTGCCGCCGTCTACGCCTCGGTGTCACGGTCGGAGGAGGGGGAACCGGTCATCACCGACCGTCAGCCGACCACCTGGTCCGTGGAATCGGCGGGCGGCGGCACCTTCGTCGTCAAGGCGCCCAACGAGGACCTGCTGTGGAACGTCGAGCCCCCGGTGGTTCCACGCGGCGATGTGGCGCTGCGCGGCGCGAACGGGTCCGACACCCAGCGCTGGCAGTTCGTGCCCGTGAACGAGTAAGACCCGTAGGACTCCCCTCCTGAGGAGGGTGAAACGGCCCGCTTCCTGATTTTCCGCAGCGCATCACACGCGTGAGCGAGGAGGCGGGCCGTTTTTGTTTGGCCGGCTCCGGTGAGCCCCGTCTGATCGACCTCGCTCCTCTCCGCCACGTCGGCGGCTTGGGAGGTATATTTTGGGCAAGTGTCCAAGTCGATTGTCCAAGTCGTATGTCCAGAGGAGCGGGAGACGGTGGAGAAGTCGGTGGAACGAGGTCGGGCGACCAGGCAGCGGTTGTTCGACGCCGCGGTGGCGTTGATCGGCGAGGTCGGTTGGGGCGGCGTCACCACACGGATGGTCGCCGAACGCGCGGGGGTGGCTCCGGGTGTGGTGCACTACCACTTCGCGTCGGTGACGGACCTGCTGGTCGAGGCCTCGACCGCGTTCGCCGGCGCGTTGTTCGGTGAGGTCGCGCACCGGCTGGCCGAACAGCCGGACATCGAGAGCGGCCTCGACTGGCTGCTGGGCGAACTGTCCGGCTACACCGGCACGGACCCCGCCTCACTGTTGATCGTGGAGACGCACCTGGCCTCCGGCAGGCTCCCCGAGCTCCGCGCCCGGCTCCGCGACATGATCGACGACTTCCGCGCGTGTGTGGTCTCGTGGCTGCGCGCCCGCGGCCACACCGGCGACGCCGAGGCCGCCGCCGTCCTGCTCGCGGCGACCCTGGACGGCCTGGTGCTGCACCACAGCCTCGATCCCGCCATGGACGTCGCCGCGCTCGCCGGTCCCCTGCGGGCCATGCTGCGGGCGGACGGGCACGCGGGGAGTGAGGGGCGATGAGGGCGCTCATCTGCGGCGCGGGAATCGCCGGGCTCACCCTGGCCTGGCACCTGGAGCGCATGGGGTGGCAGGTCGAGGTGGTCGAACGCGCCCCCGCCCTCCGGGACGGCGGATACATGATCGACTTCTACGGGCCGGGATACGAGGTGGCCGAGCGGATGGGCCTGGCCCCCCGCCTGCTTGAGGCCCGCTACCCGGTCAACGAACTCGGCTACGTCGACCGTGTCGGGCGGCGGACCAGCCGCCTGGTCATGCCCGAGTCCTTCAACCGGGTGGTGAGCCTGCTGCGCACCGACCTGGTCCGTGCCGTCCACGACGGCGTGCGCGCCCCGGTGACGTACGGCACCAGCGTCGCGGGCATCGGGCAGGACGGCGAAGGCGTCACCGTGGAGCTGACCGACGGCACGCGGCGCGAGGTCGACCTCCTCGTGGGCGCGGACGGAGCACATTCCCAGGTCAGGAAGCTGGCCTTCGGCGCCGAGAGCGGATTCGTGCGTTACCTCGGTCACCGGGTCGCCGCCTACGTCATCGACGACGAGGCGCTCAGCAGGAAGATCGGCACGCGCTACCAGATGCTGACCGTGCCGGGGCGGATGGCCGGTGCCTACGCGCTGCGCGGAGACCGGCTCGCGCTGCTGTTCCTGTGCCGCGAGCCCGACCCCACCCTGCCCGAAGACCCGGCCGCCTGGCTGCGGCACACCTACGGCGACCTCGGCTGGATCCTGCCGGAGGCGCTCTCCCGCTGCCCGGACCCCGCCGAGATCTACTGTGACCAGGTGACCCAGATCGGCATGGAGCACTGGAGCACCGGACGGGTCGCCCTGCTCGGGGACGCCTGCCAGGCGGTGTCCCTGTTCGCCGGGCACGGCGCGTCCATGGCGATGGCCGGGGCGTGGGTGCTCGCCGACGAACTGGCGACGGCCGGAGCGGCCCGTGTCCCGGACGCGCTGGCCGCCTACCAGAGGCGGGTACGGCCGACCATCGAGGAGGTGCAGGCGTTCGGTCGCCGGTTCATCCAGTGGATGGCGCCCTCCAGCGGGCTGCGCATCGCCGCACGTGACTGGATGCTCCGTCTGGCCTCCCTGCCGGGCGCTGACCGGCTGTTTCTCAACTCGCTCACCGCCGGTGGACACGGGCTCATCGTCACCCGCGCCGGAGGCGGTCTGCGGGGGTGACCACGGTCTGAGCTATTTGGTGTTGCTAAGTACCGGTAGTCAGTGTTACTTTCTACTGGTACTTAGCAGTATCGAGTAGCTGAAAGGGGGCACTCCATGGGCAAACAGGCCACGGAGATGCTCAAGGGAACACTGGAGGGCATCGTCCTGGCGATCCTCTCCACCCGGGCCGCCTACGGCTACGAGATCACAGCATGGCTGCGTGAACAGGGCTTCTCCGACATCGCCGAGGGCACCATCTACGCACTGCTGGTCAGGATCGAACAGCGCGGCCTGGTCGATGTGGCGAAGGTCCCCTCGGAGAAGGGGCCGCCACGCAAGGTGTACTCCCTGAACGCCCAGGGGCGGGAGTACCTCGACGAGTTCTGGAGAACCTGGGCATTCCTCGCCGAAAGGCTTGAACAACTCCGCGAAGGGAGCAACTAGACATGACCAGAGAACCGGACGAGTCGAAGAGCCGCTACCTGAAGTACCTGGAGGTCGTCACCGGGTCGCTGGAGGAGAAGAAGCGCTACCGGCAGTACAAGGCACGGATCAAGCAGCTTCCCGAGAACTACCGCATCGCGGTCGAGGCGCTGGAGCGCTACCTGATGCACTTCGGCCCGGTCGACGGCGCGGGCGCGATGGAGATGTACGAGGACCTGGCCGACCTGTTCGAACAGAGCGTGTCGGACGGAACCCCGATCCGCGACGTCTTCGGCGACGACCCCGTGGAGTTCGTCGAGGCCTTCATCCAGAACTACCCGGCCGGGCAGTACCGGGCCCGCGAGCGCAACCGCTTCACCGACGCCGTCGCCCGCGCCGCGGGGGAGAAGGACAGGACCGTCTGATGACGACACAACAAACCCCCGCCATCCAGGTGCGGGACCTGCGGAAGTCCTACAAGGACCTGCACGTCCTGCGCGGCGTGGACTTCGAGGTGGCGCGGGGCAGCGTCTTCGCGCTGCTCGGCTCCAACGGCGCGGGCAAGACCACCGCCGTGAGGATCATGTCCACCCTGCTCAAGCCCGACGCCGGAGTCGTCCGCGTCAACGGCTTCGACGTCACCACCCAGGCGGCGAACGTCCGTGAGTCGATCAGCCTGACCGGGCAGTTCGCCGCGGTCGACGAGATCCTCACCGGCAGGGAGAACCTCATGCTGGTCGCCCGCCTGCGCCACCTCGCCAACCCCGCCCAGGTCGCCGACGACCTGCTGCGCCGCTTCTCCCTGACCGACGCCGGGGGACGCAGGGCGGCCACCTACTCCGGCGGCATGCGCCGCCGCCTCGACATCGCGATGAGCCTCATCGGCGACCCGCCGATCATCTTCCTCGACGAACCCACCACCGGCCTGGACCCCCAGGCCCGCCTGGAGGTCTGGCAGACCGTCAGGGACCTCACCGCCCAGGGCACCACGGTCCTGCTCACCACCCAGTACCTCGACGAGGCCGAACACCTCGCCGACCGGATCGCGATCCTCCACCAGGGCCGCATCATCGTCGACGGCAC
The DNA here is from genome assembly GCF_040300765.1 of Streptosporangium sp. NPDC000239. Taxonomy (NCBI): domain Bacteria; kingdom Bacillati; phylum Actinomycetota; class Actinomycetes; order Streptosporangiales; family Streptosporangiaceae; genus Streptosporangium; species Streptosporangium sp. NPDC000239. The sequence goes on along the minus strand of NZ_JBEPEI010000019.1, from coordinate 55,584 downwards.
CCTCGCCGACCTCAAGCGGCTGCTGCCGCCCGCCAAGGTCGAATACGTGGAGAAGCAGCCGTCCCTGGAGGAGATCTTCCTCACCCTCGTTGGCACGAACACCTAGGAACCCCCCATGACCAGGCACTTCCTCGGCGACACCGCCGTTCTGCTGGGACGATCCCTGCGCCACGTCACCCGAAGCGTGGACACCATCATCACCACCGCGATCATGCCGGTCGCCATGATGATCATGTTCGTCTACGTGTTCGGCGGCGCGATCAAGACCGGCACCGACTCCTACGTCAACTACCTGCTGCCCGGCATCCTGCTCATCACGGTAGCCTCGGGCATCGCCTACACCGCCTTCCGGATCTTCATGGACCTCAAGAGCGGCATCTTCGAACGCTTCCAGTCCATGCCCACCGCCCGCTCGGCCGTCCTGTGGGCGCACGTGCTGACCTCCCTGGCCGCCAACATCATCTCCCTGGCCATCGTCATACTCGTCGCCCTGGCCATGGGGTTCCGCTCCAGCGCACCCGTGACGGCCTGGCTCGCCGTCGCCGGGATCCTCATCCTGTTCACCCTGGCCCTGACCTGGATCGCCGTCATCCCCGGACTGTCCGCGAAGACCGTGGAGGGCGCCAGCGCCTTCTCCTACCCGCTGATCTTCCTGCCCTTCCTCAGCTCGGCCTTCGTCCCCACCGCCACCATGCCCGGCCCGCTGCGCTTCTTCGCCGAGCACCAGCCGGTGACCTCCATCGTCAACGCCATCCGCGCCCTGTTCACCGAGCAGCCGGTCGGCACGGACATCTGGACCGCCCTGGGCTGGTGCGTCGGCATCCTCGCCGTGGCCTACCTCTTCGCGATGAACACCTACCGCCGCAAGATCGCCTAGGCCGTGTCAACGACAGGAAGGAGGGTCGCGACGCGGTTCCCCTGAGCGGGAAACAGCACCTCCCCGGCGCGTCTCGCGTCGCCGGCCGGAGAACTTCAGAAGATTCACGCGAGACGAACACCAGGCTGTGAACAGGTCCCCCGGAGCAGGATCCCTGCCCGTGTGAGTGACGAACGGCCTCCCCGCAGAAGGCGTCGATGACTCCGCCGGATGCCGATGTCTCCCTCGATGTCGTTCGCGCACCAGGCCGCCACCGGCCGGGCAGAGCACGCCCTTTCCCGCACCGCGCCCCTGGAACCGCACCGCACCGCGCCCCTGGAACCGCACGCCACCCCTGAGCCGCACCGCACCCTGGAAGGAAAGACCATGTCCGAGTCCCCCCACACCGCCATGACGATGCCGACCGCGCGTCAGTCCGGCTGTCCCTTCGACCCGCCCAAGGAGCTGACCGAGGCCCGCGAGCAGAGCCCCATCAGCCGTCTGACCTTCGCCGACGGGCACCAGGGCTGGCTGGTCACCGGCTACGACCTGACCCGTTCCATCCTGGCCGACCCGCGCTTCAGCTCCCGCAAGGAGCTCATGGTCCACCACCCGATGATCGACTACGGCGACGTCGAGGTTCCCCCGGCGCCTCCCGGCGAGTTCCTCCTCATGGACGAACCGCGGCACGGCCGCTACCGCAAGCCGCTGGTGGGCAAGTTCACCGTACGGCGGATGCGCCAGCTCACCGAGCGCGTCGAGCAGATCACCGCCGACCACCTGGACGCCATGGAACGGGCCGGGACGACGGCCGACCTGGTGACCGCGTTCGCCAAGCCCGTCCCCGCCATGGTGATCTGCGAACTCCTCGGCGTGCCGTACGAGGACCGGGACTTCTTCCAGGAGCACATCGACAACTTCCTCGGCGGAGAGGTCAGTGACGAGGTACTGATCGCCTCCTACCTCGCGGTCCAGCGGTACCTCGCGGAGCTGGTGGCCGCCAAGCGCGCCAACCCCACCGACGACGTGCTCAGCGACCTCCTCGACAGCGACCTGACCGACGAGGAGCTGAAGGGGATGGCCCTGATCCTGCTGTCGGCAGGCTTCGACACCACCGCGAACATGCTGGCGCTCGGCACCTTCGCGCTGCTGCAGAATCCGGAGCAGCTGGCCGCGCTGCGCGCCGACCCCACGCTCGTCGACCAGGCCGTCGAGGAGCTGCTGCGCTACCTCAGCGTCGTCAAGCAGTTCTACCGGGTCGCCCTTGAGGACGTCGAGGTGGGCGGCCGCATCATCACGGCGGGCACCATGGTCATCCTGGGCCTCAACACCGCCAACCGCGACCCCGAGCGTTTCCCCGACCCCCACAGGCTGGACCTCCGGCGACAGGACGGCGGGCACCTGGCCTTCAGCCACGGCATCCACCAGTGCCTGGGACAGCAGCTCGCCCGCGTCGAGATGCGTGTCGCCTTCCCCGCCCTGCTCAACCGCTTCCCCACACTGCGCCTGGCCGTACCGGCCGAGGAGGTCGCCCTGCGCCCGGAGATCGCGGACGTCTACGGGGTGAAGAGCCTCCCGGTCACCTGGTCGTGAAACCGCCGTCTCACGTTCGGGGCGTCCCGTACGTCTGCAGGGTGAGAGCGAAAGGAGCCGGTATGAACACGCGACACACCGTGGTGGACACCACCCTGGGACCGGTCACGATCGTCGCCGAGGGTGACGCGGTCACCGGCCTGTACTTCCAGCACCACACCCGCCGTCCGGCGCAGGAGACGTTCGGCGCAGTGGCCGTCGGCGACGCCCTGCTCACCGAGGCCGCCACGCAGGTGAGGGACTACCTCGCCGGCCGCAGGCAGGCGTTCGCCCTGCCGCTGCGGGCGGCCGGGGACGCCTTCCAGCAGGCGGTGTGGAGCATCCTGAACGAGATCCCGTACGGCGAGACGACGACCTACGGCCGTGTCGCGGAGCGACTCGGCGACCGTGGCCTGGCGTACCGCGTCGGCCAGGCGGTCGGCGCGAACCCGCTGTGCGTTCTCGTGCCCTGCCACCGCGTGCTCGGCGCGAACGGGAACCTCACCGGGTACGCCGGGGGACTGGGACGCAAGCGGGCCCTGCTGGAACTGGAGGAGCCCGCCCAGGTCACAGCGGGACGCCTGTTCTGATGGGATCGAGATGAAGCAGCCGTTCGAGAAGGTGGTCGCGCGGCACGGGGTGACCGTGCTGCGCGTCTGCCGCGCCCTCCTGGGCGTGCACGACGCCGACGACGCGTGGTCGGAGACGTTCCTGTCGGCCCTGCGCGCCTATCCCGACCTGCCGGAGACGGCGAACGTGGAGGCCTGGCTCGTCACCATCGCGCGCCGCAAGGCGATCGACGTCCACCGGGCCACGAGGCGGAACGCGGTCGCCGTCGAAGACCTTCCCGAGACGCCGAGCGGTCTCGGTGTCCCCGGCGGTGACGACATGGACCTGTGGGACGCGGTGGTGAAGCTGCCGGACAAGCAGCGTCAGGCCATCACCTACCGGTACCTCGCCGGGATGTCGCACGCGGAGATCGCGGCGATCCTCGGCGGCACCGCCGAGGCGGCGCGCAGAGCCGCGGCCGACGGGCTGAACACCCTCAGGAAGAGCTACCCGGGCGCTCACGCGAAAGGAGCATCCTCATGAACGACATCCTCGGCGTGCTGTCGGCGCCCGTCGACCCCGAGACGATGGCACGGCTGCACGCCCGGCTCGCGCGTGAGGCGGAGGCCGAAGGACTCGTGGACGTCGCCTACACCGTCGTCGACTCCCCGGTCGGGAGGCTGCTGCTCGCGGCGACCCCGAAGGGTCTCGTCCGGGTGGCCTACCAGAACGAGGACCACGACCGGGTGCTGGAGACGCTGGCGAGCAGGCTCAGCCCCCGCGTCCTGCACGCCCCCCGGCGGCTTGAGGCCGCCGCGCGGGAGATCGAGGAGTACTTCGGCCGCCGCAGGAGGACGTTCGACCTGCCCCTGGACCTGTCGTTGTCACGGGGGTTCCGGCAGCTCGTGCAGGAACACCTGCCGGAGATCGGCTACGGGCGGACCCTCAGCTACCGGCAGGTCGCCGAACTCGTCGGCAGTCCCAAGGCCGTCCGCGCCGTCGGCACCGCCTGCGCGACCAACCCCCTCCCCGTCGTCGTTCCCTGCCACCGGGTGCTCCGCGCCGACGGCTCCCTCGGCGGCTACATCGGCGGTCTCGACGCCAAGACCACCCTGCTGAACCTGGAGGCCGCGGCATGACGACGAGGGTCGATCCGTGGCGCGAGCGCGTCGACGCCGCCGACTGGGCCGCCGTCACGGCCGAGATCGACGAGTACGGCGGAGCCCTGCTGCCACGACTCCTCACCCCGGAGGAGACCGCCGGGTTCTGCGCGATGTTCGACCGGGACGAACTGTTCCGCAGCACGATCGACATGGGCCGGTACCGCTTCGGCGAGGGGCGGTACCGGTACTTCGCGGCGCCGTACCCGGAACCGATCGAGCGGCTGAAGCAGGCGCTCTACCCGCGGCTGCTGCCCATCGCGCGTGACTGGTGGGCCAAACTCGGCCGCCCCGCGCCGTGGCCCGACACGCTCGACGAATGGCTCGCGATGTGTCACGAGGCCGGGCAGACCAAGTCGACGGCGATCCTGCTGCGATACCAGGAGAAGGACTGGAACGCCCTGCACCGCGACCTCTACGGCGACCTCGTCTTCCCCCTCCAGGTCGTGATCAACCTCAACCGGCCCGGTGTGGACCACACGGGAGGCGAGTTCCTGCTGATGGAACAGCGTCCCCGCGCGCAGTCACGGGGGACGGCGACACTCCTGCCGCACGGACACGGCTACCTTTTCACCACCCGGGACCGCCCCGTCCGGTCGAGCCGGGGATGGTCGGCGGCGCCGGTCCGTCACGGTGTGTCCGCCATCCGCTCCGGCCTGCGCCACACCCTGGCCCTCGTCTTCCACGACGCCGCGTGAGCGCCGTGAGCCCGCGCCCGGACCTCCACGGGGCGAAGAGCCTCCCGGCCACCGGGGACGCGACGCCGATGTACGGCGCGCCCGACGAAATTCCCGAAGGCGTTTTTCAGGGAACCGTCCCGGTGGACGCCCCTACGGTCTTATTCGGGGTGACCATCGGGAGAACACGGCCTGAACGCGTGTCGAATCGCCGGCCTACCCTTGGATTCGTGTCCGGATCATTGGGCCTGACACCCGCCGACATTAAGGGCACTCGATTTGACTGATTTCTGAAAACCGCTTCTGACCGGTGGGAAAAACACGGTCAATTGAAGGTCCCGACGGCCGGGATTCTGGTTATTCCTCGCGGGTCCGGCATGGCGTTGGCCCGTGAACGGGGAGACCGGCCGGTGGGTTCCGGGGCTCGGCGGGTCGCCGGGCCCCGGACCTCGACCCCGAGGCGTTACAGGGCCAAAACTCCACAGAAGGTGCGGGCAACGGGATCAGAACCAGTTCGAAGCCGCCGTCACCTGCTACGGCCGAGGTTCACAGGACCCGTCGCGGTCCTGGACGTCTGGCTTCGTCGCCGCACTCCTCGCTGCACGTCCGGACGGATTTGTCAGGCGAACCTGACCTGGATCGGGTCGAACGCTCCCCCGGAGAATCCTGACAACGTCGACCAGGCGCCACCACTCACCCAGACGCCGTTGTGCCACGAGCATGAGCCGGGGCGGCAGTACTGGGCCTCGACCCGATAGGACAGGCTCGTCCCGGTGCACGACACCTGGGCGTACGTGCTCACGTCGGTTTGCCGGGTGCACTCGGCGTTGAGCGGGGCGTTCACCATTTTGATGGCGGTTGTGTGAACGGGGGACGCGGAGGCGGGGGTGGCCAGCGACGAGGCGGCGATGAACGCGGCGATCCCCAGACCGATGAGGCGACTTGACATGATTCTTCTCCATTCGTAAAAGACTCTGTCAAACTCTGGGATCATAACCATGTAAAAGATGAGATGTACACTCTCGTCGACCTTTCAGGCTTGGGGATGCGGCCGCTTATGTCCCACTCCAGGACTTCGGATACGGCTTGAGCCGCAGGCCTCAGGGCATTTCGACGGCGGCCCGGCCTACCGGCCGTCGTCGACGCGGGACGCGTCCTCGCGAGTGCCGGGCCCCGCGGCCGGGGTTCTCCAGGGCGTGCGGAGGCGGTGCCGAACGGACCGGGCCCGGCGCGCGCAAGGGCTCCGCCCGTGACGGCCCTCGACGACCGGATCACCACGAGTGGGTACGGGTAGCCTCCCGGGAGCCGGGAGCCGGGAGGGGTCGTGTCCGAAAACAAATAAACTCCCCTGTCCTTTTTGAATTCCGGCGACGGGCACGCGGCGAGCATTTTCTTGTTTCCAAGTAGGGATTTATCCGGCCGTTGATCGGGGAGGACGTTCGCGCGTGCGGCCCCCATATGGAATGTGTGAACTTCACTCATTGGGTGTGAAAACTTCACGAGCGAGATAGGGGAACTTCGCCGAATGCCTGGTCGTGCCGGGGAACCCCACCCGGCGGTGCGTGACCTGCGCCGATACGGAGTTATGCGGAACCTGAAAGAGGGGCCTTGACTCCCCCTTCTTGCTCGATTAGTAATAGTTACGGTCAAGTTACGCGAGCCGCCAAATAGTCACGGCCGGGTCGCGCCGCCCCCGCTGCGGGCGGAAAGCAACGGCACTCCCCTTCGTCATCCCGGTATCCGTGTTCTAAGAGGGAGAATTCTCATGCGTGACCGCCTGACCTCCGTCGTCTCCGAATTCGGCACACCGTGCTATGTGTACGACGAGAACCTGATCGACAGGAACGTCAGCCGATTCACCGGCCTGGCATACCCGGAGAAGGCGGTTCACTTCGCCTCCATGGCCAACAACAACCCCCGCCTCCTCGAACTGGTCAGGCAGCGGGGCCTGGGCATCTTCGTCAACTCCCTGAAGCACATGAAGCTGGCTCTGAACTGCGGTTTCAGCCCCAGCGAGATCATCTACACCTCGACGGGGGTGCGGCGCGAGGACCTGGCGTTCATCGTCGAGCACGGGGTGGCCGTCAACCTGGACTCGATCGGCCAGCTGCGGCTTTTCGGCGAGGTGAACCCGGGCGGACGCTGCGGTATCCGGCTGAACATCGACGAGAACTCCCTCGACAACGTCTTTATCGGCGCCGAGAGCCGTATCGGCGTCCTCGAAAGTGAATTCGAGAAGGTCATGGCCACGGCCAAGGAGTACGACATCACCATTGTCGGAACGCACGTCTACCTTGGTACGAACATTGTCTCCCTGGCGACCATGATGCAGGGGGTCAAACGCACCCTCGAACTCTCGAACCACTTCGCCGACCTCGAATACGTGGACCTGGGCGGCGGCTTCCCGGTCAGGGGCGACGACGCCATCGATTTCGACTACGCCGAGTACGACAAGAGCATCAGCGAGGTTTTCAACGCCTACTCGAAGGAGCGCGGCCGCCCGATAAAGCTCATTCTTGAGCCCGGACGCTCCCTCTTCGGGGACACCGCTGTTTTCTGCACCTCCGTGCTCGACGTGAAGGAAAGGCCGGACCGATTCCTGGTCTGCTGCGACGCCAGCGCGACCCTGCTTCCGCGGTCGATGTTCTACAACGAGTTCCACAACGTGGACGTCCTGGGCAAGAGCGGAGCCGTGCTTGAGAAGCCGGTCGACGTCGTGGGATCGACGACGTACTCCCGCGACTTCCTGGCCAAGGGCATCCACCTGCCCGCGCTGGAGCCCGGGGACGTCCTGGTCTTCGACCAGGCGGGAAGCTACTGCTACTCGATGATCACGCAGTTCCTCGGCCAGACCGAGCCGTGTGAGGTGCTGCTCGACAAGAGCGGCGAGCCCACGCTCATCCGGTCCCGTGAGCAACTGACCGGGAGCGACCGTTGACCGACGGACGCTGGTCGTTCGAGGAGATCGCCCCGGGCGAGGCTCACCGCCACCGGATCGTCGCGGAGGTCCACTCCACCAGGAGCGCCTTCCAGCACATCCAGGTGCTTGAGACCGAGAGCTACGGCCGGGGCCTCTTCCTCGACGGACGGATCCAGCACGTCGCCGCGGACGAGTACATCTACAGCGAGAGCATGGTCCACCCGGCCATGTTCCTGCTGGGGGGTTCCTGCGAGCGGGCACTGTGCATCGGGGCGGGGCCCGGCGGTGTCGTGCGCGAGCTGTTGAGATACCCCGGGGTCGGCGAGGTGGTCCAGGTGGAGATCGACACCTCGGTCATCGACGTGGCCCGCGACCACCTGCCCCACGTCGGCACCGAGCACTGGTCCGACCCCCGGGTCCGGCTCCAGATCGCGGACGTGCTGGAGTACCTCGACGACGAGCCCGGCCGGTTCGACCTCATCGTCAACGACCTGAGCGAACCGCTGCCCGGCAGCCCTGCCTCCGAGGTGTTCTCGGCGCGGAGCGTCGGCCTGATGCGGTCCAGACTCAGCGAACGCGGCCTCTACGTCTCGTGGTGCGGCTCGGTCGGCCCCCGCTCGTCGGAGATGGCCGCACGGATCGGCGCCGTGGTCGAGCGGGTCTTCCCGCACGCCTACCGCTACGTCACACACCCGCAGTCGTACGGAACGGTCTGGATGACGGTCATCGGCTCCAACCTGCCGCTCGACCCGCTGGGCACCGGAGCCGCCGAGATCGACCGCCACCTCGCGGAGCGGATGACCGGCACCCTCCGCCTCTACGACGGGATCACCCACCACCACATGTTCCACGTGCCGAAGGACGTGCGCGAGGCCGTGGCCGGCGTCGACCTCGAACAGCCGATCCAGCTTCTCGTCGACGGGAGTGCCCGGACATGAAGACCGAGAACGAGAACTTCACCGCCGTCGCCCAGCTCTACGACGAGGAGATGCCGGGCAACAACCTCGTCCACGACCTCATCTACCCCGAGGTCTACGGACAGGGCGAGTACATCGGTCAGTTCAGCGACAACAGCGCCTCCGAACTCCGGCTGATGGGTTCGGCCATGAAGCTCCCGCCGGGCGCGGCGGTGCTCGACATCGGCTGCGGCACCGCCGCCGTCGCGAGCTTCCTCGCGGGGGAGTTCCGCTGGAGGATCACCGGCATCGACGTGGCGGGAAGCCCGCTGGAGAAGGCGAGAGACCGGATCACCGCGACGGGTCAGCGGGAGGAGATCCGGCTCGTGCACGGAAACGTCTACGAGCAGGAGTTCGACGGACCCTTCGACGGAGCCTACGGAACCGGCGCGTTCTGCCACTTCGACGCCGCCAGGCTCTTCGCCCGCTGCCGTGAGCTCCTGCGGCCCGGCGGCTCGCTCGCCTTCCTCGAACGGGTCCGCACGGGGGAGCTGGACGAACGGGAGTGGCACTCGCTGACCACGGAGTGGGCCTGCCCGAGCGTCTACTCGACCGGCGAGTACGCCGACCTCCTCACCGACGCGGGCTTCGCGGTGACGGAGTGCCTCGACCTGACCGAGACCTTCCGCGACTGGCAGGACAGGTCGGTCACCGTACGGCACCGCCTCCACGACCGGATCGTCGCCCTGACCTCGCAGGAGTACTTCGAGACGAGCACCCGGCTGGCCGACTACGAGAACGCCGTCACCAAGGCGGGAAAGCTCGGCTACGCCCTCGTCGTCGCCACCGCCCGCTGACCGTCCACACCTTCGCGAACACCACAGGGGAATCCCATGCCGGCCGGACAGGTTGTCGAACCCATCACCGCCTACGAGCGGCACGTCCACGACGTCGTGACCGTGCACCGCGCCGGCCGTACCCCGGTCCAGGAGTTCGCGATCGTCGAGCTCGGCACGTACGGCCCCGCCCTCCTGCTCGACGGGCGGGTCCAGTCGACCGCGGGGGACGAGGCCCACTACCACGAGGCGCTGCTGTACCCCGCCTACGCGATGAGTGACCGGGTCGAGCGCGTGCTGGTCCTCGGCGGAGCGAACGGCGGTGTCCTGCACCGGCTGTGCGCCCTGCCCGGCCTCCGGCGGGTGGTCCAGCTCGACGTCGACGGCGAGCTGTACGAGATCACCAGGTCGATGCTTCCCCACATGCACCGGGGGGCCGACCGCGACCCCCGGTGCCGCGTCGTGTTCGGGGACCCCCGGGCCCTCGTCCGCGAGGTCCGTGAGGCAGGTGACGACTTCGACCTGGTGGTCGCCGACCTTCCCGACGCCACGGAGGGGTCGGCGACCGAACGGCTCTTCACGGCGGAGTTCTACGCCGAGGTCAGAGGTGTCCTGCGGCCCGGAGGGCTCTTCGCGACGCAGGCGGGACCCGCGCACTTCCTCGCCGCGGACTTCTTCGCCGGCACCCTGCGGACCCTGGGATCGGTCTTCCGGTACGCGACGCCGTACGCCATCTCGGTGCCCTCCTACGGAGTGCCGTGGGGGTTCGTCGTCGCCGGGGACACCGTCGATCCCGCGGGTGTGACGGAGGAGCGGGTGGCGGCGGCCATGGCGAAGGTGGACCCGAAGGCGTCCACCGTCTACGACGCCGTCACCCACCGCCACATGTTCGCGCTGGAGCGGCGGCTGCGCGAGGCGCTGGCCGACTCCGGAACAGTGGCCACGGACCGGAAGCCGATCAATGTAGTTTCGTGATCACTTCCGGCTTTCCGCACAGACGACGCGATGGAGAGATGAGACCCGATGGCAGTTCCCGGTAGGTCCTCGCTCGCCGGCACCACGGCCGCTGTCGCGACGGGGATCACCGCCAACCTCATCTGGGGCCTCGCGTTCCTGGTCCCCGTCCTGCTCAGCGCCTTCGACCCGGTGGTCATCACGCTCGGCAGGTACGTCAGCTACGGCATCCTGTCGCTGCTGATCCTCGCGGTCACCAGGACCCGGCTCCGTGGCCTCGGAAGAGACGTCTGGCTCATGGCCGTCCTGTTCGCCTTCACCGGCAACGTCGGCTACTACTTCTTCGTCGTCCAGGGCGTCGCCCTGGTCGGAGCCCCCGTCGTCACCGTGATCATCGGTACCCTCCCGGTCACCGTCGCCCTCTACGGCAACTGGCGGCACAAGGAGTTCCCCTTCGGCCGCCTCGCCCTGCCCATCGCCCTCATCGCCGCCGGGCTCGTCCTCGTCAACCTCACCGAGGCCGGTTGGTCGGGCACCGGAGACCGGCCGCTCGCCGCCCAGCTCGCCGGCGCGGGCTGCGCCCTCCTCGCCCTGCTGATGTGGACCTGGTACGGCGTCGCCAACGCGGCCTTCCTCAAGACCCACCCGGAGATGTCCTCGGGGCGGTGGTCGACCCTCATCGGCGTGGTGACCCTCGTCATGGCACTGCTGGCCAGCCCACTGCTGCTGCTCGGCGCCTCCGCCTCCCCCGCCCCCGGCACCGGTGGGGCGAGGGACTCGGTGGCCTGGCTGATAGCGGGCAGCCTCATCCTGGGCGTCATGGTCTCCTGGGTCGGCACCCTGCTGTGGAACAGGGCCTCCCACCAGCTCCCGGTCTCGGTCTCCGGACAGCTCATCGTCTTCGAGACGATCTCCGGGCTCGCCTACGTCTTCCTCGCCGAACGCCGTCTGCCGCCTCCCGTCGAGATCGTGGGCATCGCCGTCGTCATCATCGGTGTCCTGATCGGCATCCGGCGGTCGATGCGTCAGGCCGTCCGCGAGCCCGTCGGCCACCTCAACGATGGGAAGGACCGATGAACTCCGAAGAACTGCTCGTCAGGCTGACCGCGATCCGGGACAGGGTGACCGTCGCGGCCGAGAAGTCCGGCCGGAACGGCGAGGAGGTGACCGTCATCGCGGTCACCAAGACCCATCCGGCCACGACCGTCGCCCACCTGTACGGCACCGGCGTGACCGATCTCGGGGAGAACCGGATCCAGGAGGCCTCCACCAAGATCGACGAACTGGGCCACGACCCCTGGCGCTGGCACCTCATCGGGTCCCTGCAGTCCAACAAGGCGGCCCAGGCGGTGCGGATGTTCGACGTCGTCCACTCCGTCGACACCCTGAAGCTCGCCCGGCGTCTCGACCGGGTCCTCGCCGACGATCCCGAGCGGGGCCCGATGCGGATCCTGCTCCAGGTCAACGTCGCCGACGAGGCGAGCAAGTCCGGTTTCGACCTCCGCGGCCCCGGTGACGGGGAGAGATGGGAACGGTTCCTCGGCGTCGTCCGTGAGATCGCGGCGCTGCCCAACCTGGTGCCGTGCGGCCTCATGACGGTCGCCCCCCTGGTGGACGACCCGGAACAGGTCCGTCCCTGCTTCCGGGCTCTCGCCCGCATCAGGGACGCGCTGCGCGAGCACGTGCCGGACCGCGACTGGCGTGAGCTGTCGATGGGCATGTCCAACGACTTCGAGATCGCCGTCGAGGAGGGTGCCACCCTGGTGCGGATCGGCAGGGCCATCCTGGGGGCCCGGAGCTGACGGGGGCACACCCGTGCGGCGGAATCGCTTCCCGTTGGCGTGAAAAAGCAGATGAACATTCCTACCCTATCGGACTTACCGTCAAATAACGCAGGGTATAGCGAAATTAACGCTTTGCATGTGATCCATGGTGGTTTGGTGTTAAATTCAGCCATGGCGAGGTGGTGACTCGCTCTCAGTGATTTCGTTACGCCTGAAGGGCTGAAACGATCATGAGTGATAATTCGGCTGATTTTTCGAGACAGGTTCCGACGGCGATCGGGAGTGAAGAGAAGGACTTCGGCGTCACGGCGGGGCGGGGGGCGCGCTGCCGCGGTGTGTCTCCGGAACGGCTCTGATCAGGCGCAATACATCTGAGGTGCCGTGATCGCGGTCGTCGGCCAGAACGGCACCGGTTCTCAGGCGGTGTTACGGGAGCGGACAGGCGAACTTCCGGGATCGATGCGGATCCGGCTGTACGGGGCGGCGCCCTGTCGGGGCAGGCGGGCGCCATTGGCAGGCGGACACCGAACGCCGGAGCCGTCACGCCTTTCCCCTGATATTTCGGGATGCGCCATGAATGTTCCTCACGATCCATCCGATATTCCGGTTTTCCCTGGCGCCGGATATCTCCTGCGATTGATCGCCAGGCTCGCTCGCCGGCCGAGACGTGGTGAATGTCCGGTGCCCGACAGTCACAGAGGGGTGAGGCAGGGCAGAGAAGGGCTTCCGATCGTCTACGTCGTCGGTGCCGAGAAGCACACGAAACTCTCCCACGGTCTCGCCCACTTCCTGCGTGAGGCCGATCCACGCCGGGTGCCGTACGGCCTGTGCGTCTTCTCCGACCGGGCGTTGGGCTCGGAACGTGAGTCCGTCGAGGTCACGCGCGCCGCGTTGGCGGAACTGGCGCAGGCGTTCGGCCGCGATGTCAACGGCCGTGACGGCAAGGTGCGGTTCCGCAGGTTCGGCCTGGTCAACTGGCTCCTGCAACAGAGCGACGCGGACGCCGTGGACGGCCACACACCGACGCTCCTGCGCAGGCTTCGGGAACGTGAGATCCGCCGCAGGGGGGTGTTCGGGTTCCTGCGCTCACCCCAGGCGGAATTCGCCGTGGGCGAGGTGCCCTGGTGGCTACGGCTGCTCTGCCTGTACGTCTTCCCCCTCGCCTGGTTCAGGATACGTCTCGGGCTCGGCGGAGAGTATCGATGGCTGCTTCGCCAGCCGTACCTCTCACCGGCCGATCCGGGCACGTTCATCGGTTTCGCGGAAAAGCTGACGGGCCCGAACAAGGACGTCGAGAACATCGAGCAGCTCCGCAAACTCATGGCGAACGCGTTCATGGAGGACCTGCGGGTCGCCTACCGCCGTCGGTTCTGGCGTCCCAGAGCCGCGCGGCGCATGGCGTACTGCGTGGCGATATTCGACGGGACGACTTCCGAGAACGGGGGCGACACGCTCCTGGAGACCGTCATCGACGTCCGCATCGACACAGGGGCCTTCGACCCCCTCCTCGTCATAGCGTGCGACACGGCGGTGCCGGAACCGGGGTCGCGCCTTTACGGCTACTGGGGCGACAACCGGCTCTGGACCCTCGACGACCGGCGTTATGACGGCTGGCGTGACGGCTTCCTGCGCCACGCCCGCGCCAGGACACACGATTCCTGGTACCTCCCGCTGCTCGTTCCCGACCCGATGTCGCCGACCGAAACGGGATACGACTTCATCCGCCAGAAAGAGGTCGCCCAGGACGCGCGGCTACGTGTTCCGGCGCCGCCTCTGTGGGCGCGCCGTTCGACCGGCAGGATGCTCGCCGCCGCCGTGGCCCTGGTGCTGGCCGGTGCCGGTGTCAGACAGTGGTACGCCATCCAGGACTACCAGAGCGCCCACTGCGGGCTGGACGTGTTCGCCGCCGACTCCGGCACGGTCCAGACCATGCCCACAGGTGAGTGCGTCGGCGTCTCGCGGTACGGATTCTCCTTCCAGACCTCGGACGGAAAGCTGAAGGCGACCCTCCAGACAGTCAACGAGCTGAACCGCGAGGCCGACGAGCTGCACAAGCAGGACCCGAAACGCCCCCTGATCACGCTCGTTCACCTGTCGGCGTTGTTCAGCACCACCGACAGATCCCCACGGGCACGGGCCTACGTGCGCGAGGCCCTGCAGGGGGCGGCCAGCGCGCAGTCACGTCAACTCCGCAGGTCCGGTCCCGTAGAGCCCATAGTCCGCATCTATCCGGCGAACGCGGGGTCGGGAATGAGGTACGGCCCCCAGGTCGCCGAGATCCTGGCGCGCCTCAAGGAGAAGGACCCCACGATTCTCGGCGTGACCGGCCTCGACCAGAGCAGGGACGCCACCAGCCGGACGATCCGCGCCCTGACCAAGGTCGGGCTCCCCGCGGTGGGCACGATCCTCTCTGCGGACACCCTCATCCGCCAGTCGCCCATGTACTTCCAGATCTCGCCGCAGAACAGGCGTGAGGCCGAGGTCGCCGCGGCGTACGCGGGCCGCCTTCGCTACAGAACAGGGGAGAAAATAGACCGCAAGGTTCGCATACTTTATTCCGACGATCCGATGGACATCTACAGCGACAACCTGAAGGACGACGTCGAGAAGAGCTTCAAGGAGATCGGTTTCGCCACCGAGGTCATTCCGTACTCCACTCCGAGCGTGGACTCCAGCAGGATCTCCGCCGGGCTGATCGACCTGGGAAGACAGGCGTGTCACTACTCAGGGCTGATCTTCTTCGCCGGACGCGCGGAGGACTTCGAGTCGATGCTGGGCGGCGTCAACGAGGCCTGCAACTCAGAACCGCCCACCATTCTCGGTGGCGACGACGTGGCTCGCCTGGCCGCCGACGCCGAACGCCGGAAGAACTTTCCCGGAATCTCCTACGACTTTCTCGACTTCGCGCTCGACGCCGCACGCTGCGACAGCACCAGCGAGCTCTACGCCGAGCTGGCGGAGCTGTTCCCCGACGAGTGCAGTCAGCTGGAGAGCTCCTCGCTGGACGGGCACGCCGCGATCGCTTTCGACGCCGTCAGGCTCTACGTCAACGCCGTCAGGCAGCTGAAGGAGGAGTTCCTGGACATGCCGCTGACGTCGGCGACGATCTGGCACGCCATCAGCGGCGTCTACGGAGACAAGGCGCTCGACGGAGAAAGCGGCATGATCGACTTCGGCGGTGACGTCGACCGTCAGGTCCCGCTGGACAAGCTCATCTCCGTTCAGCGCGTCGACGGCTTCGGCCGACCGGCGCAGGTGGGGTTCTGCGGCCGGGTCGGCGGCCTGAAACAGGCGTCGTGGTGCCCCGCCCTGGAGGTCGGCCCCGTCCGGTGACCCGACGTCAGGCGGCGGGCCGGGCCAGGCCTGCCCGGCGACTCCACCGGCGACGCGGTGCCGTACGGCCCGCCGGTCCGCACAGGGTGCGGACCCGGGCGCGACCGCCTCCGCGCCACCGAACGGTTCCAGGGCGGAGAGTGGCTTTTCACATACACAAAGTGATGTATGTGGGCAAGTTTTCGATAGATCGAAGCCCTGTCACCAGCTGACGGGCAGGGCGGTCAGGCTGCCGGTCACCACGTTCGCGTCGAAGGTCAGCTCCTCCGGCGCGCAGCCGAGCCTCATGGCGGGAAAGCGACCGGTCAACCGGGAGAAGACCGCCTGGAGTTCGATGCGGGCCAGCGGCGCGCCGATGCAGTAGCGGGCGCCGTGGCCGAAGGTCAGGTGCGGTACGGTCGCGCGACCGATGTCGAAGCGGTCGGGGTCGTCGAACACGGCGGCGTCGTAGTTGGCCGCGCCGGTGTCCAGCAGCACCAGGTCACCGGCGCGTATCCGCACGCCGGCGATCTCCAGGTCGGTGCGGGCGTAGCGCGCGATGCCGTCCCCGCCAAGGCTGAGCGCGCGCAGGATCTCCTCGACCGCCGTGCCGATCCGGGACGGGTCGGCCACCAGCGCCTGCCACTGGCCCGCCGTTGCCAGCAGCCACAGCACCCCCGCGTCGATCGCCGTGACCGTGGTCTCGTGCCCGGCGAACAGCAGGATCATGCTCATCGTGGCGGCCTCCTCGTCGCTGACCCCGTCGGTGGCGGCCAGCCGGGAGATCACATCGGCGTCGGTGTCACCCTCGGCCCGTTTACGGGCCACCAGGCGCCGGCCGTAACCGAACAGTTCCTCAAGGCCCTGCTCGGAACGGGCCCGGTCGGTGACGTCGCTCGCGGCCCGGCTCCAGGCGCCGAACTGCGCGCGGTCCTCGTAGGGCACGCCGAGCAGTTCGCAGATGACCGCGATGGGCAGCGGCAGCGCCAGCGCGGAGTGCAGGTCGGCGGGTGGCCCGGCGGCGGCCAGCTCGTCCAGCAGGGTGGCGGTGAGCGTTTCGACACGGGCGCGCAGGACGCGCATCCGTTTGGGCGAGAAGTGCGGCTGCAACAGCGAGCGCATCCGCCGGTGGTCGGCCTGCTCGGTCTCGAAGTCGCCCATCGGCCCGCCGAACATCACCGACTCCCCGGTGCGGGAGGCGTGTTCGGGATCGTGGTGGGACCGGCCGAGCCGGTCGTCGTTCAGCAACCGGCGCACCTCCGCGTATCCGGTGACCTGCCATCCGGGGGTGCCGAGGGCGGTGCGGACGGCATGGATGGGGCCACGGGCCTGCAGTTCGCGCAGCAGCGGCGCGGGCAGCATCGGGCCGGGCCGCTCGAACGGCAGCTGAACACGAGTGGTCACGATTCCTCCAGAAGGCAGACGCGGGTGTGGACACACGGAGGGGACGGACCTGGACGCGGCCATCCGCGCCTTCGCCCGCGCCGGATACGCCGCCGGCGTCATTCCGGCGGGCGGCGCAGGGGGGAACGCGGCACCGACGTGGACCTGGTGCCGCACGAGCCGGGCGGGTGTTTTGGCCCCTTAAGTCCTATACCCACTTCCCGTACGGCACCGTCGGGGCGTTCGCGCGGCCCGTGGACGATCGGGGCGCCGGGTCGCCGCCGCAGGTCAGATGAGGCCCTGTCCGGCCCCTGACGTCGCGAGCCAGGGATCTGGCACCGCCACAGCCCGCATGCTATAGGTAGTCAAACGACTACCAAGAGTGATCGACGTAGGAGAAGCATGCGCCCACCTTCCATCGCCCTGAGCGTCGCCCTCGCCGGTGGCATCGTCGCGAACCTGCTGAGCGGCTCCGCCGCCCACGCCACCCCGGTCACGACCCCGAACACGACGGCTCAGCAGCCGCTGAAGTGGACCGCGCTCGGCGACTCCTACAGCGCAAACGCCCTCGTGCCCCGCTGGGACCCCAGCGACGGCTGCGCCCGGTCCAGTCACAACTGGGAACAGCAGCTGGCCCAGCGGCTGAACGCCGAGACTCCCGGCTGGGTCCGGCTCACCGACGTCTCCTGCGGCGCCGCCGAGATCGACAAGGGAGTTCTGTCCGAGCAGCCCTGCGACCTGCTCCTTGGCCCGCCGTTCAACCGCGGTACCTGCGCGTGGCCGGCCAGGCCCGCGCAGATCGGCGCGCTCAACGGCGACGAGGACGTCGTCACCGTCGGAATCGGTGGCAACACCCTCGGGTTCGCCGACATCCTGGCCAAGTGCCTGGAGATGGGGGTGAAGCAGGGCGACCCGCCGACCCTGGGCCCGGGGTGCAGGGACTACTACGAGAACGGGGAGGGCCGTCAGTGGCTGGCGGACAGGTTCGCCACCCTGACCCGTGAGTACACCCTCATGATGCGGCGGATCCACGAGCGCGCCCCGCACGCGAAGGTGTTCCTGCTGGGCTACCCCACGGTCGTGTCCAGGCCGTTCAACCAGACCACCTGCTATTGGGGGAACTTCAAGCGGCTGGGGACCGTCCGCCTCGGCGTGGACGGCGACTTCCTCATCGCCCTGGAGCGGCGCCTCAACGAGGCGATCAGGCAGCAGGCGCGGGACAACCAGGGGTGGGCCACCTACGTCGACACCTACGAGTCCAGCCAGGGCAAGGGCGTGTGCGCCAGGGGCGCCGACCAGTGGATGTACGGAGTGTTCGACGACCTGGTGATCCCCGAAGGCGAGACCAAGCCGGCCGACCCGGCCGAATACCGGTGCGATCTCCTGGACGTGCTCCCGGCCGGCGTCCCCAGGGGTGAGGCCTGCACCCTCATCCACCCCAACGTCCGCGGCGCGGCGAACCAGGCCAACCAGATGTACGCGGCGTTCCGCAGCGCGGGCCTGACCCCGGGACCGAGGTCCAAGGGCTAGGCCGCGACCCCACCGGCCCGGCGCGGACGCCGGTGTGGTGAGCGGTGCGACGGCGGGCACCGGCCGGATCGTCGGCCGGTGCCCGTCTCATCGACCGGTGTCCACCGGGTGGTCAGGAACAGTGCCGGTCAGGCCGCCGGGACCCCGGTCGGGAGACGGCGGGACGCTGAGGATGATGCCGTAGCCGGTGATGTCGGAGGGCTCGCCGACGGGCCTGCCGTCGGCCTGGATCCAGGCGTGGGCGGCGAAGGGCGGGGTGCGTACGCCGGTGCACCAGGTGGGCCAGTGACCGCGCAGGCGGCACAGCAGGGTCGCGGCGAGAGAGCGCTGCAGGCAGTGGCGTCCGGCGCACATGGTGCTGGTGGCGGTGACGGCGGTGCGGGCGTCCAGCGCCTGGGCGTGTGTGGCGGGACGGGTGCCGTGGCGCAGCAGGGTCAGGACGGTGACGATGCGCCGTGGCGGCAGGTGGGCCAGCAGACGGGCGGCGGCGACGGCGGTGCGGGCGGCGACGCGGGTGCGCAGCGGGGGCCGGGTCTTCGGGGAACGGAGAGTCTGGCTCACGACCGGACCAGCCCGGTACGACGCAGGTCGTCGAGCAGGGCGGCGATGTCGTCGGCGGCCTGCCGGTGAGTGACCGGTTGACGGCGAACGAGCTGGTCGGCGAGCTGGTCGGCGGTGGTGCCGCCGAGCAGGGCGCGCAGCACCTCGGCCCCGGTGGCGTTGGTCTGCCAGTATCGGCCGCGGCGGGTGTCGAGCAGGATGAGCGCCTGCCCGGTGTCGTAGAGGGTGACATCAGGGCACAGGGTCAGGCTCATGACGGTGGACCTTCAGGTAGGCGGGTTCGGGGTGGGCGGCGATGTCGCGCAGCCAGGCCTCGGCGGCCAGGGTGTGTTCGAGCTCGGCGGCACCGCCGGTGAGCAGGGCGGGGCTGATCAGCGCGCGGCGCAGCGCGCCGGGGTCGGCCAGGCCGATGGCGGCCAGGTGAGAGTCGGTGGCGAAGGCGGCCAGGGTGTGGCGGTTGGCGACCAGGCCGGAGTGCCATTCGTCGCCGCAGTGGTCCTTGGTGGTTCGCTCCAGGATCGCGTCAGGGACCAGGCCGCGCATCGCCTCGGCCAGCAACGGCTTGTAGACCCAGGGGGAGGCGGCGTCCTCGGGCCGGACCGCGAGGCACGCCTCAAGCACCGCGTCGTCACAGAACGGCATGTGGATCGGCAGCCCGCCGTGGTCGGGTCCGTGGGCGGCGGTGATGCCGCAGGCGCCCCGACCGGCCTGTATCGCCTGCTCGACCCGTGCGTGGTGACCGCGTCCGGCGGCCAGGGGGCCGTCTCCGTTCTCGGCCGCGTCCCGCAACAGACCGGCGACCAGGTCACGGGCGTGGTCACCGGCCCAGACCGGCAGGGTGACCGGTGGCCCCCAGCCGACCGGCGGCCTGCCGAGCGCCGTCCTGGGGGAGCCGAGCAGCCGGGCCTGCGCGTTCAGCCAGGAGGGGTAGGAACCCATGTCGGTGAGCAGGCGGGCGGCCGACGCGAGCGGCCAGCGGGAGCGGGCCCGGTAGCCGGTGGTGTGACGCAACGCCAGCAGCGGGCGGCGGCGGGCCAGGCCGTGCACGTATCCGGGCGGCGGGATCACCGCGTGGTCGCCGCCGTGCCCGGAGAACCGGGCGACGGCGCCGTGCTCGCGCAGCAGTTCGGTCATGTGCTCCTGCTGGAGCCGGTCGCGGATCCCGAGTGAGGGGCCGTCCCCGGGTTCCAGGCGGAGGTGCAGGCCGTCGAAGTGCCCCGGCACCCGATCGGAGGGGAACGTCAGGTGCGGCACGCCGAGCGCGTCGACCGCCTGGCGTGCGTAGCGATGGTCCTGGTTGTTCGGATTGGCCCAGTGCAGGGTGGCGGCCACCAGCCGCGCTCCGGCCTCGGCGGCGAGGAACGCCACCGAGGTGGAGTCCGTCCCGCCCGACACGTCCGCTCCCCACACCTGCCCGGTCCGCACCCGCACCGCCACTGCCTCGCACAGGGCGTGCCGCAGGGCGGTCGCGCCCTGCTTCAGCGGTAGCACCGGCTCGGGCGCACGCCACCAGACGCGGGACCGGCCGACGCCGTCCGCGTCCACCAGCAGCGCCCGTCCCGGCCCGATCGACTCCACCCCCTGCCAGGCCACCGCCTCACCCAGCGGGTACGGCACGCCAGGCCCGGCCAGCAAGGCGGCCAGAACGGCCGGGTCCGCCGTCGCCCCCGTCAGATGAGCGAGCGTCCGCGCCCGGTCGGCCACCACGGTGACCCCGCCCATCCGGGCGTGGTAGAGCCGTCGTGCCCCGAACGCGCTTCCCCGCGCGTAGGTCTCTCCGTCGACGGAGGCCAGCACCGCGAACGAACCGGCGGCTCCGTCCAGCACCGCCTCCACCTCCTGTGGGCGGCTCACGGCGACCGATCGCCGTGCCAGTTCGTCCCCGCCGAGGGAACACAGGCCGAGGACCGCCAGCCGTACCCGGCCCGAACCCGCCAGGACCAGCTCGCCGCCGTCCCAGCACCCCACCAGCCAGGGACGGCCGGACGCGTGCGGCACCACGTGGCACCCACGCCCCAGAACCCGCCCGACGGCGTCACCCACCGCCGCGCAATCCGGCAGCGCCACCAGCCACGATCGGCCGCACCCGCGCATCCGGCCGCCCCCTTCCTGCTACGAACAGTCGGTCAGTGTCAGTCTTCGCCGTACGGACGGAAGAAGAAGGTGCCTTCCGGGCGCTCCGGGTCGAGGTTGCCGAGGGTCGTGGCGGCGAACGCGCCGACCTCCGCCACCAGTGGCGGCTCGTACACCTTCACCGGCTCCGGCATGTCCTGCTTCATCTGATCCACCTCCTTTCCTGAGCAGTCGATGACGCCATTACAGCTAAAAGTAAGTGCCTGATGACTATCTGTTACTACCTGGGACGGAGAGCTTCGCATCACGCGGCCACCAGCTGAGCGTCACCGGTTCCGCATGTCACACTGCGTTATCGGCCAAGTTGGCCTGATTCCTGTAGGCGGGGAGCCATGGGCCGCCGCGACGCCGTCCGGAGGTGTGGATCCCGGCGCCGGTCCGCTGTGCGGACGGTCCGGGCGGTCGTCCTGTGGGTGCGGCGCGGGCCTGCCGACGTCGGCCGAGGCTCTACGGCGCCGGGTGAGGTGGGGCCGAGCCCTTCCAGGCGGACCTCGCGCGGCTCGCCCCTGGGGCCCGGGTGTCGTCACGCCGCAGGCGGGCGAGCCGTGGATCACGGTTCCGGCGGCGGCCGTGGACGGTGCTACGCCGGGTTCTCTCCGTGCCCGGGGAGGGCGACGTCGCCGCCGGAGAGTGGTTGAGGCAGGGGCCCGGCCTGTCCGGCCGCGCCCCTGCCCGGTCGGTTGTCAGGCGACGAAGACGCTGCTGCCGAACTCCTGGGTGGTGCGTCCGCCGGGCTGGACGACGGCGACGATCTGGCCCGTGCAGTTGGGGCCGCTGTAGACGAGCGCGTACTCGTTGGTCTCGTTGCGCAGGATCAGCGGCCTCAGGCGCGCGTCGACGCAGCCGGACGGGTTCTCGACCACCTGGCCTCCGCCGAACACGAGCCGCCCGTGCGCGGCCATGGCGGTGGTGGGCAGCAGGGTCAGTGCCGCCGCACCGAGGGCGGCGAGAAGGTGGACGCTACGTCGCATGATGGGGCTCCCCTGTTCGGGCCGAGGCGGTGTTTCCGCCGTAGGACATTCCGATCATGCACTTCGCGTAATCGTACGACCACCATCCGTGTGGTCGTGTCGCCGCGGGTGGCGGAACGAGGTGACCGGCGAGCCGGGCCCAGGTGGCATGGGACAGGTCCTCGGTGTGCGACGGCACCACGACCGGGCCGCCGGGAGAACCGTGCGGCCCGGTGCGCTCATGGCGTTCCGGGGTCCGGCCGATCCAGCCGGTGCCGCCGGAGACTTCGGCGGAACACTCACGGACACGGTGATCGATGGAACGGGAGCGCCCCTGCTCAGTGGCGGCCGGCGTCGAAGAGAGCCAGGTAGGCGGTCATGTAGCGGTCACGGATTCCGTCGCCGGCGGGGGCGAGCAGGTCGGCGGTGCGCCCCCTGAGCCGGTCGGTCAGGCCACCCGGCCGTTCACCGTGGCCGTGACGTCGGCCTCGTCCTTGTAGGCCAGGGCGGCGGCGTGTGCGAGACATCGCGCGTGCGCGAGGTTGTAGGAGGTGTTCGTGTGGTCGAACGTGATCGCGGTCATGAGATGTCCTTCGTTACGTGATCGACAAGGTCGCGGGCCACCGGTGAAGGCCTCTCGCGGGTGCCGTACCGAGCCGTCGTCGCGGGCCTGGGAGCACTGGCCGAGGTGCCGCGACGGGCCGGTACGTCTCCATCACGGTGGACCGGATGCGGGGCGTCGAGACCTTCCCCGGCGGACATGGGGCTTGCGCCCTGTCCTGCCGCCTGTCAGGAGACGTGGACGCCGGTGCCGAACTCCCGGGCGGCGCGTCCGCCAGGTTGGACGACGGCGACGGCCTGGCCCGTGCGGTGGGGACCGCCGTGGACGAGCGCGTACTCGTTGGTCTCGTCGCGCGGGACCAGCGGCCTCGGGTATGCGTCAGCGCAGCCGGAGGGATTCTCGACCACCTGGCCTCCGCCGAAGGCGGTGGTGGCGGGAGGCGGGGTCGGCGCCGCGCCGAGGGCGGCGATCAGGTGGGCGCTACGTCGCATGACGGGCTCTTCTGCTAGGACCTGTTTTGTGGATCTTCGCCGTGGCGAGGATCGTCCAGGTGGATGCCCCGCAAGGCGGAGGAGGAGCTCATAACGGAGTTATGGGCGACGGATTCTCCCCGGGCCCCCACGGCAAACGCGGAGCCTGCGGAGCGTTTTCGTGGGGTGGGGCGACAATGCGGCGGGGGGCCGCCTGGACGACCGCAGTAGGCGGAAAGATCCACAAAACAGGTCCTAGGACCGAGACGGCGTTCTTCGCCGGTGGGATACCCCGATCACCCACTTTGGATAGTCGAATGACCACCGAAAGTGAAGGTGTGTCTTCGGTGGTGGGCGGATCCGGCGGGGTCGTCCGCCGATGCTGCCAGGGGTCCGGGTGCGCGGTGCGGCGGTTCCCGACAGGAGGCGGCTCGGTCGAAAGAGCCGCCGCCGAGCGGGACGGCCTCCTCCTGCTTGTCGAAGGACCGGCCCCAGCGGCGTCTCCACCCTTCTCTCCGGCCTCGAACTGACCGTGGGAGGATTCCGGGCGTTCGGGAGATGCCGCTGGAGCCGGGTGGGATCCGGGGAGTCAGGGGCTCATCCTCCCTGGATTCGCTGCCCGTCGTACCTGCCGCCTTCGCACCACCAGTACCCGTCCCTCCGAACCGGGTGCCCGCCACCCCTCCTGCACTGCTCGAAGCCGACGGTCAGCGAGGTCGAGGCGGCTGCCGGTGCCGCCGCGGTGGAGGTGGATGCGGATGATGCGGGGGCGATGGCGATGAGGGCGGCCGAGGCGGCCAGCAGGCCGCCGGTGATCGCTGCGGTGACGCGCATGACTTCTCCTGTCGAGTGGGTGGACTCTTCTGACGGACGTTGGTTCTTTGGTTTTGGTCGAACCGGCTGTCTGATTACACAGAGCAACCGCATTCACTTTAAGTGCCCAAGTCGTTACCTTCCGATGTCAGACGTGGTCGGCTGCCGTGACCTGTGGTGACTCCTGTTCCGTGATTGATCGCGCAGGGCCGGAGGGCGCTTCGAGGAGAGGCGGGGCACGGCGTCACCCGTCATCGGTCGTATCCGCGGTGGACCCGGAACGTACGGCCGGGCCTTTCGGCACGGCATGGGGCCGGCGCCCTGTGGCGGCCGCGTCTCCGGCGCCCGTCCGCGGGCCGCAGGAACAGGTGGACGCAGAAATTCAGCGGGATTTCCGTTAGGTATTTGCTGCTGTTCGCCTTTGATTTATCCGGAATTCACCGGAGACTTCTACGCCGCTTACCGGAAACGGGCGGCCCCACGGGAACGGGAGGTTTTGTTCCCTGGGAAAAGGCTGTGGGGCCGAAACACGCCACACGCGTGCCGGGGCGATCCGCCGTACCGCTCTTCGCCTCGAAGCCGTGGGAACGCACGAAGATGTGGTGGCCGGTTCGCTCCCGGCACGCGAACGGCTGAACGCCGTGAACCGTCGGCACAGACCGCTCGGGTGACGCGCCGCCGTACTCAGGGGGTACGGATCTTCCCGAGGCTCGCCCGTGCCACCCGGGTGATCCGATGCCTGGCCCCCAGAACCCGCTCGCAGTCCGCCAGGGTCCGTTCGTACAGCTCGACGGCCTGCCTGGTCCGCCCGGTCGTCTGGTAGGAGTTCGCGAGGTTCAGCCGGGAGATCAGGGTGTCGAGGTGGTCGGGGCCGAAGCCCTGTTCGCAGCCTGTCACCGCTCGTTCGTACAGTTCGACGGCCTCCGGCCGTTCGTTCGCCTGGTAGGCGTGCGCGAGGTTCTGGCGGGCGTTGTTGGTGGCGAGATGGTCGGTGCCGAGGGCACGTTCGCAGGCGATCAACGCCTGTTCGCACAGGCCGACGTCCCCTTCGATCTTTCCGGCCACCCGGTAGACGTTTATGAGGCTGTTGCGCACGGTCAGGGTGATGAGATGGTCGGAACCCAGCACGCGTTCACAGTCGGGCAGCAGGTTCTCGCCCACGCGCATGGCCGGTTTCACTTTCCTCATCAGGATGAAGGACCGCATGACGTCCGCACGGCCGGCCAGGGTGTCGGGATGGGTGGAGCCCAGAGCCGCCGCCTGCCGACGCTCCACATGTACGTAGTGGCTCAGGGCCGGTCTCATCCATCGCAACGCTTCGTAGGCGCTCGCGAGGCCGCGGCAGGTGGCCAGGGTGTCGGGGTGGTCGAAGCCCAGTGTCTTCCTGCGCCGGGCCAGCGTCCGCTTGTAGAGGGCGACGGCCTCTCTCATTCTCCCCGTCAGCTGGTAGGCCTGGGCGAGACCGTGGCGACTGGCCAGGGTGATGGGATGGTCGGGGCCGAAGGCCCGCTCGCAGCCGGCCATCATCTGTTCGCACAGGGCGACGGTCTTGTCCACCTCGCCTTTCGCCCAGTAGGCGTCCACGAGGTCACGACGGATGGCCAGGGTGGCGGGGTGGTCGTTGCCGAAGGCCTGCTCACAGCCGGCCAGCGCCTTTTCGTTCGTGGCAAGGGCCTTGTCCGGCTCACCTGTCGCCTGGTACGCCTCGGCGAGGTTCTTGAGGCTGGTCACGGTGGTGAAGTGGTCGGTGCCGAGGGCCCGTTCGCAGTCGGCCACCAGTCGTTCGTGCAGGGTGATGGCCTTGTGCGTCTCACCCGCCGTCCGGTACGACTCGGCGAGGTTGTGCCGACTGGCCAGGGTGTCGGGGTGATCGGCGCCGAGGACCCGCCTCCGGTCGGCCACCAGCTGTTCGGACAGAGCGATGCTCTTGACCGCCTCGCCTGCCGCCCAGTGGGCGCTCGCGAGGTTGTGGCGGCTGTCCAGGGTGTCGGGGTGATCGGCGCCGAGAACCCGCTCCCGGTCGGCCACCACCTGTTCGTAGAGGGTGATGGCCTTGTCCGCCTGCCCCGCCGTCCGGTGGGCCTCGGCGAGGTCGTGGCGGCAGGTCAGGGTGTCCGGATGGTCGGGGCCCAGGGTGCGTTCGAGGTCGGCCAGCGCTCGCCGACACAGTGCGACGGACGACCGTGCCCCGTTCATAACCACTCGACGGTCACGTCACGGGTGGCCCACGCCACCGCCGCCGACAAAGGCCCTTCGCGCCATGAACCATGCTGAATCGTCATGGCTCCATTTTGGAGGTGGAAATCGTTTGCCGTGGGCGGTGGGATCGGAAATCTCGTGAACGTTC
The DNA here is from genome assembly GCF_040300765.1 of Streptosporangium sp. NPDC000239. NCBI lineage: Bacteria > Bacillati > Actinomycetota > Actinomycetes > Streptosporangiales > Streptosporangiaceae > Streptosporangium > Streptosporangium sp. NPDC000239. The sequence continues at coordinate 29,319 of NZ_JBEPEI010000019.1, read as the reverse complement.
GCACGCCCCCGCGTTTCGCCACATGAGTGAGGACGTCAAGAACGGAGGGCCGGAGGTTCCACCCGTTTGTCAATATCTCTATTTCATGCTTAATGTCGCCCGTATTACGCGCCGGGCCATTTCCCGATTTCCATGGAGAGACCGGGAGACGCTCCCGCGGACAGGCCGGGCCCTGTTCGCCGACGTCCGCTTCCACGCCACGCGGTGTGACCGGGAGTGCCGGCGCCGGACGGCCACCCGCTCTCGCCGACCTGAATCGTGTCGTCGCGTCGAGGGCGGATCGCCCGGTCGCGGATCGCGGAGCGTTCGCACGTCCGGGCGGGGCGCTGGAGTGCCGTGGCCGTTCTACGCCAGGCGGGTGCAGGTGACCGAGCCGAGAATGAAGCTGGGGCCGCTGTTCATGGTGATGTGCAGGGCGTTGACGGTGAGGGTGCCGTCCGAGGCCCTGACCTGCTGTTCGTTGACGACGGCGGAGCCCCCGTCGAAGGTTATGCGTTCGGGCGCCGGTATGACGCCTTCGCCCGCCACGCTGTTCCCGAAATGGTTTCTCCCCATGCGGACCTCGGACCTGATGCCGGTTCCGGTGGAGGCGCAGGAGGCGCTGAGGTTCTCGACCTCGATGGTTCTGCCGAACGCCAGGATGCCTTTGACCTGGGCGTCGGCCCACAGGGAAGTGCTCTGGCGCTGCGCGGCGACGTGGAACTCCTGGGCGCTGAGGATCTGCATGTAGGGCTTGCCGAGGACCCAGGGCCCGCCCCTGGCGGAGGTGGGCCCGGCGGCGGAGTCGGCGTGGGGCAGCGGGCCCGCGGAAAGCGCTCCCTGGGCCCAGACCCCGTAGGCCGTCGCCTTGATGACGGCGGCCGAGGACGGAGTGGCCGGGAGCACCGCCGTGAGCAGCCCCACGGCCAGCAGGCCGATCGCGCCGATGTGTCGTCGAGCAGGCACCTTGAGCTCCTTCGCGGCCGTACGTCGAGGGTTTTGCGGGCGACTCCCTACGAGGGTCACCCTCCCGGACCTTAACGTTACGTAGTCATTTATATCCATGGAGTTCGGAACCCTCGCCGTCGGCGACGCCGGACTCCCGGGACCGCCGCCTGACCTGAAGCCGGGGGCGGCCCCGGTGAGGATCGTCGGTGGTCAGGGCCGTGGTGCGTGGTTCCGGGTCACTGCAGGCCGGTGTGGAGGGCGGTGACCAGTTCGCCGTCGGAGGTGTCGCCGCTGGCCTCCCAGAAGAAGGCGCCACCGAGTGACTTCTGCTTGATGTAGACGGTTTTGCCGTCGATGCTCTCGGGGGCGTCGTAGCTCCACCAGTTGGGGCTGCAGTAGGCGTAGATGGTGCCCGCGATACTGCCGCCGCCGCTGTTCGGGTTACCGCTGACGAAGGGGCACGTGGTTTTGAGGACCTTGTAGTCCTCGACGCCCGTGTTGGTGTTCGTGTCCCAGGTGCCCCTGGCCGGGCCGGTGGCCGTACCGCCGGGGGCCTTCTGGGTGACGCCGGTCCAGCCGCGGCCGTAGAAGGGGATGCCCAGCAGGAGTTTTTCCGCGGGGACGTGGAGGGACAGCAGTTTGTCGATGGCCGCGCTGCCGTTGAAGTCCTTCCTGGGGATGCCGGGGTAGTTGAACAGCGGGGCGTGGGGAGCGGTGGGGCCGCGGCCTGACGTGCTGTCGAAGGGACCGAAGTAGTCGTAGGTCATGACGTTGTACCAGTCGACGTACTGCGCGGAGTCCGCGTAGCCCGCGGTCTCGATTTTTCCGCCGGAGGTTCCGTCGCCGCTGATGGCGGCGGTGACCAGACGGCTCTGGCCGAATTTGGCGCGTAGCGCCGACATCAGTTTCTTGTAGTCGGCGGGATTGTCGGGGTACTCCCAGTCGATGTCGATGCCGTCGAAGAGACCGGCCCAGCGGGAGTCCTGAAGGAGGTCGTAGCAGGATTCGGCGAAGGCCTGCGCGTTCTTCGCGGCGTCGGAGAAGCCGCCGGAGCCGGACCAGCCGCCGAAGGAGTAGAGGATCTTGAGGCCGGGATGCCTGGCCTTGAGCTTGCGCAGCTGGTTGAAGTTGCCGTACAGCGGCCCCGTGTCGGCCACGCCGTCGACGCTGTGCGCGGCGTCGTACTGCTTCTGGTAGGCGGCGTAATCATCGCCGACGGCGCACTTGCCGCCGGTCACCTCGCCGAAGGCGTAGTTGATGTGGGTCAGCTTGGCCGCCGTGCCACTCGTGTCGAGGTTCTTGGCGTGGTAGTCGCGGGCGTAGACACCCCACTCGATGAAGTAGCCGATGAGCTTCCTGCCGGCGGTCTTCGACTCGGTGTCGGCATGTGTGGATGAGGTCGTGGAGGAGGCGTTGACGGGCAGGGCGGGGGCGCTCAGGGCCAGGGCGAGGGCCGCGGCGGCGGCCAGGCGTATCGGGAAGGCAAAACGCACGGGATCTCTCCTTCGCATGACGTCTCCCCGGAAAAGGGAGAGTCCGGGTCAGGCTCAATGGACGGGAGGACGCCGACCAGAGACCTCTTCTCCGATGCCGTTCGAAGAACGTTCCTGGTGGGCTGCTCGCTGGGCGCGCTCACATCGCAAGGGCACGCGGAAGCGGAGGGCGTTCTTCCTCGCGGCCCGGCCGCGTGGCCGAGCCGCCTGGTGAGGCAGGGGTCAGCTGATGGTGAAGTAACCGGCGAAGGGGGCTTCGGTCAGCCCGTTGGGGGTGGGGCAGCCGACCACGCCTCTGGACAGGTCGGTGGCGAACCTGCCGCTGAAGTGCCGGCCGGCGAACTCGCCGTCGGTGACGGTTCCGGACACCGTCACGTTGTTCAGCACGCTGTTCTCGATGGTGATGACGGCGGTGCTCGTGAAGGTGCCGCCGTTGGTTCTCCAGGTGATCCGGGCGGGGCCCGAACCGTTGATCTTCTGGTTGATCACGCAGTTGAGCGTCACATGGGAGAAGTCGGCCACGAGGGTGGCCGCGGTGATTCCCCTACCGCTGTAGTCGGCGCAGGGGCGCTGGGTGCCACTGAAAGAGACGTCGTGAGGCTCGGGGAAGAGGTGGAGGCCGGGTTGGAAGGTGGTCGCTCCCGCGGTACCGCAGGACACCGCGACGGCTCGGGCGTCCGCGGGAGTGACCGTCAGGGCCAGGGCGGCGGCCAGGCCGCCGAGCGCGGTCACGGCGGCTGTCCGTCGCCGGGCGGAAAAGGTGGGGGCTGGCATCGGAGGTGCTCTCCTTTCCGAGGTGAGCGGCGACACGTCTCATGGCCGCTCACGGAGAAGTGATCGATGGTAACTCCAGGTATATGGTCGATTACTTTGGGTGCCTACGGGGGTTAGGGTTCCGTGACCGGCCCCGGCGGCCTCCGTGCCGGTCGCGTCATGGCGCGCCGCCCACCTCGGCGGGGCCCGCGCGGGAGCGCCGTACGGCCATGCGCCGCGTCGAACTCGGCGCCGAAGCCGTCGTCGAGGTCGCCGGAGTCCTGGGGCGGGGCCCCTCCATGCGGCCGGGCTCGTGTTCGACATGGAACACTCACCGTGACTTAATGATTGCGCTCAGTGTTTCCCCTGTTCCGTGAAGAGGAGATCCATGCGTCTGCACTCTGCCGTGGCTGCCGCCGCCGGCGCCCTCATGCTGGTTCTGGCGGTTCCCGGCTCCGCGTCGGCCGCCGTGGGCCAGTTCCGTTACTCCTACAAGACCGCCGACGGGTACGACGCCGTCGGCTTCGTCAACAACCCCGAGAGCGGGAAGTGCATCGACATCCGGGGGGCGGGCTCTGACGGCACGTCGGCCTCCTACGCGCCGAAGAACCTGACCGACTCGACGGCCACGGTCTTCCTTGAGGCCGGCTGTACGGGGGATGCCTTCTACAGCCTGCGCCCCGGCGCGGGCGCTTCGGAACGCCTGCTGGTGCGCTCCGTCGTCTTCTCCTGAAACGCGGCTTCGGGCGCCGTGCTCCGCGGCCTGCGGAGTACGGCGCCGCACCCACCACATGAGGGTGCTCGGCCGGGTGGGCGGCAGGAGGTCCACCGTCGTGGGCGCGGCCGCTCGACGAACCGGACCCCTGGCCCCGCCGGATCCTCACGCACCGACCGGCATGAGCCTGCGGCCCGCACCTCGTCTGTGACCTTCGGGCCGTCCCCGGGTTTTCAGGTGTGGCCGGGGCGTCTTGGGCGGTGGTGGAAGCGTTGCGATATACCCCTAGGGGGTATATCGTCTGTGACGGCAAAGGAAGTACGAAAGACCTGGAGTTCCCATGGCCGAGCAGCACCACGACCACAGCCGGCACGGCATGTCCGGGCAGGCGGGGCACGAGCACGCGGGCCACCACGACCACGACCAGCACGCGCACGCCGGCCACGGCAAGGTCACCTGGCGGATGGCGGCCTCGGCGACCCTGCACTGCCTGACCGGATGCGCCATCGGTGAGGTGCTCGGGCTGGTGATCGCCACCGCGTTGGGCTGGCACACGCTCCCGTCCATCGTGCTGGCCGTCGTGCTGGCCTTCTTCTTCGGCTACCTGCTCACCCTCATCCCGCTTCGCCGGGCCGGGGTGGGTTGGAAGGAGGCGATCACCCTGGCTCTGGCGGCCGACACGGTGTCGATCATCGTGATGGAGATCGTGGACAACGGCGTGATGCTCGTCATCCCCGGTGCCATGGACGCCGGGCTCACCACGGGGCTGTTCTGGGGCGCGCTGGCGGTCGCCCTGCTGGTGGCGTTCCTGGTGACCACACCGATCAACAAGTGGATCATCGGCAAGGGGCGGGGGCACGCGGTCGTCCACGCCTACCACCACTGACGGGCCCGCCTGCGGTCACGACCGCCGCAGGCCCGCCACGTCCGTCGCGACAGGGTGGGACGGCCCGCGCGTCAGCCGTACCGGTGGACCGTGGTCGGTGCGTTCGTGGCGAAACCCCTCGTCATCAACCACACGGCGAAGACGAGGCTCTGCAGGCCCAGCGGCGCGTTCATGGTCAGGTAGAGCGGCGTGGCCACGTCGGTCAGGCGAAGCAGTACCAGGAAGCTCGCCGACATGGCCGCTCCGATTCCCAGGAATCCCCATCCGGACAGCCACCGGGGGACGGATCTCGACCGCCACAGAACGCGGAACAGCAGGAGATCTCCGAGGCTCAACGCGATGATCAACGCGACGTGGTTGACCAGGTCGCGTGCCGTCCGCAGCAACTCGCCCAAGACCTCAAGGTGGGACGCGTCCGAAGCGCCGGCTTCGGCGAACTCATGGCCCAGGACGAGGAACAGGGGCAGGGTGATCACGCCGATGAAGTGGAATGTCGCCGCGATCAGCCTGAACCCGAGGAAACCCAGGCTGAGCGCCTCGTTCTCCGCCCGCAACGCCGGATAGACGCACAACGCGAACCCGACGTAGGCGGGGATCATGATGGACTGGGCGATCGCGCCAACGATGACCTGGCTCTCGTGCGCGGAAACGAGAGCGAGACGGCGTGGCTCATCAAGAGCGGGAACGATGCTCAGCACACCGGCGATCATGCTGACGACGACCAATGTGCCCGCGATCGCGGCTGCCCGCCTGTTCGTATGCATGATGGTCGTCCTGTGATCCCGATGGTGGCGGAGTGGTCGGCGCCGGATCGGCGGGGTTCGGGCTCTCTGAGGGCGCAAGACTGACGCGCAGGTCGAGGACCGCCGGGATCAGCCTGTGAGCAGGTCCATGCGGAGGAACTCGGTGATGCGGAGCGGCTTCGGTGGGCGTGCCACCTCATCGGGGAGGGCCTGGAACGCCTCGTCCTTCCCGACGAGGCGTGGGGCGGTGAGTTCCACCTCTCTCCCGTCGACCCGGAGCCGCGCGTTTCCGGCGGCCAGGACGTTCCGCACCCAGTCGGAGCGCGATCCGTACACCAGAACGAACAGATAACCGCCGTCGACGGGATGCGCGTCCATCGGCGTGCGGTACGTGGCACCGGAAACGCGGCCGACGTGGATCAGCACCGGCCATCTACCGCCGGCTATCGCGCGGGGGTTGAACACCTTCTTGTTCACGTGTCCCCACCACCTCGGCATCGGCATGGAGATCTCCTTCTCTCGCCCCGGCGGGCGCGTCACAGGTCCGAACCCTGGCCGACGCGAACCCGAAGAGCCTTACGGTGGTAAGGCTGCTTACAGGTGTAAGGTTGGCTTACGCTCGTAAGGCTGTCAACCCGTCCGGACTCCGGAGCCGTCGTGCCACCGTCGCAACCGCTCAACAGAGGCCTCGTGCTGGAGGCCGCGATCCGGGTCGCGGATCGCGGCGGCGTGGAGGCGATCACGATGCGCCGGGTGGCGCAGGAGCTGGGTGTGGAGGCGATGTCGCTCTACCACCACGTGCCGAACAAAGACGCGATCCTCGACGGCGTGGTCGACATGGTGTTCGCGGCGATCGAGCTACCCGGCGCCGAAGGCGGCGACTGGCGTGAGGCGATCCGTGCGCGTTCCTTCTCCGCACGGATGATCCTGTCCCGGCACAGCTGGGCTCTCGGCCTCATGGACTCCCGGCGCGATCCGGGACCGGCGACGCTGCGTCACCACGACGCCGTCCTGGGCGTCCTGCGGGAGGCGGGGTTCACGTTGCCGATGGCCGCGCACGCCGTCTCGCTCATCGACAGTTACGTCTCCGGATTCGTCCTGCAGGAGGCGAACCTGCCGGTGAGGACGCCGGACGACGTCGAGGAGGTGGCGGGCGGCATCCTCCGGCATCTGCCTGCGGAGGAGTTGCCGTATCTCACCGAGATGATCCGTGACCACGCCCTGCAGCCGGGCTACGACTACACCAGTGAGTTCGGCTACGGCCTGGACCTGATCCTGGACGCGCTCGAAGCTCGCCGCGGGGGTCCGCGCTCTCGGTGAGCGTTTCGCTCGCTGCCGGCGTGACGGTGCGGTCGGCGCCGCGCACGCGACGGAGACGACGGCAGGCCCGGCGCGTCGGTGGGCGGCGCCGGCGGACGGACCGTCGTCGCGACCGGTTCTCCGGCGGCGACGGGCGCGGTCTCGGCTGCTCGGGCGTCGGTGGGGGACCCGCAACGGAACCGGAAGGCGCGCTCGGCCGGTTCCCTCGTAGGTCTGCTGATCGATTGAGGCCAAGATGGCGCGGTCAGCAGGAGATGGTCACCGGATCGGAGACCGCCACGTTGTAGCCGCTGTTGCCGCTCCCCGAGACCGGTCCCAGACTCATGACCCTCCCGCTGACGCACTTCGCGACGACGGTCTGCGTGATGATCCGGCTCGACCCTTCGATGTTGGCGCAGTCGCGCACGGACTCCGCGAGCAGGTCGCGGTAGGCGGTGACGAACTCCTCGTCGGAGAGCGACGCCTGCCCGTCGAAGTCGGGCAGCTTCCAGTAGTCGTGCCGCGTGGTGGATCCCGACGTCAGGTCAATGGTGACGATCGCCCCCGCGGGCACCATCTCGACACCTCTGAACCAGGACGTCACAGGCTCCTGGGACAGGTACGGCGCGACGGTCAGCGTCTGTTCGCCGAGCGTGACGTCCCAGTCGACGGCTCTCGGGCACTCGGGGTGTTGGAAGAGCGCCTTGATCTCGGAGCCGAAGACCACCTGGTCGCCCACTCGCGCGTAGTAGAGGGGTTTGATGCCGAATCTGTCTCGCGCCAGCACGAGAGTCCGGCGCTTGCGGTCCCACAGCGCGATGGCGAACACACCCGCGACGTGATCCAGAAAGTGGCGTCCCTCCCGGGCGTAAAGGTGGGCCAGGACCCCGCAGTCGGATCTGGTCCGCAGCGCCACGTCGGGGATCCGGGATTTCTCCAGGTCGCGATGGTTGCACACCTCGCCGTTCGCGATCAGGGCGACGGAACCGTCGTCGCTGAGGAGCGGTTGCGTTCCGTTGTCCGGACCCACCAGCGCCAGGCGGCGGAAGGCCGGACCGACCGGCCCGTCCACCATGGTCTTCTCACCGTCGGGTCCCCGATGACCGACGGCGTGGGTCATGCCGAGAACGGCGCAGCGCTCGACCTTCGTGGTCGTCGCATGGTCCTGGAAAGGGTGACCCCGAACGGTTGCGCCCGGGGGGCCTGTGAATTCCGCACCGGCGGGCCAATTGGTTCCCCGGCCGGGTGAGTGAGGCGAGGTGAAGAATGACGCTCCTTCCGCGGCGACGCGTCGGAGTCAGTTCGGAGAGGCCGGCTTCCCTTCGTGGAGTTCGTCGAGGTCCGTGTCCGGTGAACTGCTTTTTGTGGACGCCCTGCGGGCGAAGGGGTAGAAGCCGCTGCCGGCCAGGAAGAAGACAAGGGCGAAGACCAGCCATCCGCCCAGGTGGAAGGGCAGAATGACAGAGGTCACCGCGAGGGGGCCGAGCAGCCCGCCCGCCGCGATTCCGCTGTTGAAGACGCCCTGGTAAGAACCCGGGGTCGAAGGGTCCGCGAGGTCATAACTCAGACTCCAGCCGCCCGCGGAGGACAGGATTTCGCCCAGCGTCAGTGTCGCCGTGCCGACCAGCACCAGCGCGGTGGCCATCAGCGGGCCGAAGAACGCCGCGGAACCGAGCGCGGCGCAGGAGACGGCGAAGGCCACCGCGGAACGAAAACAGGCGGTGGCGGCCCGGCGCGGATCGTCCAAACCTCGACTGAGGCGTACCTGGAGAAGAATGACCATAACGGTGTTGAGAATCAGACAACCCGAAATGATGACGGCAGGCGCGCTCGTGTTCGTCGTCACCCACAGGGGCAGACCGACTTCCAGGATGGCTATGTGCAGCGCGAGTATCGCGCTGAGTAACGTCATCCCGAGGAACGGCGTGTTTCTGAACGGGTTGGCGCCGGTGCGCCGGACACCCGTCGACGCCGGCTCGCGGTGGCCGGTGATCCGGCGGTGCCCGATCCTACGGATCAGCACGGCGGTGACGAGGAAGGTCACCGCGTTGACGATCACGATGAGGCGGTAGGCCGTCGGGGTGTCGGCCACCAGCGCGATGGCCGCCAGCGCGGCTCCCAAACCCGTCCCGGCATTGCCGACGGCGCGCACGTAGGCACGGCCACGCAGGCGTTCCTCCGGCGGAAAGGCCTCGAAGACGAGAGCGTTGCGCACCGAGATCGCGCCTCGGTCCAGGAAGGTCACGACGGCGACGGCCACGAGGAATGCGGGAAAGGTGTCCGCGAGCAGGTAGGCGAGCACACCGACGCTCTCCAGCACGAGCAGGGCGGTGAGGACCCTGACCAGGCCGAATCGATCGGCGAAGACTCCCATGGGGTAGCCGACGGCGATGCCGCAGAGGCCGCCGAGGGTGAGCCCGATACCGAGCTGCTGCGGAGAGATTCCCTGGACACGGGTGAAAAAGAGGACGCTGGTCGTGACAAAAAGGCCGTTGCCGACCGTATTTATGAAGGTGGCGGTTGAAAGCAGGATCAGGGGCCGGGATCTGAGATGCGCAAGGTTTCCTCGTGAGGTCTGACCTTTGCGTATACGCATGCCAAACATGCTCCTTCCCCGTGCCCGCCCCGCTACACCGCAAAATTTGACAACATGATGCTTCTGTTGTCAATCATTGGCCGATGTCAATGTGCCGCCTTGTTGACAGCGAATTGCGGATTCGGTTCCCGTCCTGCCCTGCAGGTGCACCGCCCCATTGGCCGGTTCGGAACATTGAGCGTACGCGCCGGGCTCTGCACCAGAAGCGTCTTGCCGGAGCCGGTCGGGCCCAGTGGAAGAATATTTGACTTCGTCGGCTCGGCATCGCTGGGACGCCGTGATGAGGCATTCACCCGGACCCGCTTTTAATGGCTGAAGACGGCGACGGAGAGTGCTCGTTTCGCCCGCTCCCGGCCCACCACGTAGGTGTCAAGAAACGCCTTGATGTCGTGTGGCCTCGGCGGCTCGCCCAAGGGTTGCGCGGAGGTCTCACCGCGCCGCTCGACGACCACCTCGTGACACAGCTCGGCACACCCGTGGCAGATCGTCGCCGTCGACGAGTCAATCATTCCGCCCACTTCACGGGCGCTCCTGCCACAGAACGAGCATCTTCGGGAAGAAGACTCCGCGGTGTCGTCAACCACTCAACGCACCCCCCGAGAAACGCTTGCCGCAAAGTCGCCGGATGTCTCAGCGTCAGTTTTACACAGATTCTCAGCAAGAGGTAGGCTGACAAACCTAACCGCGTGGTAATCCACTCCGGCCGGAGTTCACCGTGTGGCCCCCGGCGGTGAAGACCATTGGTGAAGGCGTTCCTCCACGAATGACGGCGGTGCGGTACGGTATAGTGACCGTGATCTCCGGGCCTGTCCGGCGAACAAGGCGCTTACCGGCATTACCGGGTTATGACCAGCATTACCGTGACGGCGGCTCCCCTGTCACCGGCCGTCATATTCGTAATCGTCACCGCTCGTGAGCATCGATCCCGGCACACCAGGCGAACCCACCATTCGGCGAGGCTGCGGAGATGCGGAGGGAACAATGTCGCTTGCCATTGACTCGTACGAGCGGCTGGAGACATTGACCGATGACCCCGACATCGTTCATGCTGCTGCGCAGCGACGGCGACCATCCGGTGCCGGCCACCGTCCGGCTCAGCGGCCTGAAAGGGTCGGCGACCCTCAGTGACCAGCGACCGGGCACACTGCGGCACCGGCTCGGCCAACCGAACCGGGTGCTCAGCTTCCTGCACGTCGCGGACGAACCGGCCGACCTCGTGCGCGAGCTGGGGTTGTTCTTCGAACATCCGGCACGCGTCGAGGTCATCACGGCCATGACCTACACCGAACCGTCGGAGGCGGACCGCACCGTGCTGGACGAGGCGGTGTGGAGCGACGCACGGCCTGCCCGGTCGCTGAACGCCCCCGAGGCCCTGGAACGGCTGCGGGCGGCGGTGCGCGACAGCGCCGACGAGGACCGGGAAACGGCCGAGGCCGTGCTGCGGCAGCTGGCGTCCCTCGACGCCGGCGAGTGGCTGGCATGGCGGGCGCTGCGGCGGCGTCCGAACCGCCTCGGCGTCAAGGTGGACCCGTGGGACCTCGCCCTGGTCGGCACCACCTACATCCGGTACGACGATCCGGACGCCGGCAAGCGCATCACCAATCCGCCGCCCGGGGCCTGGGATTCGCACTGACGCGCCGAACGAGCCGCTCGAAGGAGAACGCCTGCCATGCATCGAGTGCCTGCCCATCACGGGATGTCCACGCCCGGCACATGGGCCGGCCTCACCGTCTCCGCGCAGAGGCGGCAGCTTTTCGAGGAGGATCTGTACTTTCGTGAGGGCTGGGCCGACGTGGAACAGGTCATGGGCGGTGAGGCGGCGACCTGTTACCGGCCACCACGGCATCCGGCTGGGGCACGGTTTTGGCCTGACCTGTACGACAAAGTCCGGGTACGCGATCTCCCGCGATCCGGAGTCCCTGCTAACGAAGGAAGAGAATGACAGCAATCAGCCGTGTCACGGGCCGGCAGATCCTGGACAGCCGAGGCAACCCGACGGTTGAGGTCGACGTAGTGCTGTCCGACGGCTCCCTCGGCCGGGCCGCCGTCCCGTCCGGCGCCTCCACCGGTTCCAACGAGGCGGTGGAACTGCGTGACGGCGACAAGAGCCGGTTCCACGGTAAGGGCGTCCGCAAGGCCGTCGAGGCGGTCAACGGCCCCATCGCCGAGGCACTGATCGGGCTGGAGGCGGAAGACCAGGCCCGGGTCGACGAGACGTTGATCGAGCTCGACGGCACGCCGAACAAGGGCAGGCTCGGCGCCAACGCGATCCTGGGCGCCTCGCTGGCCACGGTGAAGGCGGCGGCCGCGGCCCACCGCCTTCCGCTCTACCGGTACGTGGGCGGCGTTTCCGCCCGCATTCTGCCGGTGCCGATGATGAACATCGTCAACGGTGGCGTGCACGCCGACAACCTGCTGGACTACCAGGAGTTCATGATCGCTCCGATCGGCGCCCCGTCCTTCGCCGAGGCGGTCCGCATGGGCTCTGAGGTCTTTCACACGCTCAAGAAGTCGCTGGCCGCCGCGGGTCACAACACCAACGTCGGCGACGAGGGAGGCTTCGCGCCCAACCTCGGTACCGCGGACGAAGCGCTGCAGTTCGTCGTCCGCGCCATCGAGGAGACCGGCTACGAGCCGGGCAACGACATCGTCATCACCCTCGACCCCGCCGCGTCGGAGTTCTTCCGCGACGGTGTCTACGACTACGCCGGCGAAGGTCGCAAGCGCTCGATCGACGAGCACCTGGAGTACGTCGCCGGGCTGATCGAGCGGTACCCGATCGCCTCCATCGAAGACCCGATGGGCGAGGACGACATCGAGGGCTGGAAGCGGCTGACCGCCGCCGTCGGCTCGCGGGCGCAGCTGGTCGGCGACGACGTGTTCTGCACCGACGTCAACCGGTTGCGCGACGGGATCCAGGGCGGCTACGCGAACTCGATCCTGATCAAGGTGAACCAGATCGGCACGCTGACCGAGACGCTCACCACCGTGGACACCGCGCACAAGGCCGGTTACACCGCCGTCATGTCGCACCGCTCCGGTGAGACCGAGGACACCACCATCGCCGACCTGGCGGTGGCCACCGGATGCGGGCAGATCAAGACCGGCTCGTTGTCCCGCTCCGACCGGACCTCCAAGTACAACCAGCTCATCCGTATCGAGGAGGAGCTCGGCGACAGGGCGATCTACGCCGGTCGCGGCTCGCTCCGCATTCGCTCCTGACCTGTCCGGGTGGTGGACGGCCGTGCAGTCCGTCCACCACCCGGGGGTCCGACCAGCGGCGACGGGGGGGACATGAATCCGGATCCGGTGCGGTGCCTGCACGCGTTACACGAGAGGCAGTTGCTGCCCGGACGGCGACTGGCGGTCCTCCTCGTCGGGTCGGTGGCGCTCGGCTGGGCGAACGAGAAAAGCGACTACGACTTCTACGTGGTCACCGAAACACCGTGGCGCCGGCCCAACGCGGCGCGCCGTACCATGCCGTTGCAGCCGTCGTATGTGCCGACGGACAGCATCGTGCTCGACGGCCGCCGCTGGGAACCGAAGTACTGGCTGGACAGCCAGGTCAACCAGATGCTGGACAAGGTCAGCTGGGAGCAGTTCGAGAGCGGTGCCGCCGTGGCCGATCCGCTGGCACCGGCCGAGGAGTCCTTCCTGGAACGGCTCATCAGCTGCGTTCCGCTGGAGGGCGAGCAGTGGGTCCGCCGACGCCGGGAGGCCCTTGCCGACACCGCCTTCCAGGCGTTCCTGGTCACCCGCTCGCTGGCCGCAGCGGACGGTTGCCTCGACGACGCCTTGGGCCAGCTCGCCACCGGCGATGTCACCGGCGCCGTGCTGTCGGCACGCCAGGCACTCGGCCATGCCGTCGACGCGCTCCTGGAGAGCCGTGGTGTCTACGGTTCCCAGCTGCCGAAGTGGCGGGCCCGGCGGCTGGCCGAGGCCCGCCTGCCGGACCTGCCGTTCGAGCGGTACCGGGCGCTGGAGACCATGGCGAGCTTCGACCAGGCACGGCCGGAAGCCTGGGTGGAGGAGGTCGTGGTTCTGTGCCGGGCACTGTCGCTCAGGGCCGAGATCTGAGCGCCGTGTCCCATTCATGGATCCGGGCGTGGCCGTCCCTTGGGATCAGCGGTACCAGAGGCCCTGTCCACCTCCCACCGCGCGGTCGCCGACCTGACGCGATCGGCGTGCCGCCATAGGGGACGAACTCTATGATCAGGTTCGTCCTGATCGTTGAGATTCGGAGAAGATGTCAGCCTCATGCGCCGCGCCATGGTCCTGCTGGGCGGCGTCGCTCTCGCCGTCGGCGCGTTCGTCCTTCTCTACCGGGGCCCGGGGCAGCCGTTCGTCCGCGGCTACGTGAGCGACGTCAGCGCCACCATGCTGGTCTACGCGTTCCTGGGGCTGCTGTGGCGCACCACCGCCGCACGCCGCGCCCTGGCCACGGCCGCGATCGCCGCCGTCGTCGAGTTCTACCAGGTAGTCGGCATGACCCCGCCGGGTGTCGGCGGTGTCCTGGTCGGCGCGTTCCCCGACCCATGGGACCTGGTCGCCTATGCCATCGGTGTGGTCGCGGCCCTGGCCTGGGAACGTGGATCGGTCCGACCCGGTGACCGGACCGGCTGACGCTCAGGCACCCCCACCGGCATTTCGGCACGTCACCCGCGAGGTCGGTCGCCACAAGCCCAGGACTCCCGTAGCCACGGTCAGGGGCCGAGCAGGTTCTGTCCGATGAGCCCGGTCACGTTGCAGGGACCGCGATCAGGGGCGACGACACGACTTTTGACGACGCTCTGAGGCGGACAGCAGGCATTGTCGCCCGAGGACGGGGTATCGCACACGGCTCACCGGCCAGGGCGACGAGAGGAAAGAACGAGGTGAGCTCCTCCAGGCAGGACCTGCGGGTTCAGGTGGTCCATCACGGGCACTGCAGCGTGCTGCGGGTCGGCGGCCACCTGGACTTCATCACCGCCCCCACGCTCGCCGGCCACGTCAAGGCGGCCTGGGAGCAGAGCTCGGGACCACGCCTGGTGCTGGAGCTGTCCCGGCTGACCTTCTACGACTCCACCGCGGTAGGTCTTCTGGCCTGGACGCGTCAGCGTGTCGAGGACACCGCCACCGGCCGGTTGCTGCTGGTGGGCATTCCCCACGGCCTGCGGCACCTGCTGGACCAGACCGGCCTGCTGCCGCGCTTCGAGCTGCGCGACAGCGTCGGTCAGGCCGTCGCCGAGTTGCTCGTCTCGGAGTGAGAGTCTCGGAGTGAGAGACGACTCCGGGTGCTCGGCGCCGGGCGTGCGCCGGTCTCACAAGAGATCGGCGCTGCGGGGTCGCGGAGTTGAGGTCGAGGACGACGGCCGACGTGCGCCGGTCTCATGAGGAGATCGGCGCGGGGGCCCTGTGGGAGTCGGCCTGCTTCGGCAGATTCGGGGCGTCGAAGGCGGCGAACAGCTCGACCAGGGCGCGGACCGGGGCGTGGGCCTCGGTGGGGTGACGGAAGCCGCGTTCGAGGTTGAGGTGGTAGCGGTTGCGCCGGCCGACGCGCTCGATGGTGAGATATCCGGCCTGGTGCAGGTCGGCCACGATTCCCTGGACCGCGCGCTCGGTGATCCCGATGCTCTGGGCGATGTCACGCAGCCGGCTTTCCGGGTGGCGTGCGATCTCCAGCAGCACGCGTGCGTGGTGGGTGAGGAAGGTCCAGGAGGAACGATCGGCAGGCCTGTCCATGGCAACCATTGTGCTTTCTGATCTCGGGGTGTGTCCGTCTCCCCGTGAGGGGATCTTCCGCCAGCGGACACCGAATGGTCTTTCCGGAAATATACTTCGGCATTATGGTGGGAGTCAGGTAGTTCTCCCGCGTTGTCTGGACGCTGGATCGATGTTGGAGCACGCCATGCCCGCCTCTCATTCCGGATGCCGTCCTGGTCTGATGACCACGAGCACATACCTGCTCGACGCCACATTGCTGTGCGTCGTCGGCGAGGTGGACGCGACCACCTCGGCCCAGTTGGAGGCGGCCCTGGTCCAGGCCCGGCGGCGGGGCAAGCCGGTGATCGTGGATATGAGCGGGGTGGGCTTCCTGGACAGCGGCGGCCTGACGGTACTGCTGGCCGCCCACATGGCCGCCGAGCGGGAGGGCAGCAGCCTCCACCTGGCCGAACTCCAGCCGATTCCGCTGCGCCTGCTGACGATCACCGGCGTCCTGTCCCTCCTGCACGTGCACACCGGCCTCCAGCACGCCGTCGCCACCGTCTCCGCGACGGTTCCGAAGGCCACGGCCCAGGCGCGACCGTCGGCCAGGGCCGTACCCCCCGCCTGAACGGGCGGTGTTCCGCGACTTTTGCACCACTTTGCGTGTAAATATGCAAAGTGGTCACCTTCTGGAGGTGATCTGTAACGCGACGTGGCCTTGACTGACGCCGGTCCTCTCGGCATGCCCGCATCGAAAACGCCTGGCGCGCCACCCCGGCTCTACATCGGAATCAGCTGACCACACGCTGCTGTCCGTGGGATCGGCAGGACCGTCTGCCAGGACGGGGACGAGCATCCGGTCTGCGCTCCTCGATGCTCAGACCGGGATCCAGTTTCCGTGGAAGCCCGCGGGGACGCGCACCGGGACGTGTACTTCGGCGAGCGGGGCCGCGGCCAGGTCGGCGGCGTCCAGGATGGCCAGGTAGCTCGTACCGGCGCCACGGTCGTGAGCGAACGTCATCAGGAAGCCCTCGTTCTCACCGGTCCCGGCCCGGGGCACGAAGACGGCCTCGCCGCAGGTGTGGCCTGGAGGGAGGCGGTGCACCGCCCGTTCGCCGCCGCCGGTGAGGTCGTAGGCGTAGATCTCCGACCGCTCAGGCTCGGCGTCCAGGGAGAAGCTCGTCGTGTAGCCGTAACGGTGGGGCAGTCCGAGCATCGAGTCGGCCACACGAGGGTATTCGCTGGGCGCGTCGTCGAGCGCCTCCTCGGTGACCGTGCCCGACCTCAGGTCCAGCGTCCAGCGGTACACGATCGGGAGCCCGCCCTCCAGGTCGTCGGCGCCGCCGTGCCACAGCGCGGGGACGCGGGTGCCGGTGACGGTGATCGTGTCGCCCCGCGGGTCCTCGAAGGCGTTCATGGTGTGCCACACGTAGCACGGGACGACGTCGAACCAGCGTACGGGCGCGTCGTCGCCGGCCGTACGCGCCAGCACGCCGAACCGGGCGCGGTGCGCGTCGTCCCAGCGCCACGGCGGCCCGCCCGCAGCCGCCTGGGCGGGGTCGAAGACGACCGGCAGGTCCGTGAAGATCACGTGGTTGCGGGTGATGGCGAAGTCGTGCGTCATTGTCGCCCGCGGCACGTCCACGACCCGCGTCTGCACCACTTCGCCGGCGGCCGTGGCGCGGTAGTAGGTCAGGTACGGCGGGCGCAGCTGGTAGCCGAAGAACAGCAGCTCACCGGTGATCGGGCAGGTCTTCGGGTGCGCGGTCATCGGGGTCCGCAGGGCCCCGTCGAAGGTGTACGCCCCGATCGTTGCGAGGTCCGGCGTCACCTCGTACGGGAAGCCGCCCTCCTCCAGGGCGAACAGCCGGCCCGCGTGCGTGATCAGGTGGGTGTTGGCGGTGGTGACGCGGTAGTCGATCCGGCCGGTCTCCTGGTCGAAGGCGAGGGCGAAGCGGGACCGGCCGGGGTTCCCGTAGAGCGGCGTGCGCACGTACCGGTTGCGGTACCAGCGCGCCCTGCCGCCCTCCAGCGCGATGGTGTGGATCATGCCGTCGCCCGCGAAGGAGTGCGGCGACCAGCCGGTGCGCGGGTTGGGCCCGTTGCGGAAGAACTGCCCGCCCAGCTCGGCCGGGATCTCGCCGACGACCTTGGACGGTTCCAGGGTCACCTCCTCGGCGACGGGGGCGTTGTTGCCCGCGAGATGCAGCGGCACCGTTTCGGACATGCGGGAACTCCTGCCGGCATGGGGTGGGGACGCCGACAACCGTGCACGAGAAAATGCGTGGACAACAGTCTTGTTCTTCCCGCCCGCCTCAGCCGCCCGACAGAGCCCCAGGTGAGAGCCGCCTCAGAAAATCCTGGGTGGAGCCGCCGCGAGAACATGGGAGGCCCTCAGACGGGGCGAGGATCGACGGCGGCCGGTTTCACCCTCGGCCCCGCGGACGGTGTGGCCGCCGAGGATTTCGCAGATCCCGGCCAAGCCGCGTTGCGGATCGCATCTGGAGGTGACCTGCCCCTGCCCGGCCTGGAGGGCGGCCGTCGTTCGCCCGCCCGCAAGCCCTGGCGCTTCGCCGTACGGGGCCGGAGTGCTGCGGGCGGGAGCTTCTCCCGAAGGCCCTGGGCGGAGGGGGAAGGGGACAGGCAGGGAGTTCGGCCAGGTGCGGGCTGCCCGCGTCGGGGAGCGCGAGGTGAGTCAGGGCTGTTCACGTGCCGCTCGCCCCGATTAGAATCGACGAGCATCAATATCGACAGAAGTCGAATTCGACAGCCGTCGATTCCATGAGGGCGTTCAGGGAGCGTTGCCGTGACCGGTACCTACAAGCGCGACGATCTGACCATCGACCAGCACCTGGCCCTGACCACCGCGGCCCGCCGGCTGAGCGAGGAGTTCACCGGCCTCTTCGGCGCCGAGACGATCGAGCGGTTCCTGCACACCGGCTACGACCGGTTCGCCGGCAAGGCCGCGGTGGCCGACTTCCTGCCGCTGCTGGCCGAGCGCTTCGCCCGTCAGCGCCTGTACGCCCTGGCCCGCATCGAGGGCCGCTCCGACGGGCGGCCGATCGTGCTGTTCCTGTGCGTGCACAACGCCGGTCGCAGCCAGATGGCACTGGGCTTCTTCGAGCACCTGGCCGGTGGGCGCGCCGTGGCCTGGTCGGGCGGCTCGGAGTTCGCCTCCGAGATCAACCCCACCGCGATCGCCGTCATGGCCGAGGTCGGCATCGACATCTCCAAGGGGTTCCCCAAGCCGTGGACCGAGGAGATCGTCCAGGCCGCAGACGTCGTGGTCACCATGGGCTGCGGGGACGCCTGCCCGATCTTCCCCGGCAAGCGTTATGAGGACTGGAAGGTCGACGACCCGATGGGCAAGGGGCCGGAGTGGGTGCGCCCCATCCGGGACGAGATCGAGCGTCGGGTGCGCGTCCTGCTGGCCGATCTCGGCGTGCCGGTATCCGCGCCTGGTCCGCACCGCTGACCCGGCCGCTCACACCGCTTATGTATAGACAGGTGTCAATATAGATAAACGGCCGGGGTGGTCGAAAGGGGAGACGATGGAGCCGCTGGAACTGTTGGAGTGCGGTTCGCCGCTGACGCGCGAGCCGTTGAACGCCGATCAGGCGGCCGCCGTGGCCCGGGTGTTCAAGGCGCTGGGGGATCCGGTGCGGCTGCGGATCCTGTCGATCGTGGCCAGCCACGCCGGTGGCGAGGCGTGTGTGTGCGACATCACCGGCGCCTTCGACGTCTCCCAGCCCACCATCAGCCACCACCTGAAAGTCCTCAAAGAAGTCGGCCTGCTGGTCTCGGAGCGGCGCGCCTCGTGGGTGTACTACCGCCTGGTGCCCGAGACGCTGGCCGAGCTGTCCGGCCTGATCACCGTCCCCGCTCCCGCCTGACCGGCTTCGAAGGAACCCTCATGCCCACCTCGCCCTCGTCGTCATCGTCTGCCGGTGTATCGGATTCCGCCACGGCGAAGCGGGCGGGGGTGATCGGCGCCCTGTCGACGCTGGACCGGTTCCTGCCGGTGTGGATCGGGGTCGCGATGGCGGCAGGGCTGCTGCTCGGGCGGGCGGTGCCCGGCCTGAACGCCGCTCTGGAGGCGGTCAAGGTCGCCGGGATCTCGTTGCCGATCGCCCTGGGACTGCTGCTGATGATGTACCCGGTGCTGGCCAAGGTCCGCTACGACCGGCTCGGCGCCGTCACCGGCGACCGCCGCCTGCTCCTGTCCTCCCTGCTGCTGAACTGGGTCGTCGGCCCGGCGCTGATGTTCGCCCTGGCCTGGACCCTGCTGCCCGACCTGCCCGCCTACCGCACCGGGCTGATCATCGTCGGGCTGGCCCGCTGCATCGCCATGGTGCTCATCTGGAACGACCTGGCCTGCGGCGACCGGGAGGCCGCCGCCGTCCTGGTCGCGATCAACTCCGTCTTCCAGGTGGTCGCCTTCGCCGCGCTGGGCTGGTTCTACCTGCAGATCCTGCCCGGCTGGCTCGGTCTCGGTGAAGGGGCCGCGCTGCAGATCTCCGCCTGGGACATCGCGCAAAGCGTGTTGATCTTCCTGGGCGTCCCGCTGGCCGCCGGATACGTCTCCCGCAAGCTCGGCGAGCGCTCGAAGGGCCGCCAGTGGTACGAGGAGCGGTTCCTGCCCAAGGTCGGACCCGTCGCCCTGTACGGCCTGCTGTTCACCATCGTCGTCCTGTTCGCCCTCCAAGGGCACACCATCGGCGAACGGCCCGGCGACGTGGCCCGGATCGCACTGCCACTGCTGGTCTACTTCGCCGTGATGTGGGGCGGTTCGTTCCTGTTCGGGCGGGCGATCGGCCTGCCGTACGACCGCACCGCGACGTTGGCGTTCACCGCGGCGGGCAACAACTTCGAGCTGGCCATCGCGGTGGCCATCGGGGTGTTCGGCGTCACCTCCGGTCAGGCCCTGGCCGGGGTGGTCGGTCCGCTCATCGAGGTGCCCGTCCTGGTGGCGCTGGTCTATGTGAGCCTGGCCGGCCGCCGCCTGTTCGGCGCCCCGCCCCTGGAAGGTACGGCTCACCGCTGAGGAGCCCGCCGCCTGGATGGCGAACGCCACCCCGACCTGACCGAACTGACGCCTTCCTGGGGCCGAGCAGAGGAGGTCGACACGGTGACGAACGCCCTTGGCGACATGTCCCGGATCCGCCAGGTCTCCTGGAACACCGGACGGCAGCCCCCTGAGCCTCAGCAGGACGGGATCAGGAACCGGAAGGCGGGGCGGCGGCCATCGAGGTCACGGCGCCTTCGGCGAAGCCGGTTCGAGCGCGGCGGCTCCGCGCCCACCGGCAGGAGGAGCAGCCGGTGCGGACAGGGCCAAGGTCAGGCGTCGGAGGCGGTGGGGAGCGGGGGATTCCGCCGTCCGGTGCGTCGGGTTTCACCGTTGAGCATGGCCAGGAACGCGCAACCGATGCTGAGCACGCCGAGCGCCGACCAGGCCAGCGGGTAGCCCGCCGTGGGGGCGAGCTCGCCGAACAGGTACGGCAGGGCGAACCCGCCCACCGCCGAGATCGTCAGCATCAGCCCGAAGGCGGTGCCGATGTTCTCCTGCGACAGCCCCGGCCGGTCACCGGGGATGGTCTGCCACACGGCCAGCGCGAAGTTGAACATGAAGCCGACACCCATGGCGGGCACCCAGAACCAGCCGGGTCCGCTCAGCGGCACGAGCAGGACGAACACCCCTTCGGTCACGGCCGCCGCGACGAAGACGTTACGTCGGCTGGACAGCCGGTCGCTGATCCAGCCGCCCGCCACACTGCCGGGCACACCGGCGATCCCGATGAGGAAGGCGGCCAGGGCCACCTCGCCGGCGCCGACGTGCCTCTGGTCGAGCCCGTAGCCGGCGATCAGCTGGGAGCCGGCGATGAAAGCGCCATAGGCACCGAGGAAGGCGGCGCCGTACAGCCAGATGCCACGGTTCATGAGGCTCTCGCGCAGGGCGGCACGGGTCAGCCGAATGCCACGCAGGTGGTCGCCGTCGGCGGGGACCCGGAAGGCGGCGGCGGTCACCACGCCGACGACGACGCACAGGGCACCCCCGGCGACCAGCGCCGTGCGCCAGCCGAACGCGTCGGTGAGGTCGCGCCAGGTGTACAGACCCGCGGCGGAACCGACGCTGAAGCAGGCGGAGGTGACGCCCAGGGCCAGCGCGTGGTGCCGATTCCGGAACCAGACGCTGACGGCCGCGACACCCACGGCCGCGAACACCGAGGCGCCGACACCGCACAGCACGCGGAAGACGAGCAGGGTGGCGAAGTCGTTCGCGGTGGCGGAGAGGATGACGGCGGCGCCCTCGACGGTGAGGCCGAGGGCGAGTACCCAGCGCATGCCCATGCGCGTCGCCAGCACCCCACCCGGGATGTGGAAGACGCCGTAGCCGATGACGAACACGGAGATCAGTAAGGCGACCTGGGGGATGTCCAACTGGAAGGTCTCGCTGATCTGGCCGAATCCGGCGGCGATGTTGAACCAGTTGGTCGTCATCGCGACGAATCCGGCGGAGACGATCGCCAGCATCCACCATTTGCGGGACGGGCGGTCCATGCAGCCTCCTAAAGGGGGGTGAAGAGGCCGAGCAGGGCACGACTGAGCGCGGAGTCCTGCCGGGTGAGTTCCAGCACGATGTCGTAGTGGTTGACCTCCGGCACGACCAGCAGCTCGGGGCCGGTGCCCCAGGCCTGGTGGAACCGGATGTTCTGGTCGACGAAGCCGGAGCCGTCGTGCTCGGCGACGGCGAAGACCGCAGGCGGGCGCCGGACCGGAAGGCGCAGCGCGGGGCTGAGCGCGGCGGCCCGAGCGTCGTCGAGCCCGAGCCACTCGTTGGCGAAGCTGTGGACCAGCGGCCTGATGTCGAACAGCCCGCTGATCGGCAGGGCCGCCTTGACCACGTCCCGGGGCAGGCCGAGCGGCTCCTGCCAGTCGTCGAGCATGAGCATCCCGGTCAGGTGCCCACCGGCCGAACTGCCGCCGACGACGATGCGGTCGGGGTCGAGCCCGTGGCGTGCGCCTTCGCGGTGGACGAAGGCCACGGCCGCGCGGACCTGGCGGACGATCTCCTCCAGCGTCGCCCGTGGCGCGAGCGTGTAGTCGACCACGACGGTGGCGATGCCCTGCTCGTCCAGCATGCGCGCCATGAAGGCGGAGTCGGCGCGGGACAGGGCCCGCCAGTAGCCGCCGTGCACGAAGACGAAGACGGGCCGGGGCCGGTCGCCGACGCCCCAGACGTCCAGCCGTTCGCCGCTGACGTGGTCGTAGACGAGGCCCGGGTGACCGCGCAGCCCGTCCACCGCCGACTCCGACCACGCCCGGTAGAGCCGCATGTTCTCGTCGAAGACCGGCACGGGCACGGTCGCCCGCACGTTGTAGGCGCGGTCGGTGTCCTGCCCGAGACTCACCGGCCGACCGAGGCGGCGAACTTCTCGACGAGTCCGGCGAGTACGGCGGGCGACTCCAGCGTCGGGAAGTGCGTCTGCCCAGGGATGCGGTGCGGCCGGAACCACGGGTTGGCCGAGGCGAACTCCCGCTGGACGGCCTCGTAGTCCGGCAGGCTCGGCTGCGAGAACAGGTGCGCGATCGGCCGCTGTACCTTCAACGCCGCCATCCTGCGCAGCGGGGAACCCCAGGTCGCGTAGGCGTTCTCGATGACCCGGCAGGAACGGGCCCACATGTCGAAGTCGAAGGAGGCCATCTCGTCGTCGAGGTGGCGGGCGACCGCCGGATGCGCGGTGCCGCCGAGCCAGAAGTCGAACAGCCGCTGCCGACCGGCGAGCCAGAGCTCGGGGTCCTGGATGTCGCGCAGGTCCTGGACGAACTCCGGCCAGGCCTCCACCATGATCCAGTCGATGACGACGGAACCGGGCACCCGCTCGGGGCTCAGCCGGTCCGTGATCTCCATGTTGGCCCAGCCACCGTGCGAGGTGGAGACCGGCACGAACCGGTCGACGCCGAGGGCGTCCATCAGCTTGATCACGTCGGCGGCCTGTTCGGCGGGCCCGAAGTCGGCCTCGACCGAGCGGACGGCGCCGTGCCCGCGCCAGTCGGCGCGGATCACCCGATGGTTTTCGGCCAGCAGGGGGAGCACGTGGTCGAACAACCGGTGGTCCTGGCACCACCCGCTGACGAGCACCAGCGTGGGACCGGTGGTCCCGGTGACGTCGTAGTCGATCGGGTTGCCGTCGAGGACCAGGGTTTCCATTGATCTTCCTTCCGCCGGCGTGCGGTCACGCCGGAAAACGGTTCATACCGGTGGGGATGGTGGTCGCGGCGCGCATGCGCATCCTGGCGAGCGAGCGTGAACAGTTCATCACGGCCAGGAGAGCCGCACGCGGGCGGTCGGGCAGGGGGTTGAGGTGGCCGAGCCGATAGGAGAAACGCTGGGTGTGCTGGATCACCGGCCGTTCGGCGGCCTCCCAGCGGCGCAGCCGCGTCTCCAGGTCGCCCTCGCCGAAGGCGACCGCCTCCGCGAGGCCGAGCGCGTTCATCATCGCGCAGCCGCCGCCCTGGCCCAGGTAGGGAGGCTGGGCGTGCGCGGCGTCGCCGAGCACCGAGACCACCCCGGCCGACCATCGCCTGAGCTCCAGGAACTCGAACCGGTCCCAGCGGCTTTCCGCGTCGAGACACCCGATGAGTTCCTCCAGCAGGGGGAACGACCGGAGCCAGGTGTCCTTGTCGAGCGGGACCCGCCGGGCGTGCTCGTCGCCGGTGGAGCAGACCAGCGCGACGTAGAGCCGGTCGGCGCTGGAGGGGGTGTAGAGGATCCGGCGGCTGCCGGAGAAGTACTCGATGTACTTCGCCTCGTCCGCCGGGGCGACGAAGCCGGGGCGGCGCGGGATGAGCATCCGTGCCGCGCCCTGCGGCATGCGTACCCGTCGGCGCAGCAGGCCGAGCGAGTCCCGCAGCCGCGAGTTCACCCCGTCGGCCGCGACGACCAGGTCGCTCCGCCGCCGGGTGCCGTCGGCGAACTCCACCTCGCCGCCCGGCGTCGCGGCGACCGCCGTGGAACCGGTGACGATCTCCACCCCGGCTCGGACCGCCGCGCCCGCGAGCGCGTCGATCAGCCTCCGGCGCAGGATCGTGTAGAGCTCAGGCCCGTGCTCGCCGTTGATCGGGATGCTCTCGACGACGTGGCCGTGCCGGTCACGGCTCTCCGCGACCGGGCCGAGGTGGGCGCCCTCGACCGCCTCGTCGAACACGCCCAGGGCGCGCAGGACCGACAACCCGTTGCCCCACAGGTAGATGCCGGCGCCGATCGCTCTGATCTCCGGATCGCGCTCGTGTAACCGGACGGTCCAGCCGCGCTGTGCCAGCGCCGCCGCCGCGGTCAGCCCGCCGAGACCCGCGCCGATGACCTGGGCATGTCGTGTTGCGCTGGACACCGCTCACCTTTCTCCCGTTCTGAGCCGTTCAGGTGATGCTGTCCCCGAAACCCCGTGTCCGGCCAATGCCTAATCACGCCCGAGCTATGTCGGGATTGACCTATGCCGAGACGGTCATAGGTCGGAGCGGAACCGACATTGGTCAGCGCTCGCCCGGCGAGAGACCATCGAGGGACCCCCATACCCCACGGTGGTGTTGCGGGAGTCCGCAGTCGGAACGGGCGTCATCGAACCGCCGCTGCCCCCAGTTCTCTGACCTTGGCCCGTGCGGCCGTCGAGCGATGTCAAAGCCGTCGAAGAGAGGGAGGTGCGCCATCGTCCCCGTATATGCCGAGGACCTGTACACGGAAGAGGCGATCCTCGATCCGTACCCGCACTACCGCGCGCTGCGCGACCTCGGCCCCGTGGTGTGGCTGGAACGGCACGAGGTCTACGCGCTGCCGCGCTACGCGCAGGTGCGGGCCGTACTCGGAGATGACGAGACCTTCCGCACCGGCGGCGGCGTCTCGCTCAACGAGCGCTACAACGAACTCCTGCGCGACTCCATGTTCGCCAGCGACGGTGAACGCCACACGTTCCTGCGTGGCCTCGTCGGGCACAAGCTGACGCCGAAGGCGCTGCGGCCGATGAGAGGCCGTGTCGAGGAGGCCGCCGTCGCCGCGGTGGAACGGGTGATCGCGCGAGGGTCCTTCGACTCGGTGGGCGACCTGGCCCGTGACATGGTCATGGCGATCGTGCCGGACTTCATCGGCATCCCCGAGGAGGGGCGCGAGCACCTCATCGACTGGGCCGCCGCGAACTTCAACTGCCACGGCCCGCTCAACGAGCGCGCCGAGGCCGCGTTGGCGGTCTCCGGCCGGATGGCCGAGTACGCCTCCCGGCTGGTGACCGAGCGCTCCCCGCGACCCGGTGGCCTGGCGCACTGCGTCCTGGACGCCATGGACGACGGGCGGGTCGACCGGGAACAGGCGATCTCCTTGATGATCGACTACCTTGTGCCCTCCCTGGACACCACGGTCACCGGGCTGAGCTCGGCGATCTGGCTCTTCTCCCGGCATCCCGACCAGTGGGACCTGGTCAGGAACGATCCGTCACTGGTGGCGACGGCGTTCAACGAGGTGATCCGCTTCGAGACCCCCGTCCGCCAGTTCGGCCGCCGGGTGGCGCGCGACACCGAGATCGCCGGTGTGCCGATTCCGGCCGGCGCCCAGGTGCTGGTGATGTTCGCCTCGGCCAACCGGGACGAACGGCAGTGGGAACGTCCGGAGGTTTTCGACGTGACCCGCAACCCCGTCGAGCACGTCGGCTTCGGGTACGGCGCGCACGGCTGCGCGGGGCAGGGGCTGGCCCGCCTGGAGGCGCAGGCCGTCCTGAAGGCCCTCGCCCAGCGGGTGACCAGGTTCGAGGTCTCCGGCGAGCGCAGGACCGTCAACAACCTGATGCGCGCTTTCGACACGCTGCCCACCCGGGTGATCCAAGGAGTACGTCCATGAAAGTGATCGTCGACTACGACCGGTGCGAGGGACACGGCATGTGCGAGGAGCGCGCCGGCGACATCTTCCGTCTCGACGACGCCGGTGACCTGCACTTCTCCTACGAAGGGGAGGAGATTCCCGCCAGGCGCGAGGCCGACGCGAAGGCGGCGGCCGGGGTCTGCCCGGTGGCGGCGCTGAAGATCGTGTCGTGACGGCGCTCCGACACGTCGCGATCGTCGGCGGCTCACAGGCCGGAGTGACGGCGGCCAACACGCTTCGCACCGCCGGATTCGACGGCCGCATCACCCTCTACTCCGCCGAGGAACGCCCGCCGTACAGCCGGCCGCCGCTGTCCAAGGACATCCTGCTCGGGAGAGGCGACGCCGCGTCGGCCGACCTCCACGTGGAGGAGGGCGTCGAACTGCGGCTCGGGGTTCGGGCGACCGGGCTCGACGCGCGTGCGCGGCGGCTGCGACTGTCCACCGGGGAGGAGGCCGGATACGACGGCCTGGTGATCGCCACCGGTGCACGGGCGCGCTCCCTCGCCAGGACGCCCGAGGACGCGACAGACGAGCTGCGGCTGCGGACCATGGACGACGCCCTCGACCTGCGCGAGCGGCTGAAGGGCTCCGGATCGGTCGCGGTGGCGGGAGGCGGCCCGCTCGGCATGGAGATCGCCTCCGTCTGCCGGGACCTGGGCCGCGACGTGACCGTGGTCGACTTTCTCCCGCCGATGCGCCGGCAGGTCGGCGGCTACCTGGCCGAGCTGATCACGGAGGCGGCGCGCGACACGGGCGTCCGCTTCGTCCAGACGGCCGGACCCGCGCACGTCGCCGGCCACGCGGTGGTGTCCGGCGGGCACCGGGTCGCGGCCGACGTGGTGGTCACGGCGGCGGGCGAACTCCCGAACGTCGAATGGCTGGCCGGCTCCGGTCTGATCCACGCGGACGGTCTGTTCGTCGACCACCGGCTGTGGGCGGCTCCAGGCGTCGTCGCCGCCGGAGACGTGGTGCTCCTGCCGACCCCGGCGGGGCCCGTGCGAACCCCGCTGTGGACCAACGCCCTCGACCAGGGCAAGGCCGCGGCGACGACACTGCTGACCTCGAAGTCCGCGCCCGCCTACCAGGCGCGGCCGTACTTCTGGACCGAGCAGTTCGGACTGTCCATCAAGGTGTGCGGAACCATCCCGGGCGACGCGCCACCGGTGGTCGTCACCGGTGACCGGGCCGAACGCGCACTCGTCCTACAGTGGCTGTCGGGCGGAGTGCCCGTCGCGGCGGCCACCGTCAACCACCGCATGCCCGTGGCCGGACTGCGGCGGCTGGCCACCGCGGACTCCACGCTCTCCCCCCAGCAGACGAGGTAACCAATGAGTGCGAAGCGCACCATCATCTCCGGCGGCCTGATCATCAGCATGGACCCCGAACTCGGGGACATCACCGGCGGCGCCGTACTGATCGAGAACGACCGGATCGTCCAGGTGGCCAGGTCGGCGGACGAACTGGCAGGCGTGGACGCCGAGCGGATCGACGCCACCGACGGCTACGTCCTGCCCGGCATGATCGACAGCCACCGGCACACCTGGCTGGCGCTGCTACGCGGCATCTCCGGCGACCAGGCCCTGCTGGAGTTCATCGCGAACACCTTCTACACCACCGGCGCCATCATGCGGGCCGAGGACATGGGGGTCGCCACGCTGGTCGGCTCCCTGGAGGCCCTGGACACGGGTGTCACGTCGATCTTCGACTGCTCCGACTGCGTCAACAGCCCCGACCACGCCGACGCCAACGTGGAGGGACTGCGCGCCGCCGGACTCCGCTCGGTCTACGCGTACGGCATGCAGCGCTACGACTTCCAGCCGCCCGCCTTCCACAGCCACGCCGAGCGGCTGGCCGACGCCGCCCGCCTGCGCGCCGAGTACTTCTCCGGCGACGACGACATGTACCAGATGGGCATGCTCTACAGCGACTTCGGCACCATCCCGTTCAACGACACCGCCGCCGAGGTCCGCCAGGCCCGCGAACTGGCCGTGCACGGTGCCTCGCACACCGGCGCGGCGGCCGGCTCGTCCCTGCTGCGCGGTCTGCGCGAGCTCGACGACCACAACCTGCTCCTCCCCGGCCACCTGCACGTGCACTGCAACGGTCTGGACGAGCAGGAGTGGAAGCTGCTCGGCGACAGCGGCGCCCACGTGGTCACCTCGCCGGAGACCGAGCTCCAGATGGGCATGGGCCTGCTGCCGATCCGCCAGGCCATGCGCCACGGCATCGCGCCCGGCGTCGGCACCGACAGCGTCATCTGCGGCTCCGGCGACCTGTTCGGCCAGATGAGGCTGGCCCTGCAGCACCAGCGCGCCATGGACGCCCTGCCGGTGCACGCCGAGGGGCGTTCGCCGCTCCAGGTCGACCTCAAGATCCGCGACGCGCTCACCTGGGCCACCACCAACGGCGCCAGGATCATGGGCCTGGAGTCCAAGATCGGCTCGCTGACGCCCGGCAAGCTGGCCGACGTCATCGTGGTCAAGCCGCGCTGGAACGTCGTGCGTTCCAGCCACCCCACCGCCACCGTGGTCCTTCAGTCGGCCGCGGCGGACGTCGACACCGTGCTGGTCAACGGCGAGGTGCGAAAGCGCGACGGCAAGCTCGTCGGCCACGACCTGGCGGCGCTGCGGGCCAGGGCCAACGCGGCCCTGGACGACATCGAGCGGGCCGTGGCCGGCCGGCACCGGTTCGGCCCCGAAGAACTGGCCGAGTTCGTGGGGCAGGCCGAGCGCGGCGCCGGGGTCAACTACGCGCAGGCGTACGAACACCTCACGGCTCGCTGAGGCGCGACACCCAAGGGGAAGCGGCCGGCCCGGCCGCTTCCCCTTCCGTTTGTTCTCGAAGAAAGGCAAAGCCCGATGGCTTACGAAGTCCGCGGAGTGATCGCGCGGGGCAAGGGCGCCCCCGTGACGCTGGAGACCGTCCTGGTCCCCGACCCCGGTCCGGGTGAGGCGGTGGTGAACGTCCAGGCGTGCGGGGTGTGCCACACCGACCTGCACTACCGCGAGGGCGGGATCAACGACGAGTTCCCGTTCCTGCTCGGCCACGAGGGCCGCCGGGGTGGTCGAGGCGGTCGGGGAGGGTGTCACCGACGTCGTGCCCGGCGACTACGTGATCCTGAACTGGCGGGCGGTCTGCGGGCAGTGCCGCGCCTGTCGCCGGGGCCGTCCGTGGTACTGCTTCAGTACCCACAACGCCACCCAGCCGATGACCCTTGAGGATGGCACGCCGCTCAGCCCGGCCCTGGGCATCGGCGCCTTCGCCGAGAAGACCCTGGTCGCCGCCGGGCAGTGCACCAAGGTCGACCCGGCGGCCCC